>JAPPGE010000021.1 GCA_028821455.1 bacterium | reverse complement strand
TCTCTATTCAGACTGCAACAGACAACAAACGAGGGTCCCCGATGCTGTATGCGCCACTCCGCCGCACAGCAGCGGCCCTCGCCTGCCTCCTTTTCCTCTGCGCCCCTGTCTGGGGCGATGGTCATGACGAGCCCTCCGCCGGCGACCCTGCTGGCAATACGTTCGACGCCATGACCGAGGCACAGGCGCTGATGGACGCCGGTCGATACATGGACGCGCTGACCATCCTGGGGCCACTGGTCCAGGAGGCCACGATCGAGGCCCAAACTCTCTTCCTCTACGGCCTGGCGTCCATGGAGGCGTCACAGCAGGCAGGCGTGCCCGACGAAGCGCGTGAGGCGCTGCTGGATGAGGCTATCGGCGCCTTCCACGCCATGCTGGTGCGGCGGCCCGACTTGGTACGTGTGCGCCTGGAACTGGCCCGCGCCTTCTTCCTGAAAGGCGAGGACGGCCTGGCAGCCCGCCACTTCGAGACGGTCCTGGCCGGCGATGTGCCGGACGAGGTCAAGGCGAACGTGAATGCATTCCTCGCGGAAATCCGTGGGCGCGGGCGCTGGAGCTTCAACCTGGGCGTCGCGGTGGCGCCCGACACCAATATCGGCGGCACGTCCGACGAGCGGACCATCATCATCTACGGCCTGCCTTTCGAGCGGGACGCCGAGGAGCTTTCCAGATCGGGTATCGGCCTGTCGTTCTGGGGCGGGGCGGAGTACCAGGTGCCAGTCTCCGACCGGCTGCACCTCCGCGCCGGTGCGCAGGCGTCGCGGCGGGAATACGAGCGCTCCAACTTCGACCAGCACTTTGTTGCCCTTCATCTCGGCCCGCGCTGGCTTCTGGATGCCGCGACGGAGGCAAGCCTTCTGACGAGCGCCCGGCAGCGCTGGTCCGGCACTGCACCGGACTACCGCGACCTGGGCGGTCGACTCGAGGTTGCCCACCGGTTGGGCCCGCGTCTGACCGCCTTTGCCCGGGCATCATGGCATGACCGCCGCTACCGCACCCGAACCCACCTCGACGGTCCGGTGTGGGACGCGACGCTGCGCGGCACATGGGTGGTCGCGCCAACGGTGCGGGCAGACCTTACCGGCGGTTACGCCGAACAGCGGCCGGATTTCCGGCGCGAGCGCCACCGTGGCCGCTGGCTCAGCACGGGCGTCAATGTTGCCCTTCCCTGGGGCTTCACGGTCGGCGGCGGCGCGGAGATCCGCTGGACGGACTATGAGCGGGGCTGGTTCCCCTTCGTCGCGGACAACGGCTCTCGCGAGGACCGCACCCTTTCCTACAGGCTCTCCGCCTACAACCGGGCACTGACGGTGCTGGGGTTCAGCCCCGAACTCGCGGTCGTCCGGGAAACCCGCAACAGCAACGCCCAGCTGCACGATTACGGCCGCACCTCCGGCGAACTGCGCTTCGTGCAGCAGTTCTGATGACGGAAGTGTGACGTTACATTGGCGACATCCAGCAGCGGTTCCTGGATGTTCAATTCACTCGATGCAGCCCATCCCGAAACTTTTGGCGAACCCGAAGGATATCTTCGGCAACCTCCTCCACTTCCTTCGCCACCCGTCGCGGTTCCAGGCCAAGCTCTTTCTCCAGCGCCGTTGTTATCGGCAGCAATCGCTCGGATGCCGGCGAAGCCAGGATCAGATCGCGCATTTCCCCCGCATCGAGAACTTCCGCGAACTTCAGCACACACTGGAGCACCATCGCGGAGATTGAAGCGTCAGTCGGGAAGGTCGCCAACATGGCCTCCGCATCCCTTGCTCCAGCATCGACCTCCCCTTCGGCCAGCAAGGCCAGGGCCCGGAGCACAAGCCACTGGCATCTAGTCTCCGAGGACCGCATTCCTTCACGCTCAAGGATTGAATTGGCCGATTCAATTACCGCCGCCATCCGCCCACTGCCCAGGTCACACGTGGCTCTCATCCAGAGCGCCGTTTCAGCCTGCTCTCGAAGCACCGCATGATCGCTCTGACCGAATCGCTGGACCACTTCACCCCACGCGGCCAATGCTTCCGCTTGCCGGTTTGAGTGGAAGAGCGCGAGGCCTTTTTCGACAAGCGACTGTGCGACCGTTTCAAGAGAGCTATCTGTTGTGCCCGCACGGCTGCGTTGCACCACCTCATCGTAAATCGCCATGGCCTCCTCGAACCGATTCAACTTGCTGAGGACCTGGCTCTTGCCGAGAAGGGATGCTGACACCTCGTCCTGCAATGCTGGATCATCGCTCGACCCGAAGCACCGAACAACTTCCTCCCAAGTCTCCAACGCATCCTCGAAGCGGTCCAGCTGCAGGAGCGTCAAGCCCCTAAAAGTGAGCGCCCTCGCGTACATCCCCGAGTGTTTGGGCACCCCGTCTTTCTTCAAGCGCCGTATCACCTCATCACCGAAACCTAATCCCAGGTCGGGCTCGCCCAATTGAAAGAGTGCGTGCGCGACGCCTGCGAAAGCCATCGTCACCAAGAGTGCAACATCGCCACCCTCGCTCTCCTTGAACCGCTGTACGAGTCTACGCCAGTCGGTGAGCGCATCCTTCCAGCGATCCAACAAAGCAAGCGCGTCTCCCTTGACCAAGAGAGCGGAGGCGACAGACTCGAGAACGTCGGGGTCGACGTTGGACCAGAAACGCTGCACCACCTCATCGAGAACGGCGATCGCTTCCTCCGGCCGGCTTAACGCCTTCAATGCGAGTCCCTTGCATGTCATTGCCTTTGCGATTTCGGCAACGACATCGGGAGACTCTGCCTGCTGGAAGCGAGCCAACACCTCGTCGCAAGCGGAAACAGTCTCATGCAGCAGATCTGTCGTACCGAGCATCAACGCCTTGTTCAAGAGAGCGCTCGCCGCAGCACCGAGACACACCGGCCTTTCGCTCGACCCGAACTCGTGCACCGCCTCGTCCCAGGCGGAGAGCGCATCTTCCGGCCGGTTCGCCTTGGCAAACAGGGTACCCATTTCAACAAGGGCCTTTGCCACCAGTTCACGATCGTCCGGCGCATCGCTCGCCCGGAACCTGTGCACGAGTTCCTCCCACGCAGCCAACGCTTCCGGCTCCCTTCCTTCGGTGGTGAGGGTCAGGGCGGTGTCGAATGCCATCGCAGCCGGGGAGGAAGTCCGGGCGCCATCCTTAACGGGGCCGCCGCCGACACGATGCCAGGGGGCAAGGAAGCGCGACTCGTCACGATGCACCTGAAGAGCGTTCAGTTCTGTCAGTTCCGAGAACGTCCTCCGGTAAATCTCCTGCATCTTGTCATCAAGAGCCGGAAACTCCGCGGCCATTCTGGTCCCGAGGTTCTTCAGTTCATGCGGTGAGTAAAGAGCCTCCATAAATCGAAGCAGAGCTTCGACCAGGGGGTCGGGCACGCGCGACCTTCGCATCAGATAGTAGATGTTGTAGAGCCGCTCGGCGACGTAGTAGAGCTTGCGACGGGCGGTGCCGCCCGTTACCTCCACGGCACCCCGCTCGACCAGGCGCTTGAGCTGCGCGCTGCATTGGCTGGTCTGCAGTCGTGCCCGCTCAGCAATCTCCCGGGCGGTTGCCGGTTTCCAGAGAACAATGAGGGCGACATAGACCCGCCGCTCCTGCGGAGGCAACCCTTCAAGATGGCTCTTGAAATACTCAGTGTGATCGTCGATCAAATGGAAGAGATCGGCCATTAGTGCGCGAAACGACAGATTGGCACCGAAACGGGCGACGATAGCCAACAGGCGTGGGCTGCCGCCAGTGAGGATCTTCAATGACTGTATCATTTCCGGTGCCCGTCTCTGACCGGATACCACCTGCCACAGGGTCGCGCATTCGTCTCGTTCAAGCGGGCGCAGCGTCAGCACGCGAACCTGATCATAGAACGCGCGCTCCGGATTGTCGATCTCGTCGAACCGGCTAGTCGCACTCGCCAGCAGGAGAAGCCGGGACTCATTCTGAAGCGCGTGACGCAGCCGCCATCCCACACTGTCGTCGGCTGTATCCCTGAACATCATGTCCAGATTCTCGACGAACAGTACGATCCGCTTGTCTTCCCGATCCGAAAAGTCCTGAAGGACGCCGAGACACCGATCCCCGAGCGTCCGGTCGTCCTGAATCTTCCTCAGATCCTCGAATGTACGTCGCAGGTCGGGCCCGCCTTGCTCGCGAGGCGCCTGCTCCGCCAGTCGGGATAGACATTCAAGCCAGAACTCGCCGGCGGTCGAGACCTCGTAACTTTCCTCCGCAAAGACCACCGGGAAGAAACGCGAAGACAGGCACCTGTCCCGGCGAATCTCCGCTGCTACCCTCAACAGGAGGCTCGTCTTCCCGCTGCCGCGCGGACCGATGACGATCTGATGAGCATTCGCGCACCCCGTGGATTCGCGCAGGGCCTCGATTATCGAAGCAAACTCTCTCGTTCGCACACAGAAGGACGCTACTAGTTCATCGTCCGAGAGGAATCCCGGGTTGTACTTCCGGACGGTCCCGATCATCGGGGATCTCCCTGGCCGCGCCGTCGGGGCTCGACAGCGGCTCGGAAACTTGCACCGTGGCGGTTGCGCCACCAGTCTTCGAGGAGGCCGGAAACAAAGCAGTAGCCGTCGTCCTTGCGTTCCAGGTAGCCGTCATGTTCCAGCATGCGCAACACCTGGTCGACCGTGGGAGCGGCATTGTCGGCTATCGCGTTTCGTGCCAAGTAATGGCAGCGGTATTGCTCAACGGCATCGCCGTCGAGACGGCCTTCGACAGCGGTCGCGCTCAGTATTTCAAGAGCGATCGGGTAACCTACCCACCCGAGGATCGTCTCCAGCCTACCCTCGTAGTGTTGCAGATGAACCTGACCGCGAACGCTCAGCATCTCACGTTCATAGACAAACTCTGAATCCGTCGGGGTTGCGTCTTCTCGGCCCGCGTGCCTGAGGTGATCGCGCATCTTGTCGAAGTACACCTGCACATGATGCGGTATGCAGCAGCGCAGCCGACGACACATGTCTTCTCGGACCTTCAGAGGAAAGCGCATTCCGTAGGATTCGGCGAGCGCCGCCAGACAGTCTGCGGCGGTCTCCTCACTCCAGGGTTTCAGATCGTAGGGGAAATAGATGTTGGCGAGCGGGCTGAGCCCCGCGGCCTCCAGGAGAGGCTCGAGGCCCACGCTGCCCGACAGGATCACGCAGACGCGTCTGCCATGGGCTTGACCGTTCTTCCGGAGCCAACTGAGGAACTCTTCGGTCGCTCGTGTTCCTTCCGGCGTGACGACTCCAGCGTCGTCCTTGAGCATCTTGTTTACAAGGATCGGTAGTTCGTCGATCGCGAGAACAACAGGCCGACTGTTCTCCCCTAGTGCCGCGAACAAGGTATCGCCTCTGTGCTGCCAATTACCGGCGTCTATCCCGGCGCGCAGTTTCACCCTCAAGTCCGCGACTGAAAGCTCTTCAATTCGCCCGCTGGCCGTCTGCAGCAAGTTCGAGAAACCATCTTTGATCCGGTCCCATACGCCACGCAGTGTGCTTGACTGTACGCCGATCTCAGCAATGGCGTCTGCCGGATCCGCGGCAGCTTCAAGATCGACGAAGATCGTCTCGAACTCGCGCGTCTCCTTCAATCGCCGCAACAATTCTCGCACGAGACTCGTCTTGCCCATCCGACGCTGCGCTGTCAGCAGGGTGTGATTCCCGTCCCGGACTCGCTCTTGGAGTGCCTGGAGCTCCAACTCGCGATTGAAGTGATCCTCTCCCTCGCACCAGTTGCCGACGATGTTACGCATTGTCATGTTCCCATCAAATCGGCTACAAACAAAATAGTTGGCAACGAAACTGTTGTCAATGTTGATTTCCTAATTGGGGCGGGAAAACTCGACGGGCCCTCCGCGCCGGGCCGGTTGTAGCGGAGCACTTTGTGGTGGCGTCACAGGCTTGGCTTCTTGAACGTTCCCTGTATGACAGTTTCGGAGACGATCCTGAAGCTCGATCCATCGATAGATGGAGGGCGTTCTGAAAACCACCGCCGCTGGTTTGGCACGGGCGTCACCGTGGCCCTTCCCTTGGGCTTCACTGTCGGCGGCAACGTGGAGATACGCTGAACGAACTACGAAAGGGGCTGGTTCCCCTTCGTCGCGGACAACGTCCCGCGCGAGGACCGCACCCTCTCCTACAGGCTCTCCGCTTACAACCGAGCACTGACCGTGCTGGGATTCAGCCCCGAGCTCGCGGTGGTCCGCGAGACCAGCGACAGCAATGCCCAGCTCCACGATTACGACCGCACCTCGGGCGAACTGCGCTTCGTGCAGCAGTTCTGACGGCCGAAATGTGCTGGAGACCGTTGAGATCCTTGGCACTCTGGTCTGCACCGGTCATCTCCCGAAGGACTATGTCTACTCCAAGCCGGGTGCCGATGAACAATTGTATTCGGCGGGCGATCCGACAAAGTGGCCTCCGAGATGCGCTGACTCGAAAGGCTTGCACCGTCTGGACCTCAACCGGAATTGTGACTTTGGTGTATGCCGTTGCTGCACCCTGTGCGATAACCGGAGGACCATACAACTCCCGGGCGCTGTCGGGAGGCCGTCAGATCCCGGAACGAATCGACCGGGGCCGAAGACAGCCGTGAAGTCGCAAGCACCCTTCTGGTAGCAGCGCGTCATCGTGCACTCGAGCCAGGAATGGCGGCGCTCCCCTTCAGACGCCAACTGATCCCATGTGCTTCCATTCCGATTCCGTGATCCCCTTCACATGAGGTCAACACCGCATCGATCGGCTGCGCTCGGAATGAAATGGATGAGCGTTCGCTCCCCACCCCTTCGCCCGACACACACACACTGTCTGTCGCCAATATGGCCGGTGAATGTCAGTGCGCCCTGGAAAGGCGGCGTGCGTGGGCGTGCGACCCGCGGGGGGCGCAGGCTCAAACGACAGGCGGTGGGTGCGCTTTGGCCAAGGGGCAGTTCGAATTGTGGCATGCCAATCGAAGTCGCGATAGAGTGGGAGAGGTTCACGGATTCTTCATGCTTGTCTGCCCATACGGAGTTTTGCTTGCTTACCTCCCAACAAGCTGCCGCCAAGGAGGCTGCTCACAATAGGTTTGACAATCCGGCCCGCATCGCCGCACAAGACCAGGACGGCCTCACGGATCGCGACGACTTGCCTCGGTTCACGCAAGGCATAGAGGGGATCGGAATCGCCGACGATTCAGTTCGTGTGTACATTCTGAAGGGGCACGAGGAGGCCGTTGAGATCCCATCCGAGTTTGAGGGCCTCCGCACGGAACGCTTTTCGACAGCCGGATTCGGCATTCTTGCGCCGGCGCGGCAGAATGCTCTCTCTCCCGTCCCCGGCGGCGTGTCGATCGGGCACTACAAGGTATCTGCGGGCACGCTGGGCTGCCTCGTCGAAACTCCGGGTGCGCTTTGCATACTCAGCAACAATCATGTCCTCGCCAATACGAACGCTGGCGTCCCGGGCGATGACATCCTGCAACCCGGTCCTCACGACTTGGCCGCAGGAAGCTCGGCTCGCCGCATCGCCCCGGCTTGACCGACTACGAGCCCCTGAGGTTCGGTAGCGCCGTCAACCACATCGACGCAGCCATTGCGGCCTTGGACGATCCCAATTCGGCAATCCCCAGCATCATGGGCATCGGGCGGCACGCCAATCCCCCGGTCGCAGCATTCCTCAACCAATCGGTCGCGAAACACGGTCGCGCCACTGGCCTGACCTTCAGCAAGGTGGTGGATATCAGCTTTGACGGCAATGTCAGGTATAGCAGCAGAGTTGCATATTTCGAGGATCAGATTGCGATCATCGGTGAGTCCGGTCCCTTTTCCGATGACGGCGACTCAGGCTCCCTGGTCCTCGACAGCCCTGGCTCCCGTGCCGTCGGGCTACTGTTCGCTGGCGATGGCTCCCACACGCGGGCCAACCGAATTCAGCCCATTCTCAATCGATTCAATGGCACTATCGTGACCCCATGACAGATATACAGCAAGCCAAGAGGTCGCTCGGACGCGAACTTCGAGCCTGCGATGGCTTCGTCGGTATCGGCGTCGGCGATGACGGAATTCGACTGTATGCCGAGTCGGAAACAGCGCCCGTTGTGAAGATGTTGCGTGACAGATGGGGCACCACCTACGAGGGTTTCAGCATTTCGGTCGTGCTCTCCACAGGGTTCAAGGCCGAACAGCGACAATCAGGTGCTCCCGTTGGACAAGAGCTGCTCGCGTTGTCGGCAAGCGCAAAGCACCGAACAGCGAGTGAAGCTGCGGTGTCGCTTTGCATCGAGATGAACTGGCCCATTCGCACCCTGCTGACGCCGAAGATTGGTCCGAAGGTGTTCTGTGATCTAAGGAAGGCCCGCGTGCAGCCTTCGCGGTATGTTTCGATCACGGACGGGTGCATCCGCATTCGCGGCATGTTCGAGTGCGGAGCCCGCGTCCTGGAGGATGTACGGTATTGGGTAGTGCGCCGGAACGGTTGTCTCGGAATAGAGAGGCTCCCGCCCGAGTGCCCCGATCCGGATGGACCGACACTGCTCATCATCCTGGAATCGCCGCACCGCGATGAGTATCAGCCAGGATCCCGGCCGGGATCGATGATGCCGATAGGGCCAGCCCAAGGCGGCACCGGCACAGCCATTTGTCGCTATCTCGCCGATATACTGCGGAAATCGAAGGACGTGGGAACGGTGCCGGCGGGCGCACGGGTCGTGATCGCCAACCCAGTGCCGTTTCAGGCCTCGCTCCATGCAGTACATCGTAAGGAACTCGCTGGCTCGTTTGCACGGCTGCGCGATGCCGTGTGGACGAGCATCTGGGAGGTCCAGGAGGTTCGAGAGGCGTTCCGCACGACCATGATGCAGTACAACCCGCATTGGATCGTCAGCGCATGTACGGGCGGGTCCGATGGGTGGTCCGGCCTCAAGGGACAGATGAGCGATTGGGCATATGCAAACGGCTTGGGCGACAGGCTCTACACCGCTCCGCACCCTGGCCGCAACGGCTGGAACGGGAGTACGAAATTCAAGAAGCTGCGGAAGATAGACATCAACCACGCATGCGAAGCGTCGCTGAAGAGAAGCCTCATCGGCGTCGGTCCGAAGGTTGCGCACCGGATCGTAGACGCCCGTCCGTTCGCCCGCCTCTGCTGCCTCAAGGGTGTCGAAGGGATCGGTGACGGGATGCTCGACAAGAACCGATGGCGAATAACGGCAGGCAGGAGCGCCGTAACGTGAGCAGCAAGCTGCTGCGAGCCATCGTATCTCCCACCCCATTCGACCGATCGGACCAGCCCCCGCCGGGTCTTCTGGCTGCACTCGACCCGCATCCTCGCGATAGTCACTACGCCAGCTGCGCCAACTCAGCCGGGAAACACCGATGCGTCTATTGCACCGGTGCCGACGTCCGGCGGCACGTCAGCAGAATTGTCCGCCGGGACCACGGCGATCAGTCTCCGTTTCAATGGCATCTCCTCACTCCACAGGCGTGGAAGGTGCATCGAATGTCGTGATGCGATCCGACATCGAACGGCATTCTCCGCGTCCCGCACGGTCACTACTACGAAGATGATGGGGCAGCGCCCGGCAGTGCTGGTCCGGCATTGCGCCCGACTACCGAGACCTGGGCGGTCGCCTCCAGGGTGCCCACCGGCTGGGCTCGCGGGTCACCGCTTTCGCCCGGGTGTCTTGGCACGACCGGCGCCACCGCACCCGGACCCACCTCGACGTCCCGGTGTGGGACGCGACCCTGCGCGGCTCGTGGGTGGTCGCGCCGACGGTGCGGGCCGACCTTACCGGCGGCTATGCTGTGCAGCGGCCGGAATTCCGGCGCGAGCGCCACAGCGGCCGGTGGCTTGGTACGGGCGTCACCGCGGCCCTGCCCTGGGGCTTCACGATCGGCGGCGGCGCGGAGGTGCGCTGGACCGACTACGAGCGAGGCTGGTTCCCCTTCGTTGCCGATGGCGGCCCGCGCGAGGATCGCACCCGCTCTTACAGGCTTTCCGCCTACAACCGGGCAGTGACCGTTCTGGGGTTCAGCCCCGAACTCGCGGTCGTCCGCGAAACCCGCGACAGCAATGCCCAGCTCCACGACTACAGCCGCACCTCCGGCGAACTGCGCTTCGTCCAGCAGTTCTGATGATGGACATGTGCCGGGAGGACAAATCGGCAAACCGGGTTGAAGGGATGACACTCACCGGCTTGATCCGTGTTGTTTGCCAGTAAGCGATGCGCGGGATCTTGAAACTGGCCACCCCGAGCGCGGACTGCGTCCCTGGCGAGCACCCTTGCCTTGCCACCGGCCAGCAACGCGAGGGGATTGCGCGGCACGACGCAACGGCGCATATTTGGCAGGAAGGGAGACCGACCATGGACAACACAAGCCGCCCAATCCCCGCGAGGTGCGCGTGAGCGTGAAGCGGCACAGCTACCAGTCGAACAAGGCGAAAGCTGGGAAATGCGTGATGATCGACGCCACCCACGACGGAACTGGTGATCGTCGTTCCGCAGCCCGCAAAGTTCGTCGAAAACCCTGAAACCTGAGCGGTGACATGTTCGAGATCTCGACCGTCAGGAACATTAGACTTCTCGCGGACGCCTCAGATGTTGCGAATGATCCCGATGCGGTAGATTGCATTGTGCTGCGCGACACGAATGACGAGGAAACAGTCCGCTGGACCAGCTAGAGGAAAACGGCCATGTTGCGCCGGAATCTGGAGAGAGCTCTTGGGGGTACGGCCATTGGCCGAGCCGCCGCAGCCCCAGGACGATCCCTGATCACGCTCCGGCGCTCGTCGCGCCCCGTCTGCTGAGTGAAGAGCAGCCCGGCCCTTGACCAACCTGGAGAGAGGCATGCCCGCTATGCTTTGGCATCGAGGTGAAGACTCCGGCCTGCTGGCGCATATGTACAGCACCGCCAGTCGGAACACATTCAGGCATGATGACACGAATCGCGGAGCTGCCCAGGGCCATGTGACCCATGGTTTCTCCGAGATCATGGCCATGGGCATGACGATGCGGAATCTCGTACTCCAGCAGGCCTCCATCTCTACAAATCACGAGGAAATCACGCCGGCCCTGGCCGAGCTATTGGTCGCCGAGGCTCAGGAGTTCGAGAAGTATGCCCTGGATCTCCGCGCACTTGTCGATGATTGCCAGGACGGGGTGCAGGAGATGCACCCCTCAGGCGGCCCGGGGATGCGCAGTGCACAGTTCTTCTTCAGCCAGTGGGTCGACTTGACTCTAGAGCTGGCTGACTTGTGCGAGGATCTGGGAGAGACGCTGGCGCTATCGGCGCACAAACCCTTCCGGGATCTAGTTCAGGCTGAATTGAGGGCGGCAAACATGACATGAGCCGCCAGGCCTTTTCTCGGCAACTCGCAAGGCTCAACCGCAAGCACTTTGGCACGTCCAAGCAGGTCAATGCAAGCAGGTCAATGACACCATAAGCATAATCGCCGCAAACGGCGTTCCAGAGACCGCCTTCCGGATCGCTGGCATCAATGGGGAGCCGGTCTACAAGCTGCGCATCAGAATCGGACACCATGGCAGCCGGGCATGTCGTCTCGTGTTCTACTACAAGGAGGGGACAGTCGAACCACTACTCATCTATCAAAAGAGTGACAAGGAAGACGCCGCACCAGCGGAGATCATCGCTGCCCTGCGTGCCGCCGATCTGTTGCCGCCACCTCGCCCGTCTGGACCTCAATCGGAATTGTGACTTTGGTGAACGGTTCCCATGGCAAGATTCTGGTTGGTGACTGCCGAAGCACCGTCACCAACCAGAATCTTGTGCATCACATAGCAATCCGAGCAAGAGCCCATCGTTGAAGTGGCCGGGATCATAGACGCCGTCCTCGTTGAGGCTCAGCGCGCAGATCTCGATCAGCCGAGACCACTCGCTGGTATCGCGGGTCAGCCGGGACGCCTCCATGCCAAGCAGACTGCCGACCTTGCCCATCGCCACTTGGGTCGTGACCCGGGCAAAGCCGGTTCTCCCTTCTGTACTGGCGCCGGAGCCTCCGAGATCCTCGTCGACGACATGGACCTGTTCAGGTCGCCATCCCAAGCTTCGTGCACGATCAACCAGGGCGTACCGGCGTGCCGGGAGAATTCTTGGTTGTGTTCAACTTGGGATGGTGTCGATCTGGAAGAGGTCGGCGGCGTATGGTACGCCGATAGGCGGCGATGCAGTATCGCTACGGAATGTTCGGTCCATGAGCTCTAGGAGGTGGAGCCTGTGCTCGACTCTCTCAAGGTACGGAATTTCACGGTGTTCGAAAGCGCCGATCTGAAGTTCGCCAAGGGCCTTAACGTCATCGTCGGCGCGAACGGAACGGGCAAGACGCACCTTCTGAAACTTCCCTATGCTGTCATGGCACTGAGCGCCGATGAGGGCAGGAAGCGCAAGGAGCCGCCCACCAAGACCGTCCTGCAGACACGAGTCGCGGAAAAGCTTTCCAGCGTGTTTCGTCCGGAAGACCGCCTGGGTCGCCTTGTCCATCGCCAAAGGGGGCGCAACAGCTGCGATGTCAAGATGTCATTCTTTGGGCCCAGGACATCACTGGTCTTTCGGTTCTCGTCTCTCGTGAAATCCGAGGTGTCAATCAAGCGCGTTCCTTCCGCGTGGCAAGACAAGTCACCGGTGTTCGTTCCCACCCGGGAACTGTTGACCATCTATCCGGGTTTCGTTCCGCTCTACGAGACCCGGCATCTGGAATTCGACGAAACGTGGCGAGACACATGCCTGCTCCTCGGTGCGCCGACATTAAGGGGTCCGCGAGAGGCAACGATTGCCGATCTGATCGGACCGCTGGAGGAGCAGCTTGGCGGACGGGTCGTGCTGGACAGCAACGGCCGGTTCTACCTGAGGCCGTTCAACGCTAGCAATATGGAAATGCCGCTGGTTGCCGAAGGATGGCGCAAGATCTCCATGCTTGTGCGGCTGATCTCGACCGGTTCGCTGCTCGACAAGGGATGCCTGTTCTGGGACGAACCGGAGGCGAACCTCAATCCGCGCCTGATTCGCGACGTCGCGAAGGTCATACTTGGCATTTGCAAGGCGGGCGTACAGGTGTTCGTGGCTACGCACAGCCTGTTCTTGCTGAAGGAGTTCGACATCCTTCTCAAACGCGAGTTCGAAGCCGTACCGCAACGGTATTTCGCATTGAGCCGAAGCGACGACGGCGTCCGGGTATCCCAGGCCGACGATATCGGGGACGTCGGTCCCCTGGTGTTAGCGACGGCCAGGAAGTGCACTTAAGTGATGAAGTCGAGCTGACGGCGGTT
>JAPPGE010000069.1 GCA_028821455.1 bacterium | reverse complement strand
CTGCTCAATCTCATCCGTGCCGCTGCATGAAAAATCCAAAAGCGATTGCCCTGATTCGACGCGTCCGCCAACGGCTACGTGCGGGGCGAAGGATGCGGGGTCGTGGTGTTGAAACGCCTGAGCGAAGCGGAAGCAGACGGCGACCGCATCTGGGCGGTGATTCGCGGTGCCGCGGTCAACCACGGCGGGGCCAGCGCGGGATTGACGGTGCCCAACATTCCGGCACTCGAGCAGGTCATCGAAGCCGCGCTCTTCCGGGCGGACCTTTCGCCGGCGAAAGTGGACTATCTCGAGGCACACGGAACCGGCACCACGGTGGGGGATCCTATCGAGATGACGGCTGCGGTCACGGTCTACGGGCGGGAGCGTGACGCCGAACATCCATTGCTCGTCGGTTCCGTCAAGACCAACATCGGTCACCTCGAGGCCGCGGCCGGCGTGGCCGGCCTCATCAAGGCGGCCATGGTTGTGAAGTCCGGGTTGATTCCGAAGCATCTGCACTTCCACGATCCCAATCCGGGCCTCGACTGGGACCGCCTGCCGGTACGGATCACCACCGAGACCATGGAATGGCCCAGCCCCGGTGAGCAGCCACGGCGGGCGGGCGTGAATTCCTTCGGGATTTCCGGGACGAACGCCCACATCGTGCTGGAGGAGTATCGCTCTTCTGACTCCGGTTCGGCTGCGGGACTTCGGCCCGTTGGCTCCCCCTGCAAGGTGTCGATTGCGCTACCAGTTGCGTCGGGCGTTTCGTCACCGCTGGACGAGGAAGCGGCGCACCGCGTCTCCCGCGTGCTGCCGCTCTCCGGGAAGACAACGTCCGCGCTCCGGGATCTCGCCCGACGTTATCTTCAGTGGCTCGACAAAGGGCTCGGCGCATCATCGCCAATCGGTGTTGCACCGGAATCGCTGCTGTCCGACATGGCGTGGACCGCGAGCATAGGCCGGAGCCATTTCGACTGCCGACGCGGTGTCGTTTTCCACGACGCCGGTTCCCTGCGAAAGCAGCTCGAGGAGGTCGCCGACTCGGCCGACGAGGCTACGCCGCGAGGCCGCAGGGCCCGGATTGCATTCGCCTACACCGGCCAGGGAAGCCAGTGGACGGGGATGGGAAGGGAACTTTACGAGCAGGAGCCGGTGGCGCGGGCAGTGCTGGACCGCTGCGAAGCGGTTTTCCTGGAGCGACGGGGCACCTCGCTTCTCGACGTGATGTTCGCGCGGGGCGATGCCTCGGAGGATCTGGGCGACACAGCCTGGGAGCAGCCAGCTCTCTACGCGCTCGAGTGCGCGCTCACCGCGCTGTGGTGGAGCGTGGGCGTCCGGCCCTCCGCCGTGGTCGGACACAGTGCCGGAGAACTGGCTGCTGCCCAGGCGGCGGGAGTGTTCAGCCTCGAGGACGGAATGCACTTCTCACAGGCACGCGGCACCGCGCTGTCGAGCACCAGCCCCGGTGCCATGGCGGCCGTCTTCGCGCCTCCGGCGCGCGTGGAGTCCGCTGTGGAAACCCTGAATCAGGAGATCGGGGGCGTCGGACTGAGCGTTTCGGCGGACAATGGCCTCCACCAGGTGGTCAGCGGTCCCGTTGAGGCAATCGAGGCCATCACGGTGCGGCTGAAGTCCGAGGGAGTCCGGGTCCAGCGCCTGAACACGACCCGAGCCTTCCACAGTGCCCTCGTGGAGCCGGCGCTTGACACCCTGGAGGCAGCGCTCGACGACGTGGCAATCAGTCCGCCTCACGTCGACGTGATCAGCAACCTGACCGGCCGCGTCGTCGAGCCCGGCACGATGCTGGACGGCGCCTACTGGAGGCGTCACGCGCGGGAGCGGGTATCCTTTGGCGATACGGTGCGGACCCTGGCCGATCTCGGAGTGGATCTCGTCATCGAGATCGGACCCCGTTCGCTTCTGGCCCCGCTGGCGGTTTCGGCATGGCCGGACTCGGCGCCGCCGCCCCGGGTCATTGCCAGCATGGGCCTGCCGGATGAAGAGAAAACAGTCCCCGGATCGGCGAGGGTGTTCGCGGACGCGGTCGCGGAGGCCTACGAAGCGGGGCTGTCGATCCGCTTCCAGGGGCTGTTCGCAGGTGAGTCCTGTCGGCGAATCCCGATACCCGACTATCCCTTCCAGAGAGAACGTTTCTGGTTGGAGACATCGAAACGGCGGCGGCGCGCGGCCGGTCATCCGCTGCTCGGAGTCCGGCATGCTTCCGCCAGCGGTGAGATCTCCTATGAGACGGACGTATCCGCCAGCGAACCGGCCTGGCTCGCCGATCATCGCGTGTACGGCCAGGTGGTGGCGCCCGGAGCGCTCTACGGCGCGATGGCGGCATCGGCGTCTCGTGTCGAAGGAAGCGAACGCGTCGCGCTGGAGGACATCCAGCTGCATAACGCGCTCGTGATCTCCGATGAGGGGGAAGAAGACGCGGCGGAGGAAGGCGTGCGGGCCGTGCAGGTTCTGCTGGGGGCTCCCGACTCGAGGATGACGCGCCAGGTTCAGGTGTTCAGCAGAGGCCGAGACGATGAGTGGATGCTCCACATGGAGGGACGCGCGACAAACGCTCCCACTGTCGAGGGCGGGACGCGGGTCGATCTGGAAGGCCTGATTTCGGGCCTTTCGCCGTTGGACACGACGACCTACTACCGGGCAAGGGCCGAAACCGGAATTCACTTGGGTCCACCCTTCCGGACCCTTCAGAGAATCTGGCGCGGACCCGGAGAAGCTCTGGCAGAAGTGTCACTTCCGGAAACCTCGAGGGGCAGCGAACTCGACATTCATCCGCTCCTTCTCGACGGCTGCTTCCAGGTCGTGGGCGCGGCGCGCGGACTCGACGGAACCCAGGGCCAGACGACCTATCTTCCTTTCGCATGGGAGCGCTTCTGGCTTTCCGGGCCACTTCCCGAACGAATGTTCTGCCACGTGCGCATGAAAGCAGCCGACCGGGCGTCGGATTCGGAGTCGAGCAGTCCGCCTGAGGTCCAGAGCGGAGACCTCTGCATCTATGATCCGAGCGGAGTCCAGATCGGTGGACTGAGCGACTACGCAGTCAAGCGGGCTACGCGGGCGGCGCTTCTCTCGTCAATCGAAGGCATCGACGATCTTCTCTATGAAGTGACGTGGCAGGAACGCGCCCTGCCGCCCGGCGTTCAGTCCGCCGACTTCTTTCCAGAACCTGCCGAGGTCAAGGCCCGTGCCCGGCTTCTTCCCGACTACCTGCGCGATGCCGGAGTCGAGCCAAAGAGCAGAAACGCCCTGCTGGCAGACCTGGAGAGCTGGTCGCATTCCTTCGCGATCGCAAACCTGGATCGGCTGGGTTGGGTCCGAACAGTTGGCGATAGCGTGAGGCCCGAGGAACTGCGAGAGACGCTGAACGTCGCCCCGGAGCACGAACGGCTCTTCCGCCGGATGCTCGAGATGGCGGCCCGGGCAGGGGTGTTGGCGGAGGATGGCAACGCCTTTGTGGTGCGCTCAGGATCGGGAGATGCCTGGCCGGCGGCTATCCCTGAGGATCCGGAGAGTCATGCCGACGAGATGGCGGCACGCTATCCCCATGGACTGACCGAGATCGGGTTGTTCCGCCGCTCCGGCGGCGCTCTCGCCGATGTGCTTCGGGGCAGAAACGATCCCCTGACGCTCCTCTTCAGCAGCGGAGAACCGACTGCGGCCGACCTCTACCTGCGCGCGCCGGTGGCGCGCGCGGCCAACCAGATGCTGAGCGAGGCGGTCCGCTCCCTCGTGGCCACGCTGCCGCCGGGACGGCGGCTGCGGTTGATCGAGATCGGAGCGGGCACCGGATCCGCCACCGCGGCGTTGCTTCCGGAGCTCCCAGAAGGGCGTTTCGACTACATGTATACCGACATCTCGGCGGGCTTCTTCTCGGAAGCCGAAGCACGCTTCGGCGATGGTGGCGGATGCATCGAGTACCGCCCGCTCGATATCGAGAAGGACCCCATAGAACAGGGTTTCGATCTCCACGGCTACGACATCGCCATCGCGTCCAACGTCCTGCACGCCACACGCTATCTGGAGGAGACGCTGGCGCACTGCTGCAGGCTGCTGGCTCCATCGGGGCACCTGGTCGCGCTCGAGAACCTTCGTGGTCTGGGCTGGATGGATCTCACCTTCGGACAGCTCGACGGCTGGTGGCGCTTCGCCGACGACTTCCGTCCCCATCACGCCCTCGCCAGCCCCGCGGTGTGGCGACGGGCGCTCGGCAACACCGGATTTGAGGCCGTTGAAGTGCTCGGAGTGGACGAGTCCGATCCGCCCGAAACGATGGACAAGGGCGTGATTGTGGCGAAAGGCCCGGTGCGGGTACAGGAGGCGCCGGGAATCTGGGTCCTGACCGCGAACGAGGGCGGCCTCGCTGAAGAGATCGCAGGGCAATTGGCGGCACGGAACCAGACTGTCGTTCTCGCCGGAACTCCCCCCTTCGGAGACGAAAAGCCGGCCACCTCCGATCCGGGCGTGCGCAGGGTGTCGGTCGATGCAGATCAGCGGGACTCGTGGCGAATTCTCGTCGAAAGACTGGCCCCGGATCTTCCCTTCAAGGGCGTGGTGCATTGTACGGGACTGGACGGTCACGGCGCCGAGGCAACCACCGAGGAACTCATGGAGGACGTGCGGCGTGCAGGGACCAGTGCACTGGCGCTGATCCAGGGAGTGTCCGATTCGGACCGTACGCCTGAATTGGGTGTGTGGTTCCTGACCCGTGGGGCGCAGGTCCTGGAACGCGAGCGCGGCGGATCGATTGCCGGCGCGGTTCTGTGGGGATTCGGAAAGGCGGTGGACCGGGAGGCGGCACACCTCAGTCCTAGGATGATCGATCTGGACCCGACATCCATGGCGCCGACGCCCGACCTCGCCAACGAATTGCTGTATCCGGACACCGAGAACCACATCGCATACCGACTGGGGCGCCGTCAGGTGGCCCGGCTCGTCCGGGCCGGCGACGGACAGGAACGGCTGGACCTGCCGGAGCAGTCGGAGTGGGTTCTGGCTCCGGACCAGGGCGGCGCATTCGATCGCCCGTCGGTGCAGCCGCTCCCGGCGCGCGCGCTCGAAGCGCAGGAGGTGCGCGTTGGCGTGGACGCGGCCGGACTCAATTTCTGGGACGTGTTCCGGTCGCTCGGGTTCATCCAGGAGGGACTGCTCGGGAGGGAAATGTGCGGCCGCATTCTCGAGAAGGGTTCCGACGTGTGCAGCGTCTCGGTCGGCGACCGGGTGGTCGGATTGGGCTTCGGCGCCTTCGGGCCGCAGATGATCACGAGGGAAGAACTCGTGGCGCCAGCACCGGAAGGCTACTCGGTAAGCGATCTCGCCACGGTGCCAAGCGCCTTCGTTTCGGCGGCGCTCTCGTTCGAGCTTTCAGGCCTGAAGCCGGGAGAACGCGTGCTCATCCACGCCGGGGCCGGCGGAGTGGGCCTGGCCGCCATTCAGCTCGTTGTGGCCGCCGGCGCGGAAGTCTTCGCCACCGCGAGCTCGCCCAAGCAGGCCTATCTCAGATCGCTTGGCGTGAACCAGTTGTTCGACAGCCGGACAACGGAGTTCGCCGACCAGATTCTTGAAGCCACGGGCGGCGAGGGAGTGGACGTCGTTCTCAACAGCCTGACAAGCGAGGGATTCATTGACGCCAGCCTCTCCTGCCTGAAGCAGGGCGGGCGTTTCGTGGAACTGGCCCGGCGGGATATCCTGAGTGAAGAGGAAATGTCAGCGCTCAGACCCGACGTTGGCTACGACATCCTGGAGCTCGATGTCCTCAAGAAGACCGATCCGGCATGGGTCGGAAGGGTGCTCACCGATATCGTAAATCGCCTGGGATCGGGGGAACTGACGCCAATCGTGCACAGTCGATGGCCGCTCTCGGAGGCAGGTGCCGCCCTGCGATTCATGCGGTCCGCACGACATCTCGGAAAGATTGTCGCAACAGCCTCGCCGTTGGCGCGAGGCCACCTGCAATCGGACCGGTCCTACCTCGTGACCGGCGGTCTGGGCGGAATCGGATGCGCGGTGGCGGTGTGGCTTGCCGACCGGGGCGCCGGGACGATCGTGCTCAACGGACGCCGGGACCCGGATGCGGACGCCAGGGAAACGATCCACACCCTTCGCGAGCGCGGGGTGAACGTCTTCGTAGAGCTGGCGGACGCCACGGACACCGCTGCGATCGATCGGATGCTGGATCGCATCGACAGGAGCCTGCCTCCCCTGGCGGGCGTGATTCACAGCGTGGGGGTGTTGTCGGACGGCGCCCTCACCAACCAGAGCTGGACGAGGTTCGAGCAGGTTCTCTGGCCGAAGATCCTGGCAGCCTGGCACCTGCACCGTGCGACAGAAAGTCGCGACCTTGACTTCTTCATGCTCTTCTCGAGCCGTGTCGGAGTGATGGGGAATCCGGGGCAGGCGAATCACGCAGCGGCCAACGCCTTCCTCGATCAGCTTGCCGCTCACCGCCGGGCGATGGGCCTGCCGGGGCAGGCCATTGCATGGGGGGCCTGGTCCGAGATCGGTGAGGCGGCCGAACAGAAGGATCGGATCGAAAGGCAGCGTTCTGCGCTGGGAGGCCGCTGGTTCACCCCGCAGCAGGGCCTGAAGGCGATGGAACGACTGATGCGCGAGGATGTTGCGACGTCCGTGGTGATGTCGATGGACTGGACCGTCTTCGAAGAGGCGGTGGAGGAACGTCCTGCCTTCCTCGAGGAGCTTCTTTCGTCGGACGCGGAGACCGAAGACGAGCGCTCATCGTCCTCGACCGACGTGCTGACCCGGCTGGGGGAGACACCGGCATCCGAGCGGGTCAGTCTCCTGGTCTCGTTCCTGCAAGGCGAGGTGCAGGCCGTGCTTCGCCTGCCGTCGACACCGGATCCCTCGGTCGGTTTCTTCGACCTCGGCATGGATTCGCTGATGTCGGTCGAACTGAGGAACCGGTTGAACCGGGCCTTTGCAGGGAACTACACGACATCCAACACAGTGGTGTTCGACTACCCGGACATCGACTCGCTGGCCCGGCACCTGGTCGAGGAGCTGGGCGACGTCGACGTAGAGGAGACGGCTCCGCAAGCCCTGCCCGAACCAATCGCCTCGCCGGCGCCGCAAAATGCCGTGGACGGCATCGCCATCGTCGGCATGGCGTGCCGATTCCCGGGCGCACCGGATCTCGCTTCTTTCCGACAGCTTCTCGCGGAGGGACGCAGCACGATAACGGAGGGACGCCCCGACTCCGTCGGTGGTGAAGGTGTGTCGTCCGGCCCGGCGACCGGGGGAAGCGCCTACCGGCACGGCGCCTTTATCGAGGGGATCGACCGGTTCGACGCACGCTTCTTTGGCATCCAGCCCATCGAGGCGCGGACAATGGACCCGCGACAACGGATCCTGCTGGAGACGACCTGGCAGGCGCTCGAGGACGCAGGGATCGATCCCGGCACGCTGAGGGGTGGTCGCGTCGGGGTGTACGCTGGCCTGGGCGGCAGCGAGTACCGGGATCTGGTCGCGCTTGACGGCGGGGAGGTCGGGTACCTCGGCACCGCCGGAAGCGTCGCCGTGGGAAGGGTGGCCTTCGCACTGGGACTGTCGGGACCGGCGATGGCCCTGGACATGACCTGCGCATCGTCCCTGGCTGCGCTGCACCAGGCCGCCGTGGGTCTCGAGAGGGGTGAAGTGGACGTGGCCCTCGGCGGTGGCGTGCATGCCGTGCTCTCCCCCGGAGTGACCACGTTCATGTCCGAACTGGGGTTGCTGTCCAAGGGCGGCCGCTGCCGCCCCTTCGATGCAGACGCGGACGGCTTCGTGCGAGGCGAGGGTTGCGGGATGGTGGTACTCAAGCGACTCGCCGACGCCGAGGCGGACGGCGACCGAATCTGGGCCGTGATTCGCGGCTCGGCGGTCAATCAGAGCGGGGCAAGCGCAGGTCTCACCGTACCGAACGGTCCGGCGCAGGAACGGGTCATCGAGGAGGCGTTGTCCCGGGCAGACATCGCACCATCCGACGTTGACTACCTCGAGGCGCATGGAACCGGATCGGCAATGGGAGACCCCATCGAAGTCCGCGCAGTGGCGGCGGTGTACGGAAAGGGACGTGACCCGGAGCGACCACTCCTCATCGGCTCGTTCAAACCGAACATCGGACATCCGGAGGCGGCGGCGGGAATAGCCGGGCTGATCAAGGTCTTGCTGGCCATGCAGGACAAGTTGATTCCGCCGCAGCCGGACTTCCAGACTCCCAGCCCGCTTATCGAGTGGGACAAGGTGCCGGTGCAGGTGACCTCGAAGCCGACGCCCTGGCCGCTCGTAGCCGACCGACCGCCCCGTGCCGGTATCAGTGCGTTCGGAATCTCCGGAGCAAACGCGCACGTGGTGGTGGAGGGCTACGACTATTCCAGCGATGCTTCTTCCCCCGCCCCAGGCATGATTGTGCCCGCTGGAGCCGAAAGGCCGGTCCCATTCGTTGCACCGGACCCGGCAGGAGGGCCGGTTGATGCCGCAGTAACGGACACCGGACGCCGGACCAGACTTTTGCCGCTCTCGGGCAAGTCGAACGAGGCGCTTCGCGAGCTGGCGATGCGCTATCTGTCATGGCTCAAGGAAGCGGTCGTCGAAGTCAACGCTGACGCCGGAGGTCCCGATTCCTTCCTCTCTGACATGGCATGGACCACCAGCGTCGGAAGAAGTCACTTCGTCCACCGGGCGGGCGTGGTGTTCCAGGATGCGCCATCGCTGCGCGAGCACCTGGAGACGCTCGGGAGTTCGCAGGACGGACCGGCAACGGAAACGCCGACGCGGATTGCCTTCGCCTTTTCGGGCGACATAGGCACGTGGGCCGGAACGGGTGAGGCTCTCTACCGGAGTGAGCCTGTATTCCGGGCCGTGCTGGAGCGCTGCGAGGCGGCATTTCAGGACTTGCAGACGCAACGCTGCTCGAACCGCTGTGCGGCGGGAAGGAACGCAACGCCGTTTTCGACGATCCTGCCTGGAGTCAACCTGCCCTCTACGCGCTGGAATGCGCTCTTGTTGCACTGTGGTCCAGCGTCGGCGTGAGACCCGGCATCGTTTTCGGCCAGGGTGCGGGCGAGATTGCGGCAGCACAGGCTGCCGGCATGCTCAGCCTGGAGGACGGCTTGCGTCTGGCGGCGGCGAGAGGACGGTTGACCGGAGCCATGGCTCAGGCGGACTCGCCCGCCAGCCTTGAGGATGCGCTTGCCGGCATCACGATGTCCCCGGCTGCGCTCACGTTCGTGAGCGGCACGACGGGACACGCGTCACGGCCCGGCGACGCCTTGACAGGCGATGACTGGAAGCAACAGGTCGTCGAACCCGCCGACCCGGGAACTGGCGCGACGACCCTGGCAGATCTCGAAGTCGATGCAATCGTCGAGATCGGTCCCGATGCCACGCTCGGCCCGGCAATGTTGAGCGGCTGGCCGCAGACTGCCGAACGCGCCGCACCGGTGGTGATCACAGGCCTCCACCCGTCGGCGGTGGATGATGCCGGGATTGCGGCGGCGGTTGCCAAGGCCTGGGAAGCCGGACTTCCGGTACGTTTCGAAGGGCTCTTCGCCGGCGAGGCGCGGCGGCGCATTTCGGTGCCGGGCTACCCCTTCCAGCGTCGCAGCTTCTGGATGCGATCGCCGAAGCGCTAGTCGCCTTGCGACAGCCCGTCCGTCGCTTGAGGCCAGGGACGACAGCGGTTCCGCGCTTATCGAATGTCGCGGCTGGCCAGGTACTCGCGCGCCATTGCCGCGCAGTGCGCGGGTTGTTCCAATTGCAGAAAGTGCGACGCCTGCGGCACGAAGTCGTAGTCGACTGCCGACGCATGACTGAGGTCGAAGGTGGGGAGATACGCGTAGGGCAGCGTCGGATCGGCACCGATGACCTTGGTCGGACAGGTCAGTGTCGAGAGATCCAGCAAGGGCGAAAAGCTCCTCACGTACTCCGCGATCTGGGCCTCGTACTCGCGAGGACAACGCAGTTCGTACCCTTCTTTGCTCTCACGAAGAGTCGTTCGTGCCATGAGATCGCGCACACCCGGCACGACGTTGGCGAATCCCGGAACGATGGCCAGGACTTCCGCATACTGCTCTTCGGACTTGAACCGCTCCGTCCGACGCCGAGTCATGGCGGCCGTCCGTTCCGCCGCCTCGATGAACTCCAGTTCGCTGGCGGCGGGTTTGCAGAGCGGCGGGTCGAATAGAATCAACGCGGAATAGGCGTTGTTGAATGACAACAAGGCGACCAGTGTCGACAGCGAATGAAACACACCGATCGTCGTCTTTTCGCCAAACTCCCGGACAATGGCATCGAGAATGATGTCATGGTCAAAGATCAGCGTCGGAATGTTGTGATCCCGCTGGACACCGACCTCGTTCCAGCCGTGGTTCCTGAGGTCGTAGACCATCAGGTCGAAGTCATCGGCGAGCAAGGACCAGAACGGATAGTAGAGGTCGACCGCGAGACCGTTGCCATGGGTCAGGACGAGCCGCGGGCCGGACGCGTTGCCGTGTCGCCTCACGGTGGTCACGGTGCTCTTGTCGAGTTGGACTTCGAACGTGGCAAGAGGCTCGGGTATCGTCCACATCATTGCTTCCGTCATGGCGCTTCTTGTCCGGTTTCCTCTCGATGCGGTGCCTGGAACGGGACACGACATCGCTTCAATGGTCGCCCACGTCATCGCAATGTTCACGGAAAACTCGGACGATTCGACTTCCCTTGAACGCAAGGAGCCTGGGAGACGTTGTCCGCTGCCACGGTTCTCCCCGCGTGTCCTGGAGTTCCTGGGGAACTTTCTCTAACTGGTCTGATAGACAATGTTCCACAGATTGCGCCCTGATACCACACGCGTGAAAGCCATCCTCTCCGGCAGCCGTCGCCCGCCCCGTGGACCCTGCCGGCGGGCGCGCTGCTCATTGCCGGCGGCCGGAGAAACTTCGCATTCGGGTGACGGCCAAACCGGGCAGCCACTCATCCCACCTCAAGCGCAAGGGCCAGGCAACAGGTTTGCGGTCCTCGAGAGCGCGCTTTCCAGACATGCCGCCCCTGCCCTCCCCTGCAGAAGCGATGAGGCCCCCTTTCGGAAGCACAGCGACACCGTGTTTGCCCGGCGCCCGGGTATGGTAGAACGACCTCCTGATACGCTGGCTCCCGGTGAGGGATGACATCATGGACGACAGTTTCACGCAGTCACTTCAGGACCTCGACCGTCATCATCACCTGCATCCCTTTACCGACGCCCGCGTCGTCAACGATGCCGGCGTACGCGTCATCACCGGAGCCGAGGGCGTTTACCTCACCACGTCGCGCGGTCACCGCGTACTCGATGGCATGGCCGGTCTGTGGTGCGTGAACATCGGCTACGGGCGCCGTGAACTTGCCGAGGCCGCCCATGACCAACTCCTCTCGCTGCCCTACTACAACACCTTCTTCCAGACATCGACCGTACCCACCACCCGCCTCGCCGGGCGCCTCGCGGAGATTGCCCCGGAGGGATTCAACCATGTCTTCTTCGCCAACTCCGGATCGGAAGCGAACGACACGGCGGCCAAGATGGTGCGCTGGTACTGGAACACCAGGGGTGAGCCATCCCGCAAGACCATCATTTCCCGCCGTCATGCCTACCATGGTGTCACCATGGCGGCGGCCAGCATGTGCGGGCTCGATGAGATGCACCCCCAGTTCGATCTGCCCCTTCCCGGCTTCATCCACGCGGACTGTCCATACTGGTACCGCTACGGACGCGGCATGGACCCGGAGGAATTCGGTATCGCCGCCGCTCGCTCGGTCGAACGGCTGATTACCGAGACCGGTCCGGAGACCATCGGCGCGTTCATCGGCGAACCGGTCATGGGGGCCGGCGGGGTCATCGTGCCTCCGGCGAGCTACTGGCCGGAGATCATGAGAATCTGCCGCCAATACGGGATCCTCGTCATTGCCGATGAAGTGATCTGCGGGTTTGGCCGCACGGGCGAGTGGTTCGGCAGCGACACCTTCGGCATCAAGCCCGACATCATGACCATCGCCAAGGGGCTCTCGTCAGGCTACCAGCCTATCAGCGGCATACTCGTGCACGACAGGATCGCCGACGTGATGATCGAGGAGGGCGGGGAGTTCCAGCATGGATTCACGTGGTCGGGCCATCCCGTCGCGGCCGCCGTGGCGCTGGAGAACATCGACATTCTCCGGCGCGAGGCCATCATCGAGACATGCCGGACCGCGACCGCCCCCCACATGCAGCAACGCCTGCGGGAGCTCGTCGATCATCCTCTCGTCGGCGAGGTGCGCGGGGTGGGCATGATGGCAGCGGTGGAACTTTCCGGCGAAAGGGGCACCGCCACCACGGTTCGCGAAGAGGCGTGGAAACGCGGCCTTCTCGTCCGCGCAACCGGAGAATCGCTTATCCTGTCACCACCCCTCATCATCTCGCCTGAAGAGGTCGACACGCTGACAGACACACTCGGTGCGGCACTCGGCGCCGTCGGATCACGGCCCGTGGCATGAGGTTCTGACCCATGATCGGACGCTTTGCGGCGAGGCTGGGACACCGCCTTCCCGGGCATATGGTCGCGGGAACGATCCTCACGCTGGTGGGTGCCTGGTTCTTCTACGAACCATTGCGTCACGACTATCCCATGGCAGAAGACCTCGTCGCCGTCGAGGCGGGCGTCGCGGAAGCGATAGAGATCCGCAAGCGGCGCGGCGCTTTCATCCGGTTCCTCGTTCCCGACCCCCTCGAGTTGCAGGCAGTTCTCGAAGACGACGGGAGGGTCGTGCGCTATCGCAACGACCTTCCGCACTACCGGGAATTCAAGGAAGCCCTGAAGTCAGGAACCCATGTCTTTCACTTGTGGATCGATGCTTCCGACCCTGACGATGCCACTCTTGTCTGGCAGCTCGACAGCGGGGGAAGAACTCTGGTCTCGCTTGACGATACCATCCAGACGCTGATCGAGATCCGTCAACGGCAAATGTGGCTGCCCGGCGCCATCGCGCTCTTCGGTCTTGCCATCATCGCACTCTCCATGTGGCGCCGCCTGTCAAAGGGTCGCCCTCCCGTCTGACCTGGACGGAGTTCCCCCGCAGCACGAGCCTCGCTCACGATCACGCATGATCACGGGGCAGCTCATCAGTGTGAGAATGGGCATGCGGATGCCGGTTCATAGTCGCGCACGACTTCTACCCGCCCAGTCACCTCCGCTGTAGGTCACTGCCAGAACAAGAACCTCCTCGGTATCGTCGTCAACCGTGAACGCAATCACGGCCCGCCTCCCGGCCGGGATTGCCCGAAGCCCAGGTGCGACTTCGTCGCGAACCGATCCCTTGTGCGGAACCTGCCCCAGGCCCGTGATTGTCTGCTCGATCTCCATCAATTTCCGGTTTGCGGCCGCACTTCCCGCATACTCGATGATCCACTGGGCGATTGCCTCCAGGTCCCGCGACACAAGCGGATGGAAGCGAACTCGATACACTACTTCTTGCGAGCCGCCGCGATGGCGGCACGCGCAGCCGAAAACGCCGTCTCACGGTCAACGTACTCCGAACGGTCGGTCTGCATCCGTGTCCGGACTTCTTCAGCGAGAACGGAAAGTACCACTTCCCGTTCCTCCTCCTCCTGCATCATGTGCTCGACGGCGCTGGCCACGGCAGCGCTCCGCGTGGCGAAGAGACCTTGGCCCACCTTTTCCGAGAGGAAACGGTGGTGGCGATCAGTGAAACTGAGTGTCGTCTTGACGGTCATTCGCGACTCCCTAGTGTGACTGAGTCATACAAGACTTGATTGGTGGACTCAATCATCAAAACGGAAGGACGAACGATTTGCCTGTGCTGCTGACGACGGCATTGCGAACCTGACCCTCGAACTCATCGCTTGTCATCATCGGTCCCGGCGGCCTCCCTCCCCATCATCGAGCGAAGATCGGTGATGGCCCAGGCGCCGAACTGGCGAGCGATGGTCGCGTAAACGATGAGGCCAAGCGCCACGAGGACCACGAGGTAGAGGGCGATGTGATCGCCGCCGGCAAGCCACCAGTGATCGCGGCTCTGGTGGACCGCCGCAAGAATGGCCGCCATCACGGATGTCGCTGCGACCATGCGGGGCAGACGCCACTTCAGTCGGCGGTCGGCCTTGAAATGGCCCCGGCGGATCAGGAGCACAAGGAGAATGATGGCGTTGATCCAGGCCGCCGTGGCGGTCGCAAGGGCGATGCCGACATGGCCCAGCGACCAGACCAGAGTCAGCATGACGGCAACGTTGCTCAACAAGCCGACCGCAGCGATCTTCAGCACGGTCCCGGGATCCTTGCGCGCGAAGAAGGCGGGTGCGAGCACCTTGAGCAGCACGTAGGCGGGCAGTCCGGCAGCGAAGGCCCTGAGGGCGGCGGCGCTCGCCTCGCTGTCGGCGGCATTGAAGGCGCCACGCTCGAATAGAGCGGAGATGACGGGATGGGCGATGACCATGAGGGCCGCCGCCGCCGGCAGGGTGAGGACCATCACGAGTTCGATGGCGCGGCTCTGGCTTTCGTTGGCCCCGGCCTCGTCGCGCGCCTCGATCTGCCTTGACAGCAGAGGCAGCAGCGCACTGCCGACGGCAATGCCGACGACGCCCAGCGGCAGCTGATTGACCCGGTCGGCGTAGTAGAGCCACGAAATGGCGCCAGTGGAAAGGAACGAGGCAACCCACAGATCGATGAGAAGATTGATCTGCACGACGCCGGCGCCAAGGGCCGCGGGAACGAAACGGCGAAGCAGCTCCCTCACACCTGCCGTCAGGCGCGGCAGGAGGAGACGCGGCATCATGCCGGCACGCCTGACTGCATGGAGGACAAGTACGAGCTGAAGGATCCCACCACACGTCACGCCCCAGGAGACGGCTCTGCCTGCATGTACGTCCTCGAGGACGTGAACCAGGATCGCTGCGCCGATGAGGCTGAGATTGAGCAGGATGGGCGCTGCGGCATAGGCGGCAAACCGCCCGGTCGAGTTGAGCATGCCGCCGAAGAGCGCCACCAGCGAGATCAGAAGGATGTAGGGAAAGGTGATGCGGGTGAGATCGACGGCCAGGTCGAACTTGCGGGGCTCGTCGACGAAGCCGGGCGCCAGGACCGTTATGACCCACGGCATCGCCACCTCGAAGGCCGCCACCAGCACGGCGAGAACCAGGGCGAGAACCGCCAGGACCTCGTCGGCCAGCCGCCTTGCGACCGCCTCGCCATCACGCTCGAGGCGGCCAGCGAAAAGAGGAATGAACACTGCATTGAAGGCGCCCTCCGCCAGGAGACGGCGGAAGAAATTCGGGAGCTTGAAGGCGACGAGGAAGGCGTCCGCCACCCACCCCGTTCCAAGGGCTGCGGCAAACAGCACGTCCCGCACAAACCCGAGTACCCTGCTCGCGGCCGTCAGTCCGCTGACCGTCAGGAAAGCCCTGGAGAGATTCATTCCCCTCTCACAGCGTCGCCGGAAAGCCCTTGATCACGCTCTGTTCCGCAAACGGAATGCCCTTGAAGGGTTACACCGCCCGTTTGCGCGGTTGACAATGATCGCAAATGATGGCGAACAGGTGTCCTGCCCGACGGCAACCGGCGAAATGGACGTCAGGGCGTGATGCCGCGCAACCGTTCACTGCGGCGGCGCAGGAGTTCCATCACGATCATCAACAGGACCGATGTCATGATGAGCATGGTGGCGACCGCCATGATGGTCGGCGAAAGAAGTTCGCGGATGCCAGACCACATGCGCCGTGGGAGCGTGTGCTCCTCGGTGCTGGCCAGGAAGATCGCAATGACGAGTTCATCCCAGGACGTGATGAAGGCGAAGAGTGCCCCGGCCACCACTCCGGGGAGGATGAGGGGCAGGGTGATGCGGAAGAAGACGCGCAAGGGGTCGCCCCCGAGACTCGCGCCGGCCCGGATGAGATTGTAGTCAAAGCCCGCCAGGGTGGCCGAAACGGTGATGACGACGAAGGGCACACCGATCGTTGCGTGGGCGAAGACAAGGCCGGCAAGCGTCCCGGTCAGTCCGAGCTTGGCATAGAAATAGAACATGCCGGCCGCCGTGATGACGATCGGCACGACGATAGGGGAGATGAGGACCGCGAGGATCGTGGTTTTCCCCGGATACTCGGCGCGATTGAGACCCAACGCCGCCAGTGTTCCCAGCACCGTCGCCACCAGGGTCGCAAAGATGCCGACGATGATGCTGTTCTGCAGGCCCAGCAACCATTGCGGACTGGCGAAGAACTCTTCGTACCAGCGCAGCGAGAAGCCGGGCATGGGGTATGTGAAATAAGGTTCGGAATTGAAGCTGAGCGGGATGATCACGATGATTGGTATGAACAGGAAAGCGAAGACCAGGCAGCAGATCACGCGAAACGTGACATACCAGATCCTGTCGAACGTCGTGGCGTAGGACGGCATGGCCATGGTCAGTTCACCTTGAGCCGGTCAACACCGACAAAACGGTTGTAGATGAAGAACATGACAAGGGTGAGCAGCAGCAATACAACGGACAAGGCCGCGCCAAGCCCCCAGTTGGCCGTCCGTCCCATGTTCTGGACGATCCAGTAGCTGGTCATCTGATCGCTGGGCCCGCCGACCAGCGCCGGGGTGATGTAGTACCCCAGCGAGAGAATGAAGACGAGCAGTGTTCCCGCCGCCACCCCGGGCATGCATTGCGGAAAGTAGACCTTCAGGAATGCCTTCCAGCCCGGCGCGCCGAGGGATGCCGCAGCCCGCATGTGCCATGGGTTGATGGTCTTCATCACGCTGTACATGGGCAACACCATGAACGGCAGGAGAATGTGCACCATCGCCACGTAGACACCGAAGCGGTTGCGGATCAGTTCCTGGGGCTCGTTCCACAGGCCCAGCCACAACGCCGCATCGTTGATCAGTCCCTCGTTCTGCAGCAGCACGATCCACGAGGTCGTCCGCACCAGCAGCGACGTCCAGAAGGGCAGCAGGACGAGAATCAGCAGCAGGTTGCTAATGCGTGTCGGCAATGTCGCCAGGAGATAGGCAATCGGCAGGCCGAGCAGAAAGCACAGCAGGGTGACGGCAAAGCTGATCTCGATGGTCCGCAGGAGAACGTCGACGTAGATGGCCCTGTCGGGTGAAACGCCAACAATCTCGCGTTCCTTGTCGCGCTGCAGGTCGAGTGACCACAGAAGGTAGTAATCGGTGTAGTAGCTGGAGGCGTTCTTGATGACAAGCCAGTAGGCAGGATCGCCCCAGTCCTTGTCGATCTTGATGAAGCCGTCGAGCATCTGCTCGGGGGAAAGCAGCGCAAGCTCTTCGGACTTGCGGGCGGTCTTCTTCACCATCGACTTGAAGCCGCTGATGTCATAGTTGAGCCGCTTGGCTGCGCGACCGAATTCGCCGCGTCCGGCAACAGCGAGTTCCTCGGCGAAGGTGGCCATGGCCTCCGGTGGAGGAAATCCCTCACCATCCCACTCCTGGAACATTTCCGCGGTACGCGGAAACCCCTCTGTCAGGTCCGGATCCTCGATGGAAAGCGACAGCAGGGAAATGATCGGCAGAATGAATCCGACCACGAGAAACAGGAAGAGCGGTGCAACGAGGGTGATCGCCCACACCTTGCGCATGCGCTCGGCGCGCCGGAGCTTGATCCTCAGCGGCACGCCGTCGGCGGTGCGCATCACGTCATGGCTGCCTGTGGTCGCCACCATGCCCTGCTTTCTCCGGACCGATAGAAGAAATGAAAGAAAAGGCAGGGAGAACCGGGATCATGACGTCCCGGTTCTCCCCGAAACCTGATCGTTACTGCGAACGCCAGACCTGGAAGCGCTCGGTCAGTTCCTCTTCATGGTCAGCCCACCAGACGGTGTCCACCCACAGAGCATTCTCCAGATTGGCCGCAGCGGTCGGCAAGTGCTGCAGAATGTCCGGATTGATGAGTACACCCGCCTCGGCGGTCGTCGGGCCGTACGAGATGTACTGGGACTGACGCGCCATGACTTCGGGGCGGCTGGCATACTCGATGAACTTCATGCCGAGATCGTACTCCGGATGCCCGGCCGGAATGATCCAGTGATCATAGTCGATGGTCTGTCCATCCCAGACGATGACGAAGTTCTTTCCTTCCTTGACGACCGCATTGTAGATGCGTCCGTTCCAGGCAGTGGACATGGCGACCTCGCCGTCCGCGAGAAGCTGCGGCGGCATGGCGCCGGTATCCCACCAGATGACCTCGTCCTTGATCGACTCGAGCTTGGCAAAGGCACGATCAATGGCCTCTTCCTCGTTGTCGGAGAGATAGGCATAGACCTCGTCAGCGGGCACGCCGTCAGCCATGAGTGCCATTTCGAGCGAAGCTGCCGGGCTGTTGGCATAGAGGCCACGCTTGCCCGGGAACTTTTCGAGATCGAAGAAGTCGGCGATGGTGGTCGGAACGTTGTCGCCGGAGTAGACGTCGCCATTATAGGAATAGATGGTCGCCCACGAGATCGTGCCCACCGAACAGTCGAGTGCCGCACCCGGGAAGAAGCGGTCCATGCCGCCCATCATCTCCCAGTCGATTTCGGCGAGAAGGCCTTCGTCACAACCGGCCATGGCCGTTCCCGACTCCGAGTCGATGACGTGCCACTTGTACTCGCCACTGTCGACCTGGACGCGGATCTCCGACAGGGTGCCGCCCCACTCGTCCTCGAGGACGGTCATGTCGATTTCCTTGGCCGCAGGCTTGTAGTACGCCTCGCGCTGGCTGGCGGAATAGGCCCCGCCCCAGGACGCCACGGTAACCGTGTCCTGGGCCAGGACGGCTGACGGAGCCTGCAGGCCCGCCAGCGCGGCACCGGCAAGGACCGCGGCTGAAACTCTCAGTACGCTCTTCATGATTGTCGTCTCCCTTCAAAGAACGTTGTTCATGTCGTGCACGGTCACGAAGACCCTGCTTCATGTGCCGCGTCACGCGGCCTGAAGAATGCCTCCCGTCATGTCAGGCGGCATCCAGCGCCCGGCAGTCGCCCGACCGCCAGCCGATTCTGATTTCCTGTCCCAGTTCGAGACCACCATGGCTCGAGCCGCGTGGCACCTTGACGACAAAATCGTCGTGACCAAAAACCTCCATGCGCACCCTTGTATGGTCGCCCATGTAGATCTGTTCCTGCACCACCGCCGTGAAGATATCATCGCATCCATCACTTTCCACGGCACCGACCACCACCACCTCGGGACGCAGTGACAGGGTGGTCTGCTGCCCCACTTCGGAAACATTGACAGGCAGGGCCCTGATCGTGTGTCCGCTGGGAAGCTCGACAAGGCAGACATCCCCGGCCAACTCCGTGATCCTGCCATTGAGCCGGTTGTTCTCGCCGATGAACTGGGCAACGAAGGCATTCTTCGGCCGTTCGTAAAGTTCCTCGGGTGCGTCGAGCTGCTGGATGACTCCGTCATCGAAGACCGCGATGCGGTCAGACATGGTCAGCGCCTCGCTCTGGTCATGGGTGACGTAGACGAATGTCAGGCCCACGTTCTGATGAATGTGCTTCATCTCGATCTGCATCTGCTCGCGCAGCTTCTTGTCGAGAGCGCCAAGCGGCTCGTCCATGAGAACGATCTGAGGCTCGAACACGAGGGCGCGCGCCAGAGCGACGCGCTGCTGCTGGCCACCGGAAAGCTGTGCCGGGCGGCGCCTCTCGAAACCGGTGAGCTCCACCATGGCGAGAGCCTCGGCGATCTTCTTCTCCCGGGACGTTTTTTCGACCTTGTGGCACTGCAGCGGAAACTCGAGGTTCTCGTAGACCGTCATGTGGGGAAACAGGGCGTAGTTCTGGAAGACCATGCCGATATCCCGTTTGTGCGGCGGCACCAGACGCAGCGAACGCCCATTGAGCACGATGTCGCCATGGGTCGTCGACTCGAACCCGGCAAGCATCATGAGCGTCGTCGTCTTGCCCGACCCGGACGGCCCAAGAAGGGTGAGGAACTCGCCCTTCTCGATCGCCAGGTTGAGGTCCTTCACCACGAGAACCTCGCCGTCATAGGTCTTCTGGACGTTCTCGAACCGGACCTGGGGCTCGTTGCTCCCCCGATCCGGGCTATGCATGCTGTCCGTCATTCACCCGGTCCCGAACGTTTCGACAATAGCTTGAACTCCATCCCGACCACTTCTTTGCTCCGTGCACCATGCAACACAGTCCACCTCGCTCTCAAGCCTACATACCGGCGACTGCCTTGGCAGGGAAGCGAATTCCGAGGCACTAGACTAGAACAGTCACCCCCATTATCAAAACTCCTCTCGTTGAGCACCAGCGGACATCGGTGATCCAGATGTGTGATTTTCCAACTGCCGGGAAACCATGACCCGCCTCCTTGCGCCGCCCGGATCCACTGTCCGGGGATTTGTCGTCCTCTTCGGACTCGTCCTCGGGTCTGCCATCTGTCCTGCGGGAGATGACGGTCCGGTGCTTGATGTGTCGAGCACCAGCGTGATTCATGCTGCCGTCGCCAGCGGTCTGATCGATACGGCGGATTTTGAAGCCATCGACGATCCCCACGTGGGCCCGCTTCTTGTTGGCCGGCCTGAGGCATCGGATGATCCGGCGCGGACCTTCAGCATCATCATGTTCGAAGGTGAATCGGGACTGACACAGATCCAGTTCGTCATGACCGCCCCCTGGGAGGGACTCGATGCTCGCCTTGAGCTCGCAGCCGATATCGCCGGCCTTGTCGTGACCCTTCCGTCGTCCCTGCCGCCCATGCCGCCGATGGAAGCCGGCCCGGTCAGCCTGACGCCGATGGCATCGTGGCTCTACAGCCTGTTCTACGAGTCCTGGCTCGGCTGGCCCGGCTCCGGGAAGAGGCTGGTGCGGGTGCGCGATGATGTCGCCGTCATCATGGAAGGCACGCCTCCGGAAACATGGATCATGACGCTGGCCGTCGACCGCAACTTTCCGGACACGACCTGGCCTGGCGAGTGGTCCGGGACCGACGCTCCCGGCGTGACGGAGGCCCGGCAGCTCATTCGCAAGGGCGAGTATCAGGCTGCCCGCAGCCTCCTGGAACCCCTGGCCGAGGACGGTAATCCTCAGGCTGGCCTGCTCATGGGGGACATGGCTAGGTTCGGCAGGATCGGCATCCCCAGCATCCAGGATGCAACCGACTGGTATCTCGTTGCTGCGCGCCATCGCCACCCCCGGGCCATCTGGGCCCTGGCAGCCATGATCACCGAAGGATGGGGAACCTTCTTCATCAACAACCTGAAGGGTCAGCTCCTCGCGCGGGCCGAAGCCGCCGGCTCGGCGGACGCCCTCCTTGTTCTCGGTCGCACCGCCCCGGGCGTGAACTACGTGCGTCCACCTGGTGTTTCGGCCAGCGACCAGATTCTGGAAGCGGCCCGGTGGGGACTGCTTGCCGCGCAACACGACATCGCTGACCGCTACGCCCGGGGTGACGGCATCGCCGCGGACGCCGTGGAGGCCTGCGCCTGGGCCATCGTGGCCCTGGAGAACACTGGTCCCGGCGCCGATTACCTGTTCTCGAGGCAGCTTTTTGCCGATCTTTCTTCCGGACTCGATGACGCCGGCCTCGCGCAGGCCAGGGAAAGAGCCAAGACCCTCGTGACCGGGCCGCCTGCATGGTCGCCCCTGCGGTCGAGTAACCCACCCCTCAACATTCCGGCAGAATGACGTGCGCGTTCCCTTTCCGGGACGCCTGCACCTCGGTCCCTGAGAGTCCCGTCTTGGCGCACCGCCGGACTTCACGTCCCGGCGCGGGATGGAGTAGATTGCGGCATTGACGGGAGGTGACAATGCAGGCGCACGACATCCCTGCGGTGGATGACCTGATCGCCCGGCAGCGATCCGGTTTCACCCTGGAACAGCCGTTCTACCGGGACCCCGGGATCTTCAAGAGGGACATGGAGAGGGTCGTTTCGAAATCCTGGCTCTATGTCGCCCACGAGAGCGAGATTCCCTCGCGGGGCGACTACCTTGTCTACCGGATCGGCGAGGAGTCGATCATCCTGGTACGCGGCCGCGATCATGAGGTCCGCGCGTTCTTCAACGTCTGCCGACACCGAGGCAGCCACATCTGCCTCGAGGAACGCGGCAATGCCGGCAAGCTCGTGTGCCCCTATCATGCCTGGACATACGATCTCGACGGCCGCCTCATCGCCGCGCGTTCCATGCCTCAAGGATTCGACAAGGCGGACTATCCGCTTCACAGGTGCTCGGTCCGGGTCGCCCAGGGTCTCATCTTCATTTGCCTCGCCGGCGCCGACGATTCGCATGTCGCGGACTTCAGCGGCATTGCCGATCTGCTCGATGCCTACGCCGGACTGCATGGCCTCAAGGACACGAAGATCGTGCACCGCGAGGTCTATCCGACCTACGCCAACTGGAAACTCGTCGTCGACAATTTCCGCGAGTGCTATCACTGCTCACCGGCACACCCCGAGTACACGATGGTCAATGCCTACGTGAAGGCGCATGACCGCGGACCGGAGACCTACCGTCCGGTGGTTGAGGCCTGGGCAGAAAAGACAAGGAAATTGGGCCTCCCCGTGGGCTGGTCGGATGGCGACATCGGTGACCCGCGCCAGCCTCACAGCGTCTGGCGCCAGCCCATTCGGGAGGGCTATCTCACGCTTTCCGAGAGCGGGCAGCCCGTCGCTCCCCTCCTTGGCGCTCTGGAGCACTGGGACGGTGGCGAGACTGCCTTCACCCTTGGCCCGCTGTCCTACGCCTACCTGTGTGCCGATCATCTCACGATGTTCCGCTTCACGCCCGTCACGCCGGAGTTCAGCGAAGTGCTCGTGACCTGGCACGTTCGCGCCGATGCCGACCTGGACCGGGACGTCGATCTCAAGCGCCTGATCTGGATGTGGGACGTCACCACCATCGAGGACACGAAGATCATCATCGACAACCAGAAGGGCGTGAACTCCACCCGCTACACGCCGGGACCCTATGCGGTCCTGGAGGATTACTCGGCGGCTTTCACCGACTGGTACCTTGACCGCATCGCGTCCTGAACCTACCCGGTCCTTGCGGCCTGATATCTCGAATGCAGGAGCGCCGGATCCTCTTCCGGGGGAAGTTCCGCCCGCACCCGGGCAGGCAGTGCGGAACGCACGATACGGTAGGACACGGCAAGGCGCTGCCACAGCTGGTCTTCCGCACAGTCAAAGGGCAGGTTGATCCACGAGCGGTGGAAGTATCGCGCCTTTCTGCCGATGCCCGCGTCGATCAGCATCGTCGCCGTCTCGACACTGTCGGTCTTGACGGAAACACCCTCATCGGATGCCCCCATGCAGGCAAACATCTTGCCGCCAATCTTCCAGGCGTCATGGCCGTCTCCCCAGGGGTCCGTGTCCACCGCACCCGGAAACACAGCACACATCGCATTGATCGTCGCCCGGCTCATGTCCTCTCGACTCCGCCTTGTCATCCGCAGGACCAATACACCCTCAGGGACGTGGGAGCGACTCGCATTGGCAGACGGACGAGGGCAAACTCGCCATCACATGTGACGTAACGACAGGAGTTTGAAGTCATGAGTATTGCCAGAAAGTTGATGTTCGCCGCCGGCGCCGCCCTCATGTTCACGGGCTCTGCCGGCGCGGATGTGCCTGAGTCGGAGAGGCCGATCATCGTGCCGCTGCACAACTGGACCGGCGCCCAGATCTCCTCGACCGTTTCGGGAGAGATTCTCCGGCGCATGGGCTATAATGTGGAGTATGTGGCCATCTCCGCGCTGTCCGCCCCTCAGGGCATCGCCGACGGCGAGATCAGCTATGCACCCGAGTTGTGGAGCAACAACCTGGGTGAGGTCTATCCGGTCATGATCGAGAGCGGAGACATCATCGATATCGGTGATTTGGGTCTCGATGCCCGGGAGGGATGGCTATACCCGCTCTACCTTGAGGAGGAGTGTCCGGGCCTGCCAGCCTGGGAGGCCTTCCTCGACTGTCACGAACTCTTCGCTTCCACCGAGACCATTCCCAACGGCCGATTCCTCGACTATCCGTCGGAATGGCGCAGTCGCGCCGGCGACCTCATTCGCGAGCAGGGGCTTCCGTTCGATGTCGTTCCCGCGGGCAGTGAAGGAACGATGATCGCGGAACTCAATTCGGCGGTGGAACGCAAGGCATCGCTCGTCATGATGTTCTGGGCCCCTCACTGGGTGCTGTCCGTTCACGAGACCGGATGGATCGACATTCCCGAGGACCTGGTGAACCAGTACAGCCTGCACAAGCCGCGAATCTTCAAGGTTGCGTGGCCCGGTATCCACGATGAATGGCCCGTCGCCGCCCGATTCCTGGAGAACTTCACCCTGGCGAACGGGCCCCAGGAAATCATGATGGATCTGATCGACAACCAGCAACAGGATCTCATCGAGGTGACGAACCAGTGGCTCGACGACAACATGGATGTCTGGCAGCCGATGGTCGATGCCGCCATGGCAGGGTCCTGATCTCCTCTTGACACAAGGGTGCCGGGGCTCGCGCCCGGGCACTGCCTTGTGGTCCGGGCGAGCTGGCTCAGCCCCTGGCCCCGTTCAGGGAAACTTGAGTCCGCCCGGCATGTCGATACCGGACAACGGGTTCCCGGAATCCGGCATCTCGAAGCCGGGCGGGAGCTGGCCTTTCTTCGCCATCCTGCGCACTTTCTTCATGCTGCCGTTCATCTGGGCATGCATTTTCATAACCCTGTTGACATCCTGGATGCGGGTGCCGGAGCCGGCAGCAATGCGCTTCTTCCGGCTGGCGTGAATGATGCGCGGGTCGCGGCGCTCGGCGGGCGTCATCGATGAGAGGATAGCCTCGATGCGCCCAAGGGCGGTCTCGTCGAGTCTCGAGGCCTCCATCTCCCGGCGCGCCCGGGCAACGCCGGGCAACAGCCCGAGAAGGCCCTGCATGCCGCCCATCCGGCGCAAGTGCGAAATCTGCAGGCGCAGATCGTCGAAGTCGAACCCCTGCCCGGACTCCATCTTCCTTGCCAGCTTCTGCGCATCCTCCTCTTCCACGACCCGGGCAGCCTTCTCCACCAGGCTCACGACATCGCCCATGCCGAGAATCTGGCCGGCCAGACGATCGGGGTGGAAGGGCTCGAGCTGGTCGATCTGTTCGCCGGTTCCCATCAGCTTGATGGGACACCCGGTGACCTGCCGCATCGAGAGCGCCGCCCCTCCGCGGGCATCGCCGTCAATCCGGGTCAGGACGATTCCGGTCACGCCGGCGCTGTCGTGAAAGGACCTGGCGCTGTTGACCGCATCCTGCCCGGTCATGGCGTCCGCCACGAACAGCACTTCGCGGGGCGAGGCCAGCTCCCTGACGCTGGCCAGTTCCTCCATCAGTTCGTCGTCGATGTGGAGTCTGCCCGCGGTGTCGAGGAGAACGACATCGGTGGCGCTGCGTCGCGCTGCCTTGAGGGCGCGCCGGGCAATGGCAAGGGGACCTTCTCCGGCGACGATCGGCAGGGTCGCGATCCTCGCCTGTTCGCCGAGGACCGCCAACTGCTCCTGGGCCGCCGGACGGCGGACATCGAGGGAGGCCATGAGGACTTTCCTCCTCCCCTCCCCTTCCTGGAGCCAGCGCCCGATCTTGGCCGTGGTCGTGGTCTTGCCGGAGCCCTGGAGACCGACCAGCATCATGGCGACGGGGGGATTGCCGGCCAGATCAAGCTCGGTGGTTTCGGACCCGAGCGTTTCCACGAGATGGTCATGCACGAGCTTGATGACCTGCTGGGCTGGATTGACGCCACGCAGCCTCTCGGCGCCACGTGACCGCTCGCGCACGGTCTCGACGAATTCCCTGGCGACGGAGAGCGCGACATCGGCCTCGAGCAGGGCAGCGCGCACTTCACGCAGGGCAGCGTCTATGTCGCTTTCGCGTAGCGACCCCTTGTGCCGCAGTCGGGTGAAGATTCCCTCGAGGTTGCTGGAAAGCCTGTCGAACATGGGGCGCCCCTGGGACCTTAAGTCTCTTCCCGGACCATCCGGTAGTGGAAATCACAGTGGTCCGCACCCTGCATGATGGTCTGCGTGCGGCGGAGGCGGATACGCGGATCATAGCCTGTCGCAAATGTCGCGTCGCGATTGCAGGAGAGTTCGAAACCGATGTCGGCCAACCCCATCTCGCTGTACATCTCCGCATAGCGGCACCGCGTGACACGATAGGCGTGTTCGTCATCCGAGGTGTGCGTGACCTCCGTCTCAAGGGCGCCATCGGCATCCCAGAGATGCTGGAAGGACAGAAATCCGCGAATTCCCCCGGGGCCCCCGTTCTTCCGGGCGAACTCGCGTCCCTCGGCGATGGCCGCCTCGACAATCGCCGCAGAGAGGATGCGGCGCGCCCCGGCCTCGCCAATCTCGGCTTTCATGGCCTGCCAGAGCGGCCTGACAACCTCTGCCTGGATTCGCCGCCTTTCGAGAACCGGCAGGCGATTGAGCGTCGTCATTAAAGTCACCTCGTCTGCCCGGTGGGAATGGACGCCCGCAGCGTGCAGCCCTATATAGCAACAGCCATGGATCCTGTCAGTTTCGTCAAGATGCACGGCCTGGGCAACGACTTCGTCATCATCGATGCCCGGGAGCGTGCCGCGCCGCTCCCCGTCTGCGCGATCCGCACGATTGCCGATCGCCGCGTCGGTGTGGGATGCGACCAGCTCATCCGCCTCGAGCCTTCGCTCACGGGCGATGCCTTCATGCGCATCTGGAACCCGGACGGCAGCGAGGCCGAGGCCTGTGGCAACGGAACCCGCTGCGTCGCCCGGCTGCTCATGGAGGAGACCGGACGGGACGACGCCGGTATCGAAACACAGTCCGGCTTGCTGAAGGCGCGCCGGCGCGGTGACGAGATGTTCGACGTCGACATGGGTGAACCCCGGCTTGGCTGGCAGGATATTCCGTTGGCAACGCCGTCGGACACGATTCAGTTGGATCTCGGCGATATCGCGCCGTCGCCCGCCACCTGCGTCAGCATGGGCAACCCCCATGCCGTCCTCTTCGTCGAGGACTGCGACACGGTCGACCTTGAAACAACCGGACCACTGCTCGAACGACACTCTCTCTTCCCGCGCCGGGCCAACATCAGCTTTTCCACGGTCGAGACGGTCTCGAGAGTGCGAGCGAGGGTCTGGGAGCGGGGAGCCGGCGTGACCCGCGCCTGCGGCTCCGCGGCCTGCGCCATCGCCGTCGCCGGCCACCGTCGCGGTCTCACCCTGCGTCACGTGACCGTGGCCCTGCCGGGAGGCGACCTCGACCTCGACTGGCGCGAGAACGGACATGTTCACATGACCGGACCTGCCAGTCTCGTGTGCAAGGGAACGCTCATGCCGGAGATCATGGCATGAGCCACGTGGTGAACTTCGGCTGCCGGCTCAACACCCGCGAGGCGGCAATCATGTCGCGTCACCTGGAATCGGGCGGCGTGGAGAACACGATTGTCGTCAACACCTGCGCCGTGACCTCCGAAGCCGAGCGTCAGGCTCGCCAGATGGTGCGTCGGCTGCGCCGCGAGCACCCATCGGCCACCATCGTCGCCACCGGCTGCGCCAGCGAAATCGACGCCCAGGCGTGGGCCGCCATGCCGGAGATCGATCGTGTCGTGGCCAATGCTCTCAAGACCCGCCGCGAGACGTGGACTACGGCTCCGTCCACTCCGCAGCCCGCATCCCCTGCACCGAAGGCCCGGACCCCTGTCGAGATACAGAACGGCTGTGATCATCACTGCACGTTCTGCATCATCCCCCGCGGTCGCGGCGCTTCGAGAAGCCGTCCGGCCGAGGACGTCATCAACGATGTTCACGAGATCGTCTCATCCGGGTGCAACGAGGTGGTGCTGACCGGAGTCGACATCACCGCATGGGGCCAGGATTTCCCGGAACGGCCCCGCCTCGGCAACCTTGTCCGCGCCATTCTCGCCGGTGTTCCTGAACTGCCGCGGCTGAGGCTGACCAGCCTCGATGTCGCGGAGGTCGACGAGACTCTCTTCGATGCGATCGCCTGCGAGGAGCGCCTCATGCCCCACCTCCACCTGTCGCTTCAGGCGGGTGATCCGATGATTCTCAAGCGCATGAGACGCCGGCACACACCGGAGGACGCCGTCCATTTCTGCCGGACGGTGCGCCGGCTGCGTCCCGACATCGTGTTCGGCGCCGATCTGATTGCCGGATTTCCCACCGAATCGGAGGGCATGTTCGCCAATACCCTGGCCCACGTGGAGGACTGCGGTCTGACATGGCTCCATGTCTTTCCCTATTCCGAGCGGCCCGGCACACCTGCAGCGAGGATGCCGTCTCTGCCGCGCCAGTTGAGAAAGGAGCGCGCGGCGAGGCTGCGCCAGGCCGGTGTCGCTGCCGCCACCGCCTTTCTCGACTCTCTCGTGAGCTCTGTGGCTTCCGTTCTCGTCGAATCCCCGGGAAGAGGCCGCACGGAACACTACGCCCCGGTGGCGACGCGAGCGGATCTCGCGGCGGGTAGCATCCATTCGCTCGTTCTCACCGGTCGCGACGGCGACAGGCTTCTCACGGGATCCGGCCCGTGAGCCAGGACGGCTGGCTCGCCCGGCTGCGCGCCGGTCTCACGCGCTCGTCGGACAGGCTGAAGGATTCGATCGGCGCGATTGTCAGTGCCAGAAAGCTCGACAGTGCCGCGCTCGGAGACCTCGAGGATGCGCTGATCGAGGGCGACATCGGCGTCGCCACGGCGGCCATCCTGGTGGCGGAACTGTCGAACCGTCGGTTCAACCGCCAGGTGACGGATGAAGATGTGCGCGGCGATCTCGCCGAACACATCGCCCAAATTCTCGAGCCGCTTGCCGTACCTTTGCGTCCCGATCCCCTCAATCGTCCCCATGTCGTTCTCGTGATGGGAGTCAACGGGACAGGGAAGACCACGACCATCGGCAAGCTCGCGCGGCTGCATCGGGAGAAGGGTCTCGCCGTGGTGCTGGCCGCCGGCGATACCTTTCGGGCAGCAGCCATCGAGCAGCTCGGGATCTGGGGTCAGCGCACCGGCGCCATCGTGGTGAGCGGCAAGGAGGGAGGCGATCCCGCAGCCCTTGCCTACACCGCTTACCATACGGCGCAATCGCACGATGCCGACCTCCTGCTCGTCGACACGGCCGGCCGTCTCCACAACAAGCGCCACTTGATGGACGAACTGGTCAAGATCCGGCGTGTCCTGGGCAAGCTGGATGCCGATGCGCCACACGACCGGATTCTCGTCGTCGATGCGACCACCGGCCAGAACGCCCATGCCCAGGTCGAAACCTTCCGCGATGCGTGCGATATCACCGGGCTGATCGTCACCAAGCTTGACGGATCGGCACGGGGCGGCGTCGTCGTTGGCCTCGGCGAACGATTCCAGCTCCCCCTGCACGCCATAGGCGTCGGCGAAGGGGCCGATGATCTGAAGCCCTTCGAGGCGCGGGAGTACGCCCGCTCTCTCATGGGGCTTTCCTGAGCACCCCGGTACTGCTATTCGTCAGCCTCCATTCAACCGGACAAAGCGCGCATGACAACACCGGTGCTGCCTGAAGACGAGCGGGATTCCCGTAACAGGACGCCCGCTGCGGCAAGGATCCTCTTCGACTCCCGCCTGATCCTGCTCTTCGGCGAGATCAACGAAAAGGTGGCGCGCGAGACGACCGCACAGCTCCTGGCGCTGAGCGAAGTCTCGCATGAACCCGTGCGCCTGGTGATCAGCTCACCGGGAGGTCATGTCGAATCGGGCGATGCCATTCACGACATGATCCGATTTGTCGGCGCTCCCGTGACCGTCATCGGAACCGGCTGGGTGGCCAGTGCTGGTGTGCACATCTACCTTGGCGCGGCACGGGAAAGGCGCTACTGCACGCCCAACACCCGGTTCCTGCTTCACCAGCCCATGGGCGGCGTTGGCGGCAGTGCCGTTGACATGGAAATCGAGGCCCGGGAGATCCTGAAGATGCGCGACCGCCTCAACCGCATCATTGCCGACGAGACAGGGCAGTCGATCGAGCAGGTGGCACGGGACACGGACCGTAATCACTGGCTCAGTCCGGAAGAGGCCCGCGACTACGGCATTGTCAGCCACATCGTGTCAGGGATCGACGACGTCAACGTGAGTTGAAGCGTTTCCGGACGGCTGAACGCACCTTTTCGGCAGTCTTTTCCAGCCTGTCTGCATCAGGGGACAAAGCGTCCGGATGATCGTCGGTGGCGCCGGAACCCTGATCGTGGTCAGACCGGCCCCTGTCGGACTCGTACGCTTTCGCAGACCGCGTTCAACCGGTCCGAGTTGCGCGAACCTGCGCCGGGGGTTCGTCAAGGGCAACCCCCTCGACGATCCGGGCTGGCCCCAGAGACCCGTCAGCGAGTTTCCGGGTTTCTGGTGGGGCAAACTCTTCAATCGTTGTTGATTCGAGGACGAATTCCGCGAGGTCGCAGACCTCGATGCGGTCGCCGACGCCGAGATCCTGAACGGCGGTGGAACACATCACGACGTCCTTCGAACAGGTGTCGATGGTCCCCGGCGCCACAGGACCGCCAGACCGCTCGGATCGAGATGGCCCCAGGTGACGACTCCATGAAGCGCGTGCCGACTCCCTATGCCGTCAAGACGGGTGCCGGGCGCGCTGCAGACTCCTGTGGCGGACCAAGCCCGTCATGGCGCTCAACTGTCTTCCGCGGGATGAGCACGGCATCAACGGCCTTGACGAAGTCTTCACCGACGATGAGCGGATTGACGTCTATCTCGACGATGACATCCTTCAGCGCGTGGCAGACTGCGGAAAAGCGGCTGAGCGCGGCCGAGAGCAGAGCAATGTCGCAGGGCGGCCGGGAACGCACCCCGTCAAGCAGGCGCCGGATCCTGAGCCCCTCGATCAGGCGGCGGGCCTCTAGCGCGCCAAAGGGCGCCAGCGATGAGGTCCGGTCGTCAAGTAGCTCCACCAGGGTGCCCCCGGCGCCCACCATCACCACGGGCCCCCACTGGGGATCGTTCACCATGCCGAATGCCACTTCGGTCTCTCCCCGGACCATTTCGGCAACGCACATCTCCGGACCAAGCGACATCAACGATGTGGCGGTCCTGCGCACAGCGGCATCATCCTGAAGGTCGAGATGGACACCACCGCTGTCGGACTTGTGAAGGAGTCCCGGCACCGCCGTCTTGAGCGCGACCGGATACCCGATGGCACGGGCCGCCGCGGCGGCTTCTTCGGGGGATCGGCAGAACCGGTTCGCCGCTACCGGGATGTCGAATGCACCCAGCATGGAGAGGACCTCGGCTTCGCCCGGACCATCACCCCTGGAAAGACGCTCCTTCCAGATCCGGACGAGATCCGGATCCACGGCCTCAACCGCGTCATCGCCGATCGTATGTCGATCGCGGTAGGCGAGAGCACACCTCACGCCCGTGAGGAGCGGCTTCATGCCATTGATCACTGGAACGCCGCAATCGAGCATGGCGCTGGCAAAGGATCCGTTGTCCGCAGCGCCGAGCGAATTGGTGAGAATGTAGGGTTTTTTCGAATCACGGCCGATCTGCCGTGCCGTTTCGCCGATTTCGGGCAGGCCCTCGTTGCGGTCCGTGCGATAGTACTCGTGGGCAAGGATCGCCACTCCAGGGTCCCGTTCGAGAATGCCGGCACACTGGCCAATCACGGCTCCAAGACGCTCGTTGTAACGTCCCGCGGCGTCGAGCGGATTGACCGCCTCGAGACCGATGTCGAGACACATCTCGAGAGCGCTGACGGTAGCCCTGGACAGCGGCGCGAACTCGACGCCGATGTCACTGGCAAGATCGATCATCTGTTCGCGCAATCCTCCGGAATCGAGAATTGCGGCAAAGCCCCCCTCGCCCACTGTCTTTTCCAGACCGAGGATCTGGGCTGCAGCCATGAGGCCGTCGAGATCGTCCGTACGCAGGGCGCCGTAGCGGCGGCATACCGCATCGAACGCCCTGTCGTCTCCGACCAGGGCCCCTGAGTGTGTCTGGGCAAGCCGGGCGCTCTCCGGCGTTCTTCCGACCTTCGTGACCACCACCGGGATATCCCGGTCCCGCGCCCTGACGAGGGCCCGCACGAAGGCGTCAGGATCACGGATCGCCTCGGCAAAGAGCGCCAGGACACGGGTCGTCGGCTGTTCCAGGGCGTAGTCCATGTAGTCGGCGATCGATGCGTTGATCTCCTGTCCTTGGGACACCAGAAGATTGAAGCGCATCCGGCGCGATTCGTTCGCCAGCAGGCCGAAAACAGATCCCGAGTGGCACAGGGCCGCGATATGGCCGGGCCGGGTATCGAGCGGTTCCTGGAAACTTGCGAAGGTCCGGGCGTCAAAGTTGTAGAATCCCATGCCATTACCACCGCACACCGGAACGCCCGCCTCGCGGGCCATCGCCTTCAGGCGCCCGAGAAGGCGGGGTTCGCGGTCGTCATCGAGGAGACAGGCATCGAAGATGACCAAGGCACGGGCTCCGGCGCGGATCGCCTCCCTCATGATCCCTTCCATGCGATGGGCAGCCACCGACAGGATGGCAAGATCGACCGGCCCCGAGAGATCCGCCAGGGAGGCCACGGCTTCAATGCCCTCGACGACGGAATGTCTCGGGTTCACCACGGCAAGACTGCCAGGGTAACCACCCGCAAGGAGGCTCTTCACCATGAGGTTTCCGACAGAGCCGGGCCGCGGCGATCCGCCGACAAGGGCAATGGATCGGGGAGCAAGCAGAGGCTCAAGCCAGTGGGTGCGTACCGTCATCGAGAACCCCTCGCCTTCGCCGCCGGCAAATCATGGTCCGGACATGGGGTGTGTCAAGGAGGACGCGGCCGCCTTGCGGGCGGAGGCGCGCAGGCGTTAGATGATTCCTTGAATCGAAACCGCGGGAGCGATCCATGAGCTTGCCTGTCGAAGACGGTACCAGCCAGGGCGTGACTGTCCACCGGGAGGGCGGCGTGCTGCTCGTCACCCTTGATCGTCCCCCGGCCAACGCCATCGACAATGCGACGAGCCGCAGGATGGGAGAGGTGTTTCTCGGATTTCGCGACGATCCCGGTCTCAGGGTGGCCGTCCTGACGGGCGGCGGCGAGAAGTTCTTCTCGGCCGGCTGGGACCTCAAGGCCGCATCGGCCGAACTCGAGGTGCTCGAGGAGGATTACGGACCTGGAGGGTTTGGCGGCATGCAGGATCTGCTCGATCTCAACAAGCCCATCATCAGCGCCGTCAACGGCATCTGTTGCGGCGGCGGACTCGAAGTCGCCCTCGACGCCGACATCCTGATTGCTGCCGAACACGCCACCTTCGCGCTTCCCGAAATCACAGTCGGCACCTATGCGCCAGCGGCCTGCATCGCCCTGCCCAAGCGCATTCCCTACCACATCGCCATGGAACTCCTGCTCACCGGCAGGTGGTTCGATGCCGCCGAAGCGCACCGCTGGGGCCTGGTCAATCGCGTGGTGCCTGCAGCGGATCTCATGGATGAAGCCTGGAAACTCGCACGACTCCTTGCCGGCGGGCCGCCCCTTGTCCAGGCAGTCACCAAGGAAATCGTACGCGATGCAGAGGACAAGAAATTCCAGGACGCTCTCAACAAGGTCAACGCGCGGCAGTACCGCACGGTCGAGGTCATGATTCCCAGCGAGGACCGCAAGGAGGGCCCCCGCGCCTTCCAGGAGAAGCGCAAGCCGGTCTGGAAGGGGCGCTGACCGGGGTCCCGTTCTGTGGAGATGTGACGAGAGTGGCGCGCGACCCGCGATACGACATTCTCTTCGAGCCGGTGCGCATCGGCCCCGTCGTGGCGCGCAACAGGTTCTACCAGGTTCCCCACTGCAACGGCGCCGGCATCCAGTTTCCCCACGGTCAGGCCGCCATGCGCGGCATGAAGGCCGAGGGCGGTTGGGCGGTGGTCAACACCGAGTGGTGTTCGATTCACCCGTCCATGGACATCCCCTCGGCCCAGAGCACGAGGCTGTGGAGCCGGGAGGACGTGCGCGTGCACGCCCTGATGGTGGAGGCCGTCCATCGCCACGGCGCACTGGCCGGGTGCGAGCTCGCCCACGCCGGTCTCACATCGCACAATTCCTACAGCCGGCTGCCGGCCTTGGGACCGTCTGCGCGACCCATGCCGCCCCAGGACTTTCCCGGTCATGGGCGGGCCATGACACGCGACGACATTCGCAACGTCCGGCGCTGGCACCGCGCGGGTGTCAGGCGCGCGCTCGAGGCAGGATTCGACCTCGTCTACGTCTACGCCAGCCATGGCATCACGGTCTTCACGGACTTCCTGTCGCCGCGGATCAACCGGCGAACGGACGAGTACGGAGGATGTTTCGAGAATCGCTTGCGCCTGCTGCGCGAGACCCTCGAGGACGTCCTGGAAGAGGCGCAGGGACGCTGTGCCGTTGCCCTGCGCTTCGGCGTCGACGAGAAGGATGGACCGGTACATCTGGGAGACGAGGAGTGCCGTGCTGTCGTCGAGTGCCTGGCCGAAGTTCCCGATCTGTGGGATGTGAATGTCGGCGGACCGAACGACATGCTGACCTCCCGTTTTCGCAAGGAGGGCTGGCAGGAACCTTCCATGGCCTTTGTCAAGACACTCACCTCCAGACCTGTCGTTGGCGTCGGCCGTTTCACCAGTCCGGACACGATGGCAGACATGGTCAGACGTGGCGTCGTTGATTTCATCGGCGCAGCCCGACCGTCGATCGCCGATCCGTTCCTGCCCCGCAAGATCGAGGAAGGCCGCATCGACGACATTCGCGAATGCATCGGCTGCAACGTGTGCCTGGCCTCCAACATGATGTCCGTGCCCATACGCTGCACCCAGAATCCCACCATGTCGGAGGAATGGCGCCGTGGCTGGCACCCTGAGCGGCTGCCCCGGCGCGGCAGTGGGACACGCGTCCTTGTCATCGGAGCCGGGCCGGCCGGTCTCGAGGCCGCACGAGCCGCCGGAGAGCGGGGCTACGAGGTGACGTTGGCCGACGCAGAGTCGGAGCCAGGTGGCCATCTCAACCGGATGGCGCGCCTGCCGGGTCTCGAGGAATGGATCCGGGTGCGGGACTGGCGCGTCGGCCAGATCGAGCGGTTGAACAATGTCGAAATGTACCGGGAGAGCAGACTCAATGCCTCAGACGTGGCGGACTGGGGGTTCGGTCATGTGATTGTCGCCACCGGATCGCACTGGCGACGTGACGGAGTGGGACGCACCAACATCGATCCAGTCCAGGGACATGCATGCGAGCATGTCCTCACCCCCGATGATGTTCTTGGCAAAGCCCCGGTCCACTCGCCGGTGGTGATCTTCGATGACGACGCCTATGTCATGGGTGGTGCACTGGCAGAAAAGCTCGCCCGCGATGGACACCGCGTCCTTCTCGTCGCCACCGGGGCGATGGTTTCGCCCTGGAGTCGTTTCGTGATCGACCAGGCGGACATTCATCGTCGTCTGGTCTCGTGTGGCGTCGACGTTCTCCTCAATCACAATCTCGTGGCCATGGAGGGGGGCTCGGTAACGGTTGCCGGCATGTTTGGTGAAGCTCCTTCCGTCCGGGAGGCGGCAAGCGTGGTTCTGGTCACCATGCGCAACCCGCAGACCGAACTGGCCGACGAACTCGACGAGGCGATGGAGAACGGCGCTGCCGGTGACATCCGGACCCTGACTGCCGTGGGGGATTGCCATGTACCGGGACTGGTCTCGGAGGCTGTCTTCAGCGGACATCTGGCGGCACGCTCTCTTGACGAAACCGACCCGGGAGACCTTCCTTTCCGGGTCGAACAGGTGCCGGCGGACTTCCGGTTCAACGCAGACGGAGGATGACCCGTGCGTGAGGTGACCGATCAGGACCGTGCAGTGTTCGAGGAAGACGGCGTCGTGCTGCTGTCCGACGCCTTCGATGAGGCATGGGTCACCTATCTGCGCAAGGCCGTTGACGAGGCCATGGCCAACCCGGGACCCCATGCCATGGAGTACGCCAGGGAAGGCCGTTTCTTCGGCGATGTTGAACTCGCCCATCGTCTGCCGGCGTTCATGCGCTTCGTGCGCGAATCGCCTGCCGCCGGCTACGCCGGTCTCATCATGGGTTCCGAGAAGGTCAACTATTTCGACGATCATCTCCTGGTCAAGGAGCCAGGAACCACCAAGCCATCTCCGTGGCACCAGGACCAGCCCTACTGGGCCGTCAGCGGACGCCAGGTGTGTTCGCTGTGGTTGCCGCTCGACCCTGTCAGCCGCGACATCGCCGTCGAGTTCGTGAAGGGCTCCCATCATTGGCAGGAGTTCAGCCCCTATCACTTCGAGGACGGCCGCCTGTATGAGGGAGTCGGGCTCCCTCGCTTGCCGGATATCGAATCACACCGCGAACGGTACGACATCCTGCGCTTTGCCATGGAGCCCGGTGACGCGCTGATGTTTCACGGCATGATCGTTCACGGCGCTCCCGGCAACACCGGCCATCATCGGCGCCGGGCGCTCTCGACCCGGTGGACCGGGGACGACGCGCGATTTCACCTGCGTCCTGGCGAGATTTCCGTACCCACCGTTCTGCCGGACCTTGCCGACGGCGCACGCCTTGACTGCGACCGTTTCCCGATCGTCTGGACGCAGGCTTCTCCAGGGCATGGTGTCTGAGTATCCGTGACGCTTCGCTCGCTCTATCCGCCGGTCGAGCCCTATCGATCGGGCCGACTGGTGGTCGGGGACGGCCACGAGCTCCATTTCGAGGAATGCGGCAATCCTGAAGGCAAGCCTGCCGTCTTCCTTCATGGCGGACCCGGAGGCGGAGTGAGACCCCACTACCGGCAGTTCTTCGATCCCGAAGCCTGGCGCGTGATCCTGTTCGACCAGAGGGGCTGTGGCCGCTCCACGCCGTGGGCCTCGCTCGAGGCCAACACCACCTGGCACCTGGTCGAAGACATGGAGGTCTTGAGGCAGCATCTCGGAATTTTCTCCTGGCTTGTCTTTGGTGGATCCTGGGGAAGTGCGCTGGCGCTCGCCTATGCCCAGACCCATCCCGGGCATGTGAGTGAACTCGTTCTCTACGGCATCTTCACCCTGCGCAGATCGGAACTGCGGTGGCTCTACCAGGACGGTGCCAGCCACGTCTTTCCCGACGCCTGGGAGGACTTTCTCGCCCCTGTTCCCGAAGCCGGACGGGAGGACATGATGGGGTCGTACATGCAACTCCTGACGTCCGGCGATCCCGACAGGGAACGCGAGGCAGCGAGAGCATGGAGTGTCTGGGAAGGATCGATTCTTTCGCTCTTCCCCGATCCCGGACGGATGGAGAGATTCGCCTGCGATGCCTTCGCCAGAGCCTTTGCCCGGATCGAATGTCATTACTTTGTCAACGGCGGGTTCTTCTCCCGCGACGGCCAGCTCATCGACAACATCGACAGGTGCCGGCACATTCCCGCGGTCATCGTGCAGGGACGCTACGACATCTGTACACCGGCCAGAACGGCATGGGACCTTCATCGCGCATGGCCGGAAGCCGACTTCCGCCTGGTGCCCGATGCCGGACACACGGCCCTCGAACCGGGGAACATCCATGAACTCGTGGGCGCCACGGATGGCTTCAGGTAGGCTCGACTGCCGTTGGCGAGAGGACTCCGGCGATGGACCTTGAACTTCGTGGCAAGACCGTCCTGATCACCGGAGGTTCGCGCGGCATCGGCCTGGCCACCGCCCGTGTTTTCGCGTCGGAAGGGACAGACCTCCACCTGGCCTCAAGGACAAGAGAGGATCTGGAGCGTGCCAGGAATGCCATCCGGAGCGAATTCGCGGTCGCCGTCGACATTCACGCGGCCGATCTCTCCAGCGGAGAGCAGGCACGTGCGGTGGCACACGCCTGCGCCGACGCCGACATTCTCGTGAACAATGCCGGTGCCATTCCCCTTGGCACGCTGCTGGATATCGACGACGAGACCTGGCGTGCCGCCTGGGATCTCAAGCTCTTCGGCTACATCACGATGATGCGTGCCATGTATGCTGAAATGAAGGCGCGCGGCCGCGGTGTGATCGTCAACAACATCGGCACGGCGGGCGATCAGAAGCCGTCCGGCTACGCCGCAGGAGTAACGGCCAACGGTGCGCTCGTCACACTGACACGGGCTCTCGGTGGAACGAGTCTCGACGACGGGATCAGGGTCGTCGGCATCAGCCCCGGGGACATGGAAAACGAGCGCGGCATCATGGCTCTCAAGCATCATGCCCGGAAGAAGTTCGGTGACAGCGACAGGTGGCGCGAACTGATATCCGGCATGCCGGGCGGCTCTCTCCCGGTTTCCGAGGACATGGCCCACGCCATCGTCTTCCTCGCCAGCCCCCGGGCGCGTTTCATCAGCGGCATCGTGCTGACCATCGATGGCGGCATGTGTGCACGACAGGCGGTCATTGGCGGTTGAAGAGCGCATCGCTACAGGATTGCCAAGCCTCCTGCCAGGCGACGAATTCGGAAGGCCTGACTCGGTAGCGGGAGAAGTTGCCTTCGTGGACGCTCATCAGTTGTCGTTCGACGACATCACGAAAACGCTCCCGTTCCGCTTCTCCAACATGGTCTGCCGCCCATGCGCTGATGTGCGTCGCCGCCGCACCCTTGTCCATTCGCCTTCGGATGATGTCCGCGACAAGATCGTGGATCGCCGTGCGGTGGGTCAACCGGAAGGGGTCGGGCTCGCCGAGCGACTGGCGCATCGCAGTGTAGTGTGAAGCGGATCGCCGATAGGCCCATTGAAAGAGATCGCGCAGCAACTCAGTACGCTTGAGTTCGTACACACCGAGTATCGCTTCCGTGTAGAGGTCACGCGGCATCTCCTCGAAGGAAAGAGGCGACAGGTTCGCCTTGATGAACGGGATGTTCGCCGCCAGTCTGGACACCCGCTTGTTCACATCGTCGAAGGATTGCAGGTATGGCAGGTGCACCAGCACGAAGAATGCCTGCTCGAAGGGATCAACAATCCTCTTTGCCTTGTTCAGAAGCCGGTCGAAGGAGTCCTCGATGAGCTGCGGCAATTCCATGGGATGAAAGACAGATCCCTGAATGCCCACGGCGGCGTACCGGAGCCGTCCCGGCGCACCGGGATCGGCAAGAAGATTGTCTGCAAGAAATGCGTGCAGATTGAGAATGGTCTGGCGGTTGAAACCGATGTCCCGGGGGCTGTCGACCAGGAATGAGATGGCATCCCTGTGGTTCAGAATCATCTGTGTTTCGCGCAGTTCCCTTCCTCGAGCATGCTCACCACGTTCGATCAGACGCTCGGTCTCGAGCAGGGAGTAGGTGTTGCCCTCCAGCCGACTCGAATTCCAGGAAAGGTCGATCAGGAGCCGGTTCAGCACCTTCCTCGCGTGAGTGCCGGCGGGTTGCTGGGCCGTTTCGGTCTCGCCGATCTCCCGCAGTTCACATCGCTGTGCCTGCGAAAGGTACCAAGTCTCGTTCGGCCGGTATTCTTCAAGGAAGCTTCGGTCGTAACCGACCGGTTGACGTGTCCCCAACGGCTGTCGGACATGGTTGCGGATGTCCTGGCCTGCTGCAGACAGCTGGATCCATGCCGTGGCCTGCGTACCGGATGAGGGAGACCTGGTGGTCACCTGTACGGGCCCTGGAGCCAGGTTTGTCGCTCGGTAGCGCACCCAGCGACCCCTTCCATCCCTGAGCAGGCGGCCATCGTCGACGAGAGTCTTCAGGCGGTACTGCAGGGTACGGCGCGGCAACGGGACGTCCAGCGCAACCTCGATCTCAGGTGATGTCATGCCCTCCGGACGTTGCCTTACCACCTCTTCGATCGCCCGGAGGCTCTCTTCGGGAATGTGCCTTGCCACTTCTGTGCTCCACTCGCCTTAAGCGCAAGATAGATCCGGTTGGCGCAAATTACAATTATAGGCGCAATATTTCTTGCGCGTTTGATCAATCTTGCGCTTACCCTGTCATGCGGTGAAACCCGCTACGCAGCGACATCATGTCGGGCAGGAGATCCGCAGCCTACACGAGGGGAACATCATACGCGTCCGGCCACGTCCAGCGGAACTTGAAGAACTCGGCTTCCTGCATCAGGAGGAGAGATGACCATGGTCGAAGTCCGGTTTGTGGCGCGAACGCCCTGAGCCGCCCGGAAATGGGCCGGCTCGGGGGTTGCCGCTCGAAACACGCATCGGGACCCCCGGCCTGAGCACGGACGGCTCTCTCTTTCGACATGGGCGCATGCCCTGCTTGAGCCTTCAGGACATGAGAGGGGCCGGAACGTGCCGGGAATTCCATCGGGAGCGAATTCGCGGCGGCCTGTGTCTGATCCCTCGTGCGGTGCGCAGGGACTCGTAGCGGTGCCGAGACCCCGATGTCCCTTGCGAAAGCGAGCGGGAAGGACCGGCACGTTCAGGCCGTTGCACCGTCGTGGGCATCATCCGCCTGAGTGTTACCGGGTACCTTCATGACCCGTGGGGCTGGCGGTTTCATCGAACTCCTCGGGGCGATTCACACGCTGCAATGCGTCCAGCGCTCGCTTGCGGGCATACGCATGATCAACGACAGGCCAGGGCCACGTGTCTCCGAGGTTGACGCCTGCTGCCTTCAGGACCGGCGCCGGCGCGGTCCACGGCGCGTGAATCAACGAGTCCGGCAACTCCGCAAGTTCGGGAAGCCAGCGCCGCAGGTAACGTCCTTCCCCGTCGAAACGCCGCGACTGCGCGACCGGATTGAAAATGCGGAAGTAGGGCGCGGCATCAACGCCGGTGCCTGCCACCCATTGCCAGCCTGCACTGTTGTTGGCGCGGTCGGCATCCACCAGTGTGTCGACGAACCACTCGGCGCCGGCGCGCCAGTCGATCAGCAGATGCTTGGCGAGGAACGAAGCTGCGACCATGCGAACGCGGTTGTGCATCCAGCCCGTGGCCCAGAGTTCCCGCATGCCTGCGTCCACCAGCGGGTAGCCGGTACAGCCACGCTGCCAGCGCTCAAGCCCGGCCGGATCGTCGCGCCAGGCCAGACGATCGAAGGCCGGGCGCATGTTCTTGCGCTCCATGCCGGGATTGTGGAACAGGAGGTGGTGGGCGAACTCCCGCCAGCCGAGTTCGCGAAGAAAGGCGTCGCTACCCTCATCAGGTTTCCTCGGGCCGATCGCGGCCGCAATCTGGCGAGGCCCGATCTCGCCGAAGCGCAGGTGGGGCGAAAGCATGCTCGTAGCCGGATCGCCCGGCCGGTCCCGATCGTCGCCATAGCGCGTGACGGCGCCGCAGGCAAACGCGTCGAGGCGTTCTTGAGCTGCGGCCTCTCCCGGCTGCCAGGTCGCCCGCAGCCCTGCAGCCCAATCCGGGGCCCGCGAGCGCAGCCCCCAGTCTTCCAGCGCATCGCCCGGCGGCCACGCGCCGGGCGTGGGCAGGCGAAGCGAGGCACCACCGGGCGCCGCGAATTCGTGCTCCAGGCAGCGTCGCCAGAACGGCGTGAAGACACCATAGGCCGTTCCGCTGGCCGTGCAGATGTCCCAGGGCTCGAACAACAGCGCAGCGTTGAAGGAGCGCGCCTCGATTCCGCGGTTCCCGCACTCGGTCTTGATACACCGGTCGCGAACGATGGTCTTCGGCTCGTAGAGCCTGTTCCAGACGATCGCCGAGCAACCGGTTTCCGCGATCAGCCCGGCGAGGGCCGCCTCCGCGGGGCCGCGGCGCAGCACGAGCCGGCTGCCCTGACGCTCCAGGGTGTTTGAAAGCGCCTCCAGGCTGCCATGAAGCCACCAGCGCGATGCGCCGCCGAGCGCGGTGTCGCCCGTTTCATCATCCAGGACAAACACCGGAACGATGGGTCGTCCGGACCCGACGGCCCACCCGAGCGCCGGGTTGTCCGCGAGCCGAAGGTCGCGCCGGAACCAGACCAGCACCGGTCGTGCGTCACTGCCGCGACCTTCCCACTGCGCTCCGGCTGCATTCGTCATCGCTCTTCCTTCCTGCTGTCGGCGTGCAACTCCTGGCCAACCTGATGCGAGGGATCAACTCATTGGCAGGGGTGCCGCGACTCTGCTTTCGCCAGGGAATTCAGGATCGCACCTATACTCCAGTGCCGGGACTCGGAAAAACGTGCCCAGGCGCTCATGCAACCACAGCGGAATCGTCGGGTGGCCACCGGCGGAAACTCCGGTTGGTGTCCCTGTGTGGACTGTCGTATCGCAAACCAACCCGAAAACACTTGGAGGACTGCTGTCCGAACGCACATGCGGCCATCTCGTGAACAGACTCTCACGAGGGATGTGCACGACGTTGCCATGATCAGCGTGGTGATCATTCGTTCCTCGGGTTGCCTTCATCGAGACATGACAGCGTGCCATACTCTCCGTTCCCTTGGTCCTGTGGAGTGTCGGCCATGCGTCTCGTGTCCATTCTTGCTGTCCTGGTGCTGGCAGCGGGGTCTGCGCTGGCAGAAACGGTGCGGGAATCCCACGGAATCTCGCGGTACGGCGACCTCAAGTACGACGAGGCGTTCCGTCACTTCGACTATGTCAATCCTGACGCACCGAAAGGTGGCGAGGCCCGCTTCTTCGGCTTCGGCGGCTTCGATACTCTCAACGCCTACAGTCTCAGGGGACGCAAGGCGGCCGGTCTGTCGAGGCTCTATGACACCCTGCTGAAACAGTCGAATGACGAACCGACCGCGGCCTACGGCCTGCTGGCCGACCGCGTGCGGGTGCCGGACGACCACTCCTGGGTCGCCTTCCGCCTGCGCCCTGAAGCGCGCTGGCACGACGGCACGCCGGTCACGGCGGACGACGTGGTCTGGAGCCTCGAAACCCTGCGCGAGAGCGGTCTGCCGCTCTATGCAACCTACTATGCCAACGTCGCGCAAGCGGTCGTCGAGGACGGTGGCTGGGTTCGCTTCACTTTCGACGGACCGGGAAACGTCGAACTGCCGCTGATTCTGGGTGAGCTGCCGATTCTGCCGCGCCACTGGTACGAGGGCCGGGAGTTTGAGGAAGCCAGTCTCGATTTCCCCATGGGAAGCGGACCCTACAGGGTCATCGATGTCGACCCGGGGCGCTCCATCACCTACGAGCGCCATGAGGACTACTGGGGCGCCGATCTTCCGGTCAACGCCGGGTTCCACAACTTCGATCGAATACGCTACGACGAGTATCTCGACCTCGACATCGCCATGGAAGCGTTCAAGGCTAACGAGTACGACTTCCGTTCGGAGAACAACTCCAAGCGCTGGGCAACGTCCTACAGCGGCAGCATCTTCGACGACGGCCTGGTCATCGTCGAGAAGGTCGCGCACAGCCGTCCCCAGGGCATGCAGGGATTCGTCTTCAACCTGCGCCGCGAGAAGTTCGCCGACCCGAAGGTCCGCCAGGCGCTCGCCCTTGCCTTCGACTTCGAGTGGGCCAACCAGAACCTCTTCTACGGACAGTACCTGCGATCAGTGAGCTATTTTTCCAATTCGGAACTCGCCGCCAGCGGCACCCCGGACGAAGCCGAACGCGTCCTGCTGGAACGCCATGGCGTCGGCCTTCCGGAAGCGGTCTTCGGCGAGGTGCCCGTACCGCCGGTCACCGACGGATCGGGCAACAACAGAACCAATCTGCGCAAGGCAAAGGCCCTACTTGCAGAGGCCGGCTGGACGGTCCAGGACGGCGTGTTGACCGGCCCCGCCGGAACACCGATGGAGATCGAGTTTCTCATGGTCCAGCCGGCGTTCGAACGCATTCTCCAACCGTTCCGTGCCCAGCTCGAACGCCTCGGAGCCCGCCTGGAGATCCGGTCCATCGATGCCGCCCAGTACAAGGAACGCCTCGACAATTTCGATTTCGACATGGTGGTGACCGGATTTGGTCAGTCGCGATCGCCGGGCAATGAACAGAGAAACTACTGGAGCTCGGCCGCCGCCGACATTCCCGGAAGCAACAACCTTGCCGGTATCAGGAGTCCGGCGATTGACGCTCTCATCGAAGAACTCATCTATGCCGGCACCCGTGCTGAACTCGTCACGGCAGCGCGGGTTCTCGACCGGGTGCTGCGTCACGGCCACTACGTCATCCCCAACTGGCACATTACCTACGACCGGGTTGCCTGGTGGGACAGGTTCGGACAGCCCGACATCGTTTCCGATGATGGCATCGTTCTCGACACCTGGTGGATCGATACCGGGAGGGATGCGGCCCTCAAGGAACGGATCGGATCTGAAAACGACTGACCCAAGGCAGCGTCATGTTTGCCTACATTGTCCGGCGTCTGCTGCTCATCGCCCCGACGCTGCTCGCCATCATGATGATCAACTTCGTCATCGTGCAGTTCGTGCCGGGCGGACCTGTCGAACGCATTCTCGCCGAGCTTGAAGGCACGGCTGTCGGCGCCACGGCAAGGGTCGCAGGCTCCGGCGGAGACGTTCAGACCGCAGGCGAATCGCTCTACCGCGGGGCCCAGGGACTGCCGGACGGTTTCGTCGAGAAACTCGAAAGGATGTACGGTCTCGACAAGCCGCCGGTCGAACGCTTCCTCCTGATGATGGAGAACTATCTCACCTTCGACTTCGGAGAGAGCGCCTTCCGGAGCCGGCGCGTCGTCGATCTCATTATCGAAAAGATGCCCGTCTCGATTTCCCTTGGACTATGGACAACGATCGTCGTCTACATCGTCTCCATTCCGCTGGGAATCGCCAAGGCACGGCGTGACGGAAGCGCCTTCGACGTGTGGACAAGCGGCACCATCATCCTGGGGTATGCCATCCCGGGATTCCTGTTCGCCATCCTTCTCGTGGTGCTGTTCGCCGGCGGATCCTACTGGAAGCTCTTCCCGCTGCGCGGTCTCGTTTCTCCGGGTTTCGAGGACATGAGCACCCTGGGACAGATCGCCGACTACTTCTGGCACCTGGCACTGCCCCTGACGGCCCTCATCATCGGCAGCTTCGCCACACTGACAATGCTCACCAAGAACTCCTTCATCGACCAGATCCGGAGCCAGTACGTCACGACAGCACGCGCCAAGGGGCTGAGCGAGCAGCGGGTCCTCTACGGTCATGTGTTCCGCAACGGCATGCTGATCATCATCGCCGGCTTTCCCGGGGCCATCATCGGCATTCTCTTCACCGGCGCACTCCTGATCGAGATCATCTTCTCTCTCGACGGCCTCGGCCTGCTCGGCTACGAGGCGGCGATTGACCGGGATTATCCGGTCATGTTCGCGACTCTCTATATCTTCACCCTTCTTGGTCTCGTCATGAATCTCGTTGGCGACCTGATGTACGTCATCGTCGACCCGCGCATCGACTTCGAGAGCCGGGACGTCGGATGAGATTTAGCAGCCACAGGCTGGACCCCATCTCGCGGCGGCGCCTGGCCAACTTCAGGGCCAACAGGCGCGGCTACTGGTCGTTCCGCATCTTCCTCGTCCTTTTCGCCTTCACCCTGCCGGCAGAGATGATTGCCAACGACCGGCCCCTTGCGGTCTGGTTCGACGGCGCTCTCCACGTACCGGTGCTGACGGTCTATCCGGAGACTGCCTTCGGTGGCGATTTCGAGACCGAGGCGGACTACCGCGACCCCTTCGTCAAGGATCTCATCCACGCCGCAGACGGGTGGATCATATGGCCGCTCATCGCCTACGACTATCGCACCATCAACTACGACCTGCCCAGTCCGGCGCCGTCGCCTCCGACGACCGAAAACTGGCTGGGAACAGACGATCAGGGCCGTGACGTCGCGGCACGGGTCATCTACGCCTTTCGTCTCTCGGTCATCTTCGGTCTCGTCCTGACACTCGTTTCCTCGGTCATCGGCATCGCTGCCGGTGCGGTCCAGGGCTACTACGGCGGCTGGATCGATCTTCTGGCGCAACGCGCCCTCGAGGTCTGGGGCGGCATACCCGTGCTCTACATCCTCATCATTCTGGCGAGTGTCATCGTTCCCGGATTCTGGACCCTCCTTGGTCTCCTTGTCCTGTTCTCATGGACGGCGCTCGTGGGCCTCGTGCGGGCGGAGTTCCTGCGCACCAGGAACTTCGACTACGTCAAGGCGGCGCGGGCACTGGGAGTGACCGACAGCGTCATCATGGTGCGCCACGTGCTCCCCAACGCCATGGTGTCGACCCTGACCTTCCTGCCCTTCATCCTCAATGGTTCGATCACCACGCTCACCGCTCTCGATTTCCTCGGATTCGGTCTGCCGCCGGGTTCGCCTTCGCTTGGAGAACTGCTGAACCAGGGACGCAACAACCTTCAGGCGCCGTGGCTCGGGCTGACGGGCTTTGCCGTCGTCGCACTGATGCTCTCTCTCCTCACCTTCACCGGAGAAGCCGTACGCGATGCCTTCGATCCCCGGAAGTTGCCGTCATGACACTCCTTGATGTCAGAAATCTCACGGTCAGCTTCAAGGTGGACAATCGCACCATCGAAGCCGTCAGGAACGTGAACTTTTCCATCGCGCCATCGCAGACCCTGGCCCTTGTCGGCGAGTCCGGCTCCGGCAAGTCTGTCACGGCCCTATCCATTCTTCGCCTTGTCGCCGCCGGTCAATCTTCCGGCGAGATCCTGTTCCAGGGCAACGACCTCGCCCACCTGCCGGAACGCGATCTGCGCAAGGTACGCGGCAACCGGATTTCCATGATCTTCCAGGAGCCGATGACCTCCCTCAATCCGCTCCACACCATTTCTCGCCAGATCGCCGAGCCCCTGGTGGTTCACCAGGGCATGACGGCGCAGGCGGCCGCAAGGCGGGTGCGTGAACTCATGGACCTCGTCGGACTGGGCGATCTGGCGGACCGGATTCATGACTTTCCCCACACGCTGTCGGGAGGCCAGCGCCAGCGCGTCATGATCGCCATGGCGCTGGCCTGCGATCCGGATCTCCTGATCGCCGATGAACCGACAACGGCCCTCGATGTCACGGTGGAGGCCCGCATTCTCGAGCTTCTTGGCTCCCTGCAGCGACAATTGTCGATGGCCGTTCTCTTCATCACCCACAACCTCTCCATCGTCCACCGGTTTGCCGACCAGGTGGCGGTGATGGATGGTGGACGAATCGTCGAGAAGGGAACCGTCGACGATGTCTTCACCCGGCCGCAGCACGCCTCGACGCAACATCTTCTCGCCTCACAACCCCGTGGCAGACCCGAGCCGGTTCCGCACGAAAGCGCGAGGCGTCTCGAGGCCCGCAGCCTGAAGGTCTGGTTCCCTGTCCGTGCCGGCGTGTTCAGGCGGGCCGCCAGCCACGTCAAGGCTGTCGATGGCATCGATCTGGCCGTTCGCGGTCGCGAGACCATCGGCATTGTCGGTGAATCGGGATCCGGAAAATCGACACTGGGCATGGCCATCCTGCGGCTCATCGCCAGCGACGGCGACATCAGGTACGAAGACCGTGGTCTCCAGGGACTGGGTTTCCGGGATCTAAGACCATTGCGCCGGGAGCTGCAGATCATCTTCCAGGATCCCTTCGGCTCGCTGTCGCCGCGCATGTCGGTGGCCGGCATCATCGAGGAGGGACTGAAGGTCCATGGCTTGGGGCAGAACCCGGCAGGCCGTCGTGAGCTGGTTGCCGAAGCCCTCGACGAGGTCGGTCTCGAGCCCGCCATGATGGATCGCTATCCCCACGAGTTCTCGGGTGGCCAGCGCCAGCGCATCGCCATAGCCCGCGCCATGATCCTCAAACCGAGGGTCGTCGTCCTCGATGAACCGACAAGCGCGCTCGACATGTCGGTGCAGTCCCAGATCATCACCTTGCTGCGGCGGCTTCAGAACAATCATGATCTTGCCTATCTCTTCATCAGTCACGATCTCAGGGTCGTGCGTGCCATGAGCCACCATGTCCTGGTGATGAAGGCAGGGCGCGTGGTCGAATCGGGAAGCGCTCACGACATCTTCGAAACACCGAAATCCGCCTATACCCGCGCCCTGATGGCCGCGGTCACCGATCCGGGCGGAACATGGCCGCTGTCATCCGGACAGGATCCGCTGTCCTGACTTCTGGAGGAAAATACGATGGCACTTCTCTACATGAGCGGACACAGCGACGGTCCGGTGTGGAAGGCATGTCTCGCACCCCATTCTCCTGGCATTGATTTTCGCATCCACCCTGACAGCGGCGCCCCCGAAGACATCGATGCTGCCCTTGTCTGGAACCATCCTCTTGACGATCTGGCGCGTTTTCCCCGCCTCAGGCTCGTCATGTCCCTTGGCGCAGGCGTCGACCATATCATGGGGTTCCGTCATCTCGTTCCCGATGGCGTTGCCCTGACACGCATTGTCGATCCCGCCATGACCGCGCAGATGACCGGCTGGTGCGTCATGGTCATGCTCGATCACCTGCGCCGGATGGAAGACTACCGCCAGCTCCACCGGGAGCGGCGTTACGAGGAGCTCAAGGTCCCGCTGCCGCGTGATGTCACGGTGGGCATCCTGGGACTCGGCGTGCTTGGCGGGGATTGCGCCCGCGTCATCGCGGCGATGGGGTACCGGGTCAGGGGATGGAGCAGGTCACCGCATGAGATTGATGGGGTGACCTGTCATTCCGGACATGAAGCGCTTGAGAGTTTTCTTGCCCCCTGTGATGTCGTGATCTGCCTGTTGCCGCTCACCAGAGAGACCGAAGGCATCCTGAATGCCCGCACGATGTCCTGGATGAAGAGGGGAGCCTTTCTCATCAACGCGGCGCGGGGAGGTCATGTCGTGGAAGAGGATCTCGTTCGGGCGATCGACGATGGCCAGCTCGCCGGCGCCACGCTTGATGTCCAGCGCCAGGAACCCATGCCTGACGACCATCCGCTCTGGTATCACCCGAAGATTCTGACCTTTCCGCACATCGCGGCCCTGACCGTGCCCGAGACCAGCGCTCCCCAGATTGCCGAGAACTGCCGGCGGCTGCGCACCGGCGAACCCTTCATCAATGTTGTTGACCTCGACCGCGGCTACTGATCGGGGATGAAATCCGCTACCGGAACGTCCGAAAGATCGAGCCCGGCTTCGGTGTAGTAGGCGGCTGCGCCGGGATGCAACGGCACGGCGGCGCCAAGCAGTGCATTGGAGAGTTTCATCTGTCGCGCCGCAGGAAGTCCGGAGGCCAGTTGCTCCCCGTTGTTGGGATGCCACAGCGCCCGCGTGACCCGGTAGACCAGGTCGTCAGGCGCGGCTTGTGTCACGATCCACTGCACGCCGATCGCCAGCGTGGTGACATGGGAAAGACCCGGATAGGACCCTTCCGGAACCACCGACAGGGAAAAGAAGGGGTGATCGACCAGGAGGCCAAGCGCATGTTCCGCAGGGATCGGCAGGAGATCGGCGATTCCTTCCTCGACAAGGTCGAACACGGAATTGGCTGGATATCCGGCAATGACGAAGAGTCCATCGAGTTCGCCCGCTCGCATCATGGAGACGGCCGGGCCGTGCTTGATGTAGCGGACATCGAGATCGGCGTCGCCAAGGCCGTAGGACTCGAGAATGATCCGTGCGGCAACCAGCGTCCCCGACCCCTCGACATCCAGCGATATCCGCTTGCCGGCCAGATCCGGGACAGAAGCAATGCCGGCATCGCGCCTGATGACGATGTGGATAACCTCGGGATAGAGGCTGCCGATCAACCGCAACTGCTGCCGGGGTTCACTGCCGGCAAAGATGCCGGTCCCTGTGTAGGCCCAGTACACGACATCCGATTGGGAAAACCCCGATTCCACATCGCCTGAGACGACCGATCCGATGTTCTCGACCGCGCCTTCCGACGACAGGGCCGTCGCCAGAAGCCCGGGCACGCAGCTGCCGCCATCCTCCTCGCAGTCCGGCACTCCCGGCGGGCCGGAAATGACCGTGGCCAAGAGCGCGCCCACCGGATAGAAGGTCCCGGCTGTGCCGCCGGTTGCAATGCGGAAGAATGTCAGGTCGGCTTCAGCCAGAAGTGTTGACGGCACCAGCGCTGCCACGATGCCACCGGCTCCCGTCGCGAGCGCCGATCGGCGTGGCATTCCCGATACCGGCTTGACCATCTCCTGTTTCCCTCTTGCCGCCAGAAGCGCTGCCAACTCCCCCCTTTTTACTCTACGACAGCAGACCTTCAACGTCATGCGGCTTTCAACGACGCTTGCACATGACGGGATCGGCCTTGTCTGTCGTGATTTTGACCAAGACCGGTGCGACTGGGACACCGGTTTGTTCGTCATCCCCATTTCCTGTCCCCGGGTATGGAAGGAGCAACCGAACAGGTGGAAACTGGCGTCAGGTGCAGCCGTTGAGGCCCCATAGCGCGCGGCCATGGCGCCAATCATGTTCGTGAGGGACATGACATGACGACAGCAGGTGACAGGCGGCGTTCCGGGCGGCGTGGCAGAAGACCCTCCAAGAACACGGCTGTGGTGATGCCGGCGAGACGGCGCATACCTGCCTATGAACCCCTTGGCGAGGACGTGCTCGAAGCCATCGAGAGGCAGGCGGACTGGATCCTCGATACCATCGGCGTCGACTTTCGCGGGGATGACGCCGCGCTGGCGCTCTTCCGGTCGGCGGGTGCGCGTGTTGAGAAGCAGCGTGTCAGGATGGAGCCGGGTCAGGCGCGCGCACTGTGCGCATCCGCACCGGAGACATTCGTGCTTCACGCACGCAATCCGCAACGGTGCGTCACGCTGGGCGGCGATCACGTGGTGCTGATGCCAGGCTACGGTTCGCCTTTCGTCACCGATCTTGACCGCGGCAGGCGCTATGCCTCCCTCGAGGATTTCAGGAACTTCGTGCGTCTTGCGTTCATGACGCCGTGGCTCACTCATTCCGGCGGCACCGTGTGCGAACCTGTCGACATCCCTGTCAACAAGCGCCATCTCGACATGGTGCTGGCCCACCTCACGCTCTCCGACAAACCCTTCATGGGGGCGGTGACCACGCCCCGGCGTGCCCGCGATTCGATCGACATGGCCCGAATCGCCTTCTCTCCCCAGGCAATGGAAAAAAACGCCGTCATCCAGGCGAACATCAATGTCAACTCCCCGCTGGTCTACGATGCCGCCATGTCGGGAGCTCTCAGGGTCTATGCCGAAGCCAACCAGTGTGTCGCGGTCTCTCCGTCGGTCATAGGCGGCGCCATGGGGCCGCTCACGCCTGCAGCGATCTGCGCCCAGACACTGGCAGAGGGCATGGCGGGCATTGCACTCGCCCAGCTCGTCCGCCCCGGCTGCCCCTGTGTCTTCGGAAGTTTCCACGCCACCATGAACCTGAAGTCAGGCGCCCTGACCTTTGGTACGCCTGAGGCCAACCTCGTGACATTTGCGCTGGCACAGCTCGGCCGCAGGCTTCGCGTTCCCGTGCGCTCCGGCGGTGGTCAGATCACGGCTTCCAACGCGCCTGACGGGCAGGCGATGCAGGACAGCACCAGCGCCATGTGGGCCACAATGATATCCGGCGCCCACCAGATCTGGCATGCCGCTGGATGGCTCGAGGCCGGCCTTACGATGTCCTACGAGAAGTTCATCATGGATGTCGATCACTGCGGCATGATGCTCCGCATGCTCCAGGGATTCCGCGCCGAAGGCGAGGACCTGGCAGCCGACGCCTATCTGGAGGCGGCCCCGGGTCAGACCCACCTGGCAACGCCCCACACGCTGCGCCAGTACCAGAGTGCGAACTTCATGGCCGGAATACCGGAACCCGGCCCCTGGGAGGCCTGGTCCGGTGACGGATCCAGGCGCGTGGAGGAGCGGGCCAATGCCGTGTGGAAGACGATGCTGGAATCCTTCGAGGCGCCATTGATCGATGATGCGGTCGCCGGGGCCCTCAACGACTTCGTCGCCCGGCGCAAGGCATCGATGGAGGATGCCTGGTACTGACGTCAGCCGCCTGTCGGAAACGCGAAGGATCCCTTCTCACAGAAGAGCGTAGCCGGCGATGCCGGCGAGCAGCACGACCGCCCAGGCAGGTGCCTTCCAGGCTGCGAGCGCCACGAAGGAGGCTGCGGCGATGGCGGTCGCGAGAGGTGAGATGAGGCCTGCCGAGAGGATCGGGTCATAAAACACGGCGGCGAGGAGCCCCACCACCGCGGCGTTGACTCCGGCAAAGGCGCGCCGGGCCGTGGGCGCGCGGCGCAAGAGCCCCTGAAAGTGGAGACCGCTGACAATGAGAAGGGCCGAGGGGAGGAAAATTGCCAACAGCGCCAGCAGGGCCGCCAGTGCGGACGGTGGTGTTTTCATCACAGCGCCAAGGTAGGCTGCGAAGGTGAACAACGGTCCCGGGATTGCCTGCGCCGCACCGTATCCCGCAAGGAAGGTCTCGCGGTCGACCATGCCGGTATCGACCACCTCGGCCTCGAGAAGAGGCAAGACGACATGTCCGCCGCCGAAGACCATCGAACCTGTGCGATAGAACGCATCGATGAGAGGCCATGGGTCATCACCGATGAGGCCGGACGCCACCGGAAGAGCCAAGAGAAGAAGGAAGAAGACGAGCAGGGCCAGGATGGCAGCTGTTCGGCCGACCAGGACCTCCATCGGTCCCTCCCCGTCGGGCGCCAACTCATCGCGCAACCAGGCGAGGCCCGCAAGCCCTCCCCCGACGATCACCATCAATTGCCCGGTGGCGAAGGGAATGAGCATGGCGGCAATCATGCCGGCGACCGCAATCGTGGCCCGCTTGCGGTCCGGCGCCAGACTGCGCGCCATGCCGATGAGCGCATGGGCGACAATCGCAACCGCGGCAGCCTTTAATCCGTGGATCCAGCCAGTACCCAGAGCCGCTTCGAGTTCACCGGCGCTGAAGGCGAAGGCCGTGAGAATAAGCGCTGAAGGGAGCGTGAATCCGAACCACGCCGCCAGCAGGCCGCCATAGCCGGCGCGCATGAATCCGATCGCCATGCCGACCTGACTCGAGGCGGGACCGGGAAGCAGCTGTCCCAGGGCGACGAAGTCGCCGTAGGCCCTGTCATTCATCCATTGGAGGCGCACGACAAAGGCCTCGCGAAAGTAGCCGAGATGGGCCACAGGCCCCCCGAAGGACGTGAGACCCAGAAGAAGAAAGACGCGGAAGACCTCAAGCGGTGAACCGCGCTTTTGTCCGGACGTCATGTTTGCTCGCAGGCACGGGCGGCACGCTTGCCGGAGAGAACGGCTCCCTCGATGGTTGCCGGAAGCCCCGTATCCGTCCAGTCACCGGCAAGGTACATGTTGTTGAACGCTGTGCGGGTTCCGGGACGCATCGCAATGGTGTCGGGATCCTGCGAAATCGTCGCCCGGCGTTCCTTGATAACACGCCAGGGAGGCAGCGAGTGCGGATCGGCATCGAGAACTGCAGCCACATCACGCCACGCCGTCGTCGCGATATCATCCAGTGGCTGACGAATCATGTCGTTTGCCGCACTGACCGTGACGGACAGAACCTGGTCGCGTACAAATATCCACTGGACCATGCCTCCGATCACTCCAACAAAGGACTGGCCACCGGGAAGCACAGCCGGCCCGGGCAGGCGGAAATGGACATTGACGATTCCCTGATGCTTGCGCGGAACCTCAAGACCCGCCACGAGGTCGCCGGCGATTAATGGGGGCAGCGCAAGAATCACGCTGTCCCCCTGAACCAGAGTGATGCTGTTCGAGGCGAAGTCCAGCCTTTCCACCCTGCCGGCTGCCGTCTGCAAACCGCACAGCCGGCTGGACAACCTGACGTCTACGCCCTTGCGCGCGAGGTATCCCAGAGCCGGATCTACGAAGGTGGCCGAGAGCGATTGTCCGGCGACGAGAGGACGGCAACAGGACTCTCCCTTCATAAGCGTCCGCTTCAATGCCTGGCGCAACAGTCCTGCTGAAGCTTCCGCGAGTGGCGTGTTGAGAATCGCCACGGTCATAGGTTCCCAGAAACACGTCACAAGTCTTCCGGATCGCCCCACGCACTCTTCCACGGTCCGGCTTTCGCCGGCGGTGATGACAGCGAGTGCGGAGAGATAACTGGCCGGAGCGGTCTGCGGAACACGTCGTCGTGGATCGAGAATCCACCATGGTATCCGCCCTCTGCCAGGACGCACGGTCCATTGCCTCGCATCGCCCACGTCGACAAATGGATAGGCAGCCGGAACCGGTCCACTGACCTGGTCGGACGCGCCGATGGCATCGAGGTATGCCAGGGTGTGGCGGTTGCCGGTCATCAACAGGTGATTGCCGTTGTCAATCCGGCACTTGAGACGGGAATCAAGAAGAGACCGGCATCGCCCTCCGGCCTGTGCGGCTGCCTCGTGGAGCACCACCCGCTTCCCGCCCTCCGCCAGGGAAACGGCAGCCGAAAGACCTGCGAGGCCGGCACCGACAATGTGGATCACGGGCACAGGACCTGGCCTTCAGAGGAGCCCGTATCTGAGTGCAAGCCATACCAGACGCACCTTCGGCGGCTTCACCGGAACATCGAGCCGATTCCAGCCCCGCTGTTCCAGGAGATCAAGGATTTCGCTGTAGACTTTCATCATGGCCACGATCGGCCTGATGCGCCGCCGGCCTATCTCGCCCAGAAGCCGGTCCGCTTCCGCGTAGTGGCGGCGCGCCATCGACGCCAGTTCGGCGCAGACGCCGGCAAAGGCCGGGTGCTTCAGGACGTCGCCTGGAGAGGCGGCCCTGATGCCGTGCTTCGCCAGGATGTCCCTCGGGACATACAACCGCCCCTCCTTCGCGTCGTCCTCGAGATCGCGCAGGATGTTTGTGATCTGGAACGCGTTCCCCATGGTCTGTGCCATGACCGGCCCGGGGTGGCCGGCAATACCGAAGACATGGATGATCAGCATGCCGACGGCTCCCGCCACGCGGCGGCAGTAGGCGAAAAGATCGTCGGTGGCTGCCATTTCCACTCCCGGAGCGACATCCGTTTCCATCCCATCGATGATCGCCAGGAATTCTTCCCTGGGAAGCTCAAAGCGCCTGACGGCCGGATCCAGCGCACGGGCGGTCGGCATGGTGGGAGAGCCGCCATAGAGTCGGCCAATCTCCTCGCGCCAGGCGTTGAGAGCAGCCCGCCTGGAGGCCACGTCGCCCGGAGTGTCCGCGATGTCGTCGACTTCGCGGCAGAAGGCATAGATCGCATACATGGCGCGCCGGCGCTCCGGCGCAATCACCTTCATGCTCCACAGGAACGATGTGCCGGAACGAGCAAGAATACCGTTGACATGTTTCCAGGGGTCGTCGGTCACGACGGTCTCGGTACTCAGGGCATGAGCCTCACGAACTGCCGCTCGCCTGTCGATGCTCCTCCAATCCCACTGCAGCGAGGACCGTCGAGACAATTCCCGAAGCATCGAGGCCCGCCTGGCGAACCTGACTCTCGGGCGCATCCTGATCAAGGAAGGCATCAGGCATGATCACCGGCCTGAAAATCAGGCCGGAATCAAAGAGACCGGCGCCAGCGAGGACATGCATGACCTGGGTGGCGAAACCGCCGATCGATCCCTCCTCAACCGTCAGGAGAACCTCGTGATTGGCCGCCAGGCGCGTGATCAGTTCGCCATCGACGGGCTTGGCGAAACGGGCATCGGCAACGGTCGTCGAAAGACCCCTGGCGTCCAGCACCACTGCGGCTTCCAGCGCATCCTGCAACCGCGCACCATAGGAGAGGAGCGCGACGCGCGTGCCTTCACGCACAATCCGGCCACGCCCGATTTCCAGTGGTTGGCCCTGTTCCGGCAAAGGCACGCCAACCCCTGAGCCGCGTGGATAGCGAAAGGCGCTCGGGCGGTCGTCGATGGCCACGGCCGTCGCCACCATGTGGACCAGCTCCGCCTCGTCGGCTGGCGCCATGACGACCATGCCCGGAAGGCAGCCCATGTAGGCGATGTCGAAGGCACCGCAGTGGGTCTGTCCGTCCGCGCCCACAAACCCGGCGCGGTCCATGGCAAAACGTACCGGCAGACTCTGGATGGCGACGTCGTGGACAATCTGGTCAAACGCCCGCTGGAGGAAGGTCGAGTATATGGCCGCGAATGGTTTCATGCCTTCGGCCGCCAGGCCCGCAGCAAACGTGACCCCGTGCTGTTCGGCCAGTCCGACATCGAACGTGCGCTCGGGAAACACGTCACCAAAGCGGTCAACGCCGGTCCCTGACGGCATGGCCGCCGTGATTGCCACGATCGAGTCGTCGCGCCGCGCCTCGTCGATCAGACTGTCGGCGAACACCCGTGTCCAGCTTGGCTTGTTGCTGGTGCTCTTGGCGATCTCGCCCGTCGCCACATCGAACTTGCCAACCCCGTGATACCGGTCACTCGACCCTTCCGCCGGTGCGTAGCCCTTTCCCTTTCGGGTGATGGCGTGGATGAGGACCGGTCCCTCACTTGTATCGTCGCGAACATTGCGCAGGACGGGGATCAGGTGGTCCAGGTTGTGACCGTCTATGGGCCCGACATAGAAGAAGCCGAGTTCCTCGAACAGCGTGCCTCCGGTCAGCATCCCCCGCACATAGCTTTCCGCCCTGTGCGCTGTTTTCCTGACAGTATCGGGGAACCGATCCGAAACCTGCAGGCCGATTTCGCGCAGGGACCGGTAGGACTTCGACGAGATGAGACGCGACAGATAGGCCGACAGCGCGCCGACGGGCGGGGCGATCGACATGTCGTTGTCATTCAGGATGACGATCAGTTTGCTGGCGCTCGCACCGGCGTTGTTGAGGCCCTCGAAGGACATCCCTCCCGTCATGGCGCCGTCGCCGATGACGGCGACGACCCTGTTCGACCGTTCCTGGAGGTCGCGGGCCACGGAGAATCCGAGAGCCGCTGATATTGACGTCGAGGCGTGCGCTGCGCCGAACGGATCGTACTCGCTCTCCGAGCGCTTCGTGAATCCCGAAAGACCACCGCCCTTGCGCAGGGTACGGATCCGGTCACGACGTCCGGTGAGGATCTTGTGGGGGTACACCTGATGGCCGACATCCCAGATGATCCGGTCGTCGGGCGTGTCAAAGAGATAGTGGAGCGCCACGGTCAGCTCGACCACTCCGAGACCTGCTCCAAGGTGGCCTCCGGTGACCGAAACCGCGTCGATGGTCTCGGCCCGCAACTCGTCGGCAACCTGCCGAAGCGCATCAACCGGCAGCTTCCTGAGGTCGCCCGGTACCTTGATCGTGTCGAGAAGAGGGGTGTCCGTCACCATCCGATCTCCCTGAAATGAGGGAGATGCTACAGGATTGGGTCACTGCATGCCACTTGCCGCACCGGCGATGTCACCAGTCTGCCGGCGGCAGTGGAGCAACGGAGCCAAATCCTCGGCAACAATGCGCCGGTTGAAGGCCCGAACACGCGGTCCGGACCAGTCAGCCCAGTTGCTCGAGCATGGTCTCCGCACTGGTCGAGGAAAAGCCGTCTTCGTCGACATTGACCTGTTTGACCACTCCATCCTCGACGAGGAGCGAAAACCGCTTGCCGCGCATGCCAAACGCGATCCCGGAGAGATCGAGTTCCAGTCCCAGTGCTTTCGAATAGTCCGCACTGCCATCGGCCAGCATGAGGACACTATCCCCGACATTCTGGTGTTCACCCCAGGCCCCCATGACAAAGGCGTCATTGACGGCCATGCAGGCAATGGTGTCCACACCCTTGGCCCTGATGGCGTCGGCATGGGTGACGAACCCCGGCAGGTGCTTGGCCGAACAGGTGGGGGTAAAGGCGCCGGGAACGGAGAACAGCACCACCTTCTTGCCGGCAAACAGCTCGTCGGTCGAGACTGGCGCCGGGCCGTCGGCCGTCATGGTGTGGAGCGTTCCCGATGGCATGTTGTCGCCGACACTGATCGTCATGGTCTTTGTCCTTTCGCCCGGGTTGGGTGACCTGTGTCTGGTATATGGACCGGCCTGCACCCTTCCTCAACCCCTCATGGACCGGTGATGCAAAAGTCTTCGGCAACGGCTATGATGAACGTCGACCGTGGACATGGATTCATGAACGAACCAATGGAAGACGACAGCCAGCTCGAAGGACGCTGCCTGATCGCCATGCCGACAATCGGTGATCCGCGATTTGAACGGACCGTGATCTACATGTGCTCCCACAGCGACAAGGGCGCGATGGGACTGGTCGTCAACAAGTCACTGGAGAGCATCACAGTCGGCGATGTCGTCGAACGCCTCGGTCTCGATCCGGGCGACAGTGGCGATGGAATCCGCGTGCACTTCGGCGGCCCCGTGGAGACAGGCCGGGGCTTTGTTCTGCATTCCGACGACTACGTACGCGACGGAACATTGCAGATATCCGGTGGTATCGCTCTCACCGCCACCATCGACGTCCTCAAGGCCATGATCCGGGGGGACGGTCCTCGCAACAGCCTGCTGGCCCTCGGCTATGCCGGGTGGGCGCCAGGTCAACTCGATGCCGAAATCCAGAACAATGGCTGGCTGGTCTGTGACGCGGACCCCGAACTCCTCTTCAACAGCGATCTCGATGGCAAGTGGACGGGAGCGCTGACGAAGCTCGGCATTGACCCGGCCATGCTGGCCACCGACGTGGGCGGCACCGGCAAGCCGAACTGACCGCCCGTCTCCACCAGCGGGCGACTGCTTTCGAGGCCTGCGGCGGCGTTCGATGTCATCTGAACGCGGGCTCCATCCCCGCGGCCATGGCCGGGGGGTGTGTCAGCGGCTTCCACGCGTGACCATCGCCACGCCGACCACCGCAATCATCATGCCGACAATGGCCAGCACGGCCAGGGACTCGTCAAAGAAGAGCCAGCCCATCACTGCGGTGGTGGGCGGGCTGAGATAGATCAGGCTCGTACCCCTGGTAGCGGCGCCACGGGTCACGAGAGCGTAGAAGACCATCATGGCGATGACCGAGAGGACGACCGCCGACCATAGGAGGGCGAACAGGTACTCTCCGGTCCACGACACCTCCATGGTCTCGAACGTGACGGCCAGGGCAAGGATCACCACGCAACTGACGGTGTTCTGGATCGCCACCGTGGTACGCAGATCGAAGGCTGCGCAGAACTTCTTCTGGTAAAGGGTGCCGGCCGTGATCGCCACCAGTCCGATGAGCCCGAGCACATAGCCGAACCATACCGCCTCACCGAACACGACCCTCTCCGCCACAACCAGGCCGAGACCGCCGAAACCCAGCGCCAGCCCGAGCCACTGAAGCCGGCTCACCGGCTCGCGGAGAAACGGCCCGACCAGCGCTCCGGTAATCAACGGTTGCAGCCCGACAATCAGTGCCATGACACCGATGGAGACCCCGAGATAGATGCCATAATAGACACCGATCAGGTAGAGGCACTGCACGAGCAGACCAGCAACCGCGATGTGACAGTAGTCGCGCAGACGCCGCGGCCATGAGGTGCGCAGAACCAGGCAAAGCACAAGGAGGAGCACGCTGGCGATGACAAATCGCGTGCCCAGGAATGTCAGCGGTTCGGCATAGGGGGAGCCGAACTTCGCGGCAACGAATCCGGTCGCCCAGAACAGGACGAACACCACGGCAAGCGTGGCAAACATCAGCGGAGAGAGCGGAGCAGGCTGAGCGTTCGACATCAGTATCCCCAACTCGCCATTACCTGCGGGAACCGCTGCGGATCATGACATGGCGCTCGATGAACTCCGGTCATCAGGGCGAGGCGAACAACCTGTTTCACCAATCAGCCCGGCGCAACCACTGTCGTATTCCCCAGAGCGGGAAGGACTGCCGGGACACATGTCCGAAAGACACCCGAGGTGAAGCCGGGCTCACGCTTCTTTGCCCCCTTCCCCATTCCGGGTGGCGGCGTACGCATGGTCCGGCCTGATGACGGCATTTTGCCCGTCGAGCAGCTCCATGCCTTCATGACCGGGAGACCGGCCGACGAAGACACACGATCCGTGCGGGTCTATGGTAAGGCGACGGGAGACGGGACCGAATAGACGATCCTGCCGTTCATCATCGTCAGCTTGATGCTGGCCTCAAGTAGTGAGGCGGGTCCCAGGGCAAGGACATCGCGATCCACAACAGCGATATCCGCGGCGAACCCGGGCTTCAGCACACCCGTCACATGGTCGAGCCATGCAGCCCAGGCCGACTCACGGGTGCCATGGATGATGGCCGCTTCGAGCGGCAGTGCCCAGTCGGGCCGATGTGCGGGCAGGGTTTCGTCGACCGGCGACTTGCGGGTCGAGGCGATGTACATGTTGGGCAGCGACCAGTGCGGGGTGGTGGGTGCATCCGTGCCGAAGGCGAGAACCGACCCCGCGGCGTCATGCAGGGGCCAGGCGAAGCCATGATTGGCGCGCTCCGGACCGAGCATTGCAATCCAGTTCTGCAGATAGGCCGGATCCATGTGCACCGGCTGCATCGACGCCGTGATGCCGAGCCGACCCATTCGTTCGATGTCCTCGGCACGAACGTACTCCAGGTGCTCTATGCGATGGCGCTTTCCTGATGTTCCGTTGATCCGCATGGCCCTTTCCATTGCGTCAACTGTGTTGCGGATCGCCTGGTCGCCCACGGCGTGAACGGCAATCTGCAGCCCGGCGGCGTCGGCTGCCTCGACAACCGGTTCGAGCGCCTCGGGTGGCCAGATGGGATCGGAGCTCGTCCCGTTCGTGTACGGTTTGCTGAGTGCGGCTGTGCAGGCATCGATCGAGCCGTCCGAGATGACCTTGACGCCACCGACGCGCAGCCAGTCGCCCCGATACTCCCGGGACAGTTCGGCGGCCCTCTTCACCAGGGCGAGTTCTTCAGCGGTATCGCCCTTGCGCCAGATGATCATGTGCGCAACGACCCGCACGGTCAGCTTGCCGGCCGCTTGCAACCTGGCAATCGACTCGAGCGCCTCCTCCTCGAGCGCCATCTCCACAACCGTAGTGATGCCCGCACGAGCAAAGGCCTCGAGCGCCGTGGAGACATAGCCGTCCCGCACCTCGTCATCAACCTGTGCAAGAAGGGGCGCCACCAGCGCGAAACTGGCGCTTTCCAGCAAATGGCCGGTGGCTTCGCCGGTTTCAGGGTCGCGTGCGATGGTCCCGCCAGCCGGATCCGGCGTGTCGTCGTCGATGCCGAGTTCCTCGAGCGCGGCCGAGTTGACCCAGCAGGAATGGAAATCAAAGGCCTCGAGATACACCGGCCGATCGGACACGACCGCATCCAGCATCTCCTTGGTGGGCTTGTTGTCCGGCAGGACCGAGTGCACCCAGTCGGTCCCGAGGACGCGTGGTTCATGCGGATTGTCGTCGGCCCACGCCTTGACCCGACGCTGGATCTCCTCGACGCTCGTGGCATCGCGAAGATACGCCTTGAGCATGGAGGAGCCCGTCAGCGTGATGTGCACGTGACCATCGACAAAGCCAGGCAAGACGAGACCGCCGTCAACGTTAATGTGCTCAGCATCGTCACCGGCCACGGCGGCCGCATTCTCCGCACCGCCCACGAAGGCGATCCGGTCACCGTCAACGACAAGGGCCTCCGCCCAGGGATTGTCAGGATCCGAGGTGAAGACGCGTCCGCCCTCGAACACCCGTTTCGTGATCATCATGTGTTCACCTTCCTGTCACAGGAAGCCAGCTGAGGAGCCTCGAACGGACACGGCCCTTTGCATTCGCCGCAACCCGTGGAGGGCAAACACGCCATCAGGAAGCAGGCGTCGTGGTGGCTTCCACGAAGGCCTCGGCGACTTCCAGATAGCGATCCACGTCGGCCTCGTCATGGGCAAAGGAGCACGCCGGACCCGCCGTATCCAGCGCTTCCCAAATTCCCCGGTTGGCCATGAACACGCGCCGTGAATTGGAGAAGAAAATGTCCATCGTCGCGGCGGAATCCCCGGTGTTGCGCGGCAGATCCGGGCCAAGCACCCAGCCGCAGCGGCCACCGATCTGCGGCACCCTCCAGTCGAGATCCCGCCTTGCAAAGATCTCCTCGAGGCCTACGGCGAGCCTTCTGCCAAGCGATTCGTTGCGAATGTATGCTTCCGGCGTCAAACACCGCTCCAGCGCGGCGCGTGCAGCCGCCAGGACCAGCGCATTCGCGTACGTGGTACCACCGGTTACAAGGGTCGCGCCGCCGCCTTCCAGAGGCGACGGGGGTTTCGCGTGGCGCTCCAGGACCCGGGCCAACTCTGCGGTCATTCCGTAGGCACCAAAGGGGACACCGCTGCCAAGACCCTTGCCCAGCGTGACAACGTCTGGCGAAAGCTGCCAGGCGTTCGTCAATCCGCCGTACGCAAAGGAATGTGTGTGCGCTTCGTCGATGATCAGCAGGGCGCCGGCGGCGCGGATGATTGCTTCGGCCTGCGTCCAGAAGCCGTCGTCGGGAAAGATGAGATTGAAGTTGGTCAACATGGGCTCGCTGAGCACGCAGGCGATATCACCTGCCGCGAGCATCGCCTCGAGCGCGGCGAGGTCGTTGAACGGGATCGTCACCTCGCCCCGGGGGGCATTGGCGATACGCCCCGGCACGGCGGCCTTCGGACCTTCGCCATCATGTCGTCCCAGGACATCATCGATGTCACCGTGATACTTCCCTTCGAACATGAGCACGCGTTCGCGTCCCGTACTGACCCGTGCCAGGCGGATGGCCTCCGCGTTCGCGTTGGAAACGGCGCCCGTGAATTGCCAGAACGGCAGGCCCACGCGCCGGGCCAGGTCTTCGGCCACCACGATGCTGTCCTCGGACGGCAACAGGAAGGAAGAACCCCGGGCCGCCTGGGCACTCAACGCCTCGGTGACCGGTGGCGGTGCGAAGCCCAGAAAGCCCGCGACATCGACCTGGTTCATGTCCAGGTAGCAGTGGCCATCGACATCCTCGAAACAGGCCCCGTCGCCTGATACCGGGAACATTGTCGCGTGTTCGTAGAGCCCCGTCATCCAGGACATCGGCACCCCGCCCGGCATGGAGGCACGACCACGCTCGAGCAGTTCGCGCGACCGCGGGCGGCGACGGACGAATTCGGCGTCCTCATGTTCTCGAAGAACGCGCAGTCTGGACCTATCGATTCTCTCCACCGACATGTCGTCCTCTTATGGACGACACGGGGAAACTGCCCCGCGTCGTCGCCGCATCAATGATGTGTGTCGTCTCGACCTCCGCCCCGGGGACGGGGGGAGCGCTCGCATGGCAAATCCGTCCTGCGACAAAGAACTCCCCGCCGCCAGTCGGCGGATACCCGTCATCACGACCGGGAAGCAGAACCGTCGACAGCCCATGAATGACCGGGCCGGAGCGACGTGCGCCCAGGCCCGGCCAGAGAACGCGGCCAACCGTCTCAGAAGCCTGCCTTCACCTCGTCGAACAGGCGGATGTACTTCTCCTCGATCTGCCCGTCCATGGCGGCAAAGAAGATCCCGTTGCTGAGCAGGGCCTCCGGTGTGCTCAGCCCCAGGTCCGCAAGCGCGTCATCGGAAACCAGATCAAAGGCCTTCTTGTTGGCGTGACCGAAGCCGAAGTTCTCGATCTCGAATGCGCCGGCTTCCGGACTGGTCATCGCATTGACGAGGTCGTAGGCGGCGTCGATATCCTTCGTTCCGGGGTGGATCGTGAGCCCGCACAGCCAGGTGAAGATTCCTTCCTTGGGAATGCCAAGTTCGATCGGCACGCCCTGGGCGCGCAGACGCACGTACGAGTCGTTCCAGCCATAGGCTGCCACCAGTTCCCCGGAGGCAAGGGCCTGGTCAATCTCCGAAACATCGCCCCAGTAGAAGCGCAGGTTCTCGCGCTGCTTTTCCAGTAGCGGCCTCGTACTCAGAAGCTGCTCGTCGGTCAGGTTGAAGATGTCATCGTAGCCCAGCAGCAGGCCCGCAATCTGGACATTCGCTTCCGTGTCGTACGTGGCGACTCGCCCCTTGTACCAATCCTCGTAGATGATCGCCCAACTGAGGTTCTCGCCGGCGTGTTCGGGCGCGACGATGTCCGAGCGATAAAGAACCGTGGAATTGCCCCAGTCCATCGGCATGAAGTAGCGAATGCCGTCATGCACCGCACCGGCGACGTCATTGAGGCTCTCGAACATGTCGGGCAGCCACGCCAGACGGTCGGGATCAAGCGCCATGAGGACGCCCGCGTCCCGCCACTTGTGCAGTGTATAGGTGCACGGATGCATGACGTCAGGCGTGAAGCCCTGGCGCATCTTCTGGAGCGCCTCTTCCTCCGTGGCCCAGAAGGCGGCCTCCGGCGATCCGCCGTACTTTTCGGTGTAGGCGGTATGGAACCCCTCTGACTCGTAGCCGGACCAGCCGAAATACGTCACCTCGCCGGCCGCGTGCGCCGGCCGGCGTACGGCAGGCACGGTCACGAGTCCGAGCCCCGCGGCCGCCAGACCACCTTCGAAGGTGCGCCGCGACATCGTTCCGCTGCGCCATGTCTCGACAAACTTCCTGGTATCCATCCTCTCCCTCCTCTGGTGCCGGGAGAACTGTCGACGCAGTCCCGGCTGCGTGTGTGTCCGCCCTATCCGGGAGGACCGAAGTTCGTAAGACTACACCCTCCGAACATGGACAGACAAATTCACCAGGACCGCTTCGCACGTCCCAACCGCAGATTGACCCGACGTCGCGACATGCCACTTGTCGGACGCATTGCGTCTCGTGGAGACATTGGCCCGGCGGCATAGATGCGCCGGCGGTCCATGAAGTGTCAGCCGTTCCGGTCACGCAGCGCTGTGGCCTTCAGGGGGACGACCTCAGTCCCTGCCGTGAAGTTTGACCTCCACGGCCTTATTTCTTCAATGGTGATCCCGTCACTGCCGTCCCGGAATCGGCTTGTGACACGAGAGCCATGCGCTCGAGGCGACACGCAAGAACCAGATGCCTGGTCTGCGATTCAAACTCTCAGGGCTCCGGTCCATGTGATCGGCGCGATGGACGCCATTCCGATTCGATTAGGGAGAACAGCAGGTGGTCGCGCCAGTCTCCGTCGATCTTGAGGTAGCTGCGGGCTATCCCCTCGAGACTGAATCCCCTGGAAACAAGGAGCCGGCGGCTCGCTTCGTTGGCCGGCAGACAGGCCGCCTCCAGGCGATGCAGTCCGAACTCGTCGAAGACATGGTCGATCACCGCCTCCACGGCCTCGCTCATGTACCCCTGGCGGGAATAGGAGCGGCCAATCCAGTATCCAAGGGTTCCCGAACTTGCCACACCCCGGCGAATGTCGCTCACCGTCACCCCACCCATGAGCGCTTCATCATCTCGCCGGATCAGGAACCAGCTGAGCGCCGTTCCGGCCTCACGATCGCGCGCCTGCAGCTTGATGCGTCGGGTGAAGGAACCCCTGGTCAACGCGTTGCGCGGCCATGTCGGTTCCCAGGGCTGCAGGAAGTCCCTGCTTTCGTTGCGCAACCTGGCCCATTGCGGCCAGTCATCGATGGCAGGCGGCCGGAGCGCCAGCCTGACGCTCTCGAGACAGGCAAGCTGGTGCCGTGATGCCGGTTTCCTCAGGAAGGCGAACACGCCCCTGATTCCTTGCCCAGACCCAACAGGATCTTCCCGTACGGAACGATGCCCTCTTCCGGTCCGATGCAGGCCATCGCAGGACGTGTGCCCTGGAACAGGGTCTCGGCGCACTTGCGGATATCCGCCGCGCACACGGCCTCGATCTTCGCAACGATTTCTTCCTCGGTGATGGTGCGCCCGAAGACAAGCATCTGGCGCGCCAGCGCCTCGCATCGCGCAGCCGTGCTCTCCCGCGCCATCAGGAGCCCCGCCTTCATCTGCGTGCGGGCCCGCTCGATCTCGTCATCGGCGAGGCCGTCTGTCGTTCGCGCGATCGCGTCGACGACCAGGTTCGCCACTTCCCGGGCATCGGCTTCGGCACACCCGGCATAGATGCCGAAGAGGCCGCTGTCTTCAAAGGCCGAGTGGAACGAATAGATGGTGTAGGCGAGTCCCCGGTCCTCGCGGATCTCCTGGAACAGACGCGACGACATGCCGCCACCCAGAGCGTTGCTGAAGAACTGGACCGGGTAGTAGTTGTCGTCGCAGATACCGAACCCCGGGCACCCCATGACGAGATGGACCTGCTCGACGTCATCCTTGCGGTCAATGGCTCCACCGGCATAGGCCGCAGGACGCGGGAGATGGCCGTTCGAACGGGGCAGGTCGCAGAACTGGTCCTCTGCCAGGCGCACGATCTCCCCGTGATCGACGGCTCCGGCAGCCGACAGCACCATGCTCTCGGCAGTGTAGTGGCCGGTCATGTGTCCAAGAAGGGTCTGCCGGGTCATGCCGGCGATGCTCGCCGGTGTGCCGAGGATGGAGCGCCCCATGGGCTGGTCGGGGAAGGCGCACTCCTGAAACAGGTCAAAGACGAGATCATCCGGGGTGTCGAAGACCTGGGCAATCTCCTGTTCGACGACCCAGCGCTCCTTTTCGAGTTCGCTTTCATCGAAGACGGAGTTCTGCAGGATGTCTCCAAGAACGTCGATGGCCAGCGGCACATCGTCCCCGAGGACCCGGGCATAGTAGGCCGTGTTCTCGCGCGTGGTGTAGGCGTTCACATATCCGCCGACATCCTCGATCTCCTGGGCAATCATGCGCGCATTGCGCCGCTCCGTGCCCTTGAACGCCATGTGTTCGAGAAGATGCGAGATACCGTGGAGATGGTCAGGCTCGTCGCGCGCGCCGACATTGACCCAGACACCCACCGCAGCAGAGCCGACACCCTCGATGCTGTCGGTGACGACCCTCAAACCGTTGGCGAGGCGTGTGACGTCCAGACTCAAGGCTGCCCGATCCGCATCGGCCGCTCGATCAACCGTCCGCCTCCGTGTTGTCGCGGACGTAACCCTGCACGATGTCGATATCGTTTGGCAAGGTCGTCATGTTCTCTGTCAGCCCCTGAATTCTCGAGAGTTTCGCGGGGGTTTTCGGCGGTTCTCCCAGCGCGGCCACGACCGCTTCCGGAAACTTCGCCGGATGGGCCTGGGCATGCATGATTACCGGAACGCCCGGATCTATTCCGACCTCACGCGCGGCCGCCGTTCCACAAGCGGTGTGAGGATCAACCATGACGCCGTGTTCGCGCCACATGCGTCGCATCTCGGCGATGATTCCGTCGTCATCAAGACGATGGCTGGCGATGATGGAACGCGCCCGCATCAGGGCCCGCGCCGTGACGTCGAATGACCCCAGACGTGGCAGGCGTCCCATCAGGCGCTGGATGGAACTGCCGTCGCGATCGTAGAGTTCGAACAGCAGACGTTCGAAATTGCTCGAGATCTGGATATCCATGCTTGGTGACAACGTCGCGACGACATCACGCGGCGTGTAGTGTCCGGTCTGGAAGAACCGGTGCAGGATGTCGTTGGCATTGGTCGCCACCACCAGACGGTCAACGGCAAGCCCCATTCTGACGGCACACCATGCGGCAAAACAGGCGCCGAAGTTGGCGGAGGGAATGGAGAAGGCCACCTTGCGATCCGGCGCACCGAGGCGGACGGCCGCGGCGATGCAATAGGCTGCCTGCGCCACGATGCGGGTCCAGTTTATGGAGTTGACCGCCGTCAGCCTTCGGGATGCCGCGAAGGCCGCATCGTTGAACATGGCCTTCACCAGGGACTGGCAGTCGTCAAACGTCCCCTCGATAGCGATACAGTGGACGTTGCCGGCGACCACGGTCGTCATCTGGCGCCGCTGGATGTCGCTGATCCTGCCCTTGGGAAACAGGATGAAGATGTCCATGTTGCGCCGGCCGGCACACCCGGCGATGGCCGCCGAACCGGTGTCTCCCGACGTAGCGCCCAGAACGGTGACCCGTTCACCCCTCGCTTCGAGTGCCCGGTCCATGAGGCGGGCGAGAAGCTGCAGGGCCAGATCCTTGAAGGCGAAGGTCGGGCCATGAAACAGTTCGAGAAGCCAGTCGTTGTCCGTCGTCTGCACCATGGGAATGACGGCGGGATGGTCGAATCGCGCATAAGCCTGGCGTGTCATGGCGAGCAGATCGTCCGGCCTGATCCAGCCGGCAACGAAGGGCTGGATGACGCGCGCGACAATCTCGGCGTATGTCATGCCCTGCATGGCTCGAAAGTCCTCGGCCGCGAACCAGGGCCAGGTCTTCGGAAGCCACAGCCCCCCATCGGGGGCCAGTCCACCCAGCAGGATTTCCTCGAAGCCCGCTTCGGCCGCCCCCCCGCGGGTCGAAACATACCTGATCTCGGATATCACCCGTCCGTCCGCCAGAATGTGGCCCCACGTTCAAATAGATCATCCATGCGAACTCAACAAGAGTCGGTTGTTCCGGGGCCTCCGTCGCCGCCTAGGTGCTGCGATATCTCGAGTTGGCGATGAGGCGAGGCTGCGGAGTGCCGGTAATGTCACAGTGCACATCGAGCATGGCCGAAAAGTCCTTGCCGCCATATCCGCGCACCTTCGCCACACTGTAGGCTTCCCGGGCAGCGGCGGCCATGGGCATCGGCACGCCGGTGGCGTTGGCGGCTTCGACGACGAGTGAGAGATCCTTGTGCGCCAGGTCGATGGTGAACCCGGGAGAGGTGTCGTCGGCCAGCACCTTGACGGGCCAGGCCGAACTGATCTGCCCGTTGATGGCCGACGTGCCACAGATCACGTCGAGCGTACTGTCGAGATCGAGTCCGAAGCCCGCCGCGAGAACGAGCGCCTCGGCGTTGATCTGGCAGGATGCCGTGGAAATGAAGTTGTTGACGAGCTTCGTGCGCGTCCCCGTACCGCACGGGCCGCAGTGGAAGATCGCCGTCCCCATGGCCTCGAGAAGCGGCCGGACACGTTCGAGATTGTCGGATGTGCCGCCCACCATGAAGAGGGACTCTCCGGCATCCGCATGGGAAGCAAGACGACCCACCGGTGCGTCAACGAACTCAAGCCCCCTGCCGTGGCAGAGTTCCGCCATGGCGTCCGTGGTTCCGGGATCGATGGTGCTCATGTCCATGACGATGGTGCCGCGCCGGGCCGTGGTGAGAATTCCGCCTTCTCCGGCAATGACCTCGCGGACACTGGACGGACCGGGGAGCATGGTAATCACCACCTCCGCCTCGGCCGCCACCCCCGCCGGCGATGCGGCAGGCACGGCGCCCAGGCGTGACAGAATGTCGACCTGACCCGGCACGATGTCGTGAACCACCAGATCGAAGCCCCTGCGCACGAGATTTGAGGCCATGGGACATCCCATGCGCCCGAGGCCAATGAAACCCGTTGTTCCCATGAGTTTCCTCCACGGTCGTATTACTCACGGCTTCTATCAGCGCGCCGAAAGCCGTACCAGCAGGACAGGACTTCCCTCGCAAAGACGCCTGTGGAGCATGATCACGTTCCACACAGCCGGTCGCCGGCATCTCCGAGACCGGGCACCAGGTAGCCATGATCGTCGAGAGACTGGTCGACGGCGGCGGTGAAGACCGGAACGTCCGGATGGGCTTTCGCCAGAGCGTCGATTCCCTCGGGCGCGGCCAGCAGGGACATTAGCCGGATACTGCGGGCTGACGCGCCCTTCAGCCGTGACAACGCGGCAGACGCCGTGTTGGCCGTCCCCAGCATTGGATCGAGAACAATGACCGGTCTGTCGGCGAGATCACGCGGCACCTTGAAGTAGTATTCACTCGCCTGAAGCGTATGCGGGTCGCGTACCAGCCCGACGTATCCGACAGGAGCCGATGGCACCAGTTCGAGCATGCCCTCGAGCAATCCGTTGCCTGCGCGCAGGACAGAAATCAGGACCGGTTCTCCTTCCTTGAGAAACGGTGCCTCCATCCTGGCCAGCGGCGTCTCGATGGTGCGCCGTACGAGGTCCAGATCACGCAAGACCTCGTAGCCGACCATCGTTGCGAGTTCACGCATGATCCGGCGGAAGGGGCGGGTTCCGGTTTCCCTGGAACGCAGGAGGGAGAGCCTGTGCTGAACCAGGGGATGATCGATCATGGTGACGCCCGGCATGGGTTGCTCCTTCCTGCCGCCGGCGTTCCCTGAACCGGTTCCGGTGGATTGACCGACGGTCGGCATACGACTCAGACTGGCGTGCCACGTTAGCAATTTCACTGGAGAACTGTCTTGGCCGAGCCCCCGAATCGATCCACCGCCCCTGGCAGGCGTCTCTTCAGTTACGGCATCATCACCGACACCCACGTCAACCAGGGCGAGGACGAGACGAATTCGCCCTTCGAATCGGGTCGCCTCGCCAACCGACGCATGCGCCATGTCATCCGGGACCTCAATGCGCGGGACCTCGCCTTTGTCGTTCACGTCGGCGACATCGTCCATCCGGTTCCGGCGATCCCCGGACTCTATGCCGATGCGGCCCGGCGCTTCTTCGAGGTGTTCAATACCCTCGACCATCCTGCCTGGCTCACACCCGGCAACCACGACGTCGGCGACAAGCCCAATGACTGGGCGCCCGCTGCCCGGATCAACGAGGATCATCTCGCCCTGTGGCAACACCATTTCGGCGACCAGTACACGTCCTTTGATCACCAGGACTGCCACTTCGTCATCATCAACGCCCAGGTCATCAACTCGCACCTCGAGGCAGAGGACCGCCAGCGTGCCTGGCTGGAGGACGACCTCCGCAACCACCATGGCCGACGCATCTTCCTGTTCAGCCACTATCCGCCCTGTCTCCTGGACGCAGACGAGGACGAGTCCTATGACAATATCGGCGAACCCGGCCGCTCCTGGCTCCTCGGACTCGCCCGGCAGCACCGGGTCGAAGCCCTGATTGCCGGACATGTCCACAACTTCTGGTACCTCCGGCTCGACCCGACCGACTGCTACATCCTGCCGTCGACCGCCTTCGTGCGCTTTGACTACGCCGAGATGCTGAGGGCCTCGCCTGGCGCCGAAACCGAATTCGGACGCAATGACAGGCCCAAGCTTGGCTATGCGATCTGCCATGTCCACGAGTACAGGCACCTGATCGAGATCGTGCGCACATGGGGAAACACCCTCGATGCCGGTGCGGTTCAGGCAACCGAGCCGGAACATCGTCTCGCTGCCATCCATCCACGCCAAAACCGGCGTGCCGCGTTCGGATTCGATATGCGCCACAACTGGATGGAGATTGTCGAAATTCCTCCCACCGGCGGTCTGGACGAGTTTGATCGCAAGACCGTGCGCAACGACTACCCTCTGCTCGCCCTGTGGGACATGGCCGTTCGGCCCTTGAGGGTGCCGGTACGCGATCTCGTGAACGAGGCCAATGTCGCGCGCATGAACGTGCTGGCGGAACACGGCCACCTCTTCACGCTCATGTCGTTCGGCGCCCCTACCGGCGACCTGATGGACCGCCTCAGGGCCCACCACGACCTCTTTCGGACCTGGGACGTCGCCGTCAATCCCGAGGTTATCAACCGTGACATCGGCCCCATCGCCTCTGCCGCCAAGGGCGCCGGTATGCCACTCGTCCTGTCGCGCCTGCGTTCGATTGACGAACAGCGCGCCGAGGCGGGAAAGTACTACCATTCGATCAACCAGGGATTCCTTGCCTCCGACACAGACGAGGTCACCGCAATCGCAAGGCTGCCGGCACTCGATGGCGTGCTCGCCGGCGTGGTCTTCCGCCTCACACTCGACATGCCGGTCTGGGAAACGGTGGCAGCGGCAAGCGCCGTGGCAACCGGCCTCGGCCTCAGGGCCCATATCCACATGCGCATGGCCGGAACCAGTCCGGCCAGTCCGGTCATGGACGACGCCCTCACCGTCAGGCGGATTGCCGAGGTCATGGCGGCCGCCATGACCTTTTCCAATGTCACCGTGTTCGCCGACACCCTGGTCGACATCGACCGAGGCTACTTCCCCCGGTCCGGCGTTCTCGACCGTCTCTGCAACCCGCGTCCCGCCTATCACGTGGTGCGCCACATGCATGCGGCCTTCGACATCGTCGACGACGAGATTTCGCCTGGCGCCGCCAGGAACCTTGCAGGAGGGCGATGCCTTGAGATGATGGAAGCCGGCAACCCGCTGGTGCTGGTGGTGCCGGAGGACCAGTCAGCAGCCCTCACTGTCGCCTGGTCCGGTCACCCCGTTCTTTCGATCGATCTCCTCACCGGCACCGTCACTCCCCACCCGGCATCCCGCGAGGTGCGGATCGGATCCGCAAGCCCGCATCTCCTGGTGACCGACCCTGACGGAAGCCGTCTTCGCCGGCTTTCCTGAAGACTCCGCCTCGGAGTCGGACGCCATCCCGGGTGGAGTTCAGGTCCGCTCCATATCCGCCATGACGAGCTGGTTGAAGCGGTGGTGGAGCCTGTCCCAGAACGGTGCGTAGTAATGCTGGAGGCACACTGGGCTGCGGCGTGCGGCCTGCACGGCCTCGATCATGATCCTGTCTTCCGCGTGAACGACATCGAACAATCCTTGCACCTGCAATTCCTGATCCTGGAAGGCGGGATCCTCGAGTGCTTCGGGAGCATAGAACCGCAGGTGTCTCAACTCCGTGACGCCCGGACCCAGCGGCAGGGCGATGTTGACCTTGGCGAAGGTGTCGAGCAGCGGAATGTTGACGTTGGGATAGAGTGTCGTGAAGTAGCCCCGTTCGGGCACGATGCCGGTATCGTGACCGGCCGAGGGAAGGTGAACTTCGTCATATGTGGCGCCGGATTGCTCACGGGAATGGGCGAAGGCAAGGAGTGAGCCCTCCATGGTGAGCTCGAAGCGGGGCTCTCCGGCCGCTCCGACCCGCGGAACTTCGGGAGACTTGCGGTAGATGTCGTGTGTAAAGGCTTCATGGAGGAGGTTGATGGATGCGTTTTCCTGGTAGGTCTTCCAGTTGGTGTTGACGGTTCTCTCTTCGATGAGCGGCTGTCCGTCGCCGTCGCGGGCAGGGACCAGACGGTCGATGGCAAAGTCGGTGCCCACGAGGCGGCGCCAGGGCATCAACCACTCATCGATATCCGGTGCATCGCCATCGGAATTGATGAAGAGAGTGCCAAACCGCTCGGCGCTCGGAACCTCGACGAGATCGCATGGCCATCCATCCAGGGCCTCGGGGCCGGCATCTGGACTGCCATCCCAGTAGGGCGCGCCCACAAGGCGGCCGTCGAGGTCGTAGCGAAGGCCATGGTAGGGAGTGTCGATGAACTCCAGGCCCCTTGCCGGACGCAGCAGGGCCAGGCAGCCGTCATATGGGACGATGTTGTGAAAGACGCGCAACGTCCCGTCTCGCCCCCGGACCGCCAGCAGCGGCTGATCGAAGAGATCGAACGGCCGGGCATCCCCGGCACACGGAAGTTCCACGGCGAACATGACGGCGGTCCAGTTCCGCGCGAAGATCCGCTCCACCTCAAGCGCATGCCATGCGGCATCCGTGAAGGCCTGGGAGGGGAGTGTCATGGCCTCGCCGATCGGTGCCATGACCCTGTCCCGCTCCGAACGGGTCATCAGTTCAAGAAGTCTCTTGTCCATCCCTCGCGCCATCCCGAAGCCCTGAATGATCGAGACCGTCTGCGCCCCCGGCGCAGCACGGGAAATCAAGCCACCATGTCAGGCTTGAGGGTATGCCAGCCCGTGACAGACTGGAATGCTCCGGCCATGTCGAGAATGGTCTCTTCCCCGAATGGGCGACCCATCAGGGTCAGCGCGACCGGCAGACCCGCTGAATTGCGTCCCGAGGGGATCGAGACAGCCGGCAGGCCCGTCAGATTGGCGATCCATGGCATCACCGTCATCGCGTCCTGCGCGGAGATCCGTCTTGTGCCAACTGTGAGGTCCGTTTCCCCGATTGCCGGTGCGGCAACGGGGAGGGTTGGCATGCACGCGGCGTCGTGGTGCTCGAGGAGTTCCCGAAACCTGGCGACAAGGTGGGTCCTGAACTGCTGGGCCTTGAGATAGTCGACGGCGGCGATGTGCTGCCCGGCCTGCAGCTGAATCCTGACGTCCTCTCCGTACGAGTCGACATGGGTTTCCAGGTATCGTGCATGCCAGGCGGACGCCTCTGCCAGCATGATGACTTTCCAGATGCCAAATCCGCGCTCAAGCCCCGGCACCTCAATTTCGGTGATGGTGCAACCCGCTTCCCGGAACACGCCAAGAGCATTCTCGAAGGCGTGCCCGACGTCCTCGTCACAGAGAATCCCCTCGCCACGCAACACCGCGAGTCGAGGATTGCCCGACCTCGCGGCGGCACGCCTGTCGACACGGGTCGTAGGGTCCTTCGGGTCTTCGCCGGAAAGGACGTCGAGGAGAATTTCCAGATCCCGCGCCGAACGGGCCATGGGTCCCGCGACATCGAGCGAGAACGAGAGCGGCAGGACTCCGAATCGGCTGAGACGCCCGTAGGTCGGCTTGAGCCCACAGACTCCACATGCCGCCGCGGGTATTCTCACTGATCCGCCCGTATCACTGCCCAGGGCCGCAGGCACGACACGCGCCGCCAGGGCGGCTGCGGATCCGCCGCTCGATCCTCCCGAGATGTGACCGGGGTTCCATGGATTGTGTACCGGACCGAATGCCGACGACGTATTCGTCGCGCCGTAGGCCCATTCATGCATGTTGGTCTTGCCGAAGACAATGGCGCCGGCAGCCCGCAGTCGTCCCACAACCGTCGCATCGATGCCGACGGGTGCAACGGCGAGAACCCGGGAGCACGCTGTTGTCGGATAGTCCCTGGTCCAGAAGTTGTCCTTGACCGCCACCGGGATGCCGTGGAGCGGGCCGGCAACGACGCCACCTGCCCTCATGTCGTCGAGTGCCCGGGCCTCGGCGATGACCTTCCCTTCGTCAAGGGCAACATGGGCATTGATCGTGTCACGCACCCTCGCCGAGGCGGCAAGGCAGGCCTCGGCGAGGGCGACAGCGGTGATGTCACGGTGATGCAGACGACGGACGAGGTCGCCGACTTCCAGTTCGTTGAGGGGGACCTCAGTCATGGCGCTCGACCCGGAAGTGAGGTGTCGGCTCCACCCACGATACATCATCGAGACCGGCGAGCGCCCCGAGGGCATCGTTGAGTATGTCGACCACACGGTCGACATCGGCATCCGCAAGGTCCGGCCGCCCCATGGCCCGGCGATAACCGATCACCTGCTCACCCGTCACGCGTGTCATGGCCCCTCGTCCTCCTTCTTCGTGCGCCGTCATACCCCGAGCAGGTCGTGCAGCAGTTCGCGGTCGCCGACAAGTTCATCGCGTGTGACTTCCCGGGCGATGGTGCCACCCGCCATGACGTAGGCCCGCTCGGCAAGGGAAAGACAAAAATCGAGATTCTGCTCGGCGATGATGATGGTGAGAGTTGCCTCATCCTTCATCGCCATGAGAATGCCGGCAATCTCGTCGACAATGGATGGCTGGACACCCTCGCTTGGCTCATCGAGCATCAGCACTCTGGGGCGCGTGGCCAGGGCGCGGGCGATGGCGAGGATCTGCTGCTGGCCGCCACTCAGGCTGCCGGCCAATGCCTCAGCTTTCTCGTAGAGGATGGGGAAGTCACTGAGCGCCCGTTCGACCGCCTCCTTCCTGTCAAGGCCGCAACCGATGGCCGCTGCCGCGATATTCTCCGTCACGGTGAGACGCGGGAAGACATAGCGGCCCTGCGGCACGTAGCCGAGTCCGGCACGGGCGCGCCGCGCAGTGGAAGCGGGAAGCGGTGCGCCATCGAGTGATACCTGTCCACCGAAGACATCGATCAGTCCCATGATGTACTTCAGCAACGTCGACTTGCCGACACCATTCCTCCCCAGAAGTGCCACAACTTCCCCGGTGTTCACTTTCATCGACACGTTGCGGATGATCCGCGTCTTGCCGTAGCCGCCGGTTGCGTCAGTGATTTCAAACATGCTGATGACGGCCCAGGTAGATGTCGAGCACCCGGTCGTCCTGGCGCAGCGCCTCGATGTCGCCACGGGCAAACACTTCACCCTGGTGAAGGACCGTGACATCGGCATCGAGTGTGCGCACGAAGTCCATGTCATGCTCCACCACCACCACGGAGGCGGTCCTGGCAAGTGCCCGGACCATGTGTGACAGCTGACGACGCTCCTCGTTGGTCATGCCCGCTGCGGGCTCATCGAGCAGGATGACATCAGGGCCCAGAGCAAGCACCATGCCCAGATCCAGCCACTGCTGCTCCCCGTGGGACAGCTCACTCGCCGGCCTTGATGCCGAATTCCGCATGCCAAGCATGTGGAGCATTTCCGCCGTGATCCAGTCGGCCGTTCGTGCATCCCGGCTGCGGCTGTAGGCGGCAACCCAGAGGTTACGACGCACGTCAAGACCGGCAAACACCTGTGCCCTCTGGTTCTTGATGCCCAGCCCCATGCGCACCCTTCGAAAGGGGTCGGTCTTCGTGATGTCCTGGCCGGCCAGCGTAATGCTCCCACCATCAGGCTTGTAAACACCCGTACAGGCCTTGAGATAGGAGCTCTTTCCGGCGCCGTTGGGGCCGATGAGGCACCGCACCCGCCCCGGGGAGAAGGACTGGGAAACATGCCTCACCGGGATCACCCCGCCGAAACGCTTGAACGTGTCTTCGGTCTCCAGAATTACCGGTTCTCCTTCCGTAGCGCGCAGCAGGTCGAGACGCTCGAAGTCCACGTTGAGACTGGGCTCGCGCGAATCGTCGTCCTCACCCTCGCCGCGTCGCATCGCCAGGTGCCTCGTCATTTCCGCGAGATCACGAAGACCCCCGGTCAGCCCGTTACGCAGAAATATCACCAGCAGGATGAGGCAGGCGCCCATGACGAGAGTGGTCTGGCCGCCGATGACGCCTCCGCCAAGCCAGAAGGACAGCCCTCCCACCATGAGGGCTCCAAGAAAGGCCCCCACCAGTGATCCCCTGCCCCCGACGAGGACATAGATCGGCACCAGCAGGGCCTCCTGGACACTGAAGACGGAAGGGTTGAGATAGTTGGCCCAGGCGCCGAACAGGGCGCCGGCAAGGCCCGCAACAGCTCCGGCAATCGTGAAGAGAAGAAGCTGGTAGAGCCGGACATCGTAACCGAGAAGCTCGGCCTTGACCGGATCCATGCGTATACAGTCGATCACCAGTCCGAACGGCGAGCGCATCAGGACGTGACTGGCATACCAGGCTATGGTGGCGATGACGGCGACGGTGAGGAACATCGCTCCCGGCTCGAGCAACGGAGCGTCATGCCCAAAACCAAGGACGTACCCCGGGATGTTCGACATCCCATTGTCGCCACCGACAACGGCGTCACCTATTGTGGTCGTGAATGATACCGCGACGGTCCACAGCACCAGCGTGAAGGTGTAGGTGATGATGGTCGTCTGAAGCGGACCGAGACGACCGTAGAATGTGAGACCACCGATCAGAATCGCCGTCGCCGCGCCCGTCGCCATACCCACCGGCAGTGACCAGATGAGTGTGTTCCCGGTGAGGGATGCACAATTGATCGCTGTGATACTGCCAAGGTAGCCGCCCACACCGTAGAATGCTGTCTGTCCGAGGCTCAGGATCCCGCCCCTGCCCCACACCAGGTCAAGGCTGAGACCCAGCAATCCGAAGATGACCCACGACGTCGCGACATAGGCAAGGTAGGGATCGAAGGCGAGGCTGGCGACAATCGCCAGTCCGACCAGACCGCATAGCCAGATGAGCGAGAACGGTTCGAAGCGCGCCACCCTGGGCATGTCCGTTTCCACGGCTCCTGCCATCGGATCAGAGTTTCAGACGCCAGCGCGCGGAGATCCCGAGGGGGAAGATCCGCAGGATCGTGATCGTCGCGATGAAGAACACGACATCTCCCATGACGGTCGTGTAGAAACTCGCCGTCATGCTGGCGATGGAGCCCAGGACTCCGCCGGCAGCGACCGTTCCCGAGAGAGTGACGGGTCCCGCCGCGACAACGGCAAGAAAGGCCTTGATGACGAAGGCGAAGCCCATGCTTGGCGTCGCCGGGAATGCGGGAAGCAGGATGGCGCCCGCAAATCCGGCGAGTCCCGAACCCAGGGCGAACGTCGCCGTGTTGATGCGTCCGGACTCGATCCCCATCGTTGCCGCGGTCTCCGGATCCTGAATAGCCGCCCGTGCAACAATTCCGTATCCGGTGCGCGTGAGCAGCCAATAGAGAAGCCCGATCAGGACCACCGCCACGAGAATGAGGAAAAGCAGGTATGTGGAAAGCGTGTAATTCCCGATCTCGATGTTGGACTGCGGCATGCCGACACCGGGCGTTACCGTGCCGAAAATCAGCACCGCCGACTGGTAGAGCACCAGAGAGAGCCCCCAGGTCGCGAGCAGAGTATCGAGAATGCGCCCGTAGAGATGGCGGATGATCGCCCTCTCGACGATGGCGCCGAACAGAGCGGTGACGACGCTGGCCAGAACAACCGCCAGGGGAAACGGAACACCGCTTCGCGTGGCAAACAGCGCCACGTAGGCACCGAACATGATGAACTCGCCGTGGGCGAGATTGATGACCCCCATCAATCCAAAGACGATGGCGAGTCCTACGGTGGCAATGAGCAGAACGGAGGCGCTCGACAGAGATGACAGCAGAACTGTCGCAAGATAGTCGAGTTCCACGGTCGGGACTCTCCGCGTACTGGCGCCGGGTCAGTCTGAGAAGGAGCGGGCAGCTGCGCCTGCAGCCGCCCGCCTTCCTCTCCAGGGTTCAGGGAACGAAGTGTTCCGCCGTATCTGGATTGGCGATCAGGTCACACACCTCGTCCTCGAAACTCGGCGCCACATACTCGAATTTCTCGATCACATCGAAGGCATGTTCACGGTTGCCGCGGACGATGTAGATGTTCTGACGCAGGTGGTGGGAACCGGGCTGCATGGAGACCGTTCCGTTCGGGCCCTCGAAGGAGACACCGCTCTCGAGCGCCGCGATCACGGCATCGTTGTCCGTGGTGCCTGCAATCTCGACGGCTGCCGCCCAGACGTGAACCGCATTCCAGACGTCGGCCGCCTCGGAGATAATGGGCTCATCCAGTCCGTACGCTTCCTCCCACAGGGCCATGAACGGTTCGTTGTTCGGCTCGTCGATCCACATGAAGTACTCCTGGGAAGCGACAATGCCCTCGCCGGCATCCGGCGAGACAACCACCTGCTGATTGCCCGAACCATAGTTGGTGGAAACGATCCCCATCTTGTCCTTCAGTCCGGCGGCCGCGAACTGCTCCAGGAATCCTGTCTGGTTGGCGCCCACCGGCAAGGCGACGACGAAGTCCGGGTCGGCCGCCTGGATCTTCTGGATCGTCGGCGAATAGTCGGTCACCGTGAGGGGCAGGAAGTCGGCTCCGAGAACTTCGGCGCCAAACTGTTCGGCGTAGTACTCCACCCAGTGGGCCGAGATGGTTCCGAAGTTGTAGTCGGGTGCCATGATGTAGATTCTGGGCCCGTACTCCCTCACTGCCCAGTCAATGAGTACGCTCATCTGCTGCGACGCCGAAGCGCCGGTGATGAATGTCTGCTTGTCGCAGGCGCCGCCCTCATAGAGGGCGCTGTAGAAGTACGGTACCTTCTTTTGCCTCACGATCGGCCGGATGGCTTCCCGCGACGAACTCGTCAGTCCGGCAAACAGGACGTCGATCTGATCGCGCAGGATGAGCGTGTTGGTGTACTGCGTGTACTTGGCAAGATCGGACTGTGCATCGTTCTCGATGACGGTGATCTGGTTGCCCAGCACGCCACCAGCGGCATTGATGCTGTCGACGGCAAGGTGCAGTGCCTGACTCTGCTGGATACCGTAGATGTTGAGTCCACCGGTCAAGTCAAAGATCGCGCCGACCTTGATGTCATCGTCGGCCCAGGTTCCGGTTCCCAGGGTGAGTGCCAGCACGACGGCGGCTGCACGCGCCACTTTCGTGCCCTTCAAACGGTCCCGCATGATTGTTCCTCCCTTGTGATCGGCATCGGTCTGTATGACCCGTGACAAGAAGGCACGGGATGGCGACCGATCAACCGGTTGTTTCCGGTTTGACATGTCCTGCTCCCCGGACCGTGAATTTTACATCACTGCCATCAGCTATTGCAAAAGTGCCCGCAGCCTGTCCTGCACTCGAAGACGCCGTCTGCCAGACCGACCTGCGCATCATGTCATTCGACAGCGTGCGCAACCGATGTCAGGCAGCACTCTCCTGTTGCGCGAGAATTGGACCTGGATGGTACGCCAGCGTCCTGTCGGCAGTGAGCAGCAAGATGCGCTCGACACGCGCCTGGGCGATCAGGATACGGTCGAAGGGGTGACCGATCTGCTGCGGCAGCACGCTTAACTTCACTGCGTGGGCACCCGTCACGGGAAGTTCGGCATAACCATCGTCCAGCAAGCTGCGATGCAAGAGTTGCAGGTTCACCTGGAAGTCGGAGCACCTGAGTCCGCTCTTTGTCGCAATCTCCCAATGCAACGCGGCACTCAACACCAACTCGGTTCCGGGCTCCGTTATGAGATCGTGCGCCTCAGCCAGAAGCTTTGCCGATCCCTGTGCCGCCCAAACAACAGGTGCGTGTCCAGCAGGAGCCTCACCCGCGCCCCGAAAACGGGATGCGAACATCTTCCGAGCCCATGCTGTCGAAATCGTCCGGCACAGAGATCTGCCCGGCCAGGAAACCAATTCGATGCCGTGGATCCGGAGCGTCAAGAGCGACGACCTTGACCATCGGTTTGCCGGCGCGTGCGATGATGAATGACTCGCCCTTGGCGGCCGCTTCGACAAGACGCGACAGATGTGTCTTCGCTTCGTGCATGTTGACGGTGCGCATGAGTGCCTCCTTCGGCTTGAACCAAGATTGCCAAGACTGGTTCACTTTGCGACTTCGGACATGATGACACGACTCTGGCCAAGATTATCCGTGATGAGGTTGGCGATCGTCCGCGAAGTGGCGTCCGCCGCTAGCGTGCTGGCCCAGGCCGGGCGCTTCACGGACGACGAGGGCGTGCGGCGCCACCACGGGCTTTTCGATTGATTCGCCATTCTGCTGCCGTGGTGGACGGTCCGGGATGCCCGGGCCATGATGCGCCCGCATCACGAGTGGGAAGTCTGGTCAGCATGAAGTATCGGAAACTGGGACGTACCGGGGTCGAGGTCTCGCTGCTCTGTCTCGGCAGCATGAACTGGGGCAGCAACAGCACCGAGGCCGAGGGCCACCGGCAGATGGATCAGGCCTTCGACCACGGGGTCAACTTCATCGACACCGCCGAAATGTATGCGGTGCCGACAAGCGCCGAACACTACGGCAGGAGCGAGGAGGTCATCGGGACCTGGATGAAGAGCCGGGCGAACCGCGACCGCGTGATCCTCGCCACGAAGGTCGCCGGACCGGGCGATCACTTCACATACATCCGCGACGGCAAGCCACGCTTCACCAGATGGCATATCGAGCGGGCCATCGATGCCAGCCTCAAGCGCCTGCAAACCGATTACGTCGATCTCTATCAGCTTCACTGGCCCGAGCGGCCCACCGCCATGTTCGGGCGCCTGGGATACCACTATCCCGAGAACGACGACTCCACACCCCTCGAGGAGACCCTTGAGGCCCTCGACGGTCTCGTGAAGGCCGGAAAGGTTCGCTTCATCGGCGTCTCCAACGAAACGCCCTGGGGCACCATGCGCTTCCTCCATCTCTCCGAGACCCTGGGGTTTCCGCGCATCGTCTCGAACCAGAATCCCTACAGCCTGCTCAACAGGTCGTTCGAGGCCGGATGCGCCGAGATCACACGCTATGAACAGGTCGGACTCCTTGCCTATGCCCCCATGGCCGCCGGAGCCCTCTCGGGCAAGTACCTTGGCGGCGCCCGGCCGGCCGGCGCCCGCATGACCATGTACCCGTCGAACCGGCGCTATCTCGGACCACCGAACGCCGAACCGGCGATCCAGGCTTACGTCGATCTGGCGCGCCGCTACGACCTCGAACCCGGCGTCATGGCGCTGGCCTGGGTCAACCGGCAGCCATTCACGACCTCGACCATCATCGGCGCGATGAACGCGGAGCAGCTTGCAAGCGATCTTGCCAGCGTCGATGTCGAGCTCCCGGAGGAACTGGTCGAGGCCGTCGAGGAAACCCACCGCCGCTACACCTATCCCTGTCCGTGACCGGACCAGAGGAGACTGTTATCCCTTCGCCCCTTCCGTGCGAATGAACTTTCCGTTGTTGCCGGCGATGACGACGGTGACCTCCCCTTTTGGAACCGTCCCGGCGAAGTGATCGGCCAGATCGGCAAGCCAGCCGCGTTCGGTTCCCTCGAACATCTTGGTGAGTTCAATCGACACCGAGGCGCGGCGGTCGCCGAGCACCACGAGGGCGTCGGCAAGGAGAGCGCCGAGACGCCGGGGTGATTCGAAGAGAATGAGTGTCGAGTCCAGCCCGGCCAGGGGTTCCAGGAATCTGCGGCGCCGCGCCGTCTTGCGTGGCGCAAAGCCGAGGAACGAGAAACTCGACATGGGCAGGCCCGATACCGCAAGCGCCGTGATGACAGCCGAGGGACCGGGGATGACTTCGACCGGATGGCCACGCCCTGTTGCCATGCGTACCGCGAGATAGCCGGGATCACTGATGCCTGGCATGCCTGCATCGCTCACCAGACCGACGGTCAGTCCGTCATCGAGAAGCCGTCCCATGCGGGCGACGGAACGTTCCTCGTTGTGTTCGTGGCAGGAGAACACGATACGTGGGCGGTCGATACCGAAACGCTCCAGGATCGTGCGTGTACGGCGGGTATCCTCGCAGACGAGGGCGTCAAGCGATCCCAGGGCTTCCCGGGCGCGCGGCGACAGGTCACCGAGATTGCCGATCGGTGTACCGATCAGGATAAGTCGGCCTGTCATGCCTGTTTCGCTCTTGACCCCGGGACTGCAAGGCCGTTCCATGCCCGTGTTTTGCCGGAATGTCGAGGATGACGGCTCTCGAAGCTCTGCTGAATCCGCAACGAGTGGCGGTGGTCGGAGCCACACCCAGAGAGAACGCGGCAGGCCGGCGGATCATCGAACACGCGGGAGGGCCACGATTCACGGGCACCGTCGTGGCCATCAATCCAGGCTATGGCGAGGTGCTGGGACGCCCCTGTCATCCAACCCTGGCAGACGTCCCCGACACCCCTCACTGTGCCGTCATGGCGGTGTCGGATTCCAGGATCGCGGCGGCCATGGAGGATGCCGCCTCCGCGGGCGTGAAGGGTGCCGTTCTGCTCGGCCGCCTCGTCACTGCCGAAGATGGCGGCCGGACATTGCCTGATCGAATCGCCGCCATTGCCAAGGAAGCGGGCATGGCGGTCTGCGGCGCCAACTGCATGGGCCTCTTCAATACCAGGGCGGATGTCCGTCTTTCGCTCAGCGATCTGCCGGGACTGGACCAGCCAGGACGCATCGGGCTTGTCTCCCACAGCGGTTCGACCTGGTCGGGCCTGGGCGGCAACAAGCGCTCCCTGCACTTTTCCACCGGCGTGTCGGCCGGAAACGAACTCGTGACAGGTATCGCCGACTACCTCGACCATCTCGTCACCCAGGAGGCCACGTCGGCCGTTGCCATGATCCTGGAGACCGTGCGCGACGGCGAACGGTTCCTTGCTGCCATCGAGGCCGCCGATTCCGCCGGCATCCCTCTTGTCGCTCTCAAGCTTGCCCGTTCCGCGACATCCCGTGCCTTCGCCTTCACCCACAGTGGCGCCCTTGCCGGCGACGAAAGGGTGCTCGACGCCGTCTTCCGGCGCCACAACGTCATTGCGGTCGATACACTCGACGAAATGATGGACACGCTGGAGGCCGTCGCCTGCGAACGCGTTCCGCCGGTCGACACGGTGGCCGTGCAGACGGACTCCGGAGGCGAACGCCAGCTCATCACCGACCTTGCCGAGCGCGAGAACGTGCCTCTTGCCACGTTTTCGGATGCCACTCGCAAGGCACTCGCCAGGGTTCTCGATCCCGGCCTCGATACCGCCAATCCGGTCGACTACTGGGGCGAGAGCGGCTTCGAGGCCTTGCCGCAAGTCACCAGCATTCTCGGCAACGCCGATGAGGCCGGCGTGGTGGTGTTCGCCACGAACATGGTGAGCGGCCGTGAACTCCTTTACCGGTCGAGCGAGGCCCTGGAAGCGACACACCGCGCGTCAACGAAACCATGCATGATGATGGGGAACATCACCTCGACGATCGATGACGACGAGGCCCGGCGACTGCGCACGGCAGGCATCCCGGTGCTGTGCGGCACGCTGACCGGCCTCCGGGCGATTCGCCATCTCATCACCTGGCACGCCAACCGGCGGACACGTCACAATCCGGTCCCGCCCCTGCCTCAGGACACGCTCGCGCACTGGCGCCATCAGCTTTCCTCCGGTCAGCCTCAACCCGAGGATCTTCTCGCTCTCCTGGCGTCTCTCGGTCTTGACGTACCGCGTACACGAACATGCGGCCTCGAAGATGATCTCGGCCCTGCCCTGGAGTTCACCGGCTGTCCGGCTGTCCTGAAGACGGCAAACCGGGATATTGCCCACAAGACGGAGGCCGGTGGAGTGATGACAGGGCTCACGAGCGATACCGCGGTCCGACAGGCGTGGCGCACCATGTCTTCCTCCCTCGGCCCGAAGGTCCTGGTCCAGGAGACTGCGCCTGACGGTGTCGAGATGATTGTCGGCATGATCACTGATCCGGTGTTCGGACCGGTCATGACCATCGGCGCCGGCGGCATTCTGGTCGAGGTTCTCGACGATGCCGTCATGTTCGTTCCGCCGGTCAGCACCGAGGAGGCCGATGCACTGATCGGCAGGCTGAAGGTTTCGGCGGTCCTCGACGGAGTGCGCGGACGGCCGCCTCTCGACCGGCTGGCCGCCGCCGATGCCGTGTCACGTCTTTCCCGTCTTGCCGCCTCTCTTGGCGACTTTCTGGAAGAATTCGACATCAATCCGCTGATCGTCCACTCCCGTGGCGCCATGGCAGTCGACGTTCTCGTCCGGTGCAAGCAGTGATGCGAACCCTCGACATAGCTGCCAACGGACAATCGCATGGGGCTCTCCCGAAGCCCGTCCCGGTATGCATGTCCGGCATGACAGCGGTGCCATAACGGCGCTGGTATCCCGATGCGCGGCGACCTACGTCACAGACCGGCTCAACGACCGTCATCGGGACACAATCCATGTCAGGCCTTCTCGATCACATTCGCCACACCTGGGACGTCCGGCGCGCCCGCCGACAACTCGAGGCTCTCTCCGACGAACAGTTGCGCGACATCGGGCTCAACCGCGATCAGGTTGCCCCCTTTGTCCGCTCGCTCCCCGGCCTGACATCCCGGTACTGAACGCGCCTTCTCAATGGTCGCATCCCGACCGCCAGATCGGTCCGCTGGCCCACTGAATAACATCGGTGGCATTGTCGCACCGGGTACCGGAGCCACATCACCGGTCTTGGCCAGGGCAATCGCTTTTGGATTTTTCATGCAGCGGCACGGATGAGATTGAGC
>JAPPGE010000030.1 GCA_028821455.1 bacterium | reverse complement strand
GGGGCGAAGTGAAACGACCGGCCCCAGCCAAATTCGTAGAAATCGGTGATCAGGTTGTAGAACGTCTCCACCATGGCGGCATGTTCTTCCTTGCCCCGGCGCTGGCTGTCGCGGTAGCGCGCCAGCGCGTCGGCGGTGTCCTCCGGTCGGACCGCCCGGGAGATCGGGCTGTGGAACTCAGTCGCCATGGTCACATGCTCCGCACGGACGTTCGGCTCGCCCGTCAGGGTAGAATTGTCCGTACCACGCACGCATCCCGCCCAGCGGGGCGTCTTCCGCAATCCCCGGAGGACTTCGCCGGTAGATCTTTCCCTGCCAGATCTTCACGTTCTGGTGCCATTGCGAGATCCAGTTCCCGATCACATAAGACACCAGGGTGCGCGGGAGCCGGCGGGCAGCGAACCAGCGGAAGGACACCCGCTGCTTCAGCGGTTCTACCGGGGTGTGGGTCTGGAACATCGCTATGTCGCCGATGCCGGGTACGTGGAAATCGAACTTCACGATACTCCCCGGGCCGAGAAAGGTGATCAATGCCCTGGACCGCGTTTTCTCGAGGACCCGGCCTCCTATCTCGAGGGTCGGCTCGTCCCCGAAATAGGAAACATGCGCGAGCGTGTCGTCGAGAAACCACGCAGCCTTGTGCCGGATTTTGATCCAGGGCAGCCTCATGTCGGTCCAGGGTATGCGCAGGATCCCGTGGAGCCGGGCAAAATGCGCGACATCGACACTGTTCTCGGCGAATTCGATGATGTGCATGTCGATGTGGCCAGCATCGTACTGGCCGCGGCAAACGAACTGCCGCTCGTCGATCCTGGGCTGAAGCGGCAGCAGATAGGGCGGTTCGGAACTCCGTCTCGCTGACCACCAGATCATGACCATGCCGTAGTAGTCGATCGCTTTCCAGTGCCGATGGATGAGGGACCGGTCTTCGACACAGGCGGCATCGCGAATTCTGCCGCCACCGTCGACCTGCCAGCCGTGAAAGGAACATTGCAGCTGGTCTCCCTCGACGCGGCCGTGGGCAAGGTTCGCACCCAGGTGCGGGCTGAACGCGTCTACCGCCGCGATCCGACCGCAATTGCGGCCGCGAAACAGCGCGATTTGCGTGCCCAGGCACTGAATGTGCTTGACCTCTCCGGGTTTGATGTCGCGCGATGCCGCTACCCTGTACCAGCCGTCCGGAAAAGGAGGTGGATAGCTGCGCTCCCTGTAGCGCACCAGATCATCGGACATAAACCGATACCCACTGCAGGAGCCACGCGAGGGGCGCCCGATCCGAGACTTGCTTGATTCCCAACCAGAGGCATTGACGATCCGGTCTGTGCAAGCAGACAAGTCCCATCGCGAGATCGAATTGACCCCCGACCCAACAGGCCACGATGACATGGTGCAGATTCCGCATCCCATGCAACGGGCGAGCAGAAGGCGAGGCAACCGTGGCTGATCACCATGAAGGAGGGCGGCGCACCTTGCTTCGCCGGCCTGTGGGAGCGCCTCGGCGAAGCACTCGCCGCCGGCATTGAATGTCAGGCCCGAAGGCAGGATCCGGACACCGACATCCTCGAGATCACTGTCACGGATGTCGCGGGTCTATCTGCCCGGCTTGAGAGTGTTGACACGATGTCGTGTGAGACGAACTGTCGCCATGACTTTCTCTGCCTTCCCTGTTGCATCAGGGACTCGGAAACGCCCTGCCTTCGCGTTCCAGGCGTGGAGTCGTGAGAGAGAAAACGGCTTTGTTTCGGGTAGTTATACTCTCGCTCAGCACTGGGAATGCATCGTCTGTGTGCCCTGGCTGACCGAAGCGCCGCTGTCGGCCAGTTGATCGTAGACCTTCGTGCCCCAGCCTATGTCCTGTTCGACCAGGTTGCGGGCCAGCCTGGCGTTGCGGGCCCGAATGGCTTCGGCAATGCGCGCGTGGAGCAGGCGCCAGTCCTCGGTCGTCTCCAGAACCCGTACGACATCAGCAAGGTAGGGTCCCGACTGTGCCCACAGTCCCTCGATGATCGATGTCAGCTCCGGATTGCCGGCGCCGGCATAGATGGTGAAGTGGAACCTGTAGTTGTTGGCGAGATAGTCTCCCCTCACTCCGCTCGCGATGTCCCTGTTGGTCTGGTGCGCGAGCTCTTCCAGCTGGTCGATCTGGGCCGGGGTCATGCGCGGCGTGGCGAGTTCGGTCGCAGCACCCTCCAGGTTGGCGCGCAGAAAGAAGAGGTCGGAGACCCGCTCAGGGTCGTGCCTGGGAACGCGGAACGAGCGGTTCGCGGACGCGATGAGAGCGCGTTCCGATGCCAGGCGCTTGAGCGCTTCGCGTACCGGCATCATGCTGGTGCCCATCCTCTCGGCGACCGTGCGGATGGAAAGCGCGCTGTCGGGGCCATGTTCGCCGACGATCAGCGACCACTTGAGTTGCTGGTAGATCCGGTCGCTGAGCGACATGTCGCTTCGCGCGGACCGCGGGTTTCCGCCGCGCTGCATCAGTTTCCGGCCGCCTGCTGGCCGGTCCGTCGCCGGTGTTCCATGACGGTCTCGAGCCAGCCGACCTTGAGGTCGGGAACGGACCTCACCAGGAGATCGGTATAGTCATGGTGCGGCGGCCGCAGCACCTCGGCTGTCGGCCCCGACTCGACGATCTCGCCGTCACGCATGACCGCCACCCTGTCGGCGATGCGCGCGATCGTCGAAATGTCGTGGGAGATGAAGATATAGGCCACATTCAACCGGTCCTGCAGGGAAACGAGAAGGTCCAGGATGGCTTCGGCGACCACCGTGTCGAGGGCCGAGGTGATCTCGTCGCAGATAATGAGCTGGGGATCGGCGGCGAGGGCCCGTGCCAGGTTGACCCGCTGTTTCTGACCGCCCGACAGCTCACGCGGAAGGCGCCGTGCAAAGGCGGGATCGAGACCGACCAGTTCGAGGAGCTCGCCGACCCGGCTCTCGATCGCCTTGCGGTCCGCACCGAAATAGAATGCCAGCGGACGGCCCAGAATCTTGGCGACGGTGTGACGCGGGTTGAGCGCCACATCGGCCATCTGGAAGACGATCTGGACATCGCGCAACTCGTCGCGCGTGCGCTGCTTCAGCGAAGCGGCAAGCGGCTCGCCCCTGAGCAGGGTCTCGCCTTTCCAGGGTGTCATGAGGCCGCTGATGACACGGCCGAGCGTCGACTTTCCCGAACCTGATTCACCGATGACGCCAACGGTTTCCGCGACACGCACGTCGAGAGAGACATCGCGCAAGGCCGGCACCTCCCGCTGGCGGCCATACCCGGCCGTGACGCCGCTGACCGAAAGCAGGGGCGCACCGTCGCCGCTCGAGGCTCTCTGCTTGACCTCCGCCGGCATGACATGGGCCGCGGCGATCAACTGCCTGGTGTAGTCCTGCCGTGGAACGGTGATGATCGTTTCCGTGGAACCGTATTCAACCATTCGGCCGTCTTTGAGCACCAGGATCTCGTCGGCGATCTGGGCGACGACGGCGAGGTCATGGCTGACATAGATTGCGGAGGTCTGGTTCTCGCGAACCAGGTTCTTGAACGCCTGCAACACCTCGATCTGGGTCGTGACGTCGAGCGCGGTGGTCGGCTCGTCGAGGATCAGCAGCTTCGGGCTGCACATCATCGCCATGGCCGCCATCAGGCGTTGCAACTGGCCGCCGCTGACCTGGTGGGGATAGCGTCGGCCAATTGTCTCCGGCGACGGTAGGTCGAGCTCGCCATAGAGCGCGGCTGCCTTGCGGGTCGCGTCATCCCTGCTCATCAGGTTCCGGATCAGCGGGATCTCGGTGACCTGGTGGTTGATCGAGAGTGAGCTGTTGAACGATGCGGCGGCACTCTGGGCGACATAGGAGATGTCGACGCCGCGGATCTGCTGACGCCTGGCGAGGTCGAACTGCAAGACGTCACTGCCGTCAAGCAGGATCTCGCCGCCCCTGAAGGCGCAGCCCGGGCGGGTATAGCCCAGACAGGCAAGCGAGATGGTCGTCTTTCCCGAACCGGACTCGCCAATCAGCGCCACCACCCTGCCGGGAGCGACCGAAAAGGAGACATCCTGGACGATCGGCGTGCGCTCGCCGCGTTTGGCGATGGCATCGACCGACAGGTTGCGTACATCGATGACGTTGCTGGTCATCACTGGAGATCTTCCGGCGAAGCGGCGTCGTTGCGGCGCAGATACCAGTCGACCAGGAGATTGATGCTGACGGTGATCGCGGCGATGCAGAGCGCCGGATAGAGCGGCGAGAATGTGCCGTAGAGGAGGCCCTGCATGTTCTCCCGGATCAGGACGCCGAGATCCGCCTGCGGCGGCTGGACGCCAAGGCCGAGGAAGCTCAGCGCAGAGATGAACAGGATCGCATAGGTGAAGCGGATGCCGAACTCCGCCGCCAGCGGGACCAGGGCGTTGGGCAGGATTTCATGCCACATCAGCCAGCCGAACCGCTCGCCACGCACGGTCGCTGCCTCGATGTAGTCCTGGACCACGATATCGACGCCGAGTGCCCGGGCCACCCGGAACACCCGGGTCGAATCGATGAAGGCGATGGTGACCACAAGAACCGGGATCGACGGGCCGAGCGCCGTGAGGACGATCAGCGCCAGCATGATCGCCGGGAAGGCGATGAGGGCGTCGACCAGGCGGCTGATCAGCATGTCGAACCGGCCGCCGAGGACGGCGGCCAGGAAGCCCAGGCTGCAGCCGACAAGGAAAGCCAGGAAGGCGATCATGAAGGAGACGACGACGGTCAGCCTGAGACCGTAGAACAGCCGGGAAAAGAGGTCGCGCCCCAGATAGTCGCTGCCCAGCAGCAACCCGTCGCCTGGCGACACGAAGCTGCCGGTTGTCAGGATCTCGCCTTCCCTGTAGGGCGCCAGGAAGGGCGCCAGGATAGCGGCTAGCAGGACCAGGCTGATGATCACCAGGCACACCGCGGCCGTCGGCGTCAGATCGCGCCTGGCTTCGCGAAGCGCTATGGCGATGCGTTCGACCATCTACTTGGGATGCCTGACGCGCGGGTTGGCAATCAGCGAGACGATGTCGGCAGCCAGGTTCAGCACGACATAGGTCGAGCAGAAGATCATCGCCGCGGCCTGCACCAGCGGAATGTCGCGCGTCGTCACGCCTTCAACCATCAGTCTGCCAACGCCTGGAAAGTTGAACATGGATTCGATCACGACGATGCCGGTGATGAGGTAGGCGAGGTTGAGCGCGATGACGTTGATGATCGGTGCTATGGCGTTGGGCAGCGCATGAACCAGGATGATCCGCCACTTCGGCACGCCCTTGAGGATCGCCATTTCGATCGGCGACGATGTCAGCACGTTCAGGACGGCGCTGCGCGTCATCCGAGCCATGTGGGCCATGACGGTGAAGGAGAGCGCGGTCACCGGCAGGGCGAGAACCCGCGCGTACTCGAGAAAGCCGTCGACGCGGTTCAGATTGGCGATCGCCGGCAGCCAGCCCAGCTGAACGGCAAACAGGGACACCAGGAGGACCGCAATCAGGAAATCGGGTACGGAAATAAGCGCCAGGGTCGATGTCGAGATCAGCCTGTCGATCGCGCTGTCGGGACGGGTCGAGGCGACGAGGCCGAGCACGATCGAGAGTGGCACGGCGATTGCCGCCGTGACGGCTGCCAGCAGAACCGTGTTGCCGATGCGCTCGCCGATGACATCGTTCAGGATCGCCCCATTGGCCAGCGAGGTGCCGAGGTCGCCACGCAGCAGTTCGCCCAGCCAGGCGAGGTAGCGCAGGTGGGCGGGTTCATCGAGGCCCAGCCGTTCCCGGATGTTGGCGACCAGTTCCGGAGTCGCCCCCTGGCCCAGGATGGCATGGGCGACATCACCGGGCAGGATCTCGGTGCCGACAAAGACCAGGAGCGAGACGATCAGCACGGTCAGAATGCCCAGCCCCAAACGCTGCACGATGACGCTGAGGATGTTCATGGATTGTGCCTGGCCCGCTCCCGCTTCCTGCTACCTCCAGACTATCATGGAACGGCCACCGCGGAAGCGATGCTCCGCGGTGGCCGTTAGCAGGTGAAAGGGAGCGGTTGCCTCAGCTCTCGGCGCGCTCAATCCACGCAGTACGCGCAATCTGGTAGAAGCCGAGCGGACCGGACGGGTGCGGCTCGACACCCTGAACCTCGGTTCGGGCGGCGTCCATGTAGTCGGCGAACGCCATGGTGATGTGGCCACCGTCGTCCTGGAGCATGCGCTGCAGCTCGCAGTACATCTCGCTGCGCAGGTCGAAGTCGGTGACACCACGCGCTTCGATCATGATCCGGTCGAAGTCCTCGTTGTTCCATGCCGTCTCGTTGTACGAGGCGCCGCCGGCAAAGGCGATCGACAGGATGAGATCGGGCACGGGCCGCGCGTCCCAACCGGAAACGCACATGGGCTTCACCAACCACGCGGTCTGCCAATAGGTATCGGCCGGCGGCTGGATCAGGTTGATGTCGATGCCCGCTGCCCGCGCCGATTCCTGGAAGACCTGGCCGGCGGCAAGACCACCCTGGCCCGGCACGTCGGAGGCATAGAAATCGATGGGCGTGCCCTCGAGCCCGGTCTTCTGGAAATGGAACCTGGCCTTGTCCGGATCATAGGCGCGCTGTTCGATGGCATCGCAGTAGTAGGGATCAATCGGCGAGACCGGGTGATCGTTGCCGACATGGGCGAAGCCCTTCATCACGTTGTTGACGATCGCCTCGCGGTCGATGGCGTACTTCATCGCCAGGCGGAAGTCGGGATCGCTCGTCGGCTCGCGGTCAAGCATCATGGCGATGTTGAGGAAGGAGGCGCTCTTCGCGTTGAGCACCCTGACGTCGTCGCGCTGGTCGATCAGACCGACCGCCTTGGGATCGAGATAGAGCAACACGTTGATGTCGTCGGACAGCAGCGCGTTGGTCCGCGCCGTCGGATCGCCGATCGCCACCGTCTCGAACTCGTCGACCCAGGGTCCGTCATCACCCCAATAGTCATTGTTGCGCTCGAAGACGTAGCTCAGGCCGGCCTGGAAATCCTTGACCTTGAACGGTCCCGTGCCGGAGGTGTTGTTCGTGAAGTCGGTCCAGCCCTCCTGGGAGACATGGACGCGCGTATCGCTCAGGACGATCGGAAAGTCAGCATTGGGCGACGACAACCTGAACGTGACGACGTGATCGCCGTCCTTCGTCATCTCGACGATCTGCCCCAGGTAGGCCTTGGCGGGCGATTCAGAGTCCTCCGTCAGGTGGCGGGCGAATGAGAAGATGACGTCGTCGGCATTGAAGGTCTTGCCGCTGTGAAAGGTGACGCCCTTGCGCAACTCGAAGGTCCACTCGGTCGCGTCGTCGTTGACGTCCCAACCCGTGGCGAGCCAGGGAACGGGGCGCAGATCGGGTCCGCGGTTGACCATGAGGTCGTAGACCGAGAATCCGCGCAGGATATCGGAGGTCGAGTAGAACCCTGTCGGGTCGAGCGAATCGATGTTCTGCGCTGCCTCGACACCAACCGTGAGGCGGCCGCCCTTTTTCGGCGACTGTGCCCTGGCGGCGCTGGTGATCAGCCCCGGAAGGACCGAAGCGCCGACTCCGGCAGCGGCCATGCGGCCTGCAAATTCACGTCGCGAAATGCGCCGCTTGACGAACAAATCAGTCAGATAGTCGATCTTTGACATGGCTGTTTCCTCTTCAGTCTCAGGGGCACCCTCGTGGGGCACTGGTACGATCAATGCGAAACTGTGATCACACATTGTAGGGGCTTGATGAGGCGATTCAAGGATATTGCGGACAACAGCGATCGGGCGACTCTCCGGGGGCAGTTCGAGGAGCCACGTCATCGCGGTACCACACGATGTCGGGCGGTTCTTCCGAAAGGACCGGCGGCACACCGAGGGCCCCAGCCGGCAGGAATGCGGTGCCCTGGCAACGGTCAGAAACCCGATCGCACGGTCCCCGACCGAGGCCGGCGAGAGAATCGCGATCGGGTTCGCCGACAGGGGAGGGCATTGGTTCCACAGGTGCCGGCCGGGCCACTGGCGAGCGCGCCGACGGACGTTTGCAGGCAGTCCACACAGTCCCCGTGTGCCCGGATATCCGTGTGGACTCGACATCACGCCGGCCTTGCCTCTAGATGAACTGTGATCACCGTTGTCGTCCAATGGTCCTTGGGTGCAGTGGGGCTGCCATGACATCGTCAAGTGAACCATCGTCGACACGCGATTCTCGCTACGACATCCTTTTCGAACCGGTGGCGATCGGGCCAGTCACGGCGAAGAACCGCTTCTACCAGGTACCCCACGCGACGGGCACCGGCTGCGCCATGCCCAACACCCGCGCCGGAATTCGCGCGGTCAAGGCCGAGGGTGGCTGGGCAGTCGTATGCACGGGCTACTGCTCGATTCATCCGACGTCAGACGACCGGCACTATCCGTTTTCCAGCCTCTGGAACGACGCCGACGTCAGGGCCCAGGCCATCATGGTCGATGCGGTTCACGCCCACGGCGCGCTGGCCGGCGTCGAACTGTGGCATGGCGGTGGCGTGGTCGCCAACAAGGTGACGCGCGAGGCGCCGCTGTCTCCCTCCGGGATCGGCGAGCCGGTCTGGATCACGCATCCGGTCCAGCCGCGCACGATGGACAGGTCCGATATCGCTCGCCTTCTTTCGTGGCAACGCGACGCTGCGAAGAGGGCGCGCTCGGCAGGATTCGACATCGTCTACGTCTATGCTGGCATGGGATACCTGCCGTTGCAGTTTCTGCTGTCACGCTACAACAAGCGGACCGACAGCTATGGCGGCACCTTCGAGAACCGCGCGCGCCTGCTGCGCGAGATGATCGAGATTACCCGGGAAGCCGTCGGCGGTGACTGCGCGGTCGCCGTGCGTCTCACCGCCGAAGAGAACATGGGTGTGAGGGGTTTCCGGGGTGAGGTCGAGGGCGAAGCTCTCCTGGACCTGATCGGCGACTTGCCCGACCTGTGGGATGTCAAGCTCGGCTTCAGCGACGACGGCGTCACGTCACGCTTTGCCGAGGAGGCGTACCACGAACCCTTCATCCGCTACGTCAAGGCGAAAACCGGCAAGCCCGTCGTCGGTGTCGGTCGCTTCACCTCGCCCGACACCATGGTGCGCCAGGTCCGCGAAGGCATCCTTGACCTGATCGGCGCGGCTCGGCCTTCCATCGCCGATCCGTTTCTGCCCAGGAAGATCGAGGAAGGCCGGATCGACGAGATTCGCGAGTGCATCGGCTGCAATGTCTGCGTGGCGACCTATGCCGAGGGCGTGCCGATCCGCTGCACCCAGAACCCGACCATGGGCGAGGAGTGGCGCCGTGGCTGGCATCCCGAGAAGATCCCGGCAAGGGGCAGTGATGACAGTGTCCTCGTGGTGGGCTCAGGCCCCGCCGGCCTGGAATGCGCCCGCGCCCTTGGCCAGCGGGGATATCGGGTGACGCTGGCCGAGGCGGGCAGGGACCTTGGTGGACGGGTCTTGCGGGAAAGCCGCTTGCCGGGTCTTGCCGCCTGGAGCCGCGTCAGCGCCTGGCGTCTCGGCCGCCTGGAGACCATGCGCCATGTCGAGATTTACCGCGAGAGCCGCCTTGCCGCCGACGATGTCGTGGAATTCGGCGCCGCACGGGTCGTGCTGGCCACCGGAGCGCGCTGGATGGCCGGTTTGCCGGAAAGCCCCGACGGCGGCGAACCGGAGGTGACGGTCGAGGTCATGACGCCCGATGACGTCATGGATGGCCGCACGCCATCGGGCGCCGTGCTCGTGCTCGATCTCGATCCCTACTACATGGGCGGCGTGATCGCCGAGAAACTGGCGCGTGACGGCCACAGGGTCAGCCTCGCCACATCCGCTCCGGTCGTCTCGCCCTGGACCTCCTATACCGGTGAACAGCACGGGATCATGGTGCGCCTCTTGGAGTGCGGGATCGACGTCGTGACGGCCCATCGTCTTGTCGCGATCGATGACCGCGGCGCAGAACTCGCCAGCGTCTACGGCGGTCAAACGCGCAATCTGGCCTGCGATACCCTGATCGTTGTCGGCGCGCGCGCACCGGTCGATGAGCTCGAACGGGCGCTTGCCGGACGTCCCGATGACGTTGAGGCCGCCGGCATCACAGACATCAGGAGCATCGGCGATCTCCATGCGCCAGGCGCCATTGTCCATGCAGTGGCGTCGGGACACCGCTACGCCCGAGAACTCGACGTCGGGGACCCTGTCGTGCGCGTCGAACCGGGCGTCGGCACTTACGTGACAGCGAGCAACTGACCGGAAGCGGTCTACAGGGTCGCTTCTCGATGTTCCGAGATCCACGCGTACTCGTGGCTCGTAATCTCGAAGGGATTGCCGTAGGGATCGCTGAAGTAGATCGACCACGATGAATCGTGGTCCACAAGGTCGATCTTCGTATTGAGCGCATCGCTGAGATGGTGCTGCCAGCCGAGCAGCCCCTCGCCATCGACCTTGAACGCTATGGTTGCGTGATTGTGCGGCATTTCGCGCTCGAACACTGCCAGATGGGTGGTGCCATTGGCATCCTGGATGGTGAGCGGCCCCCCGCCGGCGGACCAGTCCTCAAGCGCTGCCACGCGCTCGAATCCGAGAACCTCACGGTACCATTTTTCCGCCTGCGGCCTGTCGGGCACATACACATGGATGTGGTCTATTCCTTGAAGTCCGGGAATCATGGCTGCCTCCTTCGTTGAATCGCGAAGCGGGTGTCTTTCTCCTGGCGTCGACCAATTGTGTACGCTGCCATCCGGTTGGCGCAAGCTGAAGGGCGATGCTCCCGGTTGGTGCTGGTCGTCTCCAGCGCCCGTGTGTTCACAATTCAGTGACATGGCACGCAGATTCAATCTGCGCATGATCCCGGCAGAACCTCAGTACCCTGCTTTCATGGCGCCTTGGCCTTGTCCCGGGCGAGGTGACGGAACAGCTCCTCTTCGCGTTCCCTGAGAAGCGCCGAGCCGTCGCGGTCGCTCCAGTCATACACGCCCCGCCCCGAGGGCAGACCGCGATGTCCCGCATCAACCAGCTCGGAAATCGCCGGAGCGGGTTGGGAACCCGTCTTCAGGTGCGGTATGAGGTAGGCTCCGAATGCGTGCAGCGTATCAAGGCCTCCGATATCGGCCGACTCGATGGGTCCGGTGATCGCAAGACGTCGCCCGATGGATGCTTTGACCACCGTGTCGATCGCCTCGGCCGATGCTGCTCCCTCCGCCCACAATGCCCAGGCCTCGCGGAGTATCGCGTACTGAAGTCGGTTTCCTATGAAGCCCGGAACCTCCTTGTCGACGATCACAGGCTCCTTCCCGGCTGCCCGCAGGACATCGCAGAGCCACGGCGCCACGTCCGGGTCGCTCTCCGGTCCGGCGCAGACTTCGACGAGGGGAACGAGCTGCGGCGGATACCAGAAGTGGGCGGCGACCACACGCCCACGGTGCGTGACGTTCGACACGAGTTCGCTGGCAGGCTGCCCGCTCCCGGAAGCGAGGACCGCCGGCGGGGCGCAGACTTCGTCCAGCCGTCCGTACACTTCGTCCTGCACATGCCGGTTGGCCGGAACCGCCTCGAGGACGAGTTGCGCATCCGCCGCGTCCTCGAGCTTGATCGAGGTGCGGATGCGTCCGAGGGCGGCGCTCGCCTCGCTGGACGTGACGAGCCCTTGCACTTCGAAGGCGGCGAGACTATTCGCAATCTTGTTTGTCGCCGCGGCGAGGCTCTCCTCGCGCCGGCCGATCATGACGACCCGGTGGCCCGCAGCTGCAAAAGTCTGGGCCATGCCGTGGCCCATGAGGCCATTGCCGACGACGGCAACGGTATCGAGCGTTGCAGGGACTGTCATCGATCTCTCCCCTTTGCATGCACTTGCCACCGCACCAAGGCTGCAGCATCGCGTGGCGCATCCGTGGGAGTATGTGGGCACCCCCACCGGTTGCAAGCTCGCACCTAGCTTGCGTCAATCGCGCCATGTGTGCGGTTCCCGGTCTCCAGGCGATGCGGGTGGCAATGACAGGAAGAGGCCATGAGATCAGAACGGAAATCGGCCGAACGGGTGCATGCCGGAAGACCCCAAGGCCCTGAACTTGAAGAATGGATATTCTTGGTTGCCGGGTTTGCGGAAACTCTATGCCGACGAGGAGTCCTGCACCCTGTGGAGACCTCGGCTTCCCGGTCCGTGTGCTGGAAGACATCCGAGCATCCATGGTGCACCATGGGGTCATGCGGCAAGGAGCCGAAGCCACATGACCGTCCCGGACCGTTTTGATCACGCCCCGACGTTCTGCGGCAGTCTCCGCCAGTCTTCGCCGGGCCCGGCGATCGAAGGAGAACGATCAACCAGGTTCCATGCCTGAGGCGACCCGACATTCCTCCCTTCCGGTCCTGCGCCATCCCTTGGCTTGCGACATGCAGGATGCCGTGTTGCACCCGCCTCAGGCCACTCCGGCACGCTTCAAGCATTTCCGGCTGACGCCGCTCACCGGCGCCCTCGGCGCGGAGATCGTCGGCGTCGACCTTGCGAGCCTGTCGGACAAGGCCTTTCACGAGATCGAGCGGGCGATCGCCGATCACCTGGTGCTGGCCTTTCGGAACCAGGCACTCGAACCGGTCGAGCAGATCGCGTTTGCCCGCCGCTTCGGCACTGTCGAGCCCTGGCCCTATGCCAGACCAATGGATGGCTACCCCGAGCTCACCGAACTGGTCAGCGAAGCCGGCGACATCAACAACTTCGGCGGCGCCTGGCATACCGATTCAAGCACCTTCGCGAGGCCGCCTGCCTACACCCTGCTCTACTGCGTGACGGCGCCGCCGATCGGCGGCGACACCAGTTTCGCCAACCAGTACCTGGCCTGGAGCACGCTGCCGGCCGACGTGCGCGCGGCGCTGGACGTTCTTCGCCTGGAACACTCGACGGCCAGGGGCTTCGGCGACCACTCCCGCTCCAAGGGCTCCACCGCCGTCACATCCACGCCCGTCAGCGTTCCGCCGGAACACGAGGGTCTCGTGAGCGTTCACCCGGTCGCACGCACCCATCCGGTCACCGGGGAAAAGGCGCTCTATGTCAACTCCGGCTTTTCCTCGAACTTCGAGGGGCGGACCGAGGCCGAGAGCCGTTCCCTGATGGACGCGCTCGCGGCCCACGGCAGCATTCCGGAGTTCACCTGCCGCATCCGCTGGCAGCCGGGAACACTCGTTGTCTGGGACAACCGCTGTACCCTGCACTACGCCCACAACGACTACCGCGGCTACCCGAGGATCATGCGCCGCGCAGTGGTCGCCGGCGAACGACCCGTCTGACGCAGATCCCTTCGCGTTGCAACGCGACGGACCATCTCGCCAATGGGTCTGCGCCCTTGCTCAATGGGCCACTTCGGTCCGTGGGCCAACCGGCCTAATCCGTTGAACGGGGGTTGCGTCAGGGCAAGCCCTGGAAGGGAGGAAGTCATGAGTTAGAGTGACGGA
>JAPPGE010000050.1 GCA_028821455.1 bacterium | reverse complement strand
GCTGCTGCGCCTCGGACACGAGAAACGCCATCGCCTCGCGGGCCGTGACGTCGGTTCCCGGCAGGGGCGCCATCAGGTCTTCGAGGGTGAGCAGGATCCGGTTCACCCGGTTCAGAAGATCGCGCTGCTCTTCTTCCGAGAGCGCCAGGCGCATGTCGTTCTCGTCCTCCAGGGCGCAGGCGACGATGAAGCTGGAGATCGTCATCCCGGCCTCCTTCGCCCGCTCACTGATCGCCGCCCAGTCCGACGGCGTGGCGCTGACACTGAACTGCTGGCGGCGTCTCATCCCAGCCGCGCCTCGCTCTCCACGAAGGCGGCGCAGGCCTCCTCCAAGGTCTCCCAGGCTTCCAGCTGGCCGCTTCTCTCGAAGCGGTGCTTCTCGACCCGGGAGAGCATCAGCAGCTGGCGCACCATGAGCCACTGCACGTCGATGGGGAGTGACGGTGGCGCTGCCGGTTCCCCGGCGGGCTGGAGAAGCCGTTGCACCACGTAGCGCGAGGTGGGAAGGTCCTCGGCAGCGGCGCGTTCCCGGATGCGGGCCCACTCGCTGTCCGTCGCCATGACGGTGCGCGCCCTGCGTTTCGCCTCGTCAGGCGCGGTCATGGCGGCGGTCGGACGAGTGCGGACGGAGAACGACATTGTGGTCTGGTTGTGGTGCGGAAAAGCCGAGATTATGGTCCTGTTGTGGTCTAGTGAACAGCATGAGTTACATGTGTCTCGTCTGTATGTGGAATGGATTGATGTGCAGCAATGTCCGGTCTTCTAACGAGTGAAGGATTCTACCAATGATATTACTGAAAACTTCCCCGAGTGCAACAACGGTATCGCTGGAATGCACTCTAGCATAGCGCATATGTCGTTCCGATGGTGTTGACTTCAGCGGATTAGCGGTGTAGTCACAGGATGTTAGTGAGAGAGTGCGACGGTAGCCGTGGATGTCATAGAGGTTTGTTGCTCCGATTTGTTGGTGCACACCTGGAGCGGTGTCATGTGCATGTCGCGCAATTCCGTGCCGAAGTGCGGTACGCTGGCCGACGGCATCTGGGCCGCGGTGTGCCAGAACGGTGTCGGCGCCGCCAAGGGAACCATTTCCGGACGGGCGATCGCCGAGATGGCCACTGGCGAGGACACCGACCTCGTAGCGGACATGGCGGCATTCGAGGATCTGCAGCGCTTCCCGCCACGCTTCGTGACGACGCCCGTCATGCAGGCGCGCATCCTCGGTGCCCGGTTGACAGCAGGCCGAGAGGCCTGATCCATGCTCGCCGTCACCCGCTCGGGCAGCGTCTCATGGGCGAGGATGGATCGCGAGAACGTGCTGTGTGCCCTCGATCAGGCCCAGCTTGGCCGTCTGGCCGAATGGATCGGGGCTGCCGGCAAGGATGACGCGGTCTCGGTCCTGGTTCTCACGGGCACGGGCCGGGCCTTCAGTGCCGGCGCGGATATTGGCGAGGCCGAAACACAGGACGAGAGGGGCTTTGCGGCCAACACGGCGCTTTATCAGGAACTGGCCCGCCGGATCAGCGGTCTCGGAAAGCCCGTGATCGCTGCCGTCAACGGGTACTGTCTGGGCGGCGGGCTTGAACTTGCCGCCATGTGCGATCTGAGGATCGCCGCCAGATCGGCCCGCTTCGGGCTACCGGACGCGGCACTCGGATTCAGCGTCTCGGGCGGGTTGTCGTGGTTCCTGCCGCGCCACATCGGTCTCGGGAGAACGATGGATCTCTATCTGACCCAGCGACTGGTGGATGCCGACGAGGCGCAGCGGATCGGCCTCGTGGCGGACGTTGTCGATGACGATGACCTTCTCGCCCGCGCGGGCGACCTTGCGGCAACCGTCGCCGGATTTCCCGGCTGTGGCGTGGCCCACATGAAGGCCCTCCTCGGAACCCGCCATGAGACGCTCGAGGCGGTCCTTGCCGACGAGGAGGAACGCGACCGCGCCTGCTTTGCCGATCCGGCGACGAGGGAACGCCTCCGCGCCTTTCTCGAAGCACGCCGGGCCGGACGGTGAGGCGACCGGCAGACTCGGTTACGCGGTGCCCTGATTGGCAACCAAAGACTTGCCGAGAGCTGTTTCCGGTGGACAAGCGGTGTGAATCGGACGTGGCAGGGTGCCAAGCGGGAGCCCCGTCCGATACTGGTTGATCCAGACTGACTCGCTCGCCCGGCGTCCGCGACTCCCATCCCGTCCAGGGCTTCCGCTTGCCAGGTCGCCGTGGCCAGGCCTCAACAGCGCATGACATCCGCTGTGGAACCGCCGGTCCGGCCTCCCGACGCGGGTTTCGGGACCCGTGACCGGCGGCCCCAAGGTGATTACAGAGACAGGGCCCTTGCCGCAGCGCGCCGAAAGCCGCTGCAGCACATGCGCCTCGGGTTTGACTTTCCTGCCCGGACATCTTCGAATGTGAAAGAGAAGTCAGTTCAGTTTGATCTTGATGCAAGAACAAGAGGAGGAACTTCATGAGATCCCGTTTCCTTGCAGTACTGGCATCGGTTGGTGCCCTGACTCTGGCCGGCGGGGGGAGCGTCCTGGGGGACACGATCACCTTTGGTGCGCCTCTGTGCCTGACCGGGGACCAGGCTCCCCTGGACACGCCCGGCTACCGGGGTGCGCAGGTCGCCATCAAGGCCCTCAATGATCAGGGCGGGTTGCTCGGCCGGCAGGTGGAGATGGTCGCCATCGATGGCAAGACCGATCCGGTCACGGTTGGCAACGCGGCCGTGGAACTCATCGACGACGGTGCGGAGTTCATTCTGGCACCCTGCGACTTCGACTTCGGTGGACCGGCGAGTCGCGCGGCACAGGAGGCGGGACTGGTTGGCCTGTCGCTGTGCGCGTCGGATCCGCTGTACAGTTCCTGGTCCCTCGGAGACAAGCAGTTCACCCTGTCGATGTGGAACACGACCATGGGGGCGACAGCCGCCGAATACGCCTACAACGAGCGCGGCTGGAGGAACGCCTATGTCGTGACCGACCAGTTCATTGCCTACACGGTGTCACTCTCCAAGTACTTCCTCGAGCACTTCAAGGCTCTGGGTGGCAACATCCTGGCGGAGGACACGTACAACAACGGAGACAACGATTTCTCGGCCCAGCTTGCGCGCCTGCAGGCGCTCGACGAGAAGCCGGATGTCATCTTCATCTCGTCCTACGGACAGGATATCGGCTTCATCATCCGGTCACTGCGCGAAGTCGGCTATGACGCACCGGTGCTCGGCGGGGATTCCTACGACGATCCGGCGATGATCGAGTCGCTTGGTCCGCTCGGCAACGACATCTACTTCGTGACCCATACCTTCATGAGTGCCGAAGCACATCCGGAAATGGAGCAGTTCATCGGGCTCTTCGAGGACATGTTCAATGAGCCACCGGACACGTCCTTCGTGGCAACCGGCTGGGATGCGGTGATGCTTCTTGCTCAGGCTGCGGAGATTGCAGGCACCACGGATGGCGCGGCGGTTGCTCAGGCGCTGGAGGAGAACGTGTTCCATCTTCTCACCGGCGACCTGACATACCGCAATGCCGCTGAGGGTCATGCTCCGGACAAGGCGGCGGTGCTCGTCGAAGTCAAGGACGCTTCAACGCATTTCCTTGGCTGGCGGACGCCATCCAACGTACCGGCGCCATAGAATCGCCTGAACCACCCTGCCGGCGCGGATGTGTCCGCGCCGGCAGGAATCACGGTATTCCGGAGCGCCATGGCCCCACTTGAAGCGGCGTCCGTCACGGTCGAGTTTGCCGGTCTGCGTGCACTCGATGACGTATCGCTCACCCTTGGACCCGGGGAGATACTCGGGCTCATCGGGCCGAATGGATCCGGGAAGACAACGTTGGTCAACGCCATGACCGGTCAGGTTCCCGTGGCTGGCGGCACGATCTCGCTGGGGGATGCCGTCCTGACCGGACGGACGCCCCGTGAGATCGCTCATGCCGGAGTTTCCCGGACCTTCCAGATCGGCAGGCACTTCGACAACCTGACCATTCTTGAAAACGTCGCGACGGCCGCCCTCGGAAAGGGCGCCCCGGTGCGCGTGGCCCTTGAGCGCGCCACCGCGCTGATCGAGGAGTTCGGACTTGGCAGACGTCTCGACGATCTGGCCGAGGTGCTCAGTTACGGCGAGAAGCGCCGCGTGGAAATCGCGCGGGCGCTGGCCGGCGAACCACACTACCTGCTGCTCGACGAGCCCGCGGCCGGCATGAACGAGGAGGAGACCGAGTCGCTCATCGAGATCCTCGCCATGCTGCCGAAGGATCGCGGGCTCGGCCTGCTCATCATCGACCACGACATGGGCCTGATCATGCGCCTGTGCGAACGCCTGCACGTTCTGGCGTCCGGTCGCACCATTGCCGAGGGGGACCGCCGGACGGTCCGTGATGATCCGGCGGTCATCGAAGCCTATCTCGGCAGCGGCAGCGGTGATGCTTGACATCGAATCCCTGGAGGTCAGCTACGGCGCCGTCCGTGCGGTGCGTGGCGTGTCGCTCCGGGTCAGCAAGGGCGAACTCGTGACCCTTCTCGGCGCCAATGGCGCGGGAAAGTCGTCGACTTTGATGGCGATCGCCGGGGCGGTGCGGGCCACCGCCGGCCGGGTTCGACTGGATGGCGCGGACGTGAGTGGGGCGACACCGGAAGCCATGGTCCGGCGTGGCGTGGTCGCCGTGCCGGAGACCCGCGACGTGTTTCCGGACCTGACGGTGGCGCAGAACCTGCAGCTCGGCGCATTCACGCGCCGCCGTGATCAGGCCGGTGTGCTTCGTGATCGCGACACGCATTTCGCCCACTTTCCCATTCTTGAAGAGCGGCAGAACCTGCCGGCGGGGAACCTGTCGGGAGGCGAACAGCAGATGCTGGTCATAGCGCGGGCCCTCATGTCGCGTCCGGCCGTCCTTCTCCTGGATGAGCCGTCGCTCGGCCTGGCGCCGATCGTGGTGGACCAGATCTTCGACATGATCAGCAGCCTGAAGGAATCCGGCCTGACCATCCTTCTCGTCGAGCAGAACGCGGCAAAGGCCCTTGCGATCAGCGATCGCGCCTACGTCATGCGTCTCGGGCGCATCGAGGCGGATGGGCCGGCCTCCGAGATCGCCGCCGCGACGGAACTGAAGGCTCTCTACCTGGGCGCTGAACCATGAACCCGGTGCAGTTCGTGCTGGATGTGCTGAGTCTCGGCGGAGCCTACGCACTGATGGCCCTTGGCCTCGTCATCGTCTACGGGATTCTCCGCCTCGTGAACTTCGCGTATGGCGAACTGATCATGGTCAGCGGCTACACCATGTTCCTCGTCAGCGGCTCCGGACTTCCCTGGCTCGCCATGGCGGGATGCGGGGTGATCATGGCGATCGCCGCAGGAATCGCGACGGACTATCTCGCATTCCGTCCCGTTCGCGCCAAGTCCGTGACCGCCGTTCTGATCACGTCCTTTGCCTTCTCGACCCTGCTGCAGAACGCTGCTCTCCTCTTCATCTCGCCACGACCCCGCGCGGTGCCGCTGCCGGAGCTGTTCTCCCGCACCGTCGAATTCGCGGGCGTCATCACCCCGGTCCGCAACCTCATCACGATCGCCGTCGCGGTGATCATGCTGGGAGTCTTCTCCTGGCTCATGCGGTCGACGGCGCTGGGCATCGCCATGCGGGCCGCGGCCACGAATTTCCGGATGGCGCGCATGATGGGAATTCCGGCCAATCTCATCATATCGGCAGCCTTCGCGATTTCCGGCCTGCTGGCGGGAGCCGTCGCCATTCTCTGGATCGGCCGGATCGGTACAGTCGTGCCGGGGATCGGCCTTCAGCCCCTCCTGATCGCCTTCATTGCGACGGTCATCGGCGGCATGCGCAGCCTGCCGGGCGCGGTGGTGGGCGGTTTTCTTCTGGCGCTCATCGACACGGCGCTGAACTACACTCTCCCCCAGGACCTTCTCAAGTTCCGCGACGCATTCACCTTCTCGCTGGTCATCCTGATCCTGCTGTGGCGTCCGGAGGGGATCGTACGCGGGCCGGCATCGGGCCAGCGAACATGATGGCACGTCGAAACTGGCTGACGTTCGTTCTCCTTGGCGGGGTGATCGTCCTCGTCGCCGTGGCCGCGGAACTCGTGGGCGACCGGCTTCTCCTGCGTATCACGACCAACCTGTGCATCTCGATGGTGCTCGTGATCGGCCTGCAGATCTTCATGGGGAATTCCGGCATTCTCTCCTTTGCCCATGTCGGATTCATGGGGGTCGGCGCCTACACCTCGGCGGTCCTCACCATCCCGGTGCAGATGAAGGGGATGGCGCTGCCGAATCTCTACCCGTTCCTCGCCGACGTGCAGATGCTGCCTGTCGTCGGCATGGCCCTCGGGGGGCTGACCGCGGCCCTCGTCGCGGCGCTGGCCGTCTACCCGCTCATGCGCCTGTCCGACGCCGCAGCCGTCATCACGTCCTTCGCGCTTTTCGTCGTGCTGCACACGATCATGTACCACTGGAGCGATGTGACCAACGGCCCGCGCACCCTGTTCGGGATACCGGGAGGAACGACGCTGCCGCTTGCTGCAGGCGTCGCGATCGCTGCGGTGCTTGCAGCACTGCTCTTCAAGGAGTCGCGGGTGGGCCGGCTTCTGCGAGCGAGCCGGGACGATGAAATCGCCGCAGCCTCGCTGGGAGCGCACATTCCGAGGCTGCGCTGGCAGGCCTTCATCGTCTCGGCGCTTCTTGCCGGCATCGGTGGAGCACTCTGGGGGCATTTCATCACCTCCTTCTCGCCCAAGCAGCTGTGGCTGAAGGAGACCTTCGTGATCCTCGCCATGCTGGTCATCGGTGGACCGAGAACCGTGACCGGAGCCGTGGTCGGCGTGCTGATCGTCACGGCGAGTTTCGAGAGTCTGCGATCGCTCGAAGGAGCCATCAACCGTGCCGACATCCTCTCGGAACCCCTTGTGGGAATGACCGAGCTGACACTTGCCGTGGCGATGATCGCGGTACTTGCCCTGCGTCCGGGCGGAATATGTCCCTCCCGCGAGGTTGGCTACTATCTGTTCCGCCGCCGTGCACGCGGTCCCTGAGCCCGCTGATCCGGCACGCTCGATCGCTCCCTGCGCCTTCACGGCGCGGTACAACGAACCGATCCGCGTCGAACATCTTCCATGGCGTCGGCATCGTGGCCAAACCCGGCGATAGCTCGCCGGTCAGGGCACTACCCATCGGCTGGCAAGGTGTCTAGTATGGTCGACGGATGCGAGGGAGACCGCCGCTCTCCCCGCTTCTGCCACATTGGGTGCGGCGAAGGTACGGCTGAGGAGAGGTGCTGGGGTATGCAGAAATCGCTTCTGATTGATCCAGACAAGTGCACGAGCTGCCTGCAATGCGAAATGGCCTGTTCGTTCGAGCATGAAGGCTCGTTCAATCCGGCCCGTTCCAGGATCAAGATCTTTGAATTCGAACACGGCAAGCGCGCCGTTCCCTATACCTGCACACAGTGCGCGGAGGCATGGTGCGTGCATGCCTGTCCGGTGGAAGCGCTGGTCCGCAACCCGGCGACGGGAGCGGTCGAGGTCAAGGATGATGTCTGTGTGGGGTGCAAGGTGTGCACGATCGCCTGTCCCTTCGGGACCGTGAACTACAATCCCGACACGGGCAAGGTCATCAAGTGCGACCTGTGCCATGGCGATCCCAAGTGCGCCGAGGCATGTCCCACCGACGCCATCGTCTACGTGGATTCGTCATGGACCGGTCTAGATCGCATGCGGCGATGGGCCGGGCACGTGGACACCAACCAGTCGGCCAAGGCCTGACGACAGCTCCGGGGAGAAACGACGATGTCCTGGCAAGGCCAGATCCTGCGTGTCAATCTCACCAAGGGAACCGCTGAAGCCGAACCATTGAACATGGAATGGGCCAACGCCTATATCGGCGAACGCGGACTTGGAACGAAGTACCTTTACGAAAACGTGGATCCCAAGTGCGATCCGATGGGGCCGGACAATGTCCTCATCTTCGCCACCGGACCGCTCAACGGAACCATGGCCTCGACGAGTGGCCGCTATGCCGTGCTCTGCAAGAGTCCGCTCACCGGCGCCATTGGCGATTCCAACTCCGGCGGCAAGTTCGGCGCCTTTCTCAAATATGCCGGCTACGACCTTCTGCTCATCGAGGGGAGAGCCGACAAACCGGTCTACCTCCATATCGATGACGACACCGTCGAGATTCTGCCGGCGGACGAGATCTGGGGAACCGGCGTCTGGCATACCGAGGAATGGATCAAGTCCCGCCACCAGAATCCCCAGCTCAAGGTCGCCTCGATCGGCGAGGCCGGGGAGAACGGCGTTCTCTATGCCTGTGTCGTCAATGACCTTCACCGGGCCGCCGGACGCTGCGGCGTCGGCGCCGTCATGGGATCAAAGAACCTCAAGGCGGTGGCGGCCTATGGCACCAGGGGTGTCACGGTGGACGATCCGGCGAAGTTCATGGAGGTGGTGAAGGACACCCACGCCAAGCTCGCTGCCAGTGATGGTCGTGAGGAGCTCACCGAGGGCGGCACCCATCCCATGATCGACATGATGCAGGAGTGGGGCGGGCTGCCCACCAGGAACTTCCGCGAGGTCCAGTTCGAGGGCATCGACAAGGTCAACCCCGCGGCAACGACCGTGGCCAACGCCAATGGCCACACCAACCTCATCACCAACAAGGCCTGTTTCGGGTGCACCATCGCCTGCGGCCGGATCGCCCATATCGATCCGGAGCACTTCACCATCGTCAACAGGCCGGAGTACCGGCATGCCTCGGGTGGCCTGGAGTACGAGACGGCCTATGCCTTCGGCCCGGTTGTCGGTGTCGATGACCTCGATTCCCTGACGTTCGCCAACTACATGATGAACGAGCACGGCATGGACCCGATCTCGTTCGGCGTGACCCTGGCGGCGGCAATGGAACTCTTCGAGATGGGAGTCCTGACCAAGGACGACACCGACGGCATCGACCTCAGCTTCGGCAGTTCCGAGGGGCTGGCCGTCATGGCGGAGAAGACCGGCAAGGGCGAAGGTTTCGGCAAGGAACTGGCCCTGGGCTCCAAACGGCTGTGCGAGAAGTATAGTCATCCGGAACTCTTCATGGGCGTGAAGGGCCAGGAGTTCGCCGGCTACGACAGCAGGGCCCTGCAGGGCATGGGACTGGGCTACGCGACCTCCAATCGCGGCGCCTGCCATCTCAAGCACGATGTCTTCGGCCCCGACATGGAAGACATTTCCGGCAACGGCAAGGCGGCCCCGGTCAAGGAGAGCCAGGACATGGTCTCGATGATCGATTCCACCGGTCTCTGCCTCTTCACCACCGCTGGCTGGGGACCGGAGGACTTCGTCGCCCAGCTTGACGCGGCGCTCCCCGGGGAATGGACCCTGGAGCGGTGCATCGAATCGGGTGAAAGGACATGGACTCTCGAGCGCATGTTCAACATGGCGGCCGGGTTGACGGCTGCCGATGACACCCTGCCGCCGCGCATGCTGAACGAGCCGGTGCCGTCGGGAAGCGCCAAGGGCAAGGTCAGCGAACTCTCGAAGATGCTGCCGGAGTACTACAGCCTGCGCGGCTGGACGGAGGCGGGTCAGCCGACCAACGAGACCCTGTCGCGCCTTGGTCTTTGACCCGGCCAACGCCAAAGGGTGGTAACCGCCGGATGTGTGTATCAGGGATTCCGGTCGCATGGCCGGAATCCCATTCCTCTTGGAGGGGACAACCATGAACCATGTCATTGTTGGCGCCGGTCCCGCCGGTGTGATCGCGTCGGAAACCCTGGCCAGCATGGGGCACGGCGGCCATATCACGGTGTTGTCGGACGAACCGGAACCGCCCTACTCCAGGATGGCGATTCCCTATCTCCTGGCCGAGGACATCGACGAGGAAGGGACGTGCCTGCGCCACTCGGATGGTCACTACGAAGGTCTCGGCATCGCGGTGAAACACGACACCGTGAGGGCCATCGATGCGGCTGCAAGGTCCCTTTCCCTTGCCAGCGGCGGCAGCCTGGCCTTCGACAGGCTGCTCCTTGCCACCGGAGCGAGCCCCATCCGGCCGCCCATTCCCGGCATGGACCTGGAAAAGGTGATGTCCTGCTGGACCCTCGCAGACGCCCGCCGGATCATGGAGCACACGAGACCCGGCGACGACGTCGTGCTGATGGGCGCGGGTTTTATCGGATGCATCATTCTCGAGGCCCTGGTCGCCCGTCAGGTCAATCTCACCGTGATCGAGATGGCTGATCGCATGGTCGCCCGCATGATGGACAGGACAGGCGGTGACATGATTGCCGCATGGTGCCGCGAGAAGGGTGTCGATGTTCACGTATCGACCCGGGTGAACGGTGTCTCCAGGAACAGCGACGGCTCGCTCGCTCTCGATCTCGAGGGCAAGGCGCCGCTGAATGCGGATCTTGTCGTGTGCGCCACGGGTGTCGCGTCGAATACCGGGTTCCTGGAAGGCAGCGGAATCGAAACCGACATCGGCGTCGTGGTCGACGAACATCTGGAAACCAGTGTTCCCGGCATCTACGCCGCCGGAGACGTTGCGGCGGGATTCGACTTCATGACCGGTGGTCATGATGTCCATGCCATCCAGCCCACGGCAAGCGAGCACGGGCGCATCGCGGCGATGAACATGGCGGGCAACAGAACGGCCTACCGTGGCAGCCTGGTCATGAATACGCTCAACACGCTGGGCCTCATCTCCACGTCCTACGGTTTGTGGGACGGCGTCGAGGGTGGCGATGTCGCCACCGCCGTCGATGCCCGGGCCTACAGGTATCTGAGGCTGAATTTCCGTGATGACGTTCTTGTGGGTTGCCTGGCGCTGGGCCTCACGCAGCACGTCGGTGTGCTGCGTGGCCTCATCCAGACGAAGACGCCGCTTGGAAAGTGGAAGGATGTCCTGATGGCCGATCCCCACCAGATCATGTCCGCCTACCTTGCCACGGCCCAGGACGCGTCACGCCGCGCTGCATGAAGATCCTCGTGAGAACCGCGGGCCTGCTCGGCAAGTATCTGCCGCCCGGGCCCGCGAAGAACCGCGCCGAGATCGATGTGCCGCGGGGCTCCACCATCACCGATGTCATGAAGCGCCTGGGATTTCCCGACGGGAGCTACCTGGTGACGTTGAACGGCATGGCGGTTCCGACGGCCGAGCGTGGCACTCGGGAACTCGACGACGGCGACAATCTGGCGCTCATGCCGCCGCTCAAGGGCGGCTGATACCGGTCAGTGAACCTTGTGGCCGAGGTCGATCTTGCGTCGCGTATGCTCGCTGGTGTCGACATCGTAGGCCCGTCGGATCCGGACATTGCGCAGGATTGTCTCGAGGAGGCGCACGGCCTGGGCCTCGTTGTGTGACGGATCCTCGCAGGAGCGCCGCAGCCAGTCGACCATGTCCCGCTCGTTCGCCGCGAGTTCGTCTGCAACATCCTCCACTTCGTCGAGCAACCGCTGCACTTCCAGATACTGCACAAGATCCGTCAAGCGCCTGCCCCCCGATCCGGCATTCCCAAGACTGACTCCTCCTTCTCCGCCTGTCCAGATCCGGACCATGAGGTTCGTCCGTCATGGAGATCAATCACAAGGCTTCGACGACGTCCTTTGCAGCCGCCGTCTCCGTCCGTTCGGCTACACGGCTCGTGAGTTGCGACGTGCCCATGAACGCCTTCTCATTCCGGTTGTGACAGCAAGCCCGACCCCTGCAGCGAAGATCGCCGGCGCAGGACACTTCACTTCGGTCGGACCACCCCGGAGCAATCGATCGAGCGACTTTCCGTATGCGCCTCGAAGGACGGCCCTGCCGAGATGAACACACGAGAATCCCGAAAGGCGCAGTCGGTGCGGCTGGCCGGGCACGGCTTTCACCAAAGGCGTATGACGCCGAAGCCGTCGAACACGGGATCGACCGAGACGACGGGGAATTCGCGCGTCAGGGCCTGCGCGGCCAGCATCCGGTCGAACGGATCGCGGTGCGGGCCGGGCAGGCGCCCGGCGCGTTCGGCATCCGCGACACCGATCGCGAGTTCCGAAAATCCCTGCCCGGTGATGTGACCCGAAACATCGAGCGCCAAGGCCTCACAGCCGGGTAGTTTGCCAATCCGGAACTTGGTCGCGATCTCCCAGGCGGACGCCGCGCTGACCACGATGTCATTCGCCTCGTCCGCGATCATGCTGCGCGCCGGTCCCGAGAGCCGATCACTATCGGCGATCCACCAGAGAAACGCATGCGTATCCAGCAGCACCTGCATTGCTACCGGCCTTCCCAGGCGGCCAGTTCTTCCTCCGGCAGCGGGTCGAAGAAGCTGTCGGGAACCTGGATCCTTCCCTTGAGGACATCGGGACGACGACGGGCCCTGACCTTGCACGGTAGCAAGCGCGCAACCGGTTCGCCGCGGCGCGCGATGATCACGTCCTCGCCCGCTTCCACCAGCGCCAGCAGCCGGGAGAGTTCGGTCTTGGCTTGATGGACGTTGACGACATACATGGTGTTTCCACCCCGATCCGGAGATTTCTAGCTAACCATATAGCTAGATACGTCGCGGTGCAAGGTTGCCCATCGCTTCAAGCCGGGATTGTCCGACCCTTGAAGGGGTTTCCCACCAGCGTTGGAACTCGACCGACCTGCAGATGCGGCCGTGAACGCGCTCCAGTCAGAACAAAGACACTTTCGGTTGGCATTCGAGGAATGAAAGCGCCTTTTCCTTCAGGCGGCTTCTCTGGGCGTCTCCAGGGCGGCGACCAGGGCGTGAATGTGCTCGATGGTCGTGCCGCAACAGCCGCCGATGATCTGGACCCCGGAGTCGACCCAGCCACGGCAGGCGTCCGCGAATTCCACGGGATTCACCGTCGCGGTGCTTCGGTTGATTGTCGGATCGAAGAGCAGTGTCTCGGGATAGGCCATGACCGGGCCGTCCCAGAGCCTGCGCAGAGTTTCGAGACCAGGTCCCGTTGCTTCGATCGAACTGTGCATGATGCCGTAGACATCGCCGCCCATCGCCGTCAGTCCGGCGACAATCTCCGACAGCGCAAGCGGAATTCTGGGCTTGTGATTGGCCGCCAGCCGGCCGTGCTCTTCGCGAGATATGTCCCAGCCAATCATGGAGCCGTCCGGCAAGCGGCTGCAGCTGAGGCCGACCCACACCGGCAGGCCTGTCGCCAGCGCTGCCTCGAGACACAGGCTGGCGCGATCGATGTCCGACATCATCTCCAGAAGCAGGATATCGGCTCCCGCTTCGGCAAAGATGTCAGCCACTTCGCGATAGTTGGCGGCCTCTTCGTCGCGAGTGGGCAGGTAGCGGGGATCGGGGCTTACGGTACCCTCGATCCAGGCGACCATGTTCGACATGGACCCCGCCACCCAGACAGGCCTACCGGGCGCGGTGTTGACGCGTGCCTCGCATGCCAGTTCGACCGCACGCCGGTTGATCGCCATGGTCTCCTGGTCCAGACCTGCGCCGGCGAGGACATGACGGCTGGTCGCGAAGGTGTTCGCGGTGATCACGTCGGCTCCGGCGCGGATGTACTCTTCGTGGACCGTGCGCACGATGTCAGGGTGCGTCATGTTCGCCTCCGCGCACCATGCCACGCTGTTCATCCGACCGCCCAGACGTGCGATCTCCGTGCCTGTCGCGCCGTCGAGCACGATGGTGGCGCCTGAAGCAATCGTTTCATTCAGTGTCACGATCTGACCCTCCCAAGTGCGAACCACACGACCCTAGAGGTGTCGGGAAGGCATTTGAAGTTGTTGCGCCGCAAAGCCCCCCGACGACCCGCTCCCGGCCACGGAGAACTCGTCCATACTCTCTCTCGATCTGCAGGGGTGACGTCCTCTCCACGATGTTCACAGGCGTGGAGCGGACGTTCCAGGGCGGAAGAAGGCTTCGGATTCGCTTGTGCGCACCGTGAAGGAACCGAACGGATGCTCCTGCCCATCCCCGTGCCCACCATGCTTGCGCGTCCGGAGCAGGGCAATCGCTTTTGGATTTTTCATGCAGCGGCACGGATGAGATTGAG
>JAPPGE010000010.1 GCA_028821455.1 bacterium | reverse complement strand
TCTGAATCCTCAAAACCAAAACGTCACCAACTCTTCAAAAGCGATTCCCCTGGCGTCGAATGCCTTGCACTGGCCATCCGGCGACAACATCATGGAATCCGCGCGAAGTTCGTACACGCGACCGTTCAGCATGGTGTGGACGCCGCCCGCGAGGGCGAGATCCGCCTTGCCCTGCTGGAGATCCGCCACCGCATCGTGAATCGAGACCAGGGACGAGGCGCAGGCCGCATCCACGGCCTTGGCCGGCCCCATCAGCCCGAGCACGAAGGAGATTCGTCCCGCGGCGCCATTCATGTTCGTACCGCTGAGGGCGTAGAGACACCCTGCCGCCTCCGAAGGCCGGGCGGAGTCGAGGACCATCATGCGATATTCGTCAGTGCTGATACCGGTGTAAACGCCGGTTCGGGTGCCCTTGAGGCAGTCCGGATCGATGCCTGCGTCCTCGAGCGCATGCCAGCTCGTCTCGAGCATCATGCGTTGCTGCGGATCGAGAAGCTGCGCTTCCACCGGAGAAATCCGGAAGAACGCCGCGTCGAAGCGGTCGATGTCGTCGACAAAGGCTCCGAAGCGGCACGCCGCGCCGCGTGCAGCGTCGTCGGGGAACATCTCGCTGAAGCGTGCCGCACCGGAACCGGACTCGCCCTCGCTGACCGCATTCCCGCCGCGCTCCATGAGCCTCCAGAATTCGGGAAGGCTCGGCGCGCCTGGAAAGCGGCAGGCCATGCCGACGATCGCTATGGCGTCGCTGGAAGTGGAGTGGCCTCCCGCACGGTGTCCGCTGTCCGGCCGATCCAGTTCATTCATCGCAGTACTCCGGGGGGCGATAACCGCCATGTTCGCGCAGTTGCGCAGGCGTGTATAGGCTGCCGAAGGGAACCTTGCGGCGGTACGACAACCTCATTTCCTCTTGTCTGTCGTGGACGCTGGCGCGGCAACGCGAACTGTCACGATGTCGACTCCGTGAAACTGCTGGTGACGCACGGAGGACGCCAGCTGGCGCAGCAGCCGCAGCGACATCTCGCGTTCCGCCGGAATCCCGTCGGGCTCGTCGCCGATCAGAGCCAGGCGGTCCTGGATGTTGTCGTCCTGGGCGGCGGCGACGAACTCGAGCACCGCCTCGTCGCCTTCGCGGCGGGCGGCCAGGCGCAGGTGCCGCTTTCCGGGCTTCTCTCCGGAGTCCCCGTCCCGTTGGACGAGCGTGAGCAGCGTCTCCTCGCAGGCGGCGTCGAGCCGCTCGGCCATCACCTCGTCCCACTCGTTCCGGGCGGTGAATTCGCCCAGGAACTTCCTGATCAGCGGAAGGACGGAGACATCGCACGCCATCTCAATCCGGCTGCGGCGCGGTCCCGTCATCTCCACGAAGAGGGTCATCAGGATGGCCGCGATGCCGCCGGTCGTGACCCCGCTGCGAAGAAGGCCGCCAGCGAATTCGGAGACCTGTTCAGGAAAGATCATGTCGTACTGGAAACCGATGCCGATCCAGAACGAGACGCCGATGATCAGGCCCTTGCGGTAGTCGATTCCGTCCTGCATCGCCATGTGCATGCCGACGATGAAGATCATCGCCAGCAGCACCCCAAGATAGGCCGCGACCACCGGGCCCGGTATAGCCAGCACTACGGCCAGCAACTTGGGCAGGAACGCGATCGCGATGAAGATCGTGCCGGTGGCGATGCCGACGCGTCGCGCGGCAACGCCCGTCAGCTCGGTCACCGATGCGCCGACAGTCGTGGTCGCGTTGGGCGTCGTGCCGGCGAGACCGGCGGCGAGATTACTCAGACCGTCCACCGCCACCGCACCTTGCACCGGACGGAAATCCACCACACTGGGCCGTCGCCACGAGATCCGCTGGATGGCGACGGCGCCGCTGATCGTGCGGATGGAGGCGATGACGGTCACGAGCACGAAGGCGGGCAGAAGCGCCCAGAATGCCGGGCCGAATTCGAGATCGAAGCCCGCCCACTCGCCTGTCGGAACGCCGAGCCACGGTGCGGCGAGGACGCGATCCACGTCATAGAGGCCGAACGCGGCGCCGACGGCGGAGCCCGCGACCACGCCCATGATCGGCGCCCACAGCCGTAGCTCGCCCGTAGCCTTCAGCGCGACGCCGGAGATGACGACGAGTGCAGCAAGCGCACTCAGCGCCGCCGCCGCGCCGGAGGTTTCTTCCGGCACTGCGGCGAGGAGACCGAACACGGCCGGCATCACCGTGACCGGGATCAGCATCAGCACCGTTGCCGAGACCGTCGGCGTCAGCAACCGCTGGAACAGCGGCAGCCGCGCCGCGAGCAGGAGCGGCAGCACGGACGAGACGACCACCAGGGTCGCCAGCAGCGCCGGGCCGCCCTCAGCGACGGCGGCAGCGCACACGGCGATGAAGGCCCCGCTGGGTCCCATCACGATCAGGTAGCCGGTGCCGATCCGCCAGACCCGGATCGCGTGCAGGATCGTGGTCGCGCCGCAGATCGCGACCGTCGCGAACACCGCCCACGCAAGGTAGTTCTCGCCGGCGCCGCCTGCCCGCATCACGATTGTCGGCACCAGGATGATGCCGGCGATGGAGAGAACGACGATCTGCAGGCCCAGGCCGAACGAGAGCGCTGGAGGCGGCTTCTCGTGGGGCTCGTAGCGCAGGCCCCTGCGTCCGCTGGCGCTCATGACGCCCGTTGGTGTGAAGGGCCAGCGATCGTGCGGCATGGTGGGAGAACGACCGCGCTCAGAGGAAGGCGGGCTCCGACCATGGCGATTGCTCCCGGGACTCCCTCCTCGGGCGGTTCACTTCCGATATCGATCCTGGTCATGACGATAGCCGGTAGGCAAGTGCGGCGGCGAATCTCGGCTCTCCCAGATCCAGGATTCGCCACGACTGTGACGGCAGATGCGGAAAGCGGAAGGTTCCGGATCGCTCCCCATGGAGCATCGCTCGGGGAACCTCGAATCCCGACGGGCTCAGGGAGAACCCGGTGCCGAGCGCCTTGATCAGCGCTTCCTTCATGCTCCACAGGCGATAGAAGATCTGCACTTTCTTGCGACCCGAAGCGGTCCCCAGAAGCCGCCGTTCCTCGGGACCGTACACCAGGCTGCCGATGCCATCGAGATCCCGCCGCGACGCGCGTTCCTCCACGTCGACGCCGACACACGCCTCACTGGTGATCGCGATCAGGCCGTGCCTGCCGCTGTGACTGACGTTGAACGCGATGTCCACAGGCCGGCCGGCGAGCCTGACGTAAGGCTTGCCGTGTTCCAGGAGGCCGAAGGAAAGCCGTCCACGGGAGCAACCGAGACGTTCGGCGAGGTTGATGCGAAGCGCCGCCCGGCACAGGACGAACTCGCGCCGCGCGCGCACGGACCGGAATCGGCGGCTGCGCCCCTTCTCGCTGACGTCAAGCACCGAGTCGGCCCACGCCTCACGTCCGGCATCCGGCGCCAGATCGACATGGAGGACGACCGCGCCATCCATCTCGCGCCAGGGAGTCCACCATGTGTTCTCCGTCGGGACCATGGTTGGAGTCCTCGATCGACAGGCGAGGGACTCTATCGTGCAACCCCGGTCTCATTCAAATCCGCGAGGCACGACTCTGGCCTGCTCCCGACGAAGAGGAACCCGCCCACACAGGCCTCGTCCGTCGCGCGTCGGGTGGCGTTCCCAATCCTCCAGCGTCTGGGCGGACCCGCGAAGACCAGCAAGGATGTTCAAACGACTTTCGGCAACTGCGGACGATGCACGGCTATCCGTGGCACCCGGATCGCCAATCCGGATGGTCAGGCGGACGGGACTTCCCAAGGCGCCGTGTGCCTCTCTGCAGCCCGCGAACAGGCGCAACGGGGCCGGCGTCAGCCGGCCCCGGTTCATCTCTGGCAGTTTCCCGCCGGCAGCCTGTGTGGTTTTGCTGTTACGCCGCCTTCTGATCGATGTGCTGAACCAGCTGATTCAGGGTCTCGAACTGCCGGCACTCTTCGGCGACCAGTCCCAGACCGAACTCATCGTTCACGATCTTGAAAAAGGCGATGCAGTCGACCGACGACACGCCGGAGTCGACGAGTTTCGCGTCGAAGTCGGGTTCACGGCCGACATCGAGATTGTCAGCGATGATCTGCCTGATGCGGTCTTTGGTGGATGCCATGTGTTCGATCTCCAACAGGGTTGAGGCGATGGTGTCCGACGATGCCGGACTTTCATGCGAGACGCCCGCATTTCAGTGTCAGGTTAGCAACGTCGCCATTGAGGTCAAGCAGGATGATGCCGTGCCATTCCAGGTTCACCAGGCGCTGCCCCATATGGGCTCGACCGACCTACGCGCCGCCGTTCGCGCCACTGGTGTCGCGGCCCCGTGCCGTTGCTTCCATTAACCCCTCCGGCTGCGCCACGATAGGTCAGTCGGTCATGGCCTCGAGTTCGTCGCGGGTGAGCTCGATACCGAAACCGGGCGTGGCCGGTGGAACGAGGCGACCGTTTTTCGGGACGGCCATGCCTGGTGTGGGGCGCCAGCCTTCCTCCAGGGGAATGCCGGGAGCGGAATCAATGTAGATTTCTCCCCACATGTTGCTGGGCATGGCGTGGCACAGGTGCTGACCAAACGAATCGTTGATACCGCCGTGCAGGGCCACCTGGAGGCCAGCGCCTTCGGCGATGTGTCCGATCTTGATGCACGCCGTCACGCCTCCCACCCAGCGGACGTCGGGCTGGAAGATATCGACGGTGCGGCGTGCCGCTGCCTCGCCGAAGGGAAGATGGGTGAACCAGCGTTCGCCGGTGGCCAGCGTCTGCCAGGGCAGACGCCGGCGCAGTTCCTCGTATGAGGCGAAGTCCTCGGGGTAGAGATAGTCCTCGAGCCACTTCAGCCCATAGGGCCGCAACCGTTCGCCAAGCCTCACCATGAACTCCACATCTCCGGCCACCCAGCAGTCGAGCATGAGCTCGCGTTCGGGTCCGAGCATCTCCCTGGCGTGCGCCACCTTCTCCTCAATCCTCTCGAGAGCCACGATGCCCTGGGCCTCGCCCAGCAAGCACGGCAGCTTGATCGCCTCGAAACCTGATTCGAGCATCCAGGCAACGTCGTGGCCGGTGGCATAGCAGAAGATTTCCGCGTGCGCCGGCCCGCCCAGCAGTTCATAGACCGGGCGCTGCAGGAGCTTTCCCTTGAGGTCCCACAGGGCGAGATCAATGGCGCTGATCGCGTAGCTCACGACACCGCCCACGCCGGGGACGCTGGCATGACGGAACATGAGGTCCCACGATCGTTCGGTCGCCAGCGCATTGCCGCCTTCGATGAGGGGGGCGAAGTACTCGTTGATCAGCGGTACGACTGCCCCGGAGAAATCCGTGACCCCCATGCCCCAGGTACCGTCACTGGCGATTGCCATGCACAGTGCCGGCGGGCCGCTGCCTCCCGGATCTCGGGCGCCTCCGGAAAACTCGCGATAGCGGGCGAGCGTGTTGGCGCCATCGGCCCCGGACGGCATGGACGCACGTGGCGACGTTCCCCGGTCAAGGGGCGATCCCCGCTTGAGCGGACGGGCGATGATGCGTTCGATCTTCATGCAGCGTGCTCCGACATCCAGGAGACGGTAACCCATGTGAACGCCCGTCGCGATCCCGACTTCCTCGTCGCCGAGCGACATCGCGCCGGCGATCCTCAAGACCGGGATCGTTCTGGCCGGCGATGGTCCAGGGCTCGATCGCCCTCGACGATGATGCCATGTGGTGCTGGTGCATTTCGGGCCGGGTACGGATACCTTGACGAGGATTCTGGCCGTGTGGCGGTACACTTGTGAATGCGGACGTGATCATCGGCATGGATGCCGGCGCTCAGGCGTTGAAGGCCGCGGCTTTCGCGCGGGAAGGCAACAAGTTCGACATGGGGCGCGAATGTCGCAGCGACATGGTTCCCGCGCGGGGTATGCGCGCCGACGTGAAACGCGGGGCGGGCCGATGATCCGGAACGTCTCGATCATTGGTGACCGCTTCATGCTCCCGTGGATGTTCGATGACGCCCTGCGGGAGGCCTGCGGGAGGCGCGTCGCGACGAGGCTTCACGAACTGGCGTGGCCCGACGAGCCCATGGAGCATGGCTACCGGGTTCCTGGAATGGATGGTCTCAAGGAATACATGGGTGTTCCTGACGACATTGTCGCGAGGGTCGGCGAGGCCGAGATCCTTGTGACCCATCTTGCTCCTCTTTCGGCCTCCATGATGGAGCGATTGCCCGCCCTGAAGTGTGTTGCCGTCTCGCGCGGCGGGCCGGTCAACATCGACATGGCAGCCGCACGGGCGCGCGGCATCCGCGTCGTCAACACGCCGGGGCGCAATGCATCGGCGGTAGCGGAGTTCACCATCGGTGCGATTCTTGCCCTGACCCGCAACATCGTCCGGGGACACGATGCATTGCGCCAGGGTGTGTGGCGTGGTGACCTCTATCGCGCCGACGAGGCCGGCATGGAACTCTGCGACATGACTGTCGGCGTCATCGGCTACGGGAACATCGGCGCCAGCGTCGTTCGCCTGCTGCGCGCCTTCGACTGCCGTATTCTTGTGGCCGACCCGTTGGTGGCCGTGCCCCCCGGGGACATTGATGACAAGGTGCGCCAGGTGGATGTCGATGCGCTCCTCGAGCAGTCGGATCTCGTCACGCTGCACGCTCGCGTCACCTCCCAGACCGAAGGATTCATGAACGAAGGAGCCTTCGCCCGGATGAAGCGGGGAGCCTGGTTCGTCAATACGGCCCGTGGACCGCTGGTGGATTACGATGCCCTCGCACATGCCCTCGACAGCGGGCATCTCAGAGGAGCCATGCTGGAGACCTTCGCCGTCGAGCCCGTGCCGGAGGACTGGCCGCTGCTCTCCCACCCGGGCGTCGTCCTGACGCCGCATATCGCGGGGGCCTCCATCAAGACCGTGCGCGACGCCGCAACGCGGATGGCGGAGGAAGTGCGGCGTTACATCGACGGCGAGCCGCCGCTCAACCCCTGCTGAAGCGGGTCAGCGGCCCACGGCATAGCACTGCCGGCGCGGACTGGCGGCGGCGCGCAGCACGCGGCCTGTCTTCGAGGCCATCGTCATGGAATTGTAGTGGCTCCAGCGCGGATAGACCCTGAGGTCGTGGCCCCTGCGGTCGAGGTCCTCGAGGGTGGACCGGGGGAAATGGTCCTCGACGGCCAGATGACCCGGCATCCACTCGCGCGGGTAGAAGGAACTCGGCATGTGATCGGTGTAGAAGGACGGCGCGTCAAGGGACTGCTGGAGAGTCATGCCGTGATCCACATGGCGCAGGAAGGCATGGAGAGACCACTGGTCCTGATGATCGCCCCCGGGCGTGCCGAAGACGAGACGCGGTTCGCCGTGGTGAAGCGCCAGGGTCGGGGTCAGCGTGGTGCGCGGCCGCTTGCCAGGCTGCAGTGCGTTGGGATGGGCGTCATCGAGCCAGAACATCTGCCCCCTGACCGAGACCGGAAAGCCCAGGCCGGGCACGGCGGGCGATCCCGTGAGCCAGCCCCCCGAAGGCGTGCCCGAAATCATGTTGCCATGGCGGTCGATGATGTCGAAATGGCAGGTATCGCCATGGCGCCGGGCCACGAACTCGGCCCATGTGCTCCACGGCTTCGATCCGGCGCTGCTCTCGAGGGAGGTCGATGAATGGGCGATGTTGGTTGAACCCAGCGCTCTCAGCGTGATGGCGCCACCGTATCCGTCGATCGTCCCAGGGCGCATTTCCATGCTGGCGGTCTCCTCGACGAGCTGGCGCCGTCCGGCGCAGTAGTCTTCCGACAGCAGCCTTTCAAGAGGCACGTCGACGAAGCTGGGATCGCCGTAGAAGGCCTCGCGGTCGGCAAGGGCAAGCTTGGCGCATTCCTGGATCACGTGGACGAATTCAGGTCCGGACGCATCCATGTCCGCCACGCCGAAACCCTTGAGGAGCGCCAGCTGCTGGAGCAGGACGGGCGCCTGGGACCAGGGTCCGGCCTTGCAGACGGTGTAGTCGCCGTACTCCAGCGTCACAGGGTCCTCGATAGCGGCGCGCCAGCGCGCCAGGTCGTCGCCTGTGAGGAATCCCGCATGGGCTTCGCCGCTGGAGTCCATGACCGGTTCACGCATGAACCGGTCGATCGCCTCTGCGACGAACCCTTCGTACCATGCGTTGCGTGCCGCCTCGACCTGGGCCTCGCGGTCACCGCCTGCGGACTCCGCTTCCTCGATGATCCTCTCCCAGGTCCGGGCCTGCATGGGCAGGCAGTGAAGATCACCGGCCTCGAGGGTGCCGTCGCAATAGGCTTCCGCCGACGTCGGCCAGAATTCCTCCATGAAGGGGCGCGCGTCCTGAAGAACGGACGCGACCGTCGGAGTGAGCAGGAAGCCGTCGCGGGCGATGGCGATGGCCGGTTCGAGAACTTCGCGAACCGTGAGGCACCCGTAGTCGCGCAGCAGCAGCATCCAGGCCCCGAAACTGCCGGGCACGACGACCGGCAAATGTCCGGTCCCCGGCATGATGTCGAGTCCCATGTTCCGCAGGGCTTCGCCGGAGATCGTCGACGGCGCCACCCCCTGGCCACAGATGACGTCGACCCTGCCTTTCTTCTCGCTCCACAGGATGAGGGGGACATCGCCGCCCGGGCCGTTCTGGTCAGGTTCGACCACATGCAGGACACAGCCGGCCGCAACTGCCGCATCGAAGGCATTGCCGCCCCGTTCCAGCATGGCCATGCCGGCGGCACTGGCCTGCCAGTGGGTGGTGGCTACCATGCCGAAGGTTCCGACAAGTTCCGGGCGTGACTGGATCATGGCATGGCTCCCTGGCCGGCTGAGGGTTCGGCGACAGGGTAGAGCACGCATGAGAAGCGTGCCAGTCAGGAAGCGGGGGATGCCTGTCCCGTCACCCCTGTTCCAGCCAGTCCTCGGGGCTTCCTCCGGCGCGTTCGATGTCGAGATTCATGACACCGTCGGGCGGACCCTCGGCCCGGCCATTGGGACGCGCGGCTTCGATCTGTGTTCCGATGCCGGCACCCTTCATGGCAGCTGGCGGGGGTTCACCCCAGAACTCGCGCCACGGCTGCAGCCGTTCGCTGCCCTCGCCGGCGGAGCGCACGCCCCTGTCGGTGAGGGATTTTCCGTCGACGAAGATCGTCGTGTCGGCGCGCTCGTTCCAGAATGCGAGGTGCCCGGCGATGGCCGCTACGGCGGGAAGGGGGCGGACATACTGCCAGGCAGCATCGGCATGCCGTGTGCCGTCGATCCGGACATGGTGATAACGCGCACGGCCCTTGTAGGGACAGAGCGTGTAGGTGGCGCTCGGCTCGAGCAGTCCGGATTGCACATCCTCCTCCGGGACGTAGTAACGCGTTGCCAGTCCGGTTTCGAACAACATCACGGGGCGGCGGGTTTCCGCAACGGTGCGCCCGGCGATCTCGACCCTGACGGATCGCGCGCTCTTCACCGCGTCCACTCTCAGGAACGGATCGCGCGCGTGCACGTGAATGCGTTCGTCTTCCTCCCACCAGGCATCCATGCTGTGCCAGTCGAAGCCGTAGTGACCGCTGGTATCGGGTGATCCCTCCTTCGGCCGCAGGTATCGCCATACGGCGAAACGCGCGACCCGTGATCCGGTGTCGAGATGCCAGTAACTCGCCGTGCCCTTGTAGGGCGACGCAGTCGTGTAGTCGGTGGCCACGAGAAGGTCGGTACGCACGTCGTCTTCGGGAAAGTAGTAGACCGGCAGGAAGCCGTGCTGACGGAGCAACATGGTGCGCTCGGAGTCCGCGACCTTGATGCCATCGAAGTGCACGTGCACCCGCCGCGGACTAAGGCGCCATTCGTTCGTTCCAGTCTCTGCCTGCACGGCTTGCCCCTGTCTTTTGCGGAGATGCCGATTCAGCCTACCCTGCGCGCAGGTTGAGTGGCCAGATGGCACCCGGCTTGAAAGTCGACAAGTCCTGATCCACGAAGGGGGCAAGTGGACACCGGCACATGGTCACGTGCCGTGCGGCAATGCGGATTGAGCTGCCATCGGCGTGGACGAAGGATGCGGCTGAGGCGGCGACCGGCGGTTTCAGCTCCTGGGGTAGTCGCCACGCACGTACTCGCGCGAGGCATCGCGCACCGGTTGCCAGTCCCAGGGTGTGCGGCGGCCAACCGACAGGGCCGTGTGAAGGAATTTCCTGCGCTTCTGACTCTCGATCACGCGGTCCTTCAGCGCCGCAGGATCCCACCAGCGACAGACCTCGCTGGCGAGATCGGTCTCGATGCCGCTGACCTCCGGCGTCCCGGCGAGGTTGACGAGTTCGTCGGGATCCTTCGTGACGTCGAAGAGCATGGGCGGATCATCCTCGCAATGGATGTATTTCCAGCGTTCGCGGCGAATCATCAGCACCGGTGAGGAGGCGCCCTCGCCGCAGTACTCGCTGCCGACGATATCAGACCAGCCGTCACTGCGCCCCGCGGCCAGCCCGGCGATGCTGGCGCCGTCGATCGGTGCGAACAGTTCCGGCAACTCGCCGTCGCCGGCCCATTCCAGGAAGGTCGGGAATAGATCGAGCAGGGACACGTTCTCTCTGATCCGGCGCGAGGAATAGAGCGTCGGTGCATGCACGATCAGCGGCACGCGCACCGACCACTCGAAGAAATTCATCTTCAACCACAGGCCGCGTTCGCCAAGCATGTCCCCGTGATCGGCCGTCACGACGATGATCGTGTTGTCGTGCGCGTCGATGGCCTTGAGGGCCTCCAGGATGCGCCCGATGCGGTCATCGAGCCAACTCATCACGGCATAGTAGGCGCGTCGCGCCCGGCGGACGTCCGCAGGGCCGATCGTCAGCATGTGGCGGCCGATCGTGTGGTACAGTCTGCGGCTGTGGGGGTCACGTTCTTCGAGTGGGATGTCGCCGATCCTGGGATCGTCGATTTCGTCGTCCGTGTAGAGATCCCAGTGAGCGGGCGGCGCCAGGTAGGGATCGTGCGGGCTGATGAAACTGGCCGCCAGGAAGAAGGGCCGGCCGTCGGTCCTGTCGGCGTGATCGTAGAGCCAGCGGCAGGCCTCGACGGTTGCCTCCTCATCGTAGTTCGTGTTGACGCTGCGCCGCCGGGGCCCCGCATCGAGCACGGCGCGGACCGAGTGGAATCCCGGTTCCCAGAAGGTCGGATCAAGCGACCAGTCGCTGGTCCACGAGAAGTCGGAGGGATAGACGTCTGTCGTCACCCGGTCCTCGAAACCGTGAAGCTGGTCCGCACCGACGAAGTGCATCTTGCCAGCGAGGCAGGTGTGATAGCCCATTGCACGAAGATAGTGTGCGAAAGTCGGGATTTCGGATGGAAATTCTGTTGCGTTGTCAAATGCTCCGATGCGGCTTGGCATGCGGCCTGACATAAGGCTGAAGCGGGCAGGCGCACAGATCGGGTAGTTGCAGTAGGCGTTTTCGAACACGACGCCCTCGCCGGCCAGCCGCTCCAGGTTGGGCGTCCGGCACACCGTGCCGCCGTAGGGCCTCAGCACCTGGGGGGCGAGTTGATCCATCATGACAAGGAGGATGTTGGGAGGGGTGATCATGGTTCCTCCGGGTTCGTCGGTCTGGTCTCGGGTCCGGCGAGCAGACTAGACTGCCCTCGAGATCGGGGGAATCCGTGATGAAGCTGCCGGAGAGCCTGTGGGCCGCAAGCGCGGCGCCGGCCATCGACACGTCACCCCTTGCCGGAGAGACCGGTGCGGATGTCGCCATCGTCGGTGGCGGCTTCACCGGACTGTCGGCGGCACTCTACCTTGCCGAGGCCGGCAAACGGGTGATCGTGCTTGAAGCCGGTGAACCGGGATGGGGCGCCTCGGGGCGAAACGGCGGCCAGGTCAACCCGGGCTGGCGCATGCTGCCTTCGGAGATTGCGGCGAAGTATGGTGGCAACAGGGCGCCAGCCGTGCTGACCATGCTCGATAAGGCGACGGATCTCGTGTTCGACCTGATTGACCGCCACGGAATCGTCTGTGATCACGAGCGCCCCGGACTGGTCAGCGCCGGGCTTGGCTGCCACGGCAAGGCTTTTCTCGATGCATGGTCCCGGGAATGGGGCGAACAGGGCGTGAAGGTCGAGCGCCTGGAACGCGGCGCCCTGAAGGACCTCATCGGAACGGACTACTACCATATCGGCATGCACGATCCTCGTGGCGGCCACGTGCAACCCCTGTCCTACGCTCGAGGTCTGGCGCGGGCAGCCGTCGACAAGGGCGCCGTCGTTCATGGCCGGACCCGCGTCCACAGCGTACATGCACATGGCGCCGGCTGGCGTCTGGCAGCCGCCGGGGGCGAGGTCGAGGCCGAGCATCTGCTGCTCTGCACGAATGGCTATACCGACCGATTATGGCCCGGACTCGAACGCTCCGTGGTACCCGTCACCAGTTTCATCGCCGCGACCGAGCCTCTGGACGAGACACGCCGCGCAGCCATCCTGCCCGATCGTCATGCGGTCGCGGAGACCCGCCGCACGCTTCACTATTTCCGGCTCGACCGGGACAACCGATTCGTCATGGGCGGTCGCGGCAATTTCACGAACGGCGCGGAGCCAGGGTCGGTCACACACCTGCAGAGGATGGCCACAGCGATCTTCCCGGCGCTCGAAGGCATCACCTGGACTCACAGCTGGGGCGGCCGGGTGGCCTTGACGCCCGACCACACGCCGCGTCTCTTCCGACTCGCCAGGAACGTTCACGCCGGTCTGGGTTTCAACGGACGCGGCGTCGCCATGAGTTCGATGTTCGGCACCCAGCTCACACGCCTCGTTCTTGGCGAGGAGACCGACATGCCCGTGGAGCCGCTGAACCTCGTCCCCCACCATGGACTGCGCCAGTTCGGTCTTACCTGGTACCTCGTCTCCGGCGTGATGCGCGACCGTCTTGATCTGCGGGAGACGCCGCCCACCTGGGCCTGACTGCCGGGACTCCGGGGCCGTCTCCTCTTCCCCTATTGGACATGGCCTACCCTCAGGTTGTCGACATGGGACGACTGGACCTGCCCCCGATGTTGGACCACCGGTTCAGAGAAAGTCCCGGTCCATTTGCCTCAGGGCTGGTTGAGGTCGGCGAGATCTGGAATCGTCCCGTCCCATCGGGGGTTTCCGGACCAGGTTTCCCATGATGCATTGATCACGCGGTCGCGCTCACGCCAGTCGTCGAGCACGAAGCTGATCCAGAATTCCATCATCTCCTCGTCCGATCCCCAGCCCCACGTCACGGTCTTCGGAGGCAGAGTCGGGTTGTAGGGGTTGGTTGACGTGTTGTCGAACCGTATCCAGCCGTCGATCGTGCTGCCCGCGGGCAGGCGGACCGGTTCGCGGAAGAAGTAGATGTTCTGCCACCTGAGATCCCACTCCTCGACATGGACCAGCGGTATCTGCGTGCCGTCCGGGAGGGTCGCGATGGCCTTGGCCTCGGCGCCCAGGTAGTGCATGTGCGGCATGATGTCGACAAGGGTCAACGCCGCCGGAACCTCCATCCGGACGTGGCGCCAGTAGGTGTCCGATTCCGGGGGAATCGCGAGCTGCTGCGTGCCGATCACGAGCCCGTCCACCCAGTGGGCGACGGGTTCGTCGGTGAACGTGAGGCCGATCCGGCTGCGGTCCTCGGTGGCCTTGCCGTTGAGGTGGTAGTGGATCTCGAACACGATGTCGCCGGCGCCGGCCGGAAGCCACATGGCATGGTTGTCGGGCAGGGCATAGGGATCGACGCCGGGGGTCCAGCCTCCGATGCCCCAGGTTTCCGCTTCGCCGCTGTAGTCGAAGAAGCTTCCCGTCCCGAATACGGAAAAGCCGGGCTCGTCGTCTCTGGCGTCCGCGCGGCGCGCCCGGCCGGAATAGTCGACAAAGATGTTGGCGTGGTGAACGACACGCTCGTCGCCGGGCTGGAACTCGATGGCGCTGACGGCGCGTTCCTCGAAGAGTTCGAAGGGGATGACGAAATACCGGTAGATGTCGGGACCGGTCGCGGGAATGGCGAATGGCTCTTCCATGGCGAGAACCAAATCCGGTTCGCCGGTGCGCCACTCGGGGTCCGGCCACACCGATTCACGCACCTGCGGTGCTAAACAACTGATATAACGTTAGTTG
>JAPPGE010000049.1 GCA_028821455.1 bacterium | reverse complement strand
GGACGGCACTGTAGCGCCGACCGCACAGCGGCCCTCATAGGATCTGGAGACATTCCACACGCAATTCGGCAGCCTGACGTTCTTCGACCCTGCATGTGGCTGCGGGAACTTTCTCATCATCGCCTACCGGGAAGTGCGGATGCTCGAAATCGAGATCATCCGCGAGATTACGGCGGCCGAGGCGCATCGTGATCAAACAGCGGCACGGCCAACATTCGAAGTGGCATGGCAATCGCTGGTGGACGTTGACCAGTTCTACGGCATCGAGATTGGCGAATTTCCGGCCCGCATCGCAGAAACCGCGCTGTGGATGATGGACCACATCTTGAATAACCGGCTGAGCCTCGAGTTCGGCCACAGCTTCGTCCGCATCCCGCTAGAGAAGTCGCCGCACATCACAGTCGGAAACGCGCTCGACATGGACTGGCAAGCGCTCCTGCCTGCGGAGAAGTGTTCATACATCATCGGCAATCCTCCGTTCGTCGGCCATCAGTGGCGGACGCAGGCGCAGCAGCGCGACATGGCCGGCGTCTGGGGTCGGACGGGACAGGTCAACCGCCTCGATTACGTCACCTGCTGGTTCAACAAGGCGACGGCTTATGCAGCAGACAACCGCGACATCGAGATCGCCCTGGTCGCCACCAACTCGATCACCCAGGGCGAGCAATGCGGCATCTTGTGGCCAGCCGTGTTCGCCCGGGAACTCTCCATCCGCTTCGCTCACCGGACCTTTCAGTGGAACAGCGAGGCACGGGGCAGAGCCGCGGTCCACTGCGTCATCGTCGGCCTGACATTCGCCAAGGAATGTCGCAGGCGTCTCTACGACTACGATAGTCCGCGCGGCGAGCCGCACGTCTCTGAAGTTGGCCGCATCAACGGCTACCTCATCGATGGTCCGCAGTATGCGGTGCCGGCCCGCACGAAGCCGCCCGAAGGCCGGCCGGCGATGCACAAGGGCAGCCAGCCGACCGATGGTGCCCGCCTCAGAAAGCCGGGAGGCGGCTATCTCAAGTTCAGCAACCTGATATTGCAAGACAGTGACCGCGAGCAGCTTCTGAATGCTGACCCAAATTGCGAGAAGTGGCTGAAACCCTATGTTGGCGGCGAGGAATTGATCTCCGGCCAATGGCGTTGGTGCCTGTGGTTGAAGAGTGCAGATCCTTCCGAACTGAAGGCGTCCGAGCCGATTATCGAGCGATTGGAGCGCGTGCGCTCGGGCCGACTTCAAAGCCCGACGGCCGGCGTGCGGGAACTCGCAAGCTACCCGACGCTCTTTACGCAAGACCGCCAGCCAGATACGGACTATCTCGCGATACCCGAGGTCTCGTCGGAGACGCGGGAGTACATCCCGATTGCCATACTGCCACCGACTGTCATTGCATCCAGCAAGCTCCAGCTCATTCCCGGCGCGCCTCTGCATTACTTCGGCATTCTCACGTCGGCGATGCATATGTCCTGGATGCGGACGGTCGCAGGCCGACTGAAGAGCGACTACAGCTACTCGCCATCGGTCTACAACTCGTTCCCTTGGCCGGAGATGAGCGACAAACAGTGCAAACGGATAGAGGAGTTGTCCCAAGCCGTTCTCGACACGCGCGCCAAGTTTCCGGATTCACCGCTTGATGTACTCTACGACCAAGATGCCATGCCTCCAGCCTTGCGCACAGCTCATCAGAGCCTCGACCGTGCGGTGGACCGGCTCTACCGGCGCAACGGTTTCGCATCCGAACGTGAGCGCGTCGAGCATCTGTTTTCGTTACGTGAGAAAAGACAAGCTCCGTTGTTGACTTCGAAGCAAGGAACCAAGCGTAGTAGGCAACGAAGGCGGCAACAGTCATAACGTCCTGCGCCGGTAACTGTTCGCAGGTTCGTGGGGAGTCCTTTTGAATGAGTACACACCATGGGTCGCATGGGTTTGACCTGGCGCAAAGTAGTTACCAAAACGGCTAAATTCCGCAGAGAACGGCTCCAACACTTGACGAACGAGAGCTAGGGTTGCGGCCACCCGTAGACGACTGGCCCAGCCATACCCTTTTTTCGATATTTCTGCGGTATGCGCTTGTCGCGATAACGATCGATGACCTCAGGTGGGGCTTCACGACCGCGGAAGTAATATCGTCCTCTCCTGTGAGGGGTGGGTTGCCAGATGTCTGCCAGGAACACTCCCCTGCATATCTGGTCGACCACAGCAATGATGTAGTCGGCTTCTGTTACTCGTCGTTCGTTCACGATCCAGTTTCCTCGAACGGCCTCGTACAAGCCTCTCTCCCTGACGGTACTCGCCCCTGTCTTGATGTAGAGTAACTTGTGCTCTTTGGCCGGCTCCATGATCGTGGCGGCGTATTGCTCCTCGATCTCCTTCGCGGTCGCCGATCCCCGCGCGAACGAACCAGCACCGGCCAACTCGTTCATCAGTCCGGGGTAACAGTCGATCAACGCAGCCTCGACCTCGACTGCCACGTCACTGGTGAGCCCGTGACGATGAATGACGTGAATGGGCGCGATTCCCTTCCCATTGAGTTCTCTGATGTAATCGAGTTTCAACGAGGTGTCATCCTCGTCTACTCTACTCGGCTTCAAACTGGCATGAACATGTGCGAACACTCGATTTTTCTGCCCTCTGCCAACGTAAAACGTGTTCCCATTGCGCGGGTCCACCAACCGGTAAACGTAGTGCTTGAGTTCCTTGAAAACCTCACGAGAATACCCGTCCATACCTTACTCCCATGAGTCCGATGGATCCGACCGAGTGCCGGGTCGTTGCAATCATCGACACGCGAACGTAAGAGACCCCGCCTATTCGCCGAGCGGGGCAGCTAGTCGCGCCGGATCAAGAGGCTGTTCTATTCGGCGGGCGACCCGACGGACCGGGACGCATGTCAACGATTGCGATAGAGAGCGTAGGTGTCGGCTCGCCTCGATGTCAAGAATGCTGGCAGAATGTCATAAAGTCCCGAGCAATACGTATAAATGCTCGACATGGACAGAAGGCGAGACAATCTCCACCCGGAACACGAGGCGAAGGCGTGGTCATCGGATGGAGACGGTCCGGGCGGAAATGGAGGCGGGTGTCAGTTTCGACGCTACACCGACGAAACTGGCTCGTGTTGCGCTCTAGGTCACGGCGGTCAGGGTCCAGAACGACAATGGCTGACCCGTCCGGATGTTACTCGAACATGTAATCCCGATTTCAATCTGCTGAGTCGATCAGTTTCTCGTAGCGGTAATCAAAGGCAGGTGTGTGATGCAGAACGAGGCAAGCAGTTTCGTGAGTATGGTTTTGGTAGGAGAACACCTCGCCACGCCGCACCAGACACGCATCCCCCGCGTTCAGCGTCGCAATGTCATCGCCAATGGCGAAAGATATAGCTCCCCGGGCGACGAAGTAGAGCTTCTCCGATCTCTCCGAATACGCGGCAGGATGACCTCCCTGAGGCGGCACAGTCACAATTGCCAGAGATGCACCACACTCGATTGAACTGGTGTAGTCTTGGACTTGAAGACCACGAAACTCCAGAGGTTCGATAGTTTGTCCCTTCAGGAACATGTGTAATTCCTCCACACTTACTCGGGCAGCTTGAAATGCTCCGGGACAGTAAAGCAACGGGGCCTACGGCGCATTGGCTACTTTACTCGATACGCCTTGGACGCAACAATGCAATCCGGTAGTAGCGGACGCAATTCATCAGTTTAACCATTGCGACGATAATCGGCGTGGGCCACCTATAACGGACCGGCTCCAACTTTGCTTTGATGGCCTCTGGTCGATGCAGCGATGCGACAGTAGGCGCTTGCTCCTGCAGTTGGCAGGGGTGCGCTTCAACTCAACACGTCAGTGACTCTCAGCCGGTCTCGATCTCGATTAGAAGCCGGCAGTGATCACTTGGTCCCCACTCGTCGATGCAGTTGAGCGCGAAGACTCTGACTTGCTCGTGGAACCCGCGTGAGGCGAAAGCGTAGTCCAGTTGGCGAACCGCCTTGGCCGCGTGTCCCTGCCGCCTGGTGTAGTAGGTCGGGACGTTCTTCGTATCCGCATTCGTACCCGGCTGCTTCCCTTCCGGTTGGCGTCCGTTCGGAGCCTGCGGTCCGAGGAACTCAAGGCCAAGCGTCTTGAAGCGGTCCCATACCAGGCGTTCGCGCGCGAACCACGCGCCCCTGCGGTTTGGCGTGTAGATCAGGTTGAGGTCGCCTGCTGCAAGAATACGGTATCGGGAGGGGTCCGCGTAATCCATGAAGACCTGGATATCCGAGAGAATGCGATGCACCGAGATATCGGCGTGATCGCCGGGATTCTTCGAGGTGGTCGGTTGGGCCGTGATCCAACGCGCATACATGGAGACGGCGATGAAGGCTTCCTGCGGGCGACCGTGTGGCATCACTCTCGCGACGGCCATGAGTCCGATGCCGCTCGTACCGATTTCACGTTCGCCGACACCGCTGAAGGGCGGCACTTGGCGGAACCAGTCGATTTCGACCCGGTCTGACAACTGGACGATCAGCGGCCAGCGGTCATAGAAGGAACGCGGCCAGAAGACGTTGTCTTCGTAGTAGAAGGACGTCCACAGATCATCAGGCGGGCTGCCGGCCTCCTGCAGCAACGCGACATCAGCCTCGCCACGCTCCTTCATCCGTGCCAGGCAACGCCAGGGATCGTCCCGTTTGCTGATGTTCCAGCTGACCACACGAATCATGACACCCTGTCCCGCTCTCGCCGGTGGCAGTATTGGGTGCCGAGGTACCGAGCTGCAAGGTCAGGACTGTCTCCAGAGTCGGTCCACTGGCCGACACGGCCCGCAGTTGTCCGTGCGTACAATTCGGGCATATGGCCCCGCTTCCTTGCTCTCCGTCAGACCACGGATCATTCAGCACCCACCATCATTCGACAGAAAGCACCACACAGGACGCGTCATCGCAGGCCTTGATCCGAACATATCGTCGACACTCGGTGTCACCTCCCTCGATCTGTCGAAGTTCCGAGCAAAGCGCGTGACAACCTTGTTCCATAACGGCTTCAAGCAAACCATCGTCGGTGTATGCGCCATAACTGTCCACGAGCCGGTAGAATCCATCGGTCATCATCACGAGCCGCTTCGCTCGTGAAAGATCATGCGTCGATGTCATGACTCCTTTCAGCGAACCGACATTTGGCTCGAGCACCCAATACGTTGTATCGCGATTGCGGATTTCACGGTTACGCCAAATGGTCGACCTGGCACGTTCCAGCGCCTCGGCATAGGATACGTTCCCGCCCTCCATGAGTTGAACTATCCCGTCCACAACGGCATCGTCATACCGCCTGACCCGTTGATCGGAGATTTTTTCGATGCCGCCATGGCCGTCGTCGAGAAACACCGTGCAGTCACCGATGACCGATATCTCGATGAGACCATCCCGGATCGCAGCCATTGCGCAACTCGCCGCCGGCAATTCGGCCCGGTCTTTCTCTTCTCGCTTCTTGAACCGCTGAAAGCTCGCCGACGTTTTCGAGAGAGCCATTTCCAACATGATCCGGTTCGATCCCGCACTGCCGGCCGCCTCCCGCAGGCATTTCCGGAGTGTGCCGCAAAACCAGTTTGCATCGCCTTGTCCCGGAAGCAGACGATCCGGCGAGATGCCCGTAGCCCCGTCCAGTACCCATGCAATGCGATCCAACGCGTCAAACGCATCGTCGTTGATGCGGCCTGCGGGCCGCGATACCGCTCCTTCAAGGCGAAACCGGCGTGACATTCCCGCAACCCCCTCGCGCATGAACCTCGATCAACAGTCTGCCGACGAAACCGAACCTGACCGGACAGTCCGGGATCCGGGATGCTGTATCCAGCCCCTGTCTGCGCTCTTTCCCGGAACCGCAAGACCACGCTGCAAGACAGCTCAGACGTCATTCTCACTTCCTCGAACGTCAAGGAGCAAGCAGTGTATCTTTCGCGTTCCCGCACGGGCATTTCGACCATGCTGCCATCGAACCGTGCTGCCGCCGTCGCCGAAGAGCAGGGGACGAATGGACTCCATGATGAGCCTGAACACGACCCCACGGCGTTGCGCCACCACCTTGCAGAGTTCCCGGAGCCATTCCCCTGAGGTTTCTTCCAGGGAGAACCCGTCAACCTTCTTCGCCGGCTCGGTCTCCCCTCGTCATCTCGCCTAGGTCGGTGAGTCGGATGTAGGTCGAACCCGTGTTCCCTCCCGGCTGAAACTCCACCGTCCAGTCGTCGATATGGAAAGGTCCGGAACGAAGGGCCTGTTGCATGAAGAGATCCCGTGTCCATTCGCCTTCCATGCGCTCAAGAACGGCGATGACAAAGCGTCCGAGGATGTAACCTTCCAGGGACGCTTCGTTGAACTCCCGATCCGCAAATTCAGTCCTCATGGCGTCCTGGTAGCGCCTGACGATTTTCATGGAGGTGTCCGTGGCGTCCGGGACCACTTCGGTCACCAGAACACGCTCGCTCGGCTCGTCAATTCGTTTCTTCAGTTCATGGGACAGGACGAAGGACAGGTTAGCCATGATGTACTCGTGACCCAGTGTTTCGGCGAGATTGATGATCTCGGCGTTCGCCGCGTAGGAACCGACCACGAGTATCGTGTCGGGTTCCACCTGCGCCGCCGAGAACAGGGTGGCATGGACGGCGTGCGTGTTTCTCGAGTATCCGGTCTTTGCAAGAAGCGGCAGATCGTACTCTTCGAGGACGGTCAGGTAGTTCTGCAGAACGGAACGTCCGAAGGCATCGTCCTGATAGATGATTCCAAAGCGGCTTTTGCCCCGTTCACGAACGAGATAGTCCACCAGCAGCCGGATCTCGTCCATGTAGCCCGACCTGAGGTTGATGACGCCGGGAAAGCGTTCGGCGTCGCGCAGGAAATCTGCGCCGGTCAGCTGCCCCACGAAGGGAATGTCCGCGGACCGGAGCACCGGCGCAATGCGCCTGGCGGTTGGAGTGCCGACACCGCCGATGACAGCGAAGACATTGTTGTCGGCGACAAAACGTTCCGCATTCCGCGCGGCCAGATCAGGTTCGTAGGCATCGTCGTGGGCGATGAGGCTCAGCGTGCGGCCGGCAACGCCGCCCTCCAGGTTTCTTTCACGAAAGGCTGCCAGGATGCCGGCGCGATAGTCCCGGCCCAGAATCCGGTTCTGACCCGAAAAGACCGCGCTTTGACCGAAGGTGATCGAGGTCCCGTCCACCCCCGATTCCGCAGCACCGGGTCCGGAAAGCGCCAGCACGGTCAACCAGCAGGCAAGGCAGCAGGCCGTCAGGCGGATCGCCGATGCGACCGCGGCGCCATGACGGTCCGGTGTCACTGGCGTCGTCATTCTTCCTCACCTCCGGTTCCCTGAAACACGGCCTCCTCTTCAACAACCTCCCCGTCCTGTGCCGCATGGGTCTCGTGCCCGGATCCGTTGGCGGCCCCCGTCGGCAGCGCCCTTGTCGTCATCCCCTGATTCCTTCCGTGTCTCGCCACCGTGATCGCAATCGCCTCCGAAAGGCGGTTGGAACATGGACGTGAGGCCCCCCCCCCCGACAGCCCGCAGGTGCCGTCCAGGTTCCGGATGTGGCTGTCGTGCTGCGGGTTGCCTCCAGCATCGACCGAGGACCGGCCTGCACAGACCAGATTTCTGCTGCCTCCTTTGAGGAATTCAGCTTGATTGTAGTCAAACTTCGGCGACCGCGGTCACGGGTCGACCGTCGTTCTGTCCATACGGTGTGCGTCTCCTGCCCGTCAGTGCGTGTGCGATGGGTGTCCGTGTATAGCGACAACCTGGAGGTCAGGGAAGGCGAGCCGCTTCGGACACGATGTGTGCTGCTCTCTCCACGTACCCCTCCTTGAGCTTCCCGATCCATCGCGGAACGTTGCAGCGGACCGTGAGGGCTGATGGTTCGCGAGCAACGTTGCTCCGCGCATCCATGTCATGCGTGACCACCTGAGCTGACGGTGCCGAAGCTCCGCAGCGATGCGGTGATCATCAGTCCTGTCCGGCGTCATGCCGTCTTCCCCTCCAATGCGTTACACTCCCGGTCATGGTTGCCACCGTCACCCGTCTCAGTGAAGCCGCATCGACGGTCCACTACTTCGAGGCGGACGGCTACTACACCAAACACGATCCGGAGCATCGCAAGGCGAGCCGTTGGCACGGCAAGGCCGTGGCGGCCCTGGGCCTTCACGGCCCCGTCAAATCCAAACGCTTCGAAGAGGTCCTCTCCGGCCGCATCCCCGGCACGACCACCCGCCTCGGCCGCCTGCGGGACGGCAAACACGAGCACCGTCCCGGTCTCGACATCACATTCTCGGCCCCGAAGTCGGTATCGCTGGAAGCCCTGGTCCACGCCGCGCCGAAGGCGTCAGCCCGGATCATCCGCGCCCACGACGAGGCGGTGACGGCGACGCTGGACTTCATCGAGAACGAGCTTCTGGAGACCCGGGGCTGGGACCCGGCGACCCGCAGGCGTCCCCGCATCAGGGGCCATGGCCTGGTGGCGGCGACCTTCCGCCACGTCGCCAGCCGCAACCTCGATCCGCAGCTCCACACGCACAGCGTCGTCGCCAACATGACGCAGAACAGCCAGGGCGAATGGCGAAGCGCCGACTTCATCAAGATCGAACGCGCGAAGCACCTGATCGGCGCTCACTACCGCGGCGAACTCAAACGCCGGCTGGAGGCCCTGGGCTACGCCACGGAGCAGACCATGGTGGGCAGCGTGCCGGGTTTCGAGATCGCCGGCTACGGCAAGGCGACGCTGAGGGCCTTCTCGACCCGCCGGGCTCAAGCCCTGGCGTGGGCGCGGGAACGCAACCTCGATACGGCCTCCGCCGCCGTGATGCAGCAGGCGGTGCTCTACACCCGCAAGCGCAAAGACGAGCCGTCGCGCGAGGAGCTCACCCGCATCTGGCAGGCACGGATGGCGGAGATGGAGCCCCGCAACCGGCGCGTCGCCCGCAACCGCCCGGCGACCCGTTCGCAGGCGGATCTGGAGCGCTGGCACCTCAGACGCCGGGATGCCGCGAACCGGCGGTCTCCCTCGGCGCTTCACGCAGTAAGGCAGGCGGTGGAGCATCTCGAGGAGCGGCGCACGGTCTTCACCGCCACCATGCTGCGGGCTCTGGTCCTGGCGCCGGGTCAGTGGACGCTGCCGGAGATCGATGCGGCCATCGCCCGGATGCGCGAGGAGGGCCACCTCGTCGAAGCAATCAAGGCGCGCTCCGATCTCGCCTTCGTCACCGACCGGGCGGTCAAGGCCGAGCGTGCCGTCGTTCGCTGGATGAAGAAGGAGAGCGACGCCGCAGGCGACTTCGGGATCGACGCCGCGGAGGTCGAGCGCCACCTCGCCGCCGGTGCCCTCAACGCCGGTCAGAAGTCGGCCGTGCGAACCCTGCTGCTGTCGCCCCGCCACGCCTGCGGGGTGCAGGGCCACGCCGGCACCGGCAAGACGACGATGCTGAGAGAGGTGGTGGAACTCGCAGGGGCGGAGCGGATCGTCGCCCTGGCCCCCTCGAGCAGCGCGGCGCGCACGCTCAGCCGCGAGACCGGGCTCGGCACGAAGACGCTGCAATGGTTCCTCACCCGCTACCGGGACGTCGGCGACGGTTGCGCCGACGAGGAGGCCCTCGAGACGGCCAGAGCGGCCCTGGAAGGCACGCTCCTGGTGGTGGACGAGGCGTCGCTGGTCAGCATGGCGCAGATGCACAGTCTCGCCCGCATCGCCGAGGCGACGGGGATCGCCCGGGTCGCCCTGGTGGGCGACACGGCGCAGCTGCGCTCGGTGGAGGCCGGACAGCCCTTCCGGGTGCTGCAGAAGTCCGGCATGGAGACGGCGGTGATGGACGAGGTGCTGCGCCAGCGCAACGAGGGTTTGAAGGCGGCGGTGCTTCACATGATCGAGGGCAAGCCGGATCTCGCCCTCGACGAACTCGGTCCCGGCGTCCTGGAGATGGACGGGCAAGAACTCGGTTCCAGAGCCGCGGCCCTGTGGCTCGATCTCGACGCATCAGAGCGCGACGCCACGGCGGTGCTGGCCCCGACCCACCTGCTGCGCCGCGAGATCACCGACAGCATCCGAGAGGGCCTGAGGGCCGAAGGGAGCCTCCACGGTCGCACGATCGAGGTGGAGCGCTACGTCAACCTTCACCTCACCCGGGCCCAGAAAGGGGATCTCGCCAACTGGCGCGAGGGCGACGTGGCAGTGTTCCACGCGCAGGTCTACGGCGTCCAGGCGAAGTCGGGCGACATCTTCGAGGTGATCGGCTCGGAAGAGGAGAAGGTTCTGCTCAAGCACCCGGACGGCAGGACCCGGCGGGCCGATCCGTCGAAGTATCTGCGCTACCGGGTCGATCTCTTCGAGACGGACACGATCGAACTCCAGGCCGGCGAGAAGATCCGCTGGACGCGCAACGACAGGGACCGCGCGCTTCTGAACGGCGAGGAGGCGCGGATCCTCTCCATCGGACGGAAGAACCTGAGGCTTCGCACCGCCGACGGCCGCGATCTCGTCATGGCCCACGACGATTCCCAGCTTCACTTCATCGACCATGCCTGGACCTCGACGGTGCACGCGGCCCAGGGGATCACCTGCGACCAGGTGATCGCGGTTCTCGACGCCAACCAGGGCGCCATCGCCGGCCAGGCGGCGTTCTACGTCGAGCTGACGCGGGCGCGCGACAACGCGGTGCTGCTGACCGACGACCGCGACGGCCTGGTGGAGGCCCTGGAGACGGCGACGGGAGACGAGCTCTCGGCTCTCGAGGCGATCGGCCAGCAGTTCCGGGACGATGCGCCGGAGGTGGCCGTGGTGGCGAAGGACGCGGTTCCGCCAGAGGTCCTGGGCGACGCGAGGGCCTGGAATGAGGAAGTCCGCGCTGCCATCGAGAGTCGTCTCGACGATCGTCTCGCCGAACGCGAGGCGCTGGCCGGCCGCCGTCCCGGCCTTCAAGCGACCCCGGCCCTGGCCGTCGAGGCGGACCACGCGGCATGGCGCGGGCGGGCGCGGGCGGCGGTCGAGGCGTGGCGCGACGAGGCGGGCAGTCATGAGGGCGGCGCCGGCAAGGCGGATCTCCTCGCGAGTCTTGTGGCCTTCGACGACCGCCTGGACGCCTTCACCTGTGACCTGCAGCGCCATGTGCGGGAGGCCGGCGCGGCCGGAGAGGACGTCGCCTTCCATCCCGGAATCGGCGAGCTGGTCGCCCGCGGCCGGGCCCTCGTGGAGACGGCCCCACGTCCGGCGGATGTTCCCCGGGGTCTCCCCTCGTTCCTGGACGAGGTCACGGCGGCGCACCGGGCAGAGGACGAGGCGGCGGCGCGGGCCGAGGCTGAAATCGTGGCCCGGCTCGACCGGGCGGAACAGGCACTTCACGCCGTGGAGGACGAGCGGCAGGCGCTGAGGGCCGAGGCGCAGGGCGGGCCCCTTCATGCACTCGCCGGTTACGCCGCGTGGCGGGAACGGGCCGAGGCCGCCAGCGCCGACTTTCCGAAGGCGGTGGTCCGGGATGGGATGCGGGAACAGCGCGGTCTCGACGACATGCTCCGTCTCACGCAAGCCTTCGATCATGACGACGAGGCGGCGGCGGTGGTCGCCGACTGGTCCGTCTTCGAGGCCGAGGCGCGCGCCCGGGGCGTGGACGCGGTCGACATGGGCGCAGGTGAACCGCTTCTCACGCGAATCCGCCAACTCGCCGGCGACCCACCCGAGGGCGAGGAACCGCTTGAGGTTCTGACAGCGATCCTCGCCCGCCACCGGGCGCGGAGCGCGGAACGGGAGACGGCGGCGGCCGCCATCGCACGGGGTCTCGACGCATATCGCGCTTGTCAGGCACCGATGGATGACACGGCCAGCCAGCTCTCCGGCATCGGGGTGTGGCGCGACGGGATGAAGGCGGCCATCGAGACCTGGCGGTCCCTGACGGTGGCCGACGAGAGGGATCCAGCGCTGTCGGCCATGGCCGCTGACCTTGAGAACCTCGTCGCCTTCGAGGAACGCGCCCTCGACGTGGCTTCCAGGCTGCGGAACGCCAAGGGCGATGACGGAACGGCCAACCCGTTCGCCGGGGTTGACGGCGATGCCCTGGCCGCGGACCTGCGAGCGCTCGAGGCCGGTCTTCCGGATCACGCCGCGATGCTGCCCGCGCTGCGGCAGGCGTCCCGGGAACTCGACGATCACGAGACGGCAGTCGCCTGGAACGAGGAGCGGCAACGCGCAGCTGCTGCCATCGCACGGGGTCTCGACGCCTGGCGCGCCTGCCACCAGCCGATGGATGACTCGGCGAGGCAGCTCTCCGTCATCAGCGCATGGTGCGGCGAGACGAAGGCGGCCATCGAAGCCTGGCAGTTCATGACGGCGGCGGGCGAGATGGATCCGGCATTGTCGGAGACGGCGGCGATCCTCAAGGGCATCGTCGCCTTCGAGGAACGCGCCCTCGATCTGGCCGTCAGGTTGGGAAACGCCAGGGGCGACGATCGCACGGCCAATCCGTTCGCCGGGGTTGACGGCGAGACCCTGGCCGCCGACCTGCGTGCGCTGGAGGCCGATGTCCCCGATCACGCCGTGATGCTGTCCGTCCTGCGGCAGGCCTCACGGGAACTGGACGACCACGAGACGGCGCTCGCCCGGAACGAGGAGCGGCAACGCGCGGTCGCCGCGGTGGCCGGAGCCCTCGACGACTATGCCGCCCGCCACGCGCATGTCGGCGAGAGTCCCCGTGAGCAGGTCCGGAACTTGAGCGCCTGGTGTGCTGAGACCAGGGATGCGATCGACACATGGCGGGTCCTGACGGAAGCGGAGATGAGGGATCCGGCGCTGGCGGCCATGGCCGCCGATCTTGAGAATCTGATCGCCTTCGAGGAACGCGCCGGGGACCTTCTCAACCGGTGGAACGGCGCCGTCCTGGCCGGCATCGCCGGCGCTCTGGCGTCGCCCTTCCTGACACCCGAAGGCGAAACCCTGGCCCGGAACCTCAAGGCGCTGGAAGCCGCTCTCCCTCGCCACGGGGTGCTGCTGCCCGACCTCCGGCAGGCGCTGGCGGACCTCGACGACCACGGATCAGCGGTCGCCCGGAACGAGACAATCCAGCGCGCGGCCGCCGTGGTGGCAGGCGCCCTGGACGACTACGCGGCGTGCCACGAACGCATCCGCGAGAGACTCCTTGAGCAGGTGGAAGAGCTCGGCGCCTGGTGCGACGGGACGAGGGAGGCCATCGAGACCTGGCGCGCCCTGACGGAGACCGACGGACGGGCTCCGGCGCTGTCGGAGACGGCGGCGGTCCTTGAGGATCTCATCGCCTTCGAGGAACGCGCCCGCGATCTTCGCGTGAGGTGGAACGATGCCAGCCGCGCCGTCATCACCCATGCCACGATGCGCCCCTTCCTGACGCCCGGCGGCGAAGCCCTGGCCCGGGACCTGCGCGCTCTCGAGGCCGGTCTGCCGCGCCATGGGGAGCTGCTGCCGTCGCTCCGGCGGGCGCTTGGCGCCCTCGGCCGCCACGAGGCGTGGATCGCGGAACGCGACCAGGCGGCGGCGCGGATCGAGCGCGCCCTCGAGGACTACCGTGCCTGCCACGCGCCAGCCAGGGAGACGGCCGGTCAGCTTTCGAACATCGCCGATTGGTGCCGCGAGACCCGGGAGGCCCTCGACACCTGGCGGGCGGCGATGGACCCCGGCCAGGCCGATCCGCTGCTGTCGAACAGGGCGGCGGTCCTCGAGGACCTCATCGCCTTCGAAAAGCGCGCCTACGAAGTTGTCCACGCATGGTTGACCACCCGGCGTCCGACAAGGCAAACGAACCCCTTCCTCGGGGCCAGGGGCGAAGCCCTGGCGGCGAAGCTCAACGCGCTTCAGGCCGGTTCACCCCTCCACGCCATGATGCCCCAGGTTCTCAAACCCGCGCTCGAACGGCTGGCCGAGCACGAACGGGCCCATGCCCGGGCGAGCGAACTCATCGTCCGGGCGAGGGAGGTCGATGTCATGCGGCGCTCCCTGCTGAAGCGCGAGGGCAAGAAGTCCCGGCCGCTCAACCGCCGCTTCAACAGGGACTGGAAGCGCTGGCGGGATGCAGCCGCAGCGGTGGCGGCCGACATCGATGCCACCGACGCCGCGCTGCTCGCTCACCTCGACAAGACGGGCGTGGCCCGGCGCGTCGGGGCTGAGTTTGCGGCCAGCGGCCGCCTCGACGGTCTGCCGGGGTGGCTGCTGCTGCGTCTCCACGACAACGCGGTCAGGGCCGGGGCCGCCGTGCATCCGGCCATGACGGACGAGTACGCCGGGATCGTCTCCGAGATGCAGCGCCTCGACGCGGGCCTGAAGGAGAACGACCCGCGGCGCGTGGCGCTCCGCGGCGAGATCAACAGATACCAGGCACTCATGCAAACCCGGAACAAGGTCGCCGGCCTTCTCGACGATCTGAAGGCCCACGACGGCGACACGCTGTTCCTCGGGGCTCGGGCACGGCGCGAGGACCTCACCCTGCAGCAGAGCCTGGCCTGGGAAGTGTGGTGCGACGAGTCCCGGAACCTGGAAGACCGGGTCCGCACGATTCTGGCCGGCGGCGACCGGGACGTTGCCGTGGTTCTCCACGACGGCGCGGATACGCGGCAGGTCCTGGAGGAGATGATCGCCCGCTTCGAGAAGACGCGGACCACCCATGGCGAGCCGGACGATTCCGTGCGACTGGAACGGGAACGCCAGGAGGAGGAAAGGCGCCGGCAGTCCTGGTCGCAGAGCCGCGGTCGCGGTCTTTCCATGTGACCGCGCGTGAGAGTTGATTTTGCGATGCACGAGAACGCCGGCATGCGGTTGCCCGCACAGCTCACGGCAATCGAGGAGGCAACCGCCAGGCAGGGCTTTGGCATGCCGAGCGAGCGCGACACCGGGGCGCTGTTGCGTGTTCTGGCCGCCAGCAAGCCGGCAGGCCGACTGCTTGAGATCGGAACCGGCACGGGACTCGCCACTGCCTGGCTGCTCGACGGCATGGACGGCGCCTCGTTGCTCCAAACGATCGACACCGATCGCGACGTGGTGGCCGTGGCGGAACGAATTCTGGGCCAGGATCCGAGAGTGCGGTTTGTCGTCGCAGACGCCATAGGCTGGCTGGAAGCCAACGCAGACCTGTCGTTCGATCTCATTTTTGCTGACGCCATCCCGGGCAAGTACGTGCAGTTCTCGAGCGTCTGGGAGCGTCTGAGTCCCGGCGGCATCTATGTCGTTGACGACATGCTGCCACAAGGGAACTGGCCCGATGGTCATGGCAAGAGAGTTGCCGGGTTGCTGGCCTCATTGAAGCAGCGGCCGGACTGCACGGTGGTCGAGGTGGCCTGGGCTTCCGGGCTGGCCATTGCGGTCAGATCCGCACGCTGATCGCGCATTCCGGCTCCGGGCGGGGAGGATGTTCGCACCCCCCCATTGTTCGAGATGCATGCCATGCGCATTTTCCACTCGACCCCGGGGACGGCACCCCACTCTCGGGCATCCGCGTCTGATATCGGATCACCAGTGTGTGCCGCACGGTCACCCTTGTTGACATAGCCCCACCGGACGGCGGGCTGAGCTCTCCTGTGGTGGCCGGCGACACTTCCGGAAAACGGTCTACTCCGGCATGTCGTCGCGTCCCGTGCGCTCCAGGTAGGAGGCGACCCTGGCAGCACCCTCGCCGGCGCCGAACTGGCGGTCGAGGTGGCGTTCGAGTTCGCCGCGGCGCCCCTGGGCCAGCATGTCGTTCATCGTCATGCGCACGATGAAGGAGATGCGGTCGTGGAGGGTCGTCCAGAACGATGCCGCCGTCTCTGGCGGCACCGGAGGAAGGTGCGCGACGATCCGCCGGGCGGCGTCCGCGATCTCCTGCTGGAGTTCCATGGCGCGGGCGACATCGACTTTGGCCCGTGTAGGATCGACCGCCAGAGCGGCCTGGACGAGGTAGGCCGAGGTCGGCATGCCGGCACGGGACGCCCGGGCGCCGATCCTCTCCCACTGCTCGTCGGTGCAGGAGAGCGAATGCTTGTCCGGTCTCTTCGGACGGCGCGTCACGGAGCCGCCTCCTGGCCCTTCAGGCGGCACAGCACCTCAAGCGCGTCGATGACGGTCATGCCGAGATCCGGCAGAGGCGCGTTGAGGCGCATCGCCGCCTCGCCGGCGGCCTGGATCTGCTCGAGAAGGGCCTTCTGTTCGGCGCGGCTCGCCAGCGCCTCGGCGCCCACCGGCTCGTCGTGGAGTGCGCAGGCGACCATGAAGGCCGATCTCGTCATGCCCGCCTTCTTCGCCCGCTTCACGATGATCGCCTGCTGCTTCGCCGAGCAGTAGTAGCTCCTCTGCCGGGCCCGCTCGCCGGTCATCCGCCCAGCCTCCGCTCCAGGGCGAGGCGGGCATCGACCCGCTCGCCGATGGTCTTCCAGGTCTGCGGATCGCCGGCGTGGCGCAGCCGCTCGATCTCCTCGAGACAGGCCAGGGAGCGTTCCATGCGGGCCAGGGTGTCGGCGATGTCGGCATCCCCGTCGTCGCCGCGCAGGGCGGCGAGGCGGTGGACGATGAAGGGCGAGACGCGCATTCCGGCGGCGGTCGCGCTCTCCTTCAGGTCCTGCCACTCGGCGTCGGTCATCATGACCGCGCGCTGCTTCCTCGGTGCGTCGTTCATGGCTCCTCCTGAGGTCATGTTGTGGTCAGGCTGGATGGTGACATCCGGATCATGGTATGGTCAAAATGTGGTCAGTCGTATGGTGTCTGCAAGGTGTGTCCTGTGGTTGCCGGAGGATCGCGTGTTGTGGTCATATTGGGGTCTGATGGAATGGCGTTCGCCCTCCTCGTGCAAAGGTCCGACGACCAGGACCATGACGGATTCCGTTGGTTTGGTGTTCCTGCGTAAATTACCGTAGGTCTGCCTTCGCAACAAGTTCGTACAATGGCAGAAGTGGTGCTTCGTCATGGCATTGCCCGTGACGTAATGTCGCGTTCCGGAAATGCAACTCCTCCAACGAGGAGTGCCAGTGAAATACGGTCATGTGAGCCGGGCCACAAGGGTGTTGACGCGCCATTCAACACTTTGATAATGTGCTCTATTGGCGAGAGGGAAAGCAGGGTCGTTGTCAGTTGTGGTGCCTCTATAGGAGGTGACCTGGTGGTTCACACCGAATTGCTGCGCCTGGACGGCCTCCTGGTGCATCGAAGCCTGGTTGCCTACTAGCGGGGAGTGGCCGTGATCGACGTCATCCGCAGGGAGGTGGAACCGGTTGTTCGCCGATTCCCGGCCGATGTCGGCGACCGGGCGGCCCACTTCGGGCGGTGCGTGCGGGGTTGTCGCACCAGGGCTCCATGCCCTAACCTTCAGGATCGCATCCCCACCCGTGGGAGGCCTCCGTGACCCGGTCGATTTCCGCCCTTCTCCTGTGCGCGGCCCTGGCAGCCTCTCCCGCCGTGGCGCAGGTCACGGCCGACGAGTCCGACGCGGCCTCGCTTCTGCGACAGCAGGTCGAGAGGTTCATGGACCAGATCTCGATCGAGCTGGAACGCAACGGCGGTGGTGTCGGCTACGTCGTCGACGTGAGCGAGGACGCGGGTGGTGCCATCTCGCTTGTCGTGCGCGACATTGCTCTTTCCGGACCCGACTTCGTCTGGGCGATCGGCGAAGCGGGACTCGATCTGGTTCCGGACGGTCCGGACCGCTACCGCTCGACGCTGCGTCTGCCCCGGACCACGTCGCTCTACGACGACGGGGGCGCCCTGCTCGGCGGTACCTCTCTCGGCAGCCAGCGGTGCGTCGGGTCCTACGTTCCCGACGTCGACGCCTGGACCGACTCCGACTGCCTCTTCACGGACCTGATCTTCCACGGAACATTTCCCTACGAGGGGGAGTTTCGGTTCTCCGTCGATCAGGTGGCGCTGCGGTCGTCGCTCCAGGAAGACCGGGACGGGAAATGGAGCGGCCCTGGCTCCATGAGCGTCGAGGGCGTCCGGCTCGCCTTGAACGGCTTTGACGGGCTCGGACTCGCGCGACTTGATGCCGAGGTCGCCTATGGCGGCTGGGACCTCGTTTTCCTCGCCGCCGCCACCGAAGCCTTCCAGGAGATAGAGGGCACCGAACCGCCGGGCGAGGACTGGATGGAGGAGACCGCTGCTCGGCTCGCGGATCTGGCCATGGCGCGGGCGCCTCTCATGGAGAGCGTGTCCATGACGGTCGACCTGTCGGACTTCTTCTTGCGCGATCCCGACTCGCTCCAGGAGTTCAGTTTCGACGCCGTGAACTTTGGCACGGTGATGGAGGGGCTGGACACCGACGCTGCCTCCTTCGTCGTCGAGTACGGCCACGCCGGTCTCACCGTTCCGGTGGGGAGCCTCGAGGGCGATCTCGTGCCCCATGACGTCGACCTGCGCCTGGCGTTCCGCGATCTCCCCTCCCTCGATCTGGCGGTGCTGGGCGGGGACATGTTTCGGAACGCCCTCAACGACCTCGTCCCCTTCGATGCCCGGGACTTCGGGATGCTCGCGCTGCAGCACGTACTGCGGGCCGGGAGCGTGTTCGAAATCGAGCGTCTGGGCTACGAGAGCGCCGCGCTGCGGGCGGACCTTGCCGGGCGGTTCACCGCATCCGGACAGTCGCCCATGATGGCCGTCGGCACGGCGCGGCTCGAGGTGCTCGGCCTCGACGGCCTCGCAGAGCATTTGGCAGGCATGGCGGCCTCGGGCGATGCCGGAGCGCAGGAGACCGCACAAGTGCTCGCGGCCATGCAGGCGATGGGCCGGCGCGTCGAGGAGGCCAGCGCGGTAAGGCACGTCTACGACCTCGAGCTCACTCCGGAAGGCCGCATCCTGCTCAACGGCAACGATATGGGAGGTCCGGTGCTGGAAGACGCGATGCAATAGGGCTCGTCCCGTGTCGCAAGCCCGAAGCCCTGATGCGCCGGAGGGCGCTCGAGTTCTTCGGACCGCTGCGCGGGGTCCGGCCCTGCTCGTCGGCAGGAATGGATGTCCCTCGCGACAGTCCGACCAGCGAAGTACAAGGATCCCGCCCGTGCGGCAGCCGGTTCAGTCGGCTCCCAGCAGGCTGAGGAGGATGTTGATGTCGTTGTCGTTCACCAGGATCCTGTTGTCGGGCAGCAGCTCGATGTCGTGGACGAGGCGTGGCTCTGCCTGCGTCTCGTCGTGGCGGCCCATGGCCCTGAAGAGAGCGAGGTAGGTGACAAGGTGACTTGCCTGGCGATTGCCGGCATGGGCCGCCGCGATCACGTTCTCGACCAGGTCCGCCATGCCGCCGGTGATGAACCTGACGGTCCCGGTGGCCGGAACCGGTGCGAGAGGCGCCGAGGCGAGCCGGCCGCTGGCGTTGCCGGCGCCGTCCGGCCATGTCCAGTCCAGCTCAAGGCCGAGCGTGGCGCCTTCCGGCAGGCTGCTTGCGAACGGGCGGTCGAAGGCCGCGACGAGGTCGGCGACCGGCACGGCATCGAGGTTCACGTCGCCAGCGAGCGACCGTGGCACGACCGGCGCCAGGCCGGCGTCCTCCAGGGCGAGACCCTCGTGGCTGTAGCGGAGCGCGATGGAGCCGAGGTCGCCGCCGGTGCCCGCCACGGTGAACTCCAGGAGGGATGACTCCATGCCGGCCCGCAAGCCGGATCCGCCGGCCGCGGACAGGTCCTCCAGGGCTACCTCGCCCCTGAGGGAGGCTCCTTCGGGCAGGCTTCCCAGGACCGGTGTCGCCGGGATGTCGCGGAACCATCCGGCGGCACGGCCGCGGGTCAGCGCGACAGCCGTCCCGTCATCTCCCGTCACGGCTAGCCCGACCAGGTCAAGTTGAGCCTGACCCGCCCAGGTTGCAGGTGCGGTCTCTTCGGGAATCACGGACGCTGCCAGGTGGTCGATGCGGACCATGGTCGCGCCCCCGGCCAGGGACACGGTCACGCCGGTGGCGTCCATGGTGCCGGATTTGAGGAGCCCGGTATCGATGTGGACCAGCAGGTTGAGTTTCCCGCCGCCTGCCGTGAGGCTGGCAATCGTGTCGCCTTCGTCATTGAGTACGCTGACAGCCGGTATTGTCAGAGTAGCGGTGTAGAGGCGGTCGCCTGCCGGCCTCCAGGTGACGGCGACGTCGTCGACAACGAGAGGCGTGGTTGCATCGCCCACGGCGATGTCCGAGAGACTTGCGACGATGGCGCCATCGTCCCCTTCCGCGATGGCGATCCGGTAGGTGATGGCATCCCCGCCGAGGCCCGCCTCCAGAAGGGTTCTGGTGAGTTCTTCGAGTCGTGCTGTGGTGGCGGAGCCCCAGGCCGACACGTGGAACCCCAGGACGCAAAGGAGAGCAAGACAGCTCCCGGCGCGTCTTGGGAGGGCGGTCAGACGATGAGGTAGACCTTGGAGACGGTCTTCAGGACCCGGCATTCGCCTTTCCAGCCCTCGGGGAACCACACTGTCTTTCCGCCGGTCACGTCGATGACGGCGCCATCATCGCTCGTGTAGGTGCAGTCACCCTCGAGAAAGTGGCAGAACTCGCTCCGCGCGATTTCGCAGCGCCAGCGGCCTTCGGTGCAGCGCCAGTACCCGGCCTCGGGGAAGCGGCCGGACCCGCCTTCAAGGAGCCGTCCCGACGTCCGCGACACGGGCTCGCCCAGCGGTGTCTCGACCGGTCCCCAGTCGACAAGCGGTCCGTCGGCGAGGACCGACGCCTCGGTCATGCGCCCTTCCGGAGCAGATGGTCGAGGGCCCTGGCGCCCTTGCGGCGTCCGTCCTCGGCCTGCATGTGCGCCGAGAGGGACTCGAGTCGCTGCTTCATGGCGGCGTCGCTCAACAGCCTCTCGAGGGCGGCGGCGATGTCCGCGTCCTTCCACGTGTAGCGTTCCATGGCGAGGCCGTAGCCCCTCTCGTCGATGTGGGTTGCGTTGTCGTGGCCGTCCCAGCAGTAAGGCATGATCAGCGACGGCTTGCCGAAGTAGAGGCACTCATTGAAGCTGTTGTTGCCGCCGTGATGGATGACGGCATCGACTTCGGCGATGACCGAAGGCTGCGGATACCAGCTGTCGACATGGCAGTTCGGCGGCACATGGTCGTAGGCCTCGCCATAGTCCCCGACGTTGACCAGCACCCTCACGGGCAGCGTGCCCAGCGTCGCCATCAGGCGCTTCATGAGATCCGTGTCGCCCGATCCCAGGCTGCCGAAGCTGACGTAGACGAGCGGCTTCGCCTGGTTCACGGGGAAGTCCGGGACGGTGTAGGGGTCTTCCTCCCGGATGCAGCCCTCGAGGTAGACGAACGTCTCCTCGTCCAGGGGGTGGCGGCGCTGGAAGGCGAGGGGCTTGGGATAGTGCAGGAGGTTGAGCCAGGGGGAGGTTTCGAAGAACTGGCCGAGCGGATAGGGCTCCTCGCCGCAAGAGACGATGAACTCGTTGAACTGCGCGTGGATGGGGGCGATCTCCCTCTCGAAGGCCTCGCGATAGAGGCGGAAGCCTTCCGGATCATCCTCGCGGCACCCGGAGAGATGGGGCGGGATATCCGGGTCCTCGATCTCGTTCTCGCTGCACGAGATGATCCTCACCCAGGGCGCGCCGTGACGCTTGGTGGCGGGGAAGAGCACCACGTTGTCGACGCAGATGAGATCGGGCTCGACTTCTGCAAGGACGCCGGGAAGGGACTTCTCGGCCCACACGGCGGTTTCGACGATCGCCTCCCAGCAGGCCTTGATGTAGGTCGAGACCTGTTCGATGGGCGGCGTGTGGAAGTTCGGAATCTGGCCGTTGATGAAGTCCGACCAGTATCGCGCCATCGCCTCGGGCTCCATGGGCTCGGACATCGGCACGGCATGCTCCTCGAAGCCGTAGTCCGCAAAGACCCCGGTGAATCCCGGATCCGCCAGAAACACCGGCCGGTGCCCCATGTCGCGGCAGACCTGGGCGATGCCCACCGAATTGAGGGCCGGCCCGAATGCGGCCTCGGGGAAGAAAACAATCGTCTTGCCGTCACTCATCACCTCGTCTCCTTAGATCATGCGCCTGCCCGGCTGTTGCGGCGGCCGCCATCTAGACCACAGAGGCCGGTCCGATGGCAAGTCACCCGGCGGCCCTGGGGGTACCTGTTTCTTCCAGCACCGGCTCGGGTCCAGTCGAACACGTATCCTGGCTGCAGCAGAGTTTCGGGAACTGGCTCATGCGTGACGTCCGGCCGGGCCTCGATCGTGGACTTCGACCGTGAAGGATGCGGGGGCGCTGCCGGGGGGTCAGGCCTGAAGCGCGGCCTTGCAGTGCCGCCAGATCTCCCGGCTGATGTGCTGCGCCCCGAACTCGCGGCTCGCAACATAGCGATTCCAGGGCTGCTGGGCCGCAGCCAGATTGCGGTGCTGATCCGCGGTCACCACGTTGTCCTCGCGGTAGGTCTGGTCCCACAGGTCGCACCATGCCTTGACGTAATCGGGGTCCGTGCCGGGCCGCGCGTAGTAGTGCGTGACGTGGCAGGTGCGGTCCGGCGCGACCGGCACCATGCCGGCGTGATGCAGGATGTCGCCGTCGCGGAAGCCGACGAAGCCGGGGAAGGCCTGCAACACCGGATTGTCGCTCGCCGGGCCGGCGTTTGCGCCCTCGCGCGGCTTGCCGTGGTACATGTTGAAGCTGAAGTTCGGGCCGGTCTCGGTCTCGTAGGTGCCGGCATCCGACTGGTAGGCGTTGGCAAAGGATTCGCCGTGTATCAGGGCGCAGTGGTAGCACTCCGCGCCATTGTCGTACCAGAGCTTCCAGTTGGTCTCCACGTCGTAGATCACCTCGCGCACGAGCTCGAACCCTTCCGCGTCCGGGGCGAGGCCCTCGGCCTCGCTTCTGGCGTAGCCCCTGCCCCAGAAGCTCGCGATCGGGCCGGCTTCGGCATCGGGATTGACGAAGAGCGCCGGGCCCCATTGCTCGATCGCGACCGTGGCGAGGCCCAGTTCGTTCCTGCAGAAACCGGCCTCGCCCGCAGCATCCGGCGCGTGCGCCAGGGTGCCGTCGAGATGGTAGGACCAGCCGTGGTAGCGGCACGCGAGGCGCAGGCAGTTCGTCTTGTTGCCTTCCACGACCGTGTAGCCACGGTGGCGGCAGATGTTGAGGAAGGCCCGCAGCGTGCCGCTCCTGTCCCGCGTCACGACGATCGGCAAGCGCCCCATTCGCCGCACCGCGACATCACCGGGCCTGGCGACCTGGTGAACGGATCCGAAGTAAAGCCAGTTCCTGGCGAAGATCGCCTCCATCTCGAGATCGAAGATCTTCGGATCCCAGTAGAACCGGGTCGGCAGGCTCCAGTTGTCCGCCAGGCGCCGATCGATCTCCTCGATGTCGATTCCGAGATCACGAGCTTTGAACATGGCCTTCCCCAGGTGACCGACCAGGCTTCAATCCCCAACCACGGGCTCGTTCAGTGTGCCCAAACCCGGGCCCCGCGCCCGGGAGCGTACCACACGCACCCGTGACGACGGCGTTGAACTCAACGCATGCCGTCCGCGCCTGGTGCCGGCGGTTCGAGACCGGTGAGCGCGCCGTTAGGCCCATCAGTAGGACTTGGGGAGGCCGAGAACATGGTGGGCAATGAAGCTCAGCATCAGGTTGGGAGAGATGGGCGCGGTGCGCGACAGGCGCGCCTCGCGCCACTTGCGCTCGATGTCGTACTCGCGGGCGAAGGCGAAGCCGCCATGGGCCGTGAAGCAGGCCTCGGCGCAGTCCCAGGCGGCCTGCGACGAGAGATAGCGCGCCATGTTGGCCTCGGCGCCGCAGGGCTCGCCGGCGTCGAAGAGCGCTGTCGCCCGGCGCACCATCAGTTCGGCCGCCTCGAGATGCGTGTGGGCCTCGGCGATCGGGAACTGTATGCCCTGGTTCTGGCCGATAGGCCGGTTGAACACGACGCGCTCGCTGGCATAGGCCACGGCCTTGTCGACGAAATAGCGGCCGTTGCCGATCGCCTCGGCAGCCGTCAGGCAACGTTCGGCGTTCATGCCGTCGAGGATGTAGCGGAACCCCCGGCCTTCCTCGCCGATCAGCGCATCGTGGGGCACCACGACGTTGTCGAAGAACACCTCGGTGGTGTGGTGATTGATCATGGCGTCGATGGGACGGATCGTGCAGCCGCCCTGTCTCGCATCCTGGAGATCGATCAGGAACGTCGAGATGCCGTGGTGGCGCTTCTCGACCTCGGCGAGCGGCGTCGTGCGGGCAAGGAGCAGCATCAGGTCGGAGTGCAGGGCACGGCTGGTCCAGACCTTCTGTCCGTTGATGACGTAGCCTTCGCTGGTGCGCTCGGCCCGCGTGGTGATCTGCGTCGTATCCGAACCCGACGTCGGCTCGGTGACGCCGAAGGCCTGCAGCCGCAAGTCGCCTGAGGCAATCCCCGGCAGGTATTTTTGCTTCTGGGCGTCGCTGCCGTGCCGCAGCACCGTCCCCATCGTGTACATCTGGGCATGGCCGGCCGCGGCGCTGCCGCCACAGCGGTTGACCGTCTCGAGGATCACGGCGCCGGCGCGCAGCGGCAGGCCCGACCCGCCGTAGTCTTCGGGAATCAGCGCGGCAAGATAGCCCGCCTCGGTCATGGCCTCGATGAAGGCCGTGGGATAGGACTCTTCGACCGGCTGCCTTTCGAGATCGCGCCAGTACTCCCCGGGAAAGCGGGCACACAGTCGCGTCACCTGTTCGCGCAGCTCGGGATAGTCCTCGCCGAGCTCCATCACCGGCATCTCCGCCACGGTCAGGCCGCCCGGCTCGCCGGAACGAAGCCCTTGGGCGCGCCGGCCTTGACAAAGGTGCCATGGGTCGGCTCGCCCGGCAGGTGCGCTTCCATGATGCGCCGCGCAGCGACCAGTCTCTCGAGGTCGATGCCTGTTCTGAGACCCATGGATTCGAGCATGAAGACGAGGTCCTCCGTGACGATGTTGCCGGTGGCGCCTGGCGCATAGGGGCAGCCGCCGAGACCACCCATGCCGCCGTCGAACTGGCGCACGCCCGCCTCCAGCGCGGCCAGCACGTTGGCGAGTCCGAGTCCGCGGGTGTCGTGGAAGTGCGCGCCCAGCGCGATGTCGGGTCCGATGGCTGCCCGCACATCCGTGAACACGCGCCGCACCTGTCCGGGGTTGGCGTAGCCCACGGTGTCGGCGATGCCGATGCGGTCGGCGCCGGCCTCGGCCAGAGTCTCGGCCAGCCGCAGAACCTCCGCCTCCGGCACCGCGCCCTGCATGGTGCAGCCGAACGCCGTCGCGATGCCGCCCGATACCTTCACGCGGCGCCCGGGATCGAGCTCGTTGCGCAGCGCCACGATGCGGGCGAAGTCGGCAAGGGACTCGTCGACCGGGCGGCGCACATTGCGCTCGTTGTGGGCGGCCGAGGCAGAGAGCACGAAAGCCACCTGGTCGGGCCCGGTCGGCAAGGCGAGTTCGGCGCCCTTGAGGTTCGGAATCAGCACGGAGAGGGCAACGTCAGGCCAGCCTTCACGGGTGCGCCGCACGATCTCCCCCGTGTCCGCAAGCTGCGGGATCAGCCTTGGCGGCACGAAGCTTCCGACCTGGACTTGCGGCACGCCCGCCTCGCAGACAGCGCCGATCCACTCCATCTTTGCATCCGTTGGCATGGTCCGCTCGACATTCTGCAGCCCGTCCCGCGGCCCGACTTCCTGGACGACGACATCAATCTCGCTCATCTCACCTGCCCCTGAACTGCGGTTTGCGTTTCTCGTTGAAGGCGTTGACGCCCTCCTGGCGGTCCTCGGTGACGACCAGCCGGTTGTAGGCCTCCAGCTCGAACTGGAAACCGGAGGCGAGATCAAGATCGCCCGCGACGCCGGCGGCGCGCTTGATGCGCTGCACGGCGAGCGGCGCGTTTCCGGCGATCACGCTCGCGGTCTCGAGTGCCTCCTCCAGCAGGCGGTCGGGCTCGCACACGCGGTTGACCATTCCCCACGCGAAGGCCTCTTCGGCCGTGAACGGCATGCCGGTCATCAGGATCTCCCTGGCCCGTCTCTCGCCCACGGCGCGCGGCAGCTGCTGGGTGCCCATGGTGCCCGGCAGGATGCCGATCCTCACCTCGGTCAGCGCAAATGTCGCGGTCGACGAGGCATAGGCGAAGTCGCAGGAGAGCACGGTTTCGCAGCCGCCGCCGTAAGCCACGCCGTTGACCGCCGCGATCACCGGCACGGGACACTGCTTGAGCGCCATGGCGCCCTGCTCGAAGATCGCGTGCTGGCGGCGCCAGTCGGCATCCGACATGCCCTTGCGCTCCTTGAGATCGCCGCCGGCGCTGAACGCCCTCTGGCCGGCGCCGGTCAGCACGATGCAGCGCACGTCCTCCTGGTCGACGTAGAGGCCGCCGAAGAGTTCCAGGCGTTCGCGGCCCATCGTCGTGTTGGTCGCGTTCAGCACCTCCGGACGGTTGAGCGTGACCAGCAGCACGTGATCGCCCACGCGCTCGAGCTTCAGTGTCTCGAAGTCGCTCCTCATTCCGCCTCCTTCAGTGCGTCGTGCTCGCCGAGATCCGGCGGCAGGCTGCGCAGCGGCGGCCGGACACCGTCGAAACTGAGCGGCAGGCCGATCAGCGGAATTTCCGCGCCCAGACGCTGGACAATGCCGAGAGCCTCGGTCTGTGGATCGGCCAGCATCTCGGTGATCTCCCGCACCGGCGCGCAGGGCACGCCGGCGTCATCGAGCACGCCGATCCAGTGATCGCGGGTCCGGGCTGCGAGGATCGGCTCGATGAGCGCGTTGAGGTCGCCGAGGTTGGCGTAGCGCTTCTGGTTGCCTGAGAAGCGTTCGTCCCCCGGCCACTCGGGATGACCGAGCGCCCCGGCCAGCCGTTCGAAGAGACGGTCGTTGGGCGCGCTCACGACCAGCCAGCCGTCACGGCAGCGATAGGCCTGGTAGGGCGCCAGGCCACGCGCCCCCGAACCGACCTTTTCCGGGTTGACACCGTCGACCTGCACCATGGCGGCCTGGTTCGCGACCCAGCCGAGCGCGGTCTCGTAGAGCGAGGCATCGACGATGCAGCCTCGCCCGGTGTGCTCGCGCGCGTAGAGCGCAGCAAGGATGCCGATGCCGCACCACATGCCCGTTCCCATGTCGACGATCGACACGCCGACGCGCACGGGCGGCCGGTCAGGCTCGCCGGTGACGCTCATGATGCCACCGGCGGCCTGCATCAGGGGATCGTAGCCGGGCCGGTCCTTCATGGGTCCCGTGGCGCCAAAGGCACCGAGGTTGCAGTAGACCAGGCGCGTGTTGGCCGCGACCAGTGAGGGCCCGTCAAGGCCATAGCGCGCGATCTTGTTGGGCCGCATGTTCTGTATGACGACGTCGGCCCCGGCGCACGACCGGGCGAGCCAGGCGCGATCGGCCTCGTCCTTGAGGTTGACCCGTACCGAGCGCTTGTTGCCATTGAGCGCAAGAAAGAAGGACGACCGTCCATCGGGCAAAATGCGGCCCCAGCGCCGGGCGTCGTCGCCTCCTTCGGCGTTCTCCACCTTGATCACGTCGGCGCCCAGCATGCCAAGGATCCACGTCGCGTAGGGCGCGGCGACCGACGAGCCGATCTCGACGACCTTGTGGCCGGCGAGCGGGAGTTCGGGTCTGGCGGACCCGGTCATGTGTCAGCCGCTGCCCTGGATGGCGACGCGCTCTGGCTGTGGTCGCGGCGCCATCGCGACGTCCTCGCGCAGGAAGGGCGTGGTGGCGCTCAAATCGAATCTGAGGTCGCGGGCGAAGCGATGACCCGCATAGACCGCAGCCGCAATGAAAGACGGTGCGAGACTGTCGCCAATGGCGACCGAACGCGGCCCGTCCGCCAGGGCCGCGAGTTCCCGGCAAAGGGCGTCGTTCGGCTCCTGGCCCGTCACCATCACCACGCCGTCGCAGTCGAGTGTGGAATCGGATCCGCCGTGCACGTTCGCAAGATCCACGCCACCGTCGGCGATTCGCGTCACGGCATGGTGGCCGACGATGGCGACGCCGAGCCTGGCCAGGCGGCGGTGAATGTGATCGAACTCCAGGGTGTACTGCGTGTAGGCCGAGACCGAGGCCTGGGGTGTGACGATGGTCACGGTGCAGCCCGAATTGACGAGCAGTTCGGCGAGCACGCTTGCCATGTAATTGTGATCGTCGTCCCAGATCACCACGTGGCCTGTGGTCTCTCTCCCGTCCATGAGATCGTCCGGCGTCATGACGTGTGGACGTTCACTGCCTGCCACCGGACTGCGGTGGTGGCGGCCGACTCCGTCGCGCCGCCAGGACGCGCCGGTCGCGACGCCGACGAGCGTTGCGCCGGTCTCCAGCACGTCGGCGGCCGCCATGGGACTCTCGAGGAACATCTCGACATTGGCCATCCTGGCGATCTGACCCAGGCGCCAGTCGCGCACGCGCGCCCAGGCGGCAAGTCCTGGCAGGCGCGATTCGCGGCTCACCCGGCCGCCCGGCTCGCGCCTCGCCTCGGCCAGCATGACGTCGTAACCCCGCTGGCCCAGGGCACGAGCCGCTTCCAGGCCTGCCGGACCGGCGCCGATGATCAGAACGCTGTCGGCCGTCGACTTCGGGGGAATGCGCTCCGGGTGCCAGCCGCGGCGCCACTCCTCGCCCATCGTCGGATTCTGGGTGCAGCGGATCGGCACCATCATGAAGTTGTTGGTGGTGCAGACATTGCAGCCGATGCACTCGCGGATGTCCTCCGGCCGCCCTTCCTCGATCTTCCGCGGCAGGAAGGGGTCGGCGATCGTCGGACGTGCCGCGCCGATCATGTCGAGGATGCCGCGCCTGATCTGCGAAACCATGGTGTCCGGACTGGTGAACCGTCCGACACCGACGACCGGCTTTGTCGTCACCTGCTTGACGAAGGCGACATACCGTTCCTGGGAACCCTCCTCGCCGAAGCGCGACGTGATCGAGTCGTTGGCCCACGGCGACACGTTGACATCCCAGATATCGGGCAGCTCCGCCAGCATCTCGACGACCTCGCGGCCCTCGCCCTCGCAGGTGATTCCGGCCTCGCCCATCAACTCGTCGACGGCGAAGCGCACGCCGACGGCGCAGCGGTGGCCGATCGCCTCCTTCGTGTCCTCGATCAGTTCCCTGAGCAGGCGCGCCCGGTTCGCGAGACTTCCGCCGTATTCGTCACGGCGTTGATTGTAGCGCTTTGCGATGAAGTGCATGGGCAGCGCCAGGTCATGGCCGGCATAGACGTTGACGATGTCGAAGCCTGCCTCGCAGGCGAGCAGCGCGGCGCTTCGGTGCGCCTGGCGCAGGGTGCGGATGTCGGCCTTGTCGAGTGGACGGGCATGACCGGGAGCGGTGCCGAACAACGGCATCATCGAGGGCGCCAGGGGCGTTTCACGGCTGATCAGGTTGGGCGTGACGAAACCGTTGTGCGCCAGCATGAGGCCCGCGAGACTGCCCTGGGCGTGCACCTCCTCGACCATGCGGGTGACGATGCCGAGGTCCTGCGCATCCCACAGGCGCACGTTGCGCGGGTTGTCGGTGCTGTGATGAAAGTCGCACTGCTCGGCGAAGACCACCCCCCAGCCACCCTCGGCCTTGATGCCGCGCATCACGGCCCACGAAGAGGGATAGTTCCGCCCCATGCCGCTGCACTGGGGGGTCTGATAGAAGCGATTCGGAGCCGTGACCGGTCCGATGCGCACCGGCTCGAAGAGAATGTCGTGGCGTGGATCGCGGGTCATGCGCGGTGCCGTGACCTTCCGGGAAGGGGAGAGACCAACATTTCTATCTGATCAATTGCATTGCATGACAGTCAAGGTCTTTGTGTGGTCGTGTGTGCGGACCGCGGGCACGATGCAACCTTCTTCTCTCGCTAGGCGTCACGGCTGAGCGAGGTCACCTGGTTCCTCAGCCTTGCGCGCAGGCGTCTGGTCCTCCGGGACCGTCCTATCGTGCATTGTGAATGTGAGGATAGAAACCGACGGAGAGCCAGGTGGCGCTCTCCGTCAGCAGTTTCTCCGCCCCGTGTGGCGCCATCGCATCGAAGGTCAGCGAATCGCCGGGCCGCAGGTGGAAGGTCCGGTGCCCGTGGCGATAGATCACCTCGCCCTGCTGCATGTGGAGGAACTTGAAACCTTCCTCCTGCAGCACCGGGTAGGGTTCGGCACTGGCGTCCATCGTGACCAGGAAGGGCTCGATACCCATGGTGTGGTGCAGGTTGTGGGCGAGCAGCTCGTAGACCTGGTTGCCGCGGTTCCCGCTGCGGTCGGTCACCAGTCCCTTGCCCGCGGGAACGAAGTTAACCGACGGGCGCCTGTTCAGGCGATGGAAGAACATCGAGGTGGGGACCTCGAGCGCGTCGGCAATGCGCACGAGCGTCTGGATCGAGGGCGCCACGTCTCCCTTCTCGATCTTGGTCAGCATGCCCGCCGACACGCCCGAGAGATCGGCGAGCTTCACGCCGGTCAGGCCGCGATGGTTGCGCCAGTATCGCAATTCCTGGCCGATCGCGACCTTGAGGTCGGACGACGGTTCATGGCTGCCAAGGCGATCAGCCGCGAACTCGACGAGGTTGAGAGCCGACTGCGCCTCCTCCCCGCCGGACTGCTTGCGTTGTCGAGAGCGTTTGGCAGAGACCATCCGATCACCGTTGGCTTGAGGGACACGACACCACACGCGGAATTGAACCACGCTCAATGGTTTGTCAATGAAGGGAATTGTCATGGCAACCCGGCACCCGGCCCTGAAAGACAAGAGCCGCGGAGTCGACATCGACATCCCTGACGGACAAGGTAGGCGTGTCGGGGGATCGCTCCCATCATGGTGGAAGGCGAGAACCCGTACCGGCGATCGGTGTATCCTGAAGAGAGAAAGACATGATGCGTGCCGCGTTCCTTTCCGGGTTGCTGGCGGTGATCCTGTTCACCACCTTCAGCGTGGCCTTCACGCCGGGAGATCCCGTGCGCGGCGAGAAGGTGTTCCGGAAATGCAAGGCCTGCCACTCGGTCGAGGCCGGAAGGACGAAGCCGACCGGTCCGAACCTGCTCGGTCTCTTCGGGCGCCAGGCGGGAACGGTGGACTACAGGTTCTCCACCAGCATGATCGAGGCCGGCGAGGCGGGTCTCGTGTGGACGCCGGAACTGGTGGACGCCTACATCGCGGATCCCAAGGCCTTCCTCAAGGAAACGCTGGACGCCACCAGGGTGCGCAACAAGATGGTCTTCAAGCTGAAGGACGAGGACGAGCGCGCCGACGTGATCGCCTACCTGATGTCCCTCGGGGACGGGAATCCCTGAATTCTCCACGGGCGGCCGGTTGCCGGTCCCGCCGGCAGGAGTATTCTCCCCTGCCATGACAGATCCTGCTTGCGTGCCGGACACTCCTTCCTGGGTTGGCGCCATGAGGCGGGGCGAGCGCGCATCCGTCGCCCGTGCCATTACCGCCGTGGAAAACGACTATCCGGACGCTTCCGCGATCATCGAGACCGCGCGCGCGCAAGCCGGCAATGCGTTCGTCCTGGGACTGACCGGCCCTCCCGGCGCCGGGAAGTCAACGCTGACGGACGCCCTGGTGCGGGAGTTCCGCCGCAGCTCGAGGCTGGTCGCGGTCCTCGCCGTCGATCCGTCGAGTTCCGTGACCGGGGGCGCCCTTCTCGGAGACCGCATCCGCATGTCCGGCCACTCTGCCGACCGCGGGGTCTTCATCCGCAGCCACGCCTCCAGGGGCCGACCGGACGGTCTCGCGGCGACGACGTCACGCGTCATCGACGTGATGGATGCTGCCGGCTGCGACATCATCATCGTCGAGACGGTCGGCTCGGGCCAGTCCGAGACCGGCATCACCCGCCTGGCGGACTGGAGCATCCTGGTGTGGCCGTCCGGGTCCGGCGACGACATCCAGGCGGCAAAGGCCGGGATTCTGGAGACCGTGGATCTGATTGTCGTCAACAAGGCCGATCAGCCAGGCGCACTTGCCGCGAAGGCCGCACTGGAGGCGGCAGTGTCCTGGAGAGGCGAACACGTGCCTCCGGTCCTCATGACGGTCGCCACGCGCGGCGACGGGGTTGGCGAGCTTGCCGGTCTCCTCGTTGACAAGGGTCATCGTGGCGGGCAATCGCCACGGCGCACCCGGCATGGCCTGCGCCAGGACATCATCGAGACGGCCCTGGTGCTGGCCCGTGAACGGGCTCTTCGCCACCCCGGGTTGACCGACCTTGCCGATGCCGTGGCAGACGGTACCAGGGGAATCGACGATGCCGCCCTTCACCTGCTGCAGACCCTCGCTGGCCGTGACGATTCCGGCTGACGCCCCGCCGCGAGAGTGTCCCCATCTGCAGGCGTCAAAACAGTGGTCAATCCCCGTGGTTGGAGAGTAATATGAACGCTCGGCCGGTTCATGAGGCTTCAGGACTGTTGGCATCGCCGTGCTGCCTGGATGAGCTGATCAGGGCGGGAGTGACTGTTTTGGGCCTGGTGAATGGAACCCTCCGACACACGCGACTTGTCGTGCTTGCAGCCTTGGTGACCGGGTGGTCGGGGCTGCCCGTTGCTGCGGAAGTTCCCGAGACCTTTGTCGAGGCGATGACGTGGTATCGCGTCGAAGCCGAGGCGGGCAACGCCGAGGCGCAGTTCCTCCTGGGCTATGGCTACGAGACCGGATCGACATTCGGCCATGTATGGGGAGACCCGAATCCCTTCCCCGTTGATCTGGCAGAGGCACGGCACTGGTACGGCGAGGCTGCCGCACAGGAACACGACCGGGCGAGGGTGCGCCTTGCCCGCCTGCTTCTCGAGGCGAAAGGGGGTCCGGCGGATCCGGACGGTGCCCGGACACTTCTTGAAGCGGCGGCCGGGGCCGGGGAACGGGATGCGATGTCGCTTCTCGGATTCCTGCTCCTGACCGTGGAACCATTCGACCCCGTCGGCGCCTATCTGTGGCTCAGCCTCGCTGCCCGGGCGGGTGACGACATCGCGTCGACGAACCTGGCCAGCCTTGAGAGCACTCTCGATGACACCACGCGGGAACGCGGCGCGGCCGCCTTGAAGGATTGGCTGGAAGCAGAGACTAGGTAGGGACTCCACCCGGTGATGCGGTCTAGAATGGCCGTGTCATGTCCAGGCGTGCGCTCTTCATCCTGGTTGCCGTCGCCGGCCTCGTGCTGGCGCCTTCCCGCTCCGACGCCTCCCGGGCGCCGCTCCCCGATGTGGTCGTGATCACCATCGAACAGGTGTTCGAGTACCGCAAGGCGTCACTGCCCGAGCCCCACATTCTGGAGGACTATGAGCTGCCGCTCATCGACTATGCCGAGGACATGCTCCTGGCGGCGGACATCGAGCCCCTCGACGGTGACGCCGACGGCGAGAGCTGGGAACTCCGGGTCTCCCTGGAGGGGCGGGCACTCGGCAGGCTCTACATTGGCCGTGAGAGAACCTATCTCTACACCGGCGCCGACCTTGCGGGCGATGTGACGATCACAGGTCCCGGGGCGAGCGAAAGCATGCGGCTCTTCACGTCCACGGTCGAACGTCCCTTCGAGGTCCTGATCGATCACGGCTACGAGAAGCCGGAGAATGCTCCGTTTCGTGAAGCGCTGGTGAAGCCGGACGGCTTTCTCGAGGCGCTGGTCAACGTCATGATCGATGTCTGGGGAGTGGCGAGCGTTCTCCCCGCTCTCGACGAACCGGGCCATGAAGTGCGCTTTTCGGTGGCCTCGGCCCTCGGCGACACCACCGACCCGGCGGCCGTGCCGGCGCTCGTCGAGGCCCTCGAGGACGAACATGACCGCGTTCGCTGGGAGGCGGCATGGTCGCTTGGCCGCATCGGTGACCCGGCGGCGGTCACTGCGCTGATCGAGGCCCTCCAGGACTCCTCGCAGGACGTTCGCTGGTTCTCCTCGTGGTCACTGCGCACCATCACCGGCGCCGATATCGGACCGGACTACGACCGGTGGACGGCGTGGTGGAGCAGCCATGGTGGTGACGCCAGCGGCTGATCCGCCGCCGGCACGTGGGTTCAGAACCTGTCCTTGCGGGCGCGCAGTTCGGCGAACACCGTCACCGGATCGGCGCCCTCCATGCCGAGGGCCTTCATGACAAGCGGACTGCGCGGCCTGAGGAAGGGGTTGGTCGCCCGTTCCTCGGCGATGGTCGAGGGAACTGTCGGCAGATCCCTGGAGCGCATGTCGTCGACAACCGCCATGCGGCGCACGAGATCGGTGTTCTGCGGATCGACCGTGAGCGCAAACCGGCCGTTGGCCTGGGTGTACTCGTGGGCGCAATAGACACGCGTGTCGCCGGGCAGATCCATGAGCTTCTGCAGTGAAGCCCACATCTGGACCGGGGTTCCCTCGAACAGCCGGCCGCACCCCATGGCGAACATCGTGTCGCCACAGAAGAGCGCCGCCGAGTCGGCGAACCAGTAGGCGATGTGCCCGCGCGTGTGCCCGGGGACGAAGAAGACACGGGCCTCGGCCGCCCCGAGCATGAAGGTGTCGCCCTCGTCGACCATGATGTCGATCCCCGGGATGCGGTCCCGGTCCGGTCCCGGCCCGACAATGGTGCACCCCGTGGTCCTCTTGATGTCGAGATTGCCGCCCGTGTGATCGCCGTGATGGTGGGTGTTGATGATGTGCGTGATGGGCCATCCCTTGTCCGCGGCCGCGTCGAGTACGGGTTTGGTGACGGCCGGATCGACGACCGCCGTGGCCGCGGTCTCGGGGCAATGCGCGAGATAGACGTAGTTGTCGGAGAGAACCGGGATCTGGTGGATCTCGAGACGGCTCATGGGCGGCTCCTCATGCACAGGCAAGGCGGCCGTCACTCTAGCCTGAGGCGATCCAGGCGTCGATCAGGGCGCGGGCGATGGAATCGCGGCGTGGCAGTTCGACACCGGCGGGGAGCGACACGAGTTCCTCCCGGGTAAACCAGCGCGCCGCGGCCAGCTCGTCGGTATCGATGACGACGTCGTCGTGCGTGGCGACGGCAAAGTAGCCCAGCATGAGCGAGGACGGATAGGGCCATGGCTGGGTGGCGTGGTAGCGCACGTCGCGTACCTCGAGTCCCGATTCCTCGCGCACCTCGCGCACCACGGCCTCTTCCGCCGATTCACCGGGTTCGACGAATCCCGCCAGGCAGGAATGCAGGCCGCCCGGCCAGTTCTTCTGGCGGGCCAGCAGGCACCGGTCGGCGAACTCGGTCACCATGATGACGGCCGGGTCGGTCCTCGGAAAGGCGAGGGTCCTGCAGGTGTCGTTGGTGCAGACCCGCACGTGCCCGGCCTCCCGTGATTCGGTGACATGGCCGCACACGCCGCAGTAGCGGTGGTGGCGCCGCCATCGCACGAGCCAGGCCGCATGGGAAAGGAGCGAGGCATCGCGGCGAAACAGCTGGGTCGCGATGCCATAGAGTTCCTCGAGGACGCAGTCCTCTCCCGGGTTGGCAAGAACCCCTTCATCGAGATGCGACATGTCGACGGCAAACAGCGGACCGGTCTCGTCGATTCCAAGAAAGATCGGCTCCATCAGGGGATCGTCGGGGAATCCATCGACATCGCCGGGCGCCAGAAAGGCCGCATTCCTGCCGCGCAGCAGGCTGCGTCCCCGGTGAACGGGAACGAGCCGGGTTGCGGGATCGCGCAGCCTGGCGGCAATCCACTCATCATCCCGGCGCAGCTCGCTGGCGCGATCGATCAGATCGCCTCTGTAGTGGGAGACGTCGACCATGGAAGGACGTTCGCACGAGGCCCGTCGTCGTGCAATCAGGCTTGCGTGCCGTCGGCCACGGCGGCTAGTGTTGCCGACGGGGGCCGGAATGGACGGAATTGGCTCGTGAACCCGGTCAGGTCCGAGAGGAAGCAGCCGTAGCGTGTTCAACCGGGTCAGTCCGGCCTTCCAGTCATCCGCTGCACCAACGGTTGCGCGAATTCCCGCCCCGTTCATCAGGGACCGCGATGGCACCTCCTGATCACGACAATCCGCAGTACCGTGTCCTGGCCCGCAGGTACCGGCCACAGACCCTGGGTGAACTGATTGGTCAGGATGTCCTCGTGCGCACACTGACCCATGCGGTGGAGACCGGGAGGATCGCCCAGGCCTTCCTGCTGACCGGCGTTCGCGGGGTCGGCAAGACGACGACGGCGCGCGTTCTGGCGCGCATGCTCAACTGTGTCGGCGAGAACGGCACGGGTGATGTGACGGCCGAGCCCTGCGGCGTCTGCGAACACTGCGTTGCCATCGCCGCCGATCGCCATGTCGATGTCCTCGAGGTCGATGCCGCGAGTCACACGGGCATCGACAACATGCGAAGCCTGCTCGATGCGGCGCGCTACCGGCCCTCCCTCGGCCGCTACAAGGTCTACGTCATGGACGAGGTCCACATGCTGTCCGGACCGGCCTTCAACGCGTTGCTGAAGACACTGGAGGAGCCGCCGGAGCACTTGAAGTTCGTCTTCGCGACGACAGAGCTGCGCAAGATTCCGGCGACCATCCTGTCGCGTTGCCAGCGGTTCGACCTGCGCCGGATCGATGCCGGGGAGCTTGCCCGGTACTTCGGCGAGATTGCCTCCAGGGAACAGGCATCGGCGAGCGATGAGGCGCTGGCCCTGATCGCCCGCGCCGCCGATGGTTCGGTGCGTGACGGCCTATCCATCCTCGATCAGGCCATCGCCCAGGGCCGTGGCACCGTGACCGGGGACGATGTGCGCGCCATGCTCGGACTCGCCGACAGGGGGAGGACGTTCACACTCTATCGCCATGTCATGGCCGGCCGGATCGCCGATGCGCTCGAGGGCCTGGCGGAGCAGTACGGATCCGGCGTGGATCCGGTCGTCGTTCTCGAGGATCTGCTCGAGCTTACGCACTGGCTGACGCGTTGCAAGGCTACTCCCGAAACTGCCCGGCAGGCGGCGCCCGAGTTCGAGCGCACGGAAGGGGCGGAGATGGCGGAGTCCCTCGGCATACCGCACCTCACGAGGGCCTGGCAGATTCTCCTCAAGGGCATAGGCGAGGCGCGTGATGCTCCTGACAGCCTGCAGGCCGTTGAAATGACCCTGGTCCGGCTGGCCTTCAGCGCGACACTGCCGACTCCCGAGGAGGCGCTGAAGGCGCTAGGGCGCGCGCCGGCGATGGCGTCCGAAAGCCGGGCGCCTGCCGCAGCCGGGGACGCCGGCGACGCGGTGCCACGAAGTTTCGAGGCGGTGCTCGATCTCGTGAAGCGCCACCGCGAAGCCATCCTCCATACCCACCTGCGCACCAGTGTCCACCTCGTTTCCTTCGCCGTCGGTGACATCGTGATCAGGCTCGGCAAGGATGCGCCCCCCGAGCTTCCCTCCGACCTTGCCAGGCTGCTCGGCACCTGGACGGGCATGGCCTGGCGGGTGACGCCGTCGACGAGCGACGGCGCACCCACGGTTGCACGTTCGGAAGAGCAGGAGAGGAAGGCCCTCCTGGAAGAGACGGCCAGGGAACCGGACCTCTCGCGCATACTCGAGGCCTTTCCCGGAGCCGAGATCGTCGAGGTCCGGAAGGACGACAAATCGCATGCAAGGAACGGCGGCCCATGAATTTTCTGAAGATGATGGAAAAGGTGCAGGAAGTGCAGTCGCGCATGGAGAGCCTCCAGGAGGACCTCGGCCGGATCGAGGTCGAGGGGGTCTCCGGCGGCGGCATGGTGAAGGCTTCGATGACCTGCCAGCACCGGCTCAACAGCCTGTCGATCGATCCCTCTCTCGTCACGACCGACGACAGGGGCATGCTCGAGGACCTGATCGTTGCGGCCATCAACGATGCGCACAGCAAGGCCGAGGAGACGGTCCGGGAGAGAACGGCCGACATCGCCGGCGAGTTCCAATTGCCCCCGGGGCTGAAGCTGCCCTTCTGATGGGTTTGGCACGGCTCCCGTTCGCGGGTCCTTGAGAGATGGTCCATGCCAGCCCCGAGATCGACCGTCTGACGACCCTGCTGGCACGCCTGCCGGGTCTGGGGCCGCGCTCGGCGCGCCGGCTCGTCCTCCACCTCCTCAAGCACCGCGAGACCCTGCTGGTCAACCTCGTGCAGGCGCTCGAGCAGACGGGCGAGGCCGTCACGACCTGCAGCCAGTGCGGGAATCTCGATGTCCGAAACCCCTGCGCCATCTGTTCGGACGCGCGGCGTGACTCCTCGATCATCTGTGTCGTCGAGAATGTCGACGATCTGTGGGCCATGGAGCGTTCGGCCGTGTTTTCCGGCCGCTATCACGTTCTCGGGGGCACCCTGTCGGCGCTCGACGGCGTCGGCCCCGAGGATCTTCGGATCCCGGGCCTCGTTGCCCGCGCCCGGGCGACGGGCGTCGGGGAAGTGGTTCTCGCCACCAGCGCCACGGTTGCCGGGCAGACCACGGCCCACTACCTCGTCGACATGCTTGCCGCCTGCGATGTCACCGTGTCGCGCCTGTCGCTTGGTGTTCCGGTTGGCGGGGAGCTCAACTTCCTTGACGACGGTACGCTCGGTGCTGCGATGCAGGCCCGCCGCACGCTTACGCCGGGCTGAATTCCGCCAGCCCGCAGAGGGGTAGTGTCTCACTTTGACTGTCTGGGCCATCCGCCCGTTCCGGGCGTTGCAATCCAATCTCACTTATGTGCCACCAGCCACATGTTGTCCGCCAGAGGGAACCGATCAAAAAGATCGAAGGCCGATATCGTCAGACCGGCATCTTCGACCATTTCCTTGAGGCTCGTCGGCGTGAAGTAGTTCACGTGACCGGGGAAGCGGAACCCGCACCAGCGGGATCCCATGACCCGCCGGTTCAGGCAGGCGAAGTTGGGCACCTTGACGACAACGGCACCGCCGGTCGCGAGAACGCGCGCCACTTGGGCGAGCAGCGTCGCGGGTCTGTGTTCGTGTTCGAGGAAGGAACGCATCAGCACGCCGGTTGCCGAGGCCGCGGCCATGTCGGCGAGTCCTTCGATCGCCGGCATGTTGACGACCGTGCCGTTGCGCTTGGCGAGACGGGCGTTCGCTTCGGCGGCCAATGCCACGGAAATCTCTATCCCGACAATCATGTAGTGCGGCGCGAGCGCCATCAGGTGTCCAGCGCTGCCGCAACCCACGTCGATCACACGGCCCGGTGGGACATGCGCGGTAACCCGTCGGGCCAACTTATCGGGCCTTGGGATCAACCGGCGGCGAACCCTTCGCCAGCCGCGCGATACTCGACGGGTGAAGGGATATTCCTGACGCATGCGTAGTGTGTAGTCGTCCGTCTCCCATGCGTAGTCCACGCTCAGATCGGCATAGTCCGGCGGGTTCTCAAGGTAGACGAAGGCACACGCCATGCAGTGGCGAAGACGCCAATGCCGCCAGGAATAGGAAAGGACGCGTGTGGTGGAATTGTCGGCGCCGCAACGCGGACAGTTCCTAATGAGGAAGGGAGTCATATGCGACGGGTCGTTTTCTGTTTGCTCGCATAGCGCCCTTGTACGAGCCGCCGGAATCCGATCCGCTTGGCCACTGCCATGTGTAGACGGTAGGCGATCCGACGTAGTCGCGAAGGTTTCCATCCGACGAGCATTCGTTCACGGTCGGCAGTGAGATACGAAGGCACGTCGTCATCGTGGTCGACCACCGGCGTATCGAGAAACCACAGGTTGAGCCGGTGGACCCAGAAGAACATGAGATCCATGTCGATCGGGACGCGCATCCGGGTCAGGCGGGGACCGAGGCGAAGTGCCGCTTCTTTCGTGATCACGTAACCGAACGCGCCGTACTCACTGAACCGGACCCGGCAGAGAGATCGACCGGCTTCAAGGGCGTGCACGTCAACATGCGCCCGAGTCGTGTTCCTTCGGCCGAGGCTGACCAGATCGAAGTTGATGAGACAGTGTTCCAAGGCGGTCAGCACAGATGTGCATTCGGGCCGAGGCATGGCGTCGTCTTCGAATATGGCGGTCACTTCATCGGATCCGATGCTTGCCTGGTGGATCGCGCGGACATGTGACAGCCAGCACGCAAGTTCGGTAGCGGCCAAAGGGCGAAGACCCCACCGGCGCCGGTATCGCGCATCCATCCGAACGATGTCCGCGTCGGTCAGTTCACCCGCGTCAACGGCATCAAGGAATTCGAAAGACAGACCGATTTCGGCAAACCGCTGCGACGCGCGTTTCCGTCGCTCATGGGCGTGCGGCAGACTGATCACGATGGCTTTCACGTCTCTCCCCCACTGGGAGAGCGTGCTTGAGTGGACGCATGGCAACGTCTAGCGTGCTTGAAGCGGTGGGGTCTCGGTCACGCTCTCCCAGCTGCCCCGAGACCCCTTTGCTTGGTCGGAGCCGGATTGCCCTCCGGTTCCGACCGCTCCAGGCGATCGGTCAGCCCGACGTGGTGCCGGGCCGGTCGCCAAACAATCATCCGTGCATAGAAGATTCCCGCATCGCGGCGGGCGGCCCGGCATGGAGCCGCACGGATGTGTTTGGCGATGGGGAAGGCTATGCAGGGTTAAAGGGCTACGTCAAGATGGCGATTCGCCCGGGGATGTCCCGGTAACGTCCCGGAGAGCCATGTCTTGATCGCCCCGGGTCCTGAACCTACTCTTGCGCCATGCCGACAGGGTGAAGAGGGCGAGTTGCAATGACGGTCATGCCAGTCATTCATGCTCCCGATCCGCGTCTCCAGGTGGTCTGCGAGGCCGTGGGATGCGTCGATGACGGTGTCCGCCGGCTCATGGATGATCTTCTGGAGACCATGTACGCCGAAAAGGGACTCGGCCTCTCGGCAATCCAGGTCGGCGTCCCCCGGCGCATCGTGGTTGTCGACGTGGCGCAGCGCGACGGGACTCCGGAGCCGATGACGCTCGTCAACCCGGATATCACCGCGGCGTCGCAGGAACGGGTTGAGTTTGACGAAGGCTGTCTTTCCTTTCCGGATCTCTACGCCATGGTGGAGCGCCCGGCATCGGTCGACGTCACCTACCTCGACGAGAGCGGCGCCGTCCGGGAGCTTCACGCCGAGGGCCTTCTGGCACGCTGCCTGCAGCACGAGATCGACCACCTCGACGGCATTCTCTTCGTCGACCACCTCTCGGCCCTGCGCCGCCGGCTGATCCTGCGCAAGATGATCAAGTGGAAGAAGGCGCGGCTGCGCGACATCGCGTGACTCCCCTGAGGCTTGCGTTCATGGGAACGGCGCCCTTCGCCCTGCCGGCGCTGGAGGCCCTGTGTCGCGATGGCCATGACATCGCGGCCGTCTACACGCAGCCGCCGCGCCGCGCCGGGCGCGGCCAGCGCATGCGCGCCTCCGTGGTCGGCGAGCGGGCCGAAGCCCTTGGCCTCGACGTGAGAACACCGGTCTCGCTGCGGGACGACTCGGCCTCTGCCGCCTTCCGGGCGCTCGATGTCGACGCCGCAGTCGTCGCCGCCTATGGACTGATCCTGCCGCGGCCCGTTCTCGACGCGCCGCGGCTTGGCTGCATCAATCTTCATCCATCGCTCCTGCCGCGCTGGCGGGGCGCCGCCCCGGTCGCCCACACCATCCTCCATGGCGACCGCGAAACCGGCCTGACGGTCTTCCGCATGGACGAAGGCCTCGATACCGGCGCCATTCTCTGCCGCCATCGCCTGCCCGTGCCCAGCCGCGCCACCACCGAGAGCCTGGAATCCTGCCTTGCCGACCTTGCCGGCGATGTCCTCCCGGGACTCGTTCGGGATCTCGGCCGCCATCTGGCGAGGGCTGAACCCCAGAACGACCGGGACGCCACCTACGCCAGGAAGCTCACACGGGCGGACGGCCGCATCGACTGGCAACGCAGTGCCGGGGAAATCGATCGCATGGTGCGGGGTCTCAATCCGCGCCCCGGGGTTCACTTCGGACCGGAATCGGCGCCGGTGAAAATCCTCGAGGCCGAGTCGGTCGCCGGCGAGGCCCCGCCGGGAACGCTGATCGACCGCAGTGCCGTCGTGGCATGCGGCAGGGGTGCGTTGCGTCTCCTGAAGGTCCGCGCGGCGGGGCGGGAGACCACCGATGGCGCCGCCTGGCTGCGCGGCCAGCGCCTCGAGCCGCCCCAGCGTCTCGCCTGACCATGCCGCGCTATCGCCTCACACTGGAATACGACGGCACCGGCTATGCCGGATGGCAAAGGCAGCATGACCGGCCTTCCGTCCAGCAGGCGCTGGAGGAGGCGTTCCGGTCGTTCTGTCAGGATGACGTGAACCTGGTGGCGGCGGGTCGCACGGACGCCGGCGTTCATGCCCTGGGGCAGGTGGCCCACGTCGACCTGGTCCGGGACTGGCCGCCCGCCACGGTGAGAAACGCGGTCAACCAGCACCTGCGCCCGCAGGCGATTGCCATCCTCGAGGCGGCGAGGGCCGGGGCGGACTTTCATGCCCGGTTCGATGCCGTCGAGCGTCTCTATCGCTACCGGATCGTGTGCCGGCGGGCGCCCCTGACCATCGATCTCAACCGGGCCTGGCACGTGCCGAGGTCTCTCGACGCGGTGGCCATGCACGAGGCGGCTGAGGGCCTTGTCGGCAGGCACGATTTCACCACCTTCAGGGATGCCGGCTGCCAGGCGCCCTCGCCCGTCAAGACGCTCGATGAACTCGGCGTCACGGGCGCTGACGACGCCATCGTGATCAGCGCCCGCGCCCGTTCTTTCCTGCATCGCCAGGTCCGCAGCATGGTGGGCTCGCTCGTCCACGTCGGGGAAGGCCGGTGGACCGCCGGCGACCTGCGGCGTGCCCTCGAGCAAAGGGACCGCCAGGCCTGTGGCATGATCGCCCCGGCCCACGGACTCTACCTCGCCGCCGTCCGCTACCCTGGGATGTCTGGCGAGGTAACCGGCCGAGCAGGGCCGGCCTGAGATGATGGCGAAAGACGCCGGGCGCCAGATCTTTGCGCGGCCCTGCAGGTTCGTCGTGGCGGCAACGTCGCTTGAGGGACTGCCCGACCCTGAGGTTCCCGAAGTCGCCTTTGCGGGACGTTCGAACTGCGGCAAGTCGTCGCTCATCAACGCGCTGACGGGGCGGCGAAGCCTGGCGCGAACCTCCAGGACGCCGGGCAGGACGCGATCGATTAATGTCTTCAGCCTGGACGGGCGCATGCATCTCGTCGATCTGCCCGGATATGGCTATGCCGTCGCCGGCAAGGCGGACATCGCTGGCTGGACACGGGCCGTGGATGACTACCTTGCCCTTCGCCCAGCGCTGCGGCGCGTCTTCCTGTTGCTCGACGCGCGCCGCGGGATCACCGACAGGGACCGTGCGACGTTCGACAGTCTCGATGCCGCCGGAGTCGCCTGGCAGGCCGTGCTCACCAAGTCCGACAAGGTGAAGGAGGCCGGTCTCGACGACGTGGTTGCCGGGGTGGCGCGCGAACTCCAGCGGCGGCCGGCCGCCGTTCCGGGCATCCTGGTCACCAGCGCCCGCAAGGGCCGGGGCATCGACGATCTGCGCTCTGCCGTCGCGGCCCTCGTCTCCTGAGCGCAGACGTCCGGTTCATGCCTCTTTCCCGCCTGTGAAAGAGACGCCGGACCACGCTTGCGGAACGCTCGCCGGCGAGGTGCGCGCAATTGACAGTCGGGCCCCGGTTGGGAGAGGATGAGACCCTCGTTGTCAGAGGCACTCTCCTGGCATACGAACAACACTGAAAGGGACCAAGACACATGAGAAAACTGATCTTACTGATCGCAGCCGGAGCACTGGCAGCCGTCACGTCCGTCGCCGGAGCGGCGACGCTCGATGATGTCCGGGCGAAGGGTCATGTGCAGTGCGGCATCAACACCGGTCTGCCGGGCTTTGCATTCAAGGATGAAGCGGGCGACTGGCAGGGGTTCGATGTTGACTACTGCAAGGCACTGGCCGCCGCGGTGTTCGGCGATGCCGGCGCGGTGAAGTACACGAACCTCACCGGCGCCACACGCTTTGAAGCCCTCAAGGCTGGCGAGATCGATGTCCTGTCGCGCAACACGACCTGGACCTACAGCCGCGACAACGATCTCAAGCTCACCTTCGTTGGCGTCAACTACTATGACGGCCAGGGGTTCATCGTGAACAAGGCGCTCGGCGTCGAGAGTGCCCATGATCTCGAGGGCGCCTCGGTCTGCATCCAGACCGGCACGACCACCGAGCTCAACCTCGCGGACTTCTTCCGGGCGAACGGCATGAGCTACGAGCCGGTTCCCATCGAGAACAACGAGGAAGCGCGCCAGAACTACCTGGCAGGGCGTTGCGACGTCTACACGACGGACCGTTCCGGTCTCGCCGCGACCCGTGCGGCCCTCGACAACCCCGATGACCACGTGGTCCTGCCCGAGATCATCTCGAAGGAGCCGCTTGGCCCGCTGGTGAGGCACGGTGACGACGAGTGGGGCGACATCGCCCGCTGGACGCTCAACGCGCTGATCCTTGCCGAGGAATACGGCATCGATTCCGGGAACGTGAATGATCTTGCCCAGGGCACCAACAACCCCGAGATCAATCGCATGCTCGGTACCGAAGGCGAGTTCGGCGCGATGCTGCGGCTCGACCAGGACTGGGTCGTCAACGTCATCAACGCCGTTGGCAACTACGCCGAGATCTTCGATCGCAACATCGGTCCCGATACGCCGATCGGCCTTTCGCGTGGCGTCAATGCCTCCTATCTCGACGGTGGCATCCTCTACGCCCCGCCGTTCCGTTGATCTGAGCTGATCTTCGAGACATCGCAACCGGCACCCGTTGACCTGAACGGGTGCCGGTTGTGGCTCCTGGCATGATCGCTGATCTTCCGGGACCGGATTCTTAAGTGACCGTTCATCCGGGTGTTGAGCCGGGCAGCACCTTTCGCCTGTCCGACATATGGACCAACGAACGGTCCCGGTCCCTCGTGATCCAGATTGCCGCCCTCGTCGTCCTGCTTGCGACGCTGGGCTGGATCATCAACAACACGGTCCAGAACCTCGAGAATCTGGGTGTGGAGACCGGGTACGGTTTCCTCGGGCATCCGGCCAGCTACGACATCAACCAGCGACTGATCGATTACACCTCGCGCTCGACCCATGCCCGCGCCGCCCTTGTCGGATTCCTGAATACCGTGCTGGTCGCGGTGACCGGCATCATCTTCGCCACGCTCCTCGGCTTCATGGTCGGCATCCTGCGCCTGTCGAACAACTGGCTCGTTTCCAGGCTGATGACCGCCTACATCGAGTTCACGCGCAACGTGCCGGTGCTTCTCCATATCCTCCTGTGGTACGGCATCGTCGTCCACGTCCTGCCGCATCCCAGACAGGCGATCGAGCCGGTCAGCGGGCTCTTTCTCTCCAACCGCGGCTTCTACCTGCCGCGTCCCATCTTCGAGGATTTCGCCTGGGTGATTCCGGCCAGTCTCATCGTCACCCTCGTCGGCCTCTTCCTGTTTGCCCGCCACGCGCGGCGCGTCCAGGAACGGACCGGGAGAATCTACCCCGTCCTGTCGATATCCCTGGCGGCCATCGTCGCCGCTCCCGTCATCGCCTACTTCGCCTCCGGATCCCCGGTCAGTCTCGACTGGCCCGCCCTCAAGGGCTTCAACTACCAGGGTGGCATTGCACTGAAACCCGAGTTCTTCGCCCTGTGGTTCGCCCTGTCGATCTACACGGCGGCGTTCATCGCCGAGATCGTGCGCAGCGGCATCGTGGCGGTCAGTCACGGGCAGACCGAGGCCGCCTTTTCGCTCGGCATCAAGCCCGGCTGGACCATGCGCCTCGTCATCATCCCGCAGGCATTGCGGGTGATCGTTCCGCCGCTCATCAGCCAGTACCTCAACCTGACCAAGAATTCCTCCCTGGCGATCGCCGTCGGCTACATGGACCTCACCGCCACCATCGGCCGCATATCGCTGAACCAGACCGGCCGGGCGCTGGAGTGCATGTCCATCCTGCTCACCATATACCTGCTGATCTCACTGACGATTTCGGCGTTCATGAACTGGTACAACCGGCGCATCCGCCTGGTGGAGCGGTGAGACCATGGAGCGCGCCACCCATATCGTTCACGAGAAGGCGCCGACCCTGCCGCCGCCCGTGATGTCGGTGGGGATCGCCCGTTGGCTGAAGGAGAACCTCTTCTCGTCGGCCTCCAACATCGTCCTCACTTTCGTGGTGATCTATCTGTTGTGGCTGATCATTCCGCCCTTCCTTGACTGGGCGATCTTCGACGCGGTGTGGGTCGCCGCGTCGCGCGCCGAGTGCTGGGATACCGCTGACGGCGCCTGCTGGGCGGTGGTGGTGACGCGCTTCGACCAGTTCGTCTACGGTGACTACCCGAAGAGCGAACGCTGGAGAGCGAATCTCGCATTTGTCCTGCTGTTCGTGGCCCTGGCGCCGGTGCTCTACGACAGGATCCCGTGGCGGCGGCACCTCGTCGGGTTTTCCATCTGCTATCCCGTGGTCGCCTACATCCTGCTGATCGGCGGCCTCGGCCTGCCGGAAGTGGAGACCGCGCGATTTGGCGGGTTTCTGCTCACCATCGTCATCGGCATCACCGGGATTTCCGCCTCGCTGCCGCTGGGCATCTTGCTGGCGCTCGGCCGGCAGTCCGATCTCTTCATCATCAGGGTGTTGTGCGTCGCCTTCATCGAGTTCATACGCGGCGTGCCGCTCATCACGCTGCTCTTCGTCGCCTCGACCCTGCTCAACTACTTCATGCCGCCCGGCACCAGCTTCAACCTGCTGGTGCGCGTCCTCATCATGGTCACCCTGTTCTCGGCCGCCTATCTCGCCGAGGTCATCCGCGGCGGGCTCCAGGCCATGCCGGCGGGGCAGTACGAGGCCGCGAAGTCCCTGGGCCTTCCCTACTGGAAGACCATGAGACTCGTCATCCTGCCCCAGGCGCTGAAGATCTCGATCCCCGGAATCGTCAACTCCTTCATCGCGCTCTACAAGGACACGACGCTCGTCATCATCATCGGCCTTCTCGATCCCCTCGGCATCGGCAAGGCGACGCTCTCCGACACCACGTGGCAGGGCCTGTCGACCGAGGTCTACATTTTCGTTGCCATCTTCTTCTTCCTGTGCTGCTTCGGCATGTCGCGCTACTCCGCATGGCTCGAGCGCAGGTTGCACACCGGTCACTAGGACACATGCGATGACTGATCAGGACATCCAGGGTTCCGAGGAAGCCTTCACCGGCGCGGTCAGCGACGAGGTGGTGATCGACATCACGTCCATGAACAAGTGGTTCGGCGACTTCCACGTGTTGAAGGACATCAACCTGACCGTCTACCGCGGCGAGCGAATCGTGATCTGCGGTCCCTCGGGCTCAGGCAAGTCGACCATGATCCGCTGCATCAACCGGCTCGAGAAACACCAGCGCGGCAGGGTCGAGGTCGACGGCATCGAACTGACCGACAACATCAAGAAGATGGACCAGGTGCGCCGCGAGGTGGGCATGGTGTTCCAGCACTTCAACCTGTTCCCGCACCTCACCGTGCTGGAGAACTGCACCCTGGCGCCGATCTGGGTGCGGCGCATGCCCAGGGCCGAAGCCGATGAATCCGCCATGCGCTACCTCGAGAGGGTGAAGATTCCCGAACAGGCCTCCAAGTACCCGGGCCAGCTGTCCGGCGGCCAGCAGCAGCGGGTGGCCATCGCCCGGTCGTTGTGCATGGAACCGCGCGTCATGCTGTTTGACGAACCGACCTCGGCGCTCGATCCGGAGATGATCAAGGAGGTTCTCGAGGTCATGGTGGATCTCGCGGAAAGCGGCATGACGATGCTCGTCGTCTCCCACGAGATGGGGTTCGCCCGCCAGGTCGCCAACCGGATCATCTTCATGGACGAGGGGCAGATCGTCGAACAGGCGCCGCCGACGGAGTTCTTCAGGAATCCGAAGAGCGACCGCACCAAGCTCTTCCTGAGCCAGATCCTGCACTCCGCCGAGGCTTGAGGCCCGAGGCAGCCGGTTTGCACCTGCCGGAACAACCGGACTATCCTCTGAGCCATCCCTTGCCGGATTCGGGTGAATGAAGGCGGCCCTCCATGATCAGGCGCGGCACTGCCGAAAAGAACATCGCTGTCACCAAGCACTGGTTGAGAACCGCCGAGACCCTGGCGGAAGCACTGCCCTATCTGCGCCAGTTTTCCGGGTGCACCTTCGTCATCAAGTATGGCGGTCACGCCATGGGGAACGACAAGCTGGCGCGGGACTTCGCCCGCGACGTCGTCCTCATCAAGCAGGTGGGAATCAACCCGGTCATCGTCCACGGTGGCGGGCCTCAGATCGGTTCCATGCTCGACGACCTGGCGATCGAGTCGCAGTTTGTCGACGGCCTGCGAGTCACCGACAAGCGATCCATGGACGTGGTGGAGATGGTCCTGGCCGGCTCCATCAACAAGAAGATCGTGTCGTCGATCAATGCCGAGGGCGGTCTTGCGATCGGCATCTCGGGCAAGGACGGGCGTCTTCTGCAGGCCCGCAAGGTCGAGCGTCTGACCCGCGATCCCGATTCGAACATCGAGGGAGTCATCGACCTCGGATTTGTCGGCGAGCCCGAGAAGGTCAACGCCGACATCCTGACGCTCCTGGCGTCGACCCAGGCGATACCTGTCATCGCTCCGGTGGGGATTGCCGAGAACGGCGATACCTACAACATCAACGCCGATACCGCGGCCGGCGCCATCGCCGTGGCGCTGAAGGCGCCGAAGCTGCTGTTGCTTACCGATGTCCCGGGAGTGCTCGACGCCGAGGGCACGCTCATCTCGGAGATGTCGCTCCTGGAAGCGAAGAAGCTGTTCGACACCGGGGCCATCACCGGCGGCATGATTCCGAAGCTCGAGACCTGTCTGACGGCCCTGGAGAGCGACGTCGGCGCCGCCCACGTCCTTGACGGCCGCATTCCCCATGTCCTGCTGCTCGAGCTGTTCACGGAAAACGGCACCGGCACGAAGATCAACGCGTGAGAGCCGCAGAACGCATTTTCGGAAACGTGGACACCTGGATCTTCGATCTGGACAACACGCTCTATTCCGCCCGGTTCGGCTTCTTCGACCAGGTCACCGACCGCATGACCATCTACATCGCGGAGTTCCTCGGGCTCGAGCACGGCCAGGCACGGGCGTTGCAGAAGCAGTACTACCTCGAGCACGGCACCACGCTGAACGGCCTGATGAAGATCCATGACTGTGACCCCGAGGAGTTCCTCGCCTTCGTGCACGACATCGACTGGTCGCCGATACCGGAGAATCCGGATCTTGCCCGCACGCTGGAGGAACTGCCGGGACGCAAGTTGATCTTCACCAATGGCGATCGGCCGCACGCCATGCGCGCCATGGAGCGCCTGGGGGTCGCCGGCTGTTTCGAGGCCGTGTTCGACATCGTCGCCTCGGGATACATCCCGAAGCCCGATCCCGTCGTCTACCAGGCGCTCATCCGGCGTCACGACATCGATCCCGCCCGGGCCATCTACTTCGAGGACCTCGCACGCAACCTCAAGCCGGCCAAGGATCTCGGCATGACCACGGTCCTGGTCGGTGAACCGTCAGACGCGGCCGGCGATCACATCGACCATCACACGCCGGATCTCGCCGTCTGGCTGGCCGCCCTTCTCCGATCCGGCGGCGCTTCGCTCTCCACCAGACGGAAAGGTGTCCCCCGATGACGCACGATCTCCAGACCACGATCGAGGAGGCCTGGGACGCCAGGACCACGATCAACACCGCCACCGAAGGGCCCGTCCGGGACGCGGTTCTCCAGGCAGTCGACCTGCTGGATTCCGGTGAATGCCGCATTGCCGAACCGGGCGCCGGCGGCTGGATCATCAACGAATGGCTGAAGAAGGCGGTTCTGCTGTCCTTCAGGCTGACCGAAACCCGGACCATTCCGGGCGCCCCGGGCACCGATGCCAGCTGGTACGACAAGGTGGAGAACAAGTTCGAGGGATGGGATGAGGCCCGGTTCGCGGCGGCCGGATTCCGGGCGGTGCCGCACGCCATCGTCCGTCACGGCGCCTATGTCGCTCCCGGTGTCGTGCTGATGCCGAGTTTCGTCAACGTCGGCGCCTGGGTCGGCGAGGGGACGATGGTGGACACGTGGGCCACCGTGGGGAGCTGCGCCCAGGTGGGCCGCAACTGTCACATTTCCGGAGGTGCGGGTCTGGGCGGCGTCCTCGAGCCTCTGCAGGCAGCACCCGTGATCATCGAGGACGACTGTTTCATAGGCGCCCGCAGCGAGGTCGTCGAAGGCGTGATCGTCGAGAAGGGTTCGGTGCTCTCCATGGGTGTCTTCATCGGCGCCTCCACCCGGATCGTCTATCGTGAAACCGGAGAAACCATCACCGGGCGCGTTCCCGCCGGTTCGGTGGTGGTGCCGGGAGCGCTGCCACCGAAGGTCCCGGGCGGCCCCTCGCTCTACTGCGCCGTCATCATCAAGCAGGTGGATGAGAGGACGCGCGCCAAGACCGGCATCAACGAACTCCTGAGGGACTGACCGCCCGTCAGGAATTCGTGAAGCGGGGTGGGCGTTTTTCGATGAAGGCGGCCATGCCTTCCTTCTGATCGTCGGTGGCGAAGAGAGACTGGAAGGCGCGTTTCTCGAAGGCGAGACCCTCGGCGAGCGAGGTCTCGAAGGCGCGGTTGATCGCCTCCTTGGCCATGCGCGTGGCGAGGCGGCCGTGTCCGGCGATGGCATGCGCCACCTCGAGGGCCTCGTCGATCAGCCGGTCGGCGGGCACGACGCGCGCCACCAGCCCGGACCGTTCGGCTTCCGCGGCATCCATCGTGCGCCCGGTCAGGATGAGATCGACGGCCTTTGCCTTGCCGATCGCCCGGGCAAGGCGCTGCGTGCCGCCCATGCCCGGCATGACGCCAAGCCTGATTTCCGGCTGGCCGAACCGGGCATCCTCGGCGGCGATGATGATGTCGCACATCATCGCGAGTTCGCATCCGCCGCCCAGGGCATAGCCGGCGACAGCGGCGATGGTAGGTGTCCGCAGGGACTGAAAGCGATCCCACTCGGAAAAAGGGTCGTCTCCGAAGACGGAGGCGAAGTCCCTGGATGCCATCTCCCGGATGTCGGCGCCGGCGGCAAAGGCCTTCTCCGAGCCGGTGATGACAAGAGCGCCGATGCCGGGGTCCTGGTCGGCCTCTTCGAGGACACAGACGAGTTCCCTGGCGAGGGCGGTGTTGAGAGCGTTGAGTGCCTGGGGCCGGTTGAGACGGACGAGCAGGACCTTCCGGTCGCGCTCGACGATGATGTGTTCCGACATGCTGGATCACTCCCTCGTCAGCGACCGGACATGCCGGATGACCGCCGAAAAGTCGAGGTGGCCCATGCCCGACGCCACCATGGTCTCGTAGACGGAGGCCGCCATCGCTCCCATCGGGGTGGCGACGTCCACCGACGCGGCCGCCTGCTGGCTCAGGCCCAGGTCCTTCAACATGAGGGCTGCGGCAAATCCCGGCCTGTAGTCGTGATCGGCCGGGCTCTCCGGGCCGACACCCGGCAGCGGGCAATAGTCGTTCATCGACCAGCACGACCCCGACGAGGTCGAGACGACATCGAACACCCGCTCAGGCTCGAGCTCGAGTTCCCTGGCGAGGGTGAGCGCCTCGCAGACGCCGATCATCGAGATTCCGAGAATCATGTTGTTGCAGATCTTGACCGCCTGGCCGCATCCCGGGCCTCCGCACAGGACGATCGTGCGGCCCATGATGTCGAGAAGCGGGCGGACGGCCTCGCAGGCTTGTGGATCCCCGCCGACCATGAAGGTGAGCGTTCCCGCCTCGGCGCCGGCGATGCCCCCGGAAACCGGCGCATCGACCGACGGCAGGTTTCGTTCCGCCGCCATGTCGTGCGCCTTTCTTGCTGATGCGATGTCGACCGTCGAGCAGTCCATCAAGACCGTGCCCGCCCGCACGTCGGCCATGATCGTGCGGTAGACCTCGAGGAGGGCGGCACCGTCCGGCAGCATGGTGATGACGACGTCGCGGTTCGCCGCCGCGGCGACCGCGCTGTCGGCGATGTCGACACCCTTCGCAGCCGCCACGGTGCGGGCTCCCTCCGCCACGTCGTGGCCGGTGACCTGGAGACCCGCTGCCACCAGGTTGCAGGCCATGGGCGTTCCCATGTTGCCAAGGCCGATGAATCCGACTGAGGTCATCGTTCTCTGTCTCCCTTGAGGTCAAGTTCCTCGTCGCCGAGGGGCGCGAACAGTTGGGCGACCTCGGCGGGTGTCACGTCCTCGAGACGGGCATGGCGCCAGCACGGACGCCCGTCCCTGTCGATGATCGCGGCGCGGATGCCCTCGAGGAAGTCGGTCTGCTGCGTCGCCCGCCAGGCGAAGCGGAACTCCATGGCAAGGCAGCTTTCGAGATCTGCCAGCCGGCGTGCCGCGCGCACGGCCTCCAGCGCACAGGCGACCGACAGCGGCGAGTGACGCCGGATGGCGCTGGCAGCCTCGTCTGCCCATGGCGAGGAAGAACTCTCCAGCCGGGCGACGATGGCCGGGCCGTCTGCCGCCGAGAACGCTTCGTCGATCTCGTCGAGGCGCGCTTCGAGGAAACCGCCGGGCGGTGCACCGGCCAGCCGGTCGACGCAGTACGTTCCCTCGGTCTCCAGGCGCCTCACCAGTTCCGGGAGGCGATCGGATGCCATGAAGCGGTCGGCAAAACCGGCGGCAATGGCGTCCGCCGGACCCAGGCGCGTGGCCGTCAGGGCGAGATACTCGCCCAGTCGCCCCGGCGCGCGCGACAGGATCCAGGTGCCGCCGACATCGGGGAGGAAGCCGATGGACACCTCCGGCATGGCGACGACGGACCGCTCGGTCACGATGCGGTGCGATCCATGGGCGGACACGCCCACGCCGCCGCCCATCACGATGCCGTCCATGAGCGCGACAAAGGGCTTGGGATAGCGCGCGATCATCCGGTCGAGCCGGTACTCGTCGCGCCAGAAGGCGCGCCCGAAGGCGTGGTCTCCGCGCCTGCCGTGCTGCCACAGGCCGAGAATGTCGCCGCCCGCCGAGAACGCCTTGTCACCGTTTCCCTCGATGACGACACCGGTGACGTCATCGACGTCCCTCCATGCGCCGAGCACCTCCAGGAGTTCCCTCACCATGGAGTGGGTGAGGGCGTTGAGAGCCCCGGGCCTGTCGAGCACAAGGCGGCCGAGGCCTCCCTCACGCCATGTCCGGAGGTCCCCTGTCACGTACGCGGACCGGTCAGCGCACGGCTGATGATGAGGCGCATGATCTCGTTGGTTCCCTCAAGTATCTGGTGCACCCTGAGATCGCGCACGGTCTTTTCGATGCCGTAGTCCGCGAGATAGCCATAACCTCCGTGGAGCTGCAGGGCGTCGTTGGCCACGCGGAACGCGGTGTCGGTGACGAAGCGCTTTGCCATGGCGCACTGCACCGTGGCATCGCCGGCGCCGTGGTCGAGCTTCCATGCAGCCTGGCGCAACAGGCTGCGCGATGCCTCGAGTTCCGTCGCCATGTCGGCCAGCCGGAACTGCAGGGCCTGGAACTGATCAAGGGTGGCGCCGAAGGCGCGGCGCCCGCTCATGTAGGCGATACTGCGGTCGAGGGCTTCCTGGGCCGCGCCAAGGGAGACGGCGGCAAGGTTGAGACGGCCACCGTCGAGCCCCGCCATCGCCTGGCGAAAACCGGCGCCGGCCTCGCCCACGAGGTTGCCGGCGTCGACGCGGCATTCGTCCATGATCACGTCGGCCGTGGGCTGTGCCCGCCATCCCATCTTCTCTTCCGGTGCACCGAAACCAAGGCCCGGGGTGCCGGCCTCGATGGCAATGCAGGAGATGCCTCGCGGACCCGCATCGCCGGTGCGCGCCATGACGAGGTAGAGGTCGGCAAGTCCGGCGCCGGAGATGAAGCTCTTGGTGCCGTTGAGCACAAAAGATTCGCCGTCTTCGCGGGCGCTCGTGACAAGGGCGGCGGCATCGGATCCGCTGCCGGGCTCGGTCAGGCAGTAGGCGGCGACGAGATCCATGGCCACCAGCCCCGGGAGCCATCGTGCGCGCTGGTCCGGTGAGCCGTACCGGTCGATCATGGCCGCACACATGTTGTGGATCGAGACGTAGGCCGCGATCGAGGGGCATCCGGCACCCAGGGCCTCGAACACGAAGGTGCCGTCGAGCCTGGAAAGGTCCGCACCCCCGAGTTCCCCGGTGACAAACAGGCCTCCGAGGCCCAGTTCGCCGGCTTCGCGAAGCAGGGATCGCGGTATGGTCCCGGCCTCCTCGAGATCCCGGGCCACGGGCGCCAGACGGTCGCGCGCGAAGGCCCGGGCCACGTCGAACAAGGCAATCTGTTCCGCACTCGGCTCAAGGTTCATGCGACGTCAATCCCGACCACGCAAGCGTTGTTAGCCCCGGTGGTGGCCCGCACACTATTCCCCGCCCCCGCTGGGGTCCACCGCGGGAGGAAGATATGGATCTCTACCTCTGTGCCACGGCGTCGATGCCTTTCAACAGATTTTCGAAACGTTCGTTCAAGGATCGGGCGGAGGACGGAACCGCGTTTGGCTATCCGTCACCGGAGCTCTTGGACGGACCGTGACTGAACCTTCCCCCGGCGGGCTGGATGGCGAGGTCAAGCGCGGTCAGAAAGGTCCGGCCGATCAGTTCCAGCTTTCGCACCAGGGCGATGCGTTCGGAGACCCCGGCCAGTTCGTCGGCGGACAAGACATGACCGATCAGCCCGCAGCCGTCTGCCAGGGTGACGATCACGATATCCCTCGGTTCGGGAATCGTGTCGGTCAGGAGCACGTCCCGAATTCGCCGGAACAGATCGCGCTCGACCTCCGCATCGGCGAGAAAATAGTGCCGTGTTCCGAATATCCTGAGGAAGCGGTCATCGCTGACAGTCAGGACGCTGTTCCTGACCAGCCGTGTCAGCGCGGTCTCGCGAATTTCGTCGGCATGGTGGGTCGCATGCTCCACCCAGTAGAGCGCGTCATGGGTCCTTCCGGATTGCGCGATCTCGACGAGTATCGGATCGAGCAGGGGATCGCCAACCGGCGCCGCATCGATCAGGAACAGCCGCTCGGCGTCGGTGTCGATGCGGTTCTCCAATGCGAGGTCCATCAGGACCGCCCCGCCCAGCGCGTAGCGGACCAGCCATTCCGGAGCCCGCGACAGTGCTCCGTCCTCGTCGCGGAGCAGGAGAAGGAATTCCTCGGCAATCCTCATCATCCGGCCCCTTGAAGGAATATCGCCGACAGGACGAAATAGAACGCAACCGCGAGCGCCGCCCCGACCGGAAGCGTCACCACCCATGATACGAAGATGTTGCGGACCACGCCCAAATCGAGGGCCCCCACCCCGCGCGCGAGCCCTACCCCCAGCACGGCGCCCACCAGCGTCTGGGTGGTCGAAACCGGCAGTCCCGTGCCGCTTGCCACGACGACCGTCGATGCGGCGGCGAACTCGGCGGCGAATCCGCGGCTCGGCGTGAGCTCGGTGATCTTCCTGCCGATGGTCGCCATGACCCGGTAACCGAACGTCGCCAGGCCGACGACGATTCCGGCCGCGCCGACCAGCAGCACCCAGACCGGAACCGCCGACTTTGCGGCGACCCCGCCGGTCGACACCACGCCCACGATCGCGGCGACAGGCCCGATCGCGTTGGCAACGTCGTTTGAGCCGTGCGCGAAGGCCATGCCCGACGCGGTCACGATCATGAGGATGCCGAACACTTTCTCGACGTCGTTGAACCGCGATTGTCCCCCTGTGGGAGCGTCGAGGCTCCGGAAGCGCAATCTGTTGATGACCAGCCGGCAGATGATGGCAACCATGCCGGCCATGAGCACCGAATAGAGGATCGCCATCGGCATGCTCAGATCCAGGCCGACATGTTTGAGGCCCTTGACGAAGGTCACGGTGGCGGTCACGAGCACTGCGGCGAAGATGTAGATGGGCACATACCGGCGGGCCTGGATGGCCGGATCGTCCTTGTCGAAGATCAGCCACTGCACGCTCAGCACCAGGAGAAATGCGATCAATCCGGCGAGCACCGGGGTGACCACCCAGCTCGCTGCGATCGTTGCCACATCCCACCAGTGGACGGCCTCGATGCCGATTGCGACCACGGCGAACCCGATGATGGCTCCGACGATCGAGTGCGTCGTCGATACGGGCCATCCAAACCTGGAGGCGACCGTGAGCCAGGAGGCAGCCGCCAGAAGCGCTGCCAGCATGCCGACGACCAGCAGGTCGGGATCGTGCTCGAGCGCCTCGGCGTCGATGATGCCCTTGCGGATCGTCGAGGTGACCTCACCGCCGGCAAGAAACGCCCCCAGGAACTCGAACGTTCCGGCTATCACGATGGCGCCGCCGACCGTGATCGCGCCCGAGCCGACCGACGTTCCCATCGAGTTTGCCACGTCGTTGGCGCCGATCGCCCAGGCCATGTAGAGACCGGCGGCGATGGCCGCAATCAGAATGATTGTCAGGCTCATGTCCACGAAGCGCGTCTCCCGGGGTCAACGCCGTTCGGCATGGGCGTTCCAACGCACATTCGGCCCGAACTCAACGCACGCGCGTGGGGAACAAGGAACCACACCATACAGCCGTCGGCCCCGGTCAGTCATCCGCCTGAGCGACCAATTCTCAGGACTCCCGGACGATGCCGGCACCTTCCCAGGATCATGACGCAGGGTTCTTGCCAGGGAAGGCGCAAGGCGTCCGCGACGTCATGCGTCAAACGGCGCGCCATCGGCACCGCGCCTTGTGCCGCATGTCCGCCGACCCGAATCCACTGATGACCGAGGGTGGTCCTCGGACAAGCCTCCGACATCGCGGGATCCTCGCCTCACATCCCGGGAGAGTTGCAAGAGCCTCCCTGCACACTATCCTGTGCCTCTTGGTGGTTGCTTGAACTGAACCAAGAGGCACGATGAAGTCGGCATGGCCGCCATGTCCAGGCTGACGCGGGCCTTGATGAAGGCCGTCCGCGACGGGGCTCCTTGCTTTCCATCCTTCAAGGGGGAGCGATCACCAGGCGAACCTGCGGGGCCTTCGCCCTGCAATTCAAACTGGAGACACATCATGCAGAGTATCATGCGCCTCTTGTGTTCCGCGCGGTCGATGACCGTGCGCAAGGGTGCGGTCTGTACCGCCCTTTGCGGCCTTGCCTTCGTTTCCGTGCCGCATGCTCAGGCAACGGATGTCGTCGTGAGCATCCAGCCAATCCATTCCCTTGTCTCCGGCGTGATGGGAGAGACCGGTGAACCCGGGCTGATGGTCACGGGCGCCGCGTCGCCCCATACCTACCAGATGCGCCCGTCCGAGGCGCAGGCGCTGAACGCGGCGGACCTCATCGTGTGGATCGGCGAGAACATGGAAATGTTCCTCGAGCGTCCCATCGAGAACCTCGGAGCCGACGCCGAAGTCGTCACCTTGCACGAAGTGGCGAGGATGGAGTTGTTGCCCACCCGCGAGGGCGGTCTATGGCCCGACGAGCACGACGAGCACAAGGAAGCACACGTCGACGAACATGACGATCACGGTCACGATCACGGCGAATTCGATATGCACATCTGGCTCGATCCCGGAAATGCCAGCCGGATTGTCGAAGTCTCCGCCGACGCGCTCAGCCGCATCGACCCTGACGGCGCCGAAATCTATTTCAGCAACGCCGATTCGATGCTTGAGCGCATCGCCACACTGGAAGCGTCACTCGCGGAGCAGCTGGAGCCGGTACATGAGCGTGCATTCGTCGTGTTCCACGACGGCTACCAGTATTTCGAGCATGCATTCGGTCTCAACACCGTGGGTGCCGTCGCCGTCGATCCGGGCCGCCCGCCCGGCACGAAGCGGATCGTCGAACTGCGCGAGGCCCTTGTCGAGCACGATGTCCGTTGCGTCTTCATCGAGCCCCAGTTTCCACCGGACCTCGTGGAGACCCTGACCGAGGGAACGACCGTGCGCACCGCGGAACTCGACCCAATCGGTGTCGATTTCGAACCGGGTCCGGACGCATGGTTCGAGATGATGCGCGCCCTCGGTGACGCCATCGCCGGGTGCCTGGGAGACCCCTGAACCCGGTGGCAAGCAGACCGGACATCCGACTTTCGGGAGGATCACCCGCAGTCACCAGAATTCCCTAGGACTACATCGACACATCCCCTGCCATCGGGTACCGTGTGGCACCGGAGACCGCTGGACGACACGCTGTCATGGACCAACTGACGCTGTTCTTCGATTTCCTGTGGTCGTCGTTTCTCGTTCTGGCGCCGATGCTCCTTCTCGGCCTGTTCCTGGCGGGACTGATCCATGTGTTCATATCACGGGAGGCCGTTCTCAAGTGGCTGAAGCAGGACAGCCTCAAGTCGGTCTCTTCCAGCGCGGCCATCGGTGTTCCCATGCCGCTCTGCAGCTGTTCGGTGGTGCCGGTCGTGGCGGAGATGCGCCGCAAGGGAGCATCCCGATCGTCCTGCATGTCCTTCCTGATCACCGCTCCGGAGACCGGGGTGGACTCGATTCTGGTCACCCAGGCATTCTTCGGCTTCATTCCCGCAGTCGTGAGACCCGTCGTCAGCTTCATCACGGGTGTGGTGGCGGGCATCTTCTGTATCGGGTTGATCCGCGGTCGCGACGCCTTCGAAACGGTCGCGGAAGACGAGGACCATGAAGTCCACGATCACAGTCACAGTCACGGCCACGATCACAGTCATGGTCACTCCCACGACCACGAACCGCTCATTCCGGGCGCTGATGACTGCTATGTGAGTCCGAGCGAACTCAGGGGATTCTTCCTGGTCTGGATTCGTCGCCTGAGCGAAAGCGTGGGGCGCATTCGGACCACCACATGGATCAAGCCGGAGTTCTACCGCGAGTACCTAACGCCTTCCCGGGAGACCCCGTCTCCGAGTTCCGAGTCGGAGCGGAACCTTGGTGGCGTCACGTTCGCGACCGTCTGCCGACACATTCTGCGTTACGGCTTCGTCGACGTCGCCGACGATATCCTGTTCGCCCTGCTGGTCGGTGTTGCGCTTGGCGGCCTCATCTACCTCGCGATACCCAGCGACCTCATGGCCCACGAGTACGCCCGCTGGATCTCGTACCCCGTCATGGTCCTGGTGGGTATCCCCCTCTATATCTGCGCCTCCGCCAGCACGCCGATCGCGGCGGCCCTGGTCGCCAAGGGATTCAGTCCCGGCGCGGCGCTCATCTTCCTGATGACCGGTCCTGCCACCAACACCGGGACGATCGCCATCATCGTAAGCCAGTTCGGCGCGCGCTTCGCGTCCATCTACGTCGGCTCCGTGGTGGTGGTTACGATGGCGCTGGGCATTGCCATCGATTTGCTCATGATCGCGTTTGGCCTCTCGCTGACCGTGAACCTGGACGCTTCCGATTCGCCGGCAATCATGATCGTGCAGTGGGGCGGCGCTATCGGGCTCATCGCCCTCATCATCTGGCGGTTCCGCGCCGGAGCGTTGGCGAGCGGATACCATGATCTGCTTTCGAACCTGCGCCCGGTTTCCGTGCCTTTCAAGGCATGGTGGTCCCGCGCCACCCGCGATCGACCGGTAACGGGGGCCGTCAACCCGCGCACGCCCGCCGGAAGGGCCGTCTGGCTGACACTCGTCGCCGCGTTCCTTTTGAGCGGCTTCACCATCGTGAAGCCGGGCGAAGTCGGCTATGGACGCCTTTTCGGCGCAGTCGTCTGGAAAGACCTGGCGCCGGGCCTGCATTATCTTGCGCCAAGCCCCTTCGTCAGGGCTGACAAGTGGCCGGTCAGCGAAGTGAAGTCCATCAACAGCGGTGACAGCTACGAGTATCTCACCGGCGATGTCAATCTCATGTCAATGTCGGTGAACGTGCAGTACCGGGTCAGCGACCCCTATACCTATCACTATCGGACCGCGAACCCGGCACAGGCCATCGTCGACAATGTGCGCAAGGAACTCCGCAAGTTCGTGGCCGGACGGACCCTGGACGAGCTGCTGAACGTCGAGCGCGCGGCCCTGCAGGCCCACATTGCGGATGTCTTCGAGAACCGTGCCGCGGGCGGGGACAGCGAAGTGCTCGACACCATCGAACTCGTCAAGGTGAACCTGCTTTCCGCGAAACCCATCGAAGCAACGATGAGCGCCTTCAGGGAGGTTTCGAGCTCCCAGGACGACAGGGAACGCATCATCGTCAATGCCCAGCGCCTGCTGGTCATGTTGATACCCCGGGCGCATGGCAACGCGTTCTACGAACTCGAGCAGGCCAAGGGAGAAGCGGCACGCCGGACGATCACCTCCGAGGCGGAGAGCGAAGCCATTCGCGTGATTGCCGACGTGGTTCGCCTGACGCCTGGCGTCCTTCACAACATGCTCTGGAGAGAGAAGCTGGAGACCTCGCTTTCCGGCAGGAACAAGATCATCGTTCCAAGCGAAGAAACCCTGAACAAGGTAGCCTTGTGGAAATCATCGAACGGCGGTGCCACGCCAATGGCGCCCCACCATTGAGACGACCTACCGGGCGCGTCCTTCGGGATGCGACCGCGACTGGAACCGTAGGAGACTCGCCATGACCAGAGGAGGCAAACGGATCACGGCCGTGATCGCAGTCCTGCTGCTCGCCATCGTTGTCTACGACAGCATCTACACCATTGATGAATCGCAGCAAGGCGTCCTCACCCACTTCGGCAAGATCGCGCCGCCGGTGAAGGAACCGGGCCTGCATTTCAAGTTCCCGTGGCCCGTCTCGAAGATCTACAAGGTCGACCGTCGCATCCATCCGCTCACCAACCTGAGCCAGGAGCTCATTACCGAAGACCAGAAAAACGTCCTGGTCGACGGCTATCTGTTGTGGCGCGTCACGGACCCGGTTCGCTACGTGGAATCGATCAGAACCGAGGTCAGGGCCGTCGAGCGCCTCAGCGACCTGTACCGATCGAGCGCCGGCATCGTGGTCAGCAACAAGCCCCGTGAAGTGTTCGTGAGCCTCGGCCTGGAACATGAGGACGTCTCCCTGATTTCCGGCGAGATCCTCGATCTGGTCAAACCGATTGCCGAGGACTACGGCATAGACGTCATGAAGATCGGAATCGTCGAGTACACCCTGCCGGCCGAAAACCGTCCCAGTGTCATTCAGCGGATGATCTCCGAACGCGCCCGGATTGCCGCACGCTACCGCAGCGAGGGAGAGGAAGCGGCCATACGCATCGAGGCCTATGCCATCCACGAGCACGAAAAGCTCATGGCCACCGCCCATGCCGAAGCCACCACCATTCTCGGAGAAGCCGAAGCCGAGGCGATGTCCACGCTGGCCGCCGCGTACAGTGAAGACCCTGAATTCTACAAGTTCATCCGGGCGCTCGACAGCTACGATGCGATCATTGACAGGAACACGACGCTGATACTCCCCGCCGACAGCGAGCTGTTCAGGTATCTTGACGGCGACGGGATGCTGCCGCCGCCGGCGCCGGAGTGACGGGTCGAACTCATGTCTGACACGTCTGCCGAACAACTCCCCTGGAGCACACGCTTCATCTACTCGAGCTTTGACTGGGTGCGTGAACGGCGTCGGCCTCTGTTGCTGTCACTCGTGTTGCTTGCCGTGCTCGCCGTGCTGGCGAGCGGTTTCTACGTCGTGAAGAAGGAGGAACAGGCGGTCGTCACGCGTTTCGGCAAGGTGGTGAACATGAAGGTCTCGCCTGGTCTTCACTACGTGTTCCCGCTGATTGAACAGGCCCACGTGCGGAAGGTCATGCGCGTGACCCGGCAGAACGTGGCGACACAGGATGCAGACGGCAACGTCTATTTTTCGATCCTCTCGGGCGACACGAACCTCTTCGAGGTGGACGTGGCGCTGCAATACAGGATCGGCAGTCTGAGGAACTATCTCTACGCGACTTCCGACCCGCATGCCGTGCTCGCCCTCGTCGTCCGCGAACGCCTGGTCGGCAACATGAGCAACAGCTTCATCGATCTCATATTCACCAACAGCCGCGATATCATTCAACGGCGCCTGTTCGAGGAAACGCAGACCTTTCTGGACGCCAACGACATCGGCGTCGAATTGCTGGCGCTCAATATCGTGGGCCTGCGTCCCATCGATGAAACCGTGGCCGCCTTCCGCGATGTGAGTGATGCCATCGCCGAGAGCATCGAGACCGTGAGCGAGGCCAACAGGCGGGCGGAACAGCTCCTGGCCCGCAGCAGGGGTCAGGCCGAGGCAGTGGTGCTGAACGCCAGGGCCAGGGCGAGAGAACGCCGGTTGCAGGCCGCAAGCAGCGCGCAAGCCTACCTGGACCTGCTGGACGCATATCGAAGCGAGCCCTCTTCGGTCTCCACGACACGCTACTGGCAGAGAATGCGTGAAGTCTTCCGGGATGCGACGTTGGCAAAGGTCAACCCGGACGACACCTCGACCATCGACATCAACATGATCGAGAGTTTCGTGCCCGGCGTTGGCAGGCTGCCCGAGGTGACCACGGCAGCTGCGGAGCCCGCGGGGAGCCTGATCGGGGCCGGGCCCTCGATCACGCTCGCAAGTGAGAGAGGAGCACACGGTATCGAGGCGGTGCAGTCGGATCGTTATCTCCTGGACGGACGTTTCCATTCGCCCAGGAGCGAACGCCATCATCTGGGCACTGCCGAACTGCGTTCCCTGATTTTCGACGATCTTTCCATCTTCTCTCATCGCCATGTCGCGCCTACATCTGTCTGGACGGCGGTGGAGCAGTCCGAGCAGCCAATGGTCGAGACGACGATCATTGATACAAGCGAAGACGTCCAGAAGGGACGGGAAACTTCGACGGCAATGACAACCGAGCCGTCGGAAGGACAAAGCGCGCCGGCAGAAGAGAAACAAGATGGCGGCGACCATTAGCCGTGTTGCCGCCATCTTCATTGTGCTGACGGCGGAGGCTTCCTTCGACGCGTCGGCAGCAGCGCCAGGCGTAACCGAGAATTCTATCGTCTTTGGACAGAGCGGTTGCTTCAGCGGCTCCTGCGGGTACGCGGGAATCCAGTACCGCGATGGCATACTGACCGCGTTCCATGAGTTCAACGCCGGCGGCGGTGTCAACGGCAGACAACTGGTGCTCCTGGCGCTGGACGACGGTTACGATCCGGACCGGGCGGCAGCCAACGCGGACCGGTTCGTCGATGGCGAGGAAGTGTTTGCCGTCCTGGGCGGTGTCGGCACGCCGACGACCGAACGCATGGTATCTATCTTCAGGAAGGCGTTGATGCCCTTCGTCGGCCACCTCACAGGGGCCGATTTTCTGAGCGACACCCGGCGAAATCCCAACGTGGTGAACCTGCGCGCCGGGTACTCCGAGGAAACGCGGCACCTGGTCGAGCACTTCGTCGAAAACCTGAACGCCCGCCGGTTCGGTATCATTCATCAGGACGACTCGTTCGGTCGCACCGTGATCGACAGCTACGAGGACGCCCTGAGATCCTTCGATCTCTCGATTCTTGCCAAGGCGGCCTACTCGCGGCACTCCCATGCCGTGCACTCGACAGTGTTCGACATGGAAAAGGCGGATCTGGACGTCGTGTTGCTGGCCACCACTCTCGGACCGGCCGCCGAAGTGATCAACACATCGCGATCCCTCGGCAACGACTATTCCTTCGGCCTCCTGTCCTTTGTTGACAGCGGGCGCCTCGAGGCGTCGCTGGACTTCTCGAACGAACGGATCTTCCTGACGAGAGTCATTCCAGACTTCGCCAACGAGAACATTGCGCTGGTGAGACGCTTCCGCCTCGCCCTCGACGCCTACCGGAACACCGAACCGGAGATCGCGGAGGGTGTCGTGAACCTGTTCAGCCTGGAAGGCTATATCGTGGGTCGTTTCATCGTCGAAGTTCTGAAACGCATGCCGGACGAGTTGAGTCGGGAGGTCTTTCTGACAGTGGCACTGTCGCGGGATCCCGTCCATATCGACGACTGGGTGGTCTCCTTCGACGAGGGTAGCAATGTCGGCTCGGACTACGTGCGAATCGTTGACCTTTCCGGCTACAATTCCGAAAGGGAGGCCGCCGAGTGAAGAAACTCCATGACTTTTCCCTGGAAGAGACCGGCGAGGAGTGGCTCCGGGAGGGATACAAGGTCGTTGCCATGCGCCGCAACGTCATGTTCCGGATGCTCCTCGAGTCGGTTCGTCTTCTCCTGTTCGGCAATGCCGGTGGCGCTGCTCTCATCATCGGCTTCATGAGCACCACCACGGGTGAAAACGAGGGAGCCTTCCACTGGTTCGCGCTGGCGACGGTGCTGGTCTTCGGTCTGGGCACGTTGACATCGGCGCTGAGCATGATCCTCGTGACCCTGGTCTCCATCAAGGAAGCGCATGGCGCCGAAACCGCCCTGAAGCGTTTCGCCGATGGCGACGACGACCGCTTCCAGGTCATGTTCAACATCGAAGGCCAGACATGGCGCCTTGCCGACTGGAGCACGCTCACCGGTATCGTCAGCGCCGCTACCTTCATCATGGGTGGATTGGCCGGTGTTGCGCTGCTGGTGGTGTTCTTCTGAAGACCTTTCCGGGTCTCTCGTTTCGGACGAATGCCGCACCTGTTCAGCTCGACATTGGAAGCGATGCGGCATTCTCCCCTGTCGCGGCATGGGAGGACCTCCCGGAACATGAGCCCGGTCCTGCGCGCCGCGCCCTGATGGAGACGGTCTGGCCGGTCCGGCAGTTTCCGATTGGGTCATCCCCGTGGGAGGGACCACGAATGAACGAAGTACCAGGGTCTGCCGGTCGACGGCATCCACCTGGCTCCGGGGGCGCGAACGATGCCAGGTGACGTCTCCCGGGTACAGCCGCTGATCGAGGCGCGGGGAGTGAGCGTGAACTTCGGGCGGCGCAATGTGCTCGACAACGTGGACATTGCCGTCCATGCCGGGGAGATCGTCACCCTGGTCGGTCTCAACGGTGCGGGCAAGTCAACGCTGATACGCGTGTTGTTCGGTATCGTCCGTCCCGACCTCGGCACGGTGGTGCGGACCCCGGGCCTGCGCATCGGCTATTCGCCCCAGCATGTGCACCGCGACCCGATCCTTCCGATGACGGTCCGCGGATTCCTCACTCTCGGCGCGCCGGCGTCACGCGACAGTCTTGAGAACGTGCTCGCCGAAGTCGGCGCCGGTGCAATCCTCAACCACCCTCTGTCCGAAGTTTCCGGTGGAGAGCTTCATCGCGTGCTTCTCGCGCGGGCGCTGTTGCGCGAACCTGGTCTGCTCGTGCTCGACGAACCGCTTGCGGGAGTCGATGTTGCCAGCCAGGGCGAACTCTACCAGCTGATTGCGGACATTCGGGACCGCTACGGCTGTGGCGTGCTGCTCGTCTCGCACGATCTGCACATGGTCATGGCCGCAACGGACACCGTGGTATGCCTCAACCGGCATGTGTGCTGCACCGGCCATCCGAGAACGGTCACGCGACACCCGGAATTCGTCTCCCTGTTCGGACCACATGTGGCGAATGCGATTGCGGTCTACCCACACCGGCACGATCACCGCCATGATGAGCGTGGCGAGCCGGTGCCAATCGATGACGGCAGTCCAAAGAGGCCGGACACCTCCGGCAAACGACGATGACGGAGGATTTCGTTCTGCGCGCGCTCGCTGGCGGGATCGGCGCGGCGCTCGCGGCGGGCCCTGTCGGCTGCTTCATCATCTGGAGACGCATGGCCTACTTCGGTACGGCGCTTGCCCATGCGGTGCTTCTCGGGATCGCTCTGGGCTTTCTCCTGGAACTGGAGCCGTTCGTCGGGGTCTTCGCAATGTGCTTCATCCTCGCGGGATGCCTGATTCTTCTGGAGCGCCAGCGTCTCGTTTCTCTCGACGCCCTGCTCGGGGTGCTGGCTCACGCGGTGTTCGCGGCAGGCCTCGTCGTTATCTCGTTCATGGAACGTCTGAGGGTTGACCTTGTCGGCTATCTCTTCGGCGACATCCTCTCCGTCGGCGCAGTCGACCTGTGGCTCATCTACGCGACCGCAGCCGCGTCGATAGCCGCACTCGTCTGGCAGTGGCGCAACCTTCTCTCCGTGACTGTCAACAGGGATCTCGCCGCAGTGGAGGGAGTGCCCGTGGAGCGCGTGCGCTTCCTGCTCCTGCTCATGCTTGCCGGAGTGATCGCGGTGGGCATGAAGATCGTCGGAATGCTCCTCGTCGTGGCGCTGGTGATCATTCCCGCCGCCGCCGCGCGCCGCGTGTCGGCGACGCCCGAACAGATGGCCGTGGCGTCAGCGGTCATCGGAATTGTCGCGGTCATCGCCGGTCTGTTCGGTTCGCTGGAGTGGGACGTTCCGGCCGGCCCGGCCATCGTGCTCGTCGCGAGCGTGGCCTTTGCCGCGAGCCTGCTCATCCCGAACCGGGGTCGGCAGGGCCGCGAAGACTGATTCACGCAACGGGACCGCCTGGTTTCCGGGTGAGGGGGCCGTCCGTGATCGCCAGGTTATCCGTTGCACCGCCGGCGGAAGCGCGAGGAACGTTGGTTACATGTCCAGGCCTTCCCCCGGAGAACGGTTCTTGCCGGACGGTGATCGACGGGGCATAACCGGATGGAACCGGCATCTTCGGGATATCGAAATCATGAACTCACGACTGCTTCACCGGGCGATCGGCGCCCTCGCCTGCCTGGCCATGGTTTCTGGCGCTTCGGCGGCCGACATGGCTGAAGCCCGGATCACCGATACCGACGGGGTGGCGATCGGCAAGGTGACGTTCCAGCAGGCGCCGGCCGGCGTACTGGTGTCGGTTGACGTCACGGGACTGCCGCCCGGCGGCCATGGCATCCATCTCCATGCCGTCGGTTCCTGCTCTCCCGACTTCAAGGCCTCCGCAGGCCATATCAATCCCGAGGGTGTCGCGCACGGCCTGCTCAATCCTTCAGGCGGCGACAACGGAGATCTGCCCAATCTCTACGCGGCGGCTGACGGTTCCGCGCGGGCCGAGTTCTTCACCACGCGCGTGTCGCTGAAAGGCGCGGACCTGCCTGCACTGCTCGATGCGGACGGCTCGGCCGTCATCATCCACGACAAACCGGACGACCACCTGACACAGCCCATCGGCGGAGCCGGTGGCCGCATCGCGTGCGGTGTGATCGAAGGAATGTAGTTCCGCGACGAACGCGTCCGGGCGCCGCGTTCCACCAGCCTTGGCCGGCAACTTCGCCCGATCCGGATCACGTGATTGGCGGTCGCCTGCCGGTGACGGGTGAGGCTTCCTCGAAGGCCCTTGCGGCGCGCAGCGCCAGGGCATCTCCGCCGCGTGGCCCGACGATCTGCAGGCCGACCGGGGCGCCGCCCTTCGTGAAGCCGCAGGGAAGGGAGATGGCGGGCTGTCCGGTGAGGTCGAAGGGAAACGTGGTCGCCATCCATCCGGCTCCGCTCTGGCGCTGCGAGGTCTCCCACCCCTCGGGCGCCGGGCGTTCGGCGGAAAAGGGCGTCGCTCCCAGGGTGGGCAGGACGAGGAGATCGTAGCGGCTCATGAGCGCCTCGAGACGGCAGGTGAGATCGCGGCGTCCGGCCTCGGCCTCGAGGAGGTCGAGGGCGCTCAGGCGGTTGCCGCGTTCGGCCGCGGCAAGGAGCACGGGTTCGTCGGGCACCCCGGGAGCAAGGCGTCTCGTCAGGGCGGCGGCAAGGGAATCGGAGAGAACATCGGCCGTCCGTGACGGATCGCCGATATCGGCTTTGATGCGGATGACCCGGGCTCCATGCGCGGTGAACACCTCGCGGGCGGCGCGGCCGACGATGCGTCTGACCACGGGATCGACGGTGGCGAAGCCGAGATCGGCCGACCAGGCGATGCGCATGCCGGCGACACCGTGTTCGAGTCCGGAGAGGACGTCCGGGGCCGGCCCGGTGAGCGCGTAGCCGTCGCGCGGGTCGTGACCCGCCATTACCGTCAGCGCCAGGGCCGAGTCCTCGACCGTGCGGGTGATCGGGCCGACGTGTTCCAGGGTCATCATCGGGCTCGCCGGCCACACGGGAACCCTGCCGAAACTCGGTTTGAACCCGACCACGCCGCAGAAACCGGCCGGTCCGCGGATGGAACCTCCGGAATCGGTTCCCGTGGCGATGGCGACCATGCCGGACGCGACGGCCGCCGCCGAGCCGCCGCTCGAGCCACAGGTGGTCCAGTCCGGATTCCAGGGATTGCGGGTGATGCCGTGAAGCCTGCTGTCGGTGGTCCCCTTCCAGGCGAACTCGGGCGTCGTGGTCTTGCCGACGAGGACGGCCCCGTGAGCCCGCAGGCGTTCCACCACGATCGCATCGTCGGGCCAGGGCCCATCGGGAGAAACGGCAAGGGAGCCGTTGAGCGTCGGCCAGCCCCTGGTTTCGGTGACATCCTTGATGGCAACCGGAACGCCGTCGAGGAGACCCGTGGGCTCGCCTGCCGCCCATCGCCGTGCGGAGGCGCGGGCGTCGCGCCTGGCGGCCCGGGCGTCCACCAGCTGCCAGGCATTGAGGAGAGGCTCGAGCGCCTCGATGCGTCCGAGCGTGGCGTCGAGCACGTCCAGAGGCGTGAAGCGCCTGGCGCGGTAGCCCGAGACCAGGGCCGCCGCGCTCTTCGTGACGAGATCATCCGACATCGCTTCTCCAGATGACGGCAATAGGGCCTAGTCGACGCCCTCCCGTTTCATGATGAACCACTGCTGGGCGATGGAGAGCAGATTGTTCCATGTCCAGTAGATCACCAGCCCGGCCGGGAAGGTGGCGAAAATGAACAGGAAAATGAGGGGCAGGAACATGAAGATCCTTGCCTGGGTTGGATCCGGCGGCTGCGGACTGATCCTCTGCTGCAGCCACATGGTCGAGGACATCAGGAGCGGCCAGGCGCCGATCATCAGGAAGGGCGGCATTAAGACCGCGGGATCGAAGGGAAGCAGTCCGAAGATGTTCCAGATCACGACCGGATCGGGCTCGGAGAGATCCTCGATCCAGCCGTAGAACGGTGCGTGCCGCATCTCGATGGTGACGAACAGCACCTTGTAGAGAGCGAAGAAGACCGGAATCTGCACCAGGATCGGCAGGCAGCCAGAAGCCGGGTTGACCTTCTCCTGGCGGTAGAGGGCCATCAGCTCCTGCTGCATCTTCTGCTTGTCGTCACCGAAACGCTCGCGCAGCTCCTTCATCTTCGGTGCCAGCTTGCGCATCTTGCTCATCGACCGGTAGGACTTGTTGGCCAGGGGGAAGAAGATGATCTTGATGATGACGGTGAGCGCCAGGATGGCGAGACCGAAGTTCCCGATTGTGTCCTTGAGCCACAGCAGGACGAAGAAAATGGGCTTCGTGAGGAAGTAGAACCAGCCGAAGTCCACCGCCCGGTCGAAGAGTGGGATGTTGAAGGCCTCGGCATAGTCGTCGAGTTCGGTCACGACCTTGGCGCCTGCGAACAGGCGATCCTCGGCGGTGACCGTCGTGCCCGGCGCCACGCTGAGCGCGCTGCGATAGAAGTCCGCCTGGTAGGTGTCCGTCGTTCCTCCCTGGAGGTGATGGAGGAAGCGTCCGCGGAATGGATCGCTCTGGTCGGGTATCAACGCCACAAGCCAGTACTTGTCCGTGATGCCGATCCATCCGTTCGGGCTGTCGTACGTGATTTCCGGTGGATCGTCGGGATCCGACAGGTCGTCGTAGTCGACTTCCTCGAGGGTCTCGTTGAGAACCCCGATCAGTCCCTCGTGCAGGATGTAGAATCCCAGCGTCGGTGGTGTTCCGTATCGCTTGATCCGGCCATAGGGGAGAAGGGAGACGGTGTTGGTACCCTGGTTGGTGACACTCTGGGTCACCGTGAACATGGACTGCTCGTCGATCGCGAAGGTCCGTTCGAAGACCAGGCCCTCGCCATTGTCCCAGTAGAGGGTGACGGGTGTCTCAGGTGTCAGCGTGACATCGCCGGCCTGCCACCTGGTGGTCGAATCAGGCAGGGTCGCGCCGGAGCCTCCGTCGAGCCAGCCGAACTCGGTGAAGTAGGAGGACGGGCCCCCCACCGGTGACAGGAGGATGACGTCCGGCGAGTCCGGTTCGACCGCCGTGCGGTAGTGGAGGAGCGTGAGATCGTCGATTCGCCCGCCAACGAGGGCGATGGAGCCGCTCAGACTCGGCGTCCGGATGGCAATGCGGGGCGACTCCGCGAGAGCCTCCGCGCGGGTGAACTCCCGGACGACGGGCTCCTCCCCGCCGATCGTGGACGTGGAGACCTGGGGCAGGGTGGAATCGTCCTCGGTGGCGGCGAGTTCCTGCTGGCGGGCGAGGGTCTCCTGTTCCCGCTGGATTCTCGGGAGCTCGTAGAAGAACTGCCAGGCAATGAACATCAGGAGGATGATTGCCGTGGCCAGCCACACGTTCCTCTGTTCCTGGGGCATCATCGCTCGTTCGCTCTCTCGGGAACCGGGTCGTAGCCGCTGCCGGCAAGGGGGTGGCACCGGGCGATGCGGCGAAGCGCCAGCCAGGTGCCCGTCAATGGGCCATGCCGGCGGATCGCTTCGCTGGCATAGGCCGAACAGGTCGGCAGATAGCGGCACGACGCCGGTGTCCAGGACGATATGCCGTACCGGTAGATCAGGATGAAGGCCTGAAGCACGGATGAAGCGCCGCGTCTCATGACCGTGGCGCGGTGTTCCCGAGGCGGGCGAGCGCCTTCTCGAGGTCGCCAACGAGACGGGCGAAGGGACGATGGACGGTTTCAGGCCGGGCAATCAGGACATAGTCGGTCGCCCTGCGGCCGGAACGGGTGAGAATCGGCGGAGCGAGTGCCTTCAGCCGGCGCCGCGCCCGGCTGCGCCGGACGGCGTTGCCGACCCGGCGGCTCGCCGTGATTCCGACACCGATTGCATCGTCCTTGCGTGGCGCCGCCTGGACGATGATTCCCGGAGTGACCGCCTTCAGCCGCGTTGCCGCCACGCGAAGATAGTCGCTTCTCCGTCTGAGGCGCACGACATCGACAGACATGAAGTCAGGCTGACAGGCGCTTGCGGCCTTTCGCACGCCGGCGCGCGAGCACGGCGCGTCCGCCAACGGACTTCATGCGTGCACGAAAGCCATGACGTCGTTTCCGGACTATGCGGCTGGGCTGGAATGTGCGTTTCACCGTCGGGACTCCAGGCATCGGCCGCGCACCGGAGGGGGTGCGAGCGGCGGTGCTGTATAGGTGAGGGGTCTCTCGAAGTCAATGACGACGTTTCCTCCCGCCTGCCATGCCGCTAGTGTGTCGTGCCGATGGCTGAGGCGGGGTGCGCGTGATGGTCCAGCGATCAACGACTGTGCGGCGATTGAGGCGGCTGCTCCCGGTTCTGGTGGTAGTGGCGCTGCTGATTGCGCTCGTCGCCAGCGGCCTTCACAAACAGATCAGCTTCGAGACCCTGAAGGCGCATCACGGCGAACTGAGCGCCTTCGTCGAGAGCAACCTGGTGCTGGCGGTGGTGGTCTATGTCCTTGCCTACGCCTTCCTGACAGGCATCTCGCTTCCCGCCGCCTCCCTGGTCACCCTGTTCGGCGGTTTTCTCTTCGGCTGGATCCTCGGGACCATCCTCACCGTTATCGGCGCGACGGCGGGTGCCACGGTGGTGTTTCTCGTGGCCCGGACATCCGTCGGCGAGGCCCTGTGGGAGCGCGTCAAGCCATATGCCGGCCGCATGGAGGAGGGATTTCGCGATGGCGAGTTCAACTACCTCCTCTTTCTCAGGCTGCTGCCAGTCTTCCCGTTCTGGGTGGTCAATCTCCTGCCGGCCTTTCTCGGGGTGAAGACCGGCATGTACGTGCTGACGACCTTCATCGGCATCATTCCCGGCACCGCCGTCTACAACGTGATTGGCGACGGACTGGGCGAGGTATTCGAGACCGGGGCCGAGTTCTCCCTGGAAAATGCCGTATCGACAGAGATCGTCGTCGGCCTGGCCGGTCTGGCGGTGATCGCCCTGGCGCCCCTGGTGGTCAGGAAAATCAGGGCCCGGCGACAGGATTCCAGATGACGAAGGGCGGCGACAGCGTCGACATCTGTATCATCGGGGCCGGATCGGGAGGGCTCGTCACCGCCTACGCCGCAGCCCACATGGGCCGCAGAACGATGCTGATCGAGGGTGAGCGGATGGGCGGCGACTGCCTCAACTTCGGTTGCGTGCCGTCGAAGGCCCTGCTGGCGGCCGGCAAGACCGCCCACGCGATGCGCCACACCCGGTGCTTCGGGATCACGCCCCATGAACCGGAGATCGACTTTGCGGCGGTCAACCGGCACGTGCGCGACGTCATTGCCACCATCGAGCCCAACGACTCGGTGGAGCGCTACCAGAGTTTCGGAGTCGATGTCGTCACCGATCGCGCCCGGTTTGTCTCGCCAGGGTCCGTGGAGGTGGCGGGGCGGACGATCCGCGCCCGCCGATTCGTCATCGCCACGGGATCCAGGGCGGTCATTCCGCCCATCCCCGGCCTCGATTCCGTGCCCGTGTTCACCAACGAGACGCTGTTCGACAATCATGAACTGCCGGAGCACCTGATCGTCATCGGCGGCGGTCCGATCGGCTCCGAGATGGCCCAGGCCCATCGCCGCCTGGGAAGCCGCGTGACGGTCCTCGACATGGGGCCTTTGCTGCCCCACGACGATCCCGAACTCACCGCCGTCGTGAAGGCAAGCATGGCCGACGACGGCATCGAGATCATCGAGCATGTCGCCATCCGGGAGGTGTCGGGAGAAGCCGGCAGGATCACCGTTTCCTGCGACCGGAACGACGAAGCCCTTGTTTTCGAAGGAAGCCATCTCCTGGTGGCGGCCGGGCGCCGTCCCGACATCGCGGATCTGGGCCTTGATGCGGCCGGTGTCGCGCATGACCGCAGCGGTATCCGGGTCGACCGTCGACTGCGCACCACCAACCGGCGGATCTTTGCCATCGGCGACTGTGCGGGAGGGTTCCAGTTCACCCATCTGGCCAGCTATCACGCAGGCATCGTCATCAGGAATGCGCTGCTGCGCTTTCCGGCGAAGGTGAATCTCGACGCCTTCCCGTGGGTCACCTACACGGATCCCGAACTGGCCCATGTCGGCCTGACGGAGGAAGCGGCACGCAAGCGGCACGGGAGGGTCACCGTCCTGAGGTTCCCCTGTGCCGAGAACGACCGCGCCATAGCCGAGCGCAGCACCGGAGGCCTCATCAAGGTCGTGACCACGCCGCGTGGCCGCATCCTGGGAGCGACCATCGTGGCCGCCCATGCGGGGGAACTGATCGCGCCCTGGGTACTGGCGATCGGATCGGGCTTGAAGATCGGCGCCGTGGCGGGGATGATCGCGCCCTATCCGACGCTGGGCGAAATCAGCAAGCGGGCAGCGGGTTCCTTCTATACCCCGCGCGTCTTCGGCAAGGGCATGAAGCGCCTGGCGGGTTTTCTCGCCCGATTCGGTTGACAAGGGAGAGGCCGGTTCCATGCAGTCCATCTTCTGGCTTGTCGATTCCCTTCTCAGCATCTACTTCTGGATTCTCATCCTGCACGTCATCCTGAGCTGGCTGGCGGCCTTCAACGTCGTCAACACGCGCCAGCCATTCGTCGGCCAGATCGGCCGCTTCCTGTGGCAGGTCACCGAGCCGGTCCTGGCTCCCATACGACAGGTCCTGCGCCGCCTGTTCGGCGATCTTGGCGGTATCGATCTCTCACCGCTGATCGCCCTCGTTCTGGTCGCCTTCGCCCGCCGCTTGCTGGCCGAGATGGCGGTCTCGTTCCGCTGAACCGGCGACGATTCGTCCTCGCGCGGGGTGGGCGGCGGATCCGTCCTTGACGGCGCGGCGCGCGGTTCACTATGGGTGCGGTGTGGAAGACAGGAAGCCGGAGCGCGGACCATGGGTGAGGCAATGATCATTGACGGCAAGGCGATCGCGCTCGAGGTGCGCCGGGACGTGGCGGCCCGGGTGGCGCGGCTCACGGCCGCCACCGGGGTGAAGCCCGGACTTGCCGTTGTCCTCGTCGGCGAGGATCCGGCCAGCGACGTCTATGTCCGCAGCAAGGGCAAGGCGACCCGCGAGGCGGGCATGGAGAGTTTCGAGTTCCGCATGCCGGCATCCTCGACGGCCGACGAGGTGCTCGCAAAGGTCGCCGAACTCAATGCGTCGGATGAGGTCAACGGGATCCTGGTCCAGCTGCCGTTGCCCGACCAGGTCGACGAACACCAGGTCATCGACGCCATCGACCCTCTCAAGGACGTTGACGGTTTCCATGCCATCAACACCGGCCGCCTGTCGTCCGGCCAGGAGGCGATGGTTCCATGCACGCCGCTGGGCTGCCAGATCCTGTTGCGCCGGACTCTCGGGACTGATGGCCTGAAAGGCGCCAATGCGGTGATCGTCGGCCGCTCGAACATCGTCGGCAAGCCCATGGCGCAGCTGCTTCTCCAGGACCACTGCACGGTGACGATTGCCCACTCGCGCACCCGCGACCTGCCGGGCGTGGTGCGCCGGGCCGATGTCGTGGTGGCTGCGGTCGGCCGCCCCGAAATGGTGCGCGGCGACTGGATCAGGCCGGGCGCCACGGTCATCGACGTCGGCGTCAACCGCCTGGCCCGCGATGACGGCAGGACGCGCCTCGTCGGCGACGTCTGTTTCTCCGAAGCGGCCGGGGTTGCAGGCGCCATCACGCCGGTTCCCGGGGGTGTCGGACCGATGACCATCGCCTGCCTGCTGGTCAACACGCTCCACGCGGCATGTCGGCAGAACCAGGTCGAGGTGCCCGAAGGCTGACGTTCTCCAGGATCCTGTGACCGGTAGCTCGGCGATGGCCAGGGAGCAAGGGTATGCTCTCCGGTTGCCCGGCTCCGTCCTGCATTCCGTCGCGCGGTCAGTTCAGCAACGCCTTGTCCGAACCCGCCTCCCCGGCCACGTGCGAGATCGTCATCCCGACCGGAATCGCCGGCACCGTTCGCGGTCCTGACGAGCGGTCCGGGAAGATCCCCTGGAACCCTTTGCACTCCGGACCTTCATGCTGTACCGGAACGTGTATCGTGGAGGTAGGCATCGGTTCGTCGGTGATGGAACGACCCTGCGTGGGCATGGCGGAAGAGCTTCCGCCACGCCGCCAACCTGTTCTTGCGCTGCATCCCATGCCGCAGGGTCAGCACCGGGCAGAGCCTGCTCGTCCGGAGGGTTGAATGGCAGCGCAGACATGTGTGCTTCATGGCGGTTGGCTGCCGGACGGCGAAAGAAGTCACTTTGTGATCTGGGCCGAGCGTCCGCCCGGGCAGGGCCGTCCGGACCGTGCACTCCATCCCTTCCAGCTGAACAGCAAGGAACTCTCTGAAACGGTCAGTTCGCTGAGATCAGGTCTGGTGGACGTATCCCCCGGATCCCCCGTCTGGGCCGTGCTTCCAAGTTGTTCGACAGGGCCGTCACCATCTCTCGAATTGCAGTCCGCCGCTGGCCTTCAAGACATGGCGCCCACGCAGTGGCGCGCCTGGAAGATAGACGTGCTCAAGGTCATGAACCCCATCGCTCTCTCCGGCTTCGTCGACGAGATTGCAACGCTCCCGTCGTTCACAATTGGCAGCGACCTTCAATACTGGGCCCGGCTTGCGGCCCGGCTTGCGGATGCGATCCGGCGTCACGAGTATCTGCCGGCGGTCTTTGCGCGACCCGGCACCAGGGGAAAGTCCCGGAGAGGGCGCAAGACCGCGGGTGTGGCCTTTGACCCCGGCTGGGAACTGACCGACACAGCCCTTGATTCCCTCGTCGACGCCTTCGCGGGCGCCATGCCGGGGATCTGCAGATCGCTTTGGGAGGCGCAGCCGCAGGTCGGAGACGCGAGCATCCCGCTGCGCGATGCGGCAGGCCTGATCCGGCACTTTGTCTCGGTCGAACTCCATCGTCAGATCTGGCGCACACGCTTCCCGGCGACGGTTTGCAAGCGCCTTCGCCAGGCGTTTCCCGGTGAATCCCTCCTGTGCGGCTCCAATGGCGAGAATGCCGTCACGGAAACCCATTGGCGGCAGTGGCAGCGCTGGCGCGACCTGATCAACCGCAGCGCTGTCGACGCCGACGAGAGGATCTGCTTCCGGCTCCTCGATGCCGGGGAACGCTCCCCGGATTCCTGGCGTCTGGAATGGCTTCTGGCGCCCCGCAAGGACCCCTCGCTTCTCATACCGCTTGAAGACTTCTGGAAGTCGAGCAGACGGGCCCGCAGTGTCAGGGAAGTCCTGCTGCAACTCGGTCAGGCGGCACGGCTCTATGCGAGACTCTGGGACGGCATGGAATCCGAACGTCCCGCCTCGATAGAACTCGACCGCGAGGAAGCGCTGCAGTTTCTGAGGAATGACGCCCCGATCCTTCAGGGCGCGGGGTTCCGGGTGATCGTCCCGTCCTGGTGGACGGCATCGGGACAGCGTCGGCTCCGGCTTCGGATCAGGGCTCGCTATCAGGCGGGCGGGGAAGAAGGCGCGGGCACGGAATCGTCGGGTCTGCTGGGCATGGACGCGGTGGTCGACTGGAGTCCCCACGTCGTGATCGACGGAGAGCCGCTTACCGTTGAAGAGTGGAACCGGATTGTCGCCGCCAAGGAAGGTCTCGTCTTCATGCGCGGCGAGTGGATGGAACTGAGCGCCGACGAGGTGGCGGACCTGGAGTCCTACTGGCAGTCCGACGCCGAGGACCGGTCCATGACGTTTGGCGAGTTCATGCGCACGCGGGCCGACCAGGGCGTGGAGATCGCCTGCGAAGGAGCGCTCGAGGACGCCATGGCGGCTCTCTGCACGAGCGACGCGCTCGGCGTGCAGGAGCAGCCCGCCGGGTTCGAAGGCACGCTGAGAAGCTATCAACGGCGCGGGTTCTCGTGGCTCGTCTATCTGGAGAAACTGGGGTTGGGCGCCTGCCTTGCGGATGACATGGGACTCGGCAAGACGATCCAGGTGCTGGCGGCGATCGTTCATGATCGCCCGAATTCTTCCCGGGGCGGCCCCACATTGCTCGTTGCGCCGACGTCGGTTCTTGGAAACTGGCTCCGGGAGGCGCGACGCTTCGCGCCGGCGCTCAAGGTGGTCATTCATCACGGGTCCGACCGGCCGAAGACCACCGAGGAACTGAAGTCCGTGACCGCCGCCGTCGATCTGGTCATTGTCTCGTTCGGCGTGGCGAGACTGGATCTGGAGATCCTGAAGAACGTCGCATGGCGGCGTCTGGTCGTGGACGAGGCCCAGAACGTCAAGAATCCCAATGCCGCCGTGACCAAGGCGCTACGCGGTATCCGCGCTGACCGGCGCGTCGCGCTGACCGGCACCCCGGTGGAAAACCGGCTTCTCGATCTGTGGTCGCTGTTCAGCGTGCTCAATCCGGGCTTTCTCGGAACGGCATCGGAATTCCGCAAGGGCTTCGAGCAGCCCATCATGAAGGACGGCAACCGCACGCGACTCGAACAGCTGCGGGAAATGGTGCGCCCCTTCATTCTGCGGCGGCTGAAGACCGACAGGTCGATCATCGGCGATCTGCCCGCGAAAGTGGAACAGAACGCCTTCTGCAACCTGACCACGGAACAGGCGACATTGTACGAGGCGGTTCTCAGGGACGTGGAGTCGAAGCTGGACGAGTCGGACGGCGTCCAGCGCAGAGGCCTGATGCTGGCCACGCTCATGCGCCTGAAGCAGATATGCAATCATCCGGCGCAGTTCCTTCAGGACGGCAGCGAGTTCACGGCCAGACGATCCCACAAGCTGGCGCGCGTTTGCGAGATGCTCGATGAAATCAATGCCGAGGGAGAAAGCGCGCTCCTGTTCACGCAGTTCACCGAGGTCGGCAGGTTGCTCGAGGCGTTGCTTCGCGCCTTGGGAGACAGGTCGGTCTACTACCTGCATGGCGGGACGCCGTCTGCCCTGAGGGGTCGTATGGTCGAGCAGTTCCAGGACGATGATTCCGAGCCGGCGGTGTTTGTCCTGTCGTTGCGCGCGGCCGGCGTCGGATTGACCCTGACACGGGCGAATCATGTCATTCACTTTGATCGGTGGTGGAATCCGGCAGTCGAGAACCAGGCGACGGACCGCGCCTATCGGATCGGCCAGACCAGAATGGTGATGGTTCACAAGATGGTGACCATGGGGACTCTGGAAGAGCGGATCGATGCCCTGATCGAGTCCAAGAAGAAGCTCGTGGACGACATCATCGGAACCGATGAATCGTGGCTGTCGGACATGGGCAATGACGCCTTCAGGGAGCTGATCAGCCTTGACCGCGGCCAGGCCGTGGTGGGCTGACGGGAAGGGAGGTCCGTGATGTCTGCAAGAAGCAAGACGTGGTGGGGGACCGAGTTCCTGGAGGCCCTGGAGCAGATCATGGACCGTGGCCGGCTGTCGCGCGGGCGAAGCTATGCCGGCCCCCACCGCCTGCTCGCTTTCGACATCCGGGGAGGCAGGATTACCGCAACGGTCAGAGGCAACACCAATCCGTATTTCGGCATCACCAAGGAGCCCCGCTACAGGGTCTCCGTCCAGTTGGAAAAGGTCAGCAAGCCGGCATGGAAAAAGGTCCTGTCCCGCCTGGGCCACAATGCCAACTGGATCACGCACCTGATTCTGGGTGAAGTCCCTCCCACGATCGAAACCGCTTTCGAAGGATCGAACGTGATGCTTCTTCCGCGCACACGCAAGGAGATTGTCTCTTCATGCAGCTGTCCCGACTGGGCCAATCCCTGCAAGCATGTTGCGGGGGTCTACTTCCATGTTGCTGCATTGCTTGACCACGATCCGTTCCTGCTATTCGAACTGCGCGGCATGGCGAGAAAGACACTGATGTCTGCGGTCTCGAAGTCGGAATTCGGCGCCGCCCTGGGCGGCGATCACGCGGCCCGGGAACCCGACATCAGAGAGGCCCTCGAGGAATCTCGCTTTCCAGTCATCGACGAGACCGTCGAGGAAGCGGCTCCGGCCGATATGCGGGACTTCTGGCTGGGGAAAACGCTGACAGCGGACGCACTCTCGTCGCGGCCGATGCCGCCGGTTTCGGTCCTGCCGATGCGCCGGGCGGGAGACTATCCTGAGTTCTGGCACCAGGATGGCTCCTTCCTTGACGTCATGAGCGATGTCTACACGCGTATTGCGAAGCGCGTTCCCGATGCGGCGCCAAGAGACGCAAAGACGGCGCCGCGGACCATCGAGTGACCGCGCCCGTGGCCGGGGTCGCGCGCCCGCAGCATGAGAAGCTCCACCTACCTGAAGATGCCCACCGGCTTGCTGCCCCCGACAGTGGCTTGAGACAGGGATTGATGGGGTGTCCGGGCTATTGATCGTCCTGTCATGACTGTGGTCGTGACGGCTTCGCGCCGACCGGGGCAGCCGCGGAAGCAGTCGATACGCGCTTGCGAGCCAGCGCCAGGCGCAACGCGTTGAGGCGGATGAACCCCTCGGCGTCGCGCTGGTTGTAGACGGCGTCCTCCTCGAAGGTGACGTGGGCCAGACTGTAGAGCGAGTGCGGTGATGCGCGTCCGGTGACGGTGACGTTTCCCTTGTAGAGCGTCAGGCGCACCGTGCCGGAGACATGGTCCTGGCTGCGATCGATGAGCGCCTGGAGCATCTCGCGTTCCGGCGAGAACCAGAAGCCGTTGTAGATGAGTTCCGCGTACCGCGGCATGAGTTCGTCCTTGAGATGGGCAGCGCCCCGGTCGAGGGTCAGCGACTCCATGGCCCGGTGGGCGGCGATCAGGATGGTGCCTCCCGGTGTCTCGTAGACGCCGCGGCTCTTCATCCCGACGAAACGGTTCTCCACCATGTCGACACGGCCGATACCGTTGGCGCCGCCGAGTTCGTTGAGACGGGCAAGCAGGTTCGCCGGCGTCAGGTCCTCGCCGTCGATGGCCACGGCATCGCCCTTTTCGAAGGCGATCTCCATTTCCCGAGGAACATCCGGAGCGTCCTGCGGGGAGACGGTCAGTGACCAGACGTGATCGGGAGGCGCCTCTGCGGGGTCCTCAAGGACCTTTCCCTCGGCCGATATGTGGAGGAGGTTGGCATCGACGGAAAAGGGGGCCTCACCCCGGCTGTCGCGGGAAATGGGGATCTGCCTGCTCTCGGCATAGGCGATCAGCTTCGTCCGCGAGGCGAGGTCCCACTCCCGCCACGGGGCGATCACCCTGATGTCGGGGTCGAGCGCCTGGTAGCCGAGTTCGAACCGGACCTGGTCGTTGCCCTTGCCCGTCGCGCCATGGGCCACCGCATCGGCGCCGGTCTCATGGGCGATGGCGATCTGGCGCCTGGCGATGAGCGGCCGGGCGATCGCCGTGCCGAGGAGGTAGACGCCCTCGTATAGGGCGTTGGCCCGGAACATCGGCCACACGAAGTTCGCGGCAAACTCCTCGCGCAGATCCTCGATGAAGATCTCCTTCACGCCCATCATGGCCGCCTTGGCTCGCGCGGGCTCGAGGTCCTCGCCCTGCCCAAGGTCCGCCGTGAACGTCACCACCTCGCACTGCCAGGTGTCCTGGAGCCAGCGCAGGATGACCGATGTGTCGAGGCCCCCGGAGTAGGCGAGGACGACTTTCCTGACATCGCTCATGATGACTCCTTCATGGCGAAGACATCGATCTCGATGACCATGGAATCGTAGGCCAGAACCGGAAGCGGCACGCCGGTGGAGGCGGGGCCGGGGTCGTGGAAGTAGGAGGAGCGGATGGGAAGGTTGGCGTTGAGCGCCTCGGCGCCGCAATCGCCCTTGTAGACCGTCGTCACCTTGCAGACATCGTCATAGCCGGCCCCGAGTGCCTCGAGGATGGTGCCGATATGGGTCATCGCCTGGTGTGTCTGGCGCGACAGATCGTCCGGGTGAACCGCCGTGCCCTCCCGGTCGAGGGAGACCTGGCCGCCAAGGAAGATCATGTCCCGGCACTTGAGCCCGTGCTTGTAGGGAAGATGCACGTGCCAGTCCCACAGGCTGTCGGGCCACACGTGGGTGCGCTCGAGATGTTCGCCATCCTCGCCAAGCATGGCGACCATGGAAATCTTGATGAGGACATCGCGATCGGCATGGCGCGGGATGGGGACGCCGGTGGCGGCGGGTCCGGGCTCATTGAAATGTGCCGCGCAGGCAAGCGCGGCCGCCTCGAAATCGGCAATCCCGGAGCCGCCGGCATACCAGCGGTTGATCTTGACCGCATCGTCGAAGCCGGCTCCGAAGTGATCGAGGACGTGCCCTGCGCGCTCCATGACCAGCCTGGTCTGGGCAACGATGTCGTCCCTTGCCGCGACGCGGCCACTATCGTCCATGGGATACTGCGCCGATACGAAGATCATGGCGTCCGACCGCAACCCCTCCACCCAGGGTGCGGCGAGAGGAGAGCCGGGCCGTCCCGGAGCGATGTCCCTGCGTGTCGGCGTGCCGTCCTCGCGGCGCATGGCGTAGCCCTCGATCTCGATCATGAGACCTTCGTAGGCGAGCCAGGGAACCGGAACGGCGTTGACGGTGAGACGGCAGTCTTCCGGGAGATGGCGCGCCACCATGGCGAGGACATCCGGTTCGTCGAGGGAACCATCGTTGACGTAGAAGACGAGCAGCGTGACGAGATCCTCCGGCACGCAGTCGAGATCCTCCAGGACCCGGACGAGATAGGCCATCGCGTTGCCGGTCTGGGCTTCGATGTCCCCGGGATTGCGGACCACCCCTTCGGGAGTGAGATCGACCTGGCCTCCCAGCCAGATCATCGAGCCACATCGCACGCCGTGCTTGTGGTTGATGGTGATGGGCCAGTTCCAGTGGTGGTCGGGCCAGCTGTGTCGCTTGTCCATCGGGTCCTCACAAGGCAGGGGTAGGGCGGATGTCATGGCGCTGCGGGGCATCTTGACCGTGTCGGACTTGAGCTGCCCGCAGGCGGCCATGATGTCGCGTCCGCGCGGACGGCGGACAGGAGCGGAGTAGCCGCCGTCGTTGACGATGCCGGCGAAGGAGGCGATCCGCCTGGCCGGAGAACATTCGAAGGGCGCCCCGGGCCAGGCATTGAACGGGATGAGGTTGACCTTGGCCGGGATTCCCCTGAGCAGGCGGACCAGTTCGCGGGCATCGGCATCCGAATCGTTGACGTCCTTGAGCATGACGTACTCGAATGTGATGCGCCGCGCATTGCCGGCTCCGGGGTAGGCGCGACAGGCATCGAGAAGCTCGCCGATCGGATACTTCCTGTTGAGGGGGACGAGTCGGGTGCGGACATCGTCGTTGACCGCATGGAGCGAGACGGCCAGATCGACGCCAATTTCCTCGCCACATCGCTTCATCATCGGCACCACGCCCGCGGTCGACAGCGTGATGCGCCGGCGCGACAGCGCAATGCCCTCCGGATCCATGATGATGGTGAGTGCTGTCTTGACGTTGTCGAAGTTGTAGAGCGGCTCCCCCATGCCCATCATGACGATGTTGGAGAGCAGTCGTCTGCCGTCCAGCGGAGCTGGCCACTCGCCAAGGGTGTCGCGGGCGAGCATGAACTGGCCGACGATTTCTCCGGGTTCCAGGTTGCGCACGAGACGCTGCGTTCCGGTGTGGCAGAACCTGCAGGTCAGGGTGCAGCCGACCTGGGACGACATGCAGAGCGCCCCCCTGTCGTCCTGCGGGATGTAGACACTCTCGACGAGGTGACGCCGGTCCACGCCGAGCAGCCACTTCATGGTCCCGTCCGTGCTCTTCTGGTGGCGCACCACGTCGGGCCGGTCGAGACTGAAGGACGCCGCGAATCTCTCGCGCAGGGCTCCCGACAGGGAGGTCATGTCCGCGAAACTCGTGACCCCGCGGCAATAGATCCAGTGCCAGAGCTGCTTGACGCGGAACGGGGCCTCACCGAGACCGGCGACGATGTCAGCAAGTTCGCTCCGGTCCAGTCCGATGAGATTCGCCCGGTCACCCGTCATTCGGCGCAGGTCTGGCTGATGACGTCGTAGGCAGCCGTGAAGCCCAGCAGCGAGTAGGTATCGGTGGTCACGGTACCCCGCCAGGAACGCCCCTCGATGACCATGCTGACACCGGCCTTCATGGCGGTCACGAGGTCCCTGTCGTCATGACGGGTGAATGCCCAGGCACTCTCGCCCTCGCCGAACAGGGTAAAGGTCTCGTTGCCGATCGTGACCGTGACCGGAGCATTCTCCATGTAGTTGTATCCCGTGCGGACCTGGACGACGTCACGTTCGCCCGCCGGTGAGCGATGCGTGACGAGTATCCAGATGTCGCCGCGCTGGGTGTAGTTGCCCTCTGCCTTCGTCGGCTGGCTGGCGATGAAGCAGACCAGCGTGTCGCCATCGGTGTAGCCGAAGGCCGACCAGTCCCGGAATGTGCCCAGCGACTTCGGCTCCTCGGCCCCGGCTTCAGGCCCCGGCATGAGCAGAGCGAGGGCCAGCAGACAGCATGAGAAGATGCGCGAACTCAGGTTCATGACAGCCATTCCATCCCGTGTCGTGGTTGTGGGTGTCGTCGCCATCGCAAATCCATAGCACAGATCATCCCGCCGATTCACGCCCACTCCTGCCGCCTGCCAAAGAGGGACAGCCCATCCCTGTCACATCGTGCATGGGAGCGTGTGGCGAAATTCAGTCCTTCAGCGCCTCCAGGTTCTCGAAGAGACTTAGGGATTCGGGATTGGCCAGGGCTTCCGTGTTGGCCACCGGCCGGCCGTGAATGACGTGACGTACGGCAAGTTCGCTGATCTTGTTGGACCGGGTGCGCGGGATGTCGGCCACCGCGATGATCCGTGCCGGCGTGTGGCGGGGAGACGCGTGGGTCCGGATCCTCATGCGAATCCTGGAAACGAGGTCATCGTCGAGTACATGGCCCGGTTGCATGACCACGAAGAGAATGATTCGGACATCGCCGGCGACATCCTGGCCGACGGCGAGGCTTTCCTGGATCTCCTCGAAGATGTCCACCTGGCGGTAGATCTCGGCGGTGCCGATGCGCACGCCGCCGGGATTGAGCACGGTATCGGAACGGCCATGAATGACAGCGCCGCCGGCGGCCGTGATCTCGGCCCAGTCGCCGTGCCGCCAGACGTTGTCGAACGTGTCGAAGTAGGCCTGGTGGTAAAGGCTGCCGTCGCCGTCGTTCCAGAATCCCACCGGCATGGAGGGGAAGGGCCGCGTGCACACGAGTTCACCTGTCCGGCCGGCGGGCAGGCTGTTGCCGCGATCATCGAAGATGTCGACAGCCATGCCGAGACCTCGTGCCTGGATTTCCCCGCGGCGCACGGCGCCTTCGGGGTTGCCGAGAACGAAGCACGAGATGATGTCCGTTCCGCCGGAGATCGACGCCAGCTGAACGTCCTCCTTCACGTCGCGATAGATGTAGTCGAAGCTCCCCGGCGCCAGGGGCGAGCCCGTGGAGAGAACGAGGCGGAGATCCTCGAGATCGTGGCTCAGGGCCGGCCGGATTCCCTCCTTCTCGATGGCTGCGAAGTACTTTGCCGAGGCGCCGAATGCGGTGAACCTCTCCTCCTGGCAAAAGTCCCACAGGACGTTGCCGTCCGGCGATGCCGGATGGCCCTCGTAGATCGCCAGGGTGGCCCCCGTCGCCAGGGCGCTCACCTGCCAGTTCCACATCATCCAGCCGCAGGTCGAGAAGTAGAACAGCCGGTCTCCGCCCTGAATGTCGCAATGCAGCCGATGTTCCTTGAGATGCTGGAGGAGGGTGCCGCCATGGCCGTGGACGATGCACTTCGGCGCGCCCGTCGTGCCCGAGGAATAGAGGATGGCGAGAGGGTGATCGAACGGCACCTGTTCGAAGTCGATGCCGTCATGGGAAGTTGCCATCACCTCCTGCCAGGTCACGGCATCCCGCAGATCCCCTGTGTCGCAATCCTGGTCGGCCCAGGGAACGACGACGACGTGCCCGATGCCCGGCATGGCATCCAGAATCTCCGCCACCCTGGGCCTGCTGTCGAAGTGGCGGCCGCCGTAGACGTAGCCGTCGGCGGTGATCAGCACCTTCGGATCGATCTGGCCGAAGCGGTCGAGGACGCCCCTGGTTCCGAAATCAGGCGACGAGGACGACCACACCGCACCCAGACTGGCCGTCGCCAGCTTGGCGACGATGGTTTCGGGCAGATTGGGGAGATACCCCGCGACACGATCGCCGCGGCAGACTCCCTGCCTGGCGAGCCACGCGCTCATGGCCGCCACCGCGTCATGGAGTTCCGCGAAGGTCATGGCGCGCCTGCGGCCGCCCTCTCCGCGACACACGATGGCCATGATGTCGTCGCGCTTGCGGAGCAGGTTCTCGGCATAGTTGAGGCGGGCCCCGGTGAACCAGCGGGCCCCTGGCATGGCGTCGCCGTTTTCGAGAACCGTCTCCCATGTCCGGGACGCCCTGACGCCGGCGAATGTCCAGACGAGCTCCCAGAAGGACGCCTGGTCTTCGATGGACCAGCGCCACAGCGACTCGTAGTCCGCGAATGTCCGTCCGCTCGTCTCCTCGGCCAGGCGCCGGAACTCGTTCAGGGCCGTTGCCTCCCGGCGCTCATCGCCAGGGGACCAGAGAACGTCGTTCATCAGCTGTCGCCGGTCTCGCGGTCGGGCTTTCCCGACTTCCTGGCCGCACGGTCCATGAAGCGGGCCATCGCGATGTCCCGGCGCGTGATGCCGCCGGCATCGTGGCTCGTCAGGGTGACGTCGACCCGGCTGTAGACATTGAACCACTCGGGGTGGTGATCGACGACGTCGGCGTAGACGGCGACGCGGCCCATGAAACCGAATGCCGTCATGAAGTCACCGAAGCGGTAGGACCGTTCCAGTGCGGCCCCGCCATCGGCCACGGTCCAGTCCGGCAGGGAGGCGAGTGCCTCATCGAGCGCTGTCTCAGAGAGCGTGTCGGCCATTGATAAGGTCCTCGTGGTCCTGATCCCCCGCCGATTGTCCGGCGAGTTGGCCGCTTCGGCAAGAGAGGCTATGGTCCGGGGCCCATGACGCGACGTTTCGGCCCACCTCCCGACGCCGACGAGATCGCGGCGATTGCCGACGATGCGATCGCCATGATTCCCGAAATCCTGAAGGCCCGCGTCAAGGGCATCGCCATTCTCGTGACGGAGTTCCCCGAGGCGGACGTCCTGGACTCCCTCGGTATCGACAGCGAATTCGGCCTCCTCGGGCTCTACCAGGGCATCTCCCTCGACCAGGCCTCCGGCCACGACGTGATGGACGATCTCAACCGCATCTATCTCTACCGGCGCCCGCTCCTCGATGCCTGGGCCGAAGGCGACGACTCCCTCGAGGACCTCGTGCACAACACGATCATCCACGAGATCGGCCACCACTTCGGTTTGTCGGACGACGACATGGAACGCCTCGAGAGCGAGTGACGGCGCCGGCCGACAGCGTTGACTCCGGGGATCTCCCCGATGATGTCAGCGCCATTCAAACGAAAGTTCGAACTGTTTTCGTAAGGGTGACCAGAACGGTCCGGTTCCGCGCGGGTACTACGTGATCACAGTGCGTCCTCGGCGCGCAGCATGCGGATGGCCTCGCGGACCGCGTCCACCGTCACGTCGACATCGGCGCCATCCATGACGCCCGACACGTAGCCGCCGGGCGAGCCGCCCATGGTGACGCCGCCCAGCATCATGGCGAGATCGAAGCGCGTGGCGAGCGGCTTCGGCAGGTACAGCAGGTCATCGGGCGACACGCCGGAATCGTCAAGGGAACCCGGCTCCACGTCGAGGCGGCGGGGATTGAGAAAGATGTGGAAGGAGGAATAGGTTCCGTATGCGGCCCAGGGGACACCGGCTTGGCTGATGACGCGGTTGATGCCGTCGCGGAGCGCGGCTGCGTTGGCGCTGGCGCGCTCGCAGATGGCGCCGTCGGCAATCTGGTCCAGGGCGGCAATGCCCGCGGCGGCCGACACAGGGTTGGCGTTAAAGGTGCCGTAGTGGTCAACCTTGATGCGGCCATCCCGCTGCGTGGCCTCGAAATCGAGCATCTCCATGACGTCCCGGCGTCCGGCCACCGCGCCGCCGGGAAGACCGCCCGCCAGGATCTTCGCCAGGGCCGTGAGATCGGGCGTGATCCCGAGTGTTTTCTGGGCACCGCCCGGCGAGACGCGGAAACCGGTCACGACCTCATCGAGAATGAGGAGCGCGCCGTGACGTTCTGTCTCGTCGCGCAGGAGTCGGACGAAGTCCGGGTCGACCGGAACCCGGCCGAATGTGGCGCCCGTCGGCTCGATGATGGCAGCGGCGATGTCGGCATGGGTGCGGAACGCCTCTCTGAGTGCAGCGTGGTCACCGGCCTCGACCACGAGGAGATCCTCCTCGATTCCCGGGACGACGCCCGCCGCGAGGTCGCCGCCGCTCGATACCCGTGCCGAGGCGACATGGTCGTGCCAGCCGTGAAAGTGATGGGTGAAGCGGATGACCCTGCGGCGGCCGGTGAATGCGCGGGCGAGACGCAGGCACATCAGGGTTGCCTCGGTGCCCGAGGAGACGAACCGCACGCGTTCCGCCGAGGGCACAAGGTCGCAGACCATGCGGCCCCAGCGCACTTCCGCCCTGTGACCGGCGCCGAAGTGGGTGCCCTCGCCAACGGCCTGCCTCACCGCTTCCATGACCGCCGGATTGCCGTGTCCGAGGATGAGCGAGCCGTGACCACCGAAGAAGTCGACGTATTCGTTGCCGTCGACATCCCACTTGCGGCTCCCCTTTGCCTGATCGACGTAGAGTCCGTACGGCTCGCGGTACCGGGAATCGTGGGTCACGCCGCTGGGAAAGATCCCGCCGGCCTCGCGGGCGAGATCGCGCGAGCCTTTGGTTTTCTCAAGCCAGGCGGCAACGATCGGTGAATTGGTCGGCATGTCGGGCATCGGGCTCACGCATCGCTGGTCCCGGTCATGGTATCGCCAGGCCAGCACCCATAGAACACCTGCTGCCGGATTTCAGTGTATCGCACCAATGGACGCGACAAGCTGCTTCATCAGCCGGCGCAACACGCCGGGAGCGTTGCACTTGGCTTGACATTTCCCAAGGCGCATCTTACCTTCAACTTACTTCACATTGGTCCGGAGAAATCGGCATGACTGTGCTCGACAAGCTCACCACCACTGTCTCGACGAAGGGTCAGGTCATTTTGCCCAAGGCAATCCGTCAGGCGCTACGTTGGCACGCCGGAACCCGCCTGACGGTCGAGAGCAGCGCTGGTGGTGTGTTGCTCAAGCCCGAGCCCGCATTCGCAGCGACCCGACCAGAGGATGTCTTCGGGTGCCTAGCTGGCAATGTCTCCCCCAGATCCCTCGCTGACATGGAGGCGGGTATCATGGAAGAAGCACGGCGTCGCCATGCGCGCAGTTGATACCAATGTCGTTGTCCGATACCTGACCGGAGACGATCCTGACCAGGCCGCCAGGGCGAGAGCGGCGATCGGTGAGGGAGACATCTTTGTGAGCACGACCGTTCTGCTCGAAAGCGAGTGGGTGCTGCGCAGTGCCTACGATTTCGGCGGCAAGAGGGTTGCAGAGGCTCTGCGCGCCTTCCTGGGGCTTCCGGGAGTTGCGGTTGAGAGCCCCGTTCTTTTGGCCGAGGCCCTCGCCAGAACTGAAACCGGGATGGACTTCGCAGATGCACTTCACCTCGGCGCAGCCGCCCATTGCGAGACAATTCTTACCTTCGACCGCCGGTTCATTGAGTCCGCCAAGGGCTTGTCCATCAGGGTATCGGAGCCCTGAATCCCGCTCGGCGTTCCGCGGCACCCGAACCGCGCTCGACAGGCTGAACTCCTGATTTCCGCGTCTCAGATCCTGCGCCATGTATTCGGGGATCAACGTCACGTCTTGGTGAAACAACCTGACAAAGGCACCATTCTTGAACAACTAGTCGGAACTTCATCGGCCCTCAAGTAACCTAACTCGCTGAATAGGTTGAGCAATCGGCGTGATTGGGGGCGT
>JAPPGE010000015.1 GCA_028821455.1 bacterium | reverse complement strand
AAAAACACTGCGCCAAATCAACCGTTTGACTCGAATGTCAGTTGGAAATCAGGGGAAACTTCGGGCTAGTGAGCTTGTCGATGACTGAAGTACGATGCCCCTCGCTCCAAGGAGGATCATGCTCGCGATGAGAAGAAGCGCCGCTGCCTGCGCTCCCTTCCCGCTTTCACCGGCCGTCCCGGGAATTCGGCCAACGGAAACATGCGACGCAGAGCTCCGACTGACGATGAAGTCAAAGCGGAAAGCAACATTTGCGGTCGGCCCCGACGACGCTGTCTCCGCCACCCTGCGGTGCGTCGGGCGGCTGGCGGTCTTTTGTGACCAGCGGAGCGCCGCGTGACCCAGCGTCTTCGCCTGTGGAGCGGCTTCGTGCTGTTCGCCTATGTCGCTGGACATCTCCTCAACCACACGTTCGGCCTCGCCTCCGTGGAGGCGATGGAAGCGGGTCGGCGCGTATTCTCCGCCGTCTGGCGAAGCCCGCCGGGAATGCTGCTTCTGGGTGCAGCCTTCGCCGTTCACGGCAGTCTTTCGATCGCACGCCTGCTCCACGCACGCAGCTTGAGGATGCCGGCCTGGGAGGCGGCGCAGCAACTGCTCGGGCTCGCCATTCCATTCCTGCTCTTCGGGCACGTGCTCGGCACGCTCGGACTTGCCGTCCGCTTCGACCTGGATCCGAGTTACTCCTACGTCCTGTGGGCGATCTGGAGCGATCCCTGGCAGCAGATCGCGTTGATGGCCGTTGTCTGGACGCACGGCTGCATCGGGATGCACTTTTGGCTGCGCCTGCGGCCATGGTACCGGCGCGGGTTACCGATCTTCTTCTCGGCGGCGCTGCTCCTGCCGGTGCTGGCGCTCGCGGGCTTCGCGGTCGGCGGCAGGGACGTTCTGGCGCTGGCGGCGGCGGACGCCGGCTGGACCGGCGCCATGCTGGAACGGATACGGCATCCGGGAAACGAGGGGATCGAGTGGAGCGAGAAGGTGGAGGTTCTCGCGACCACCGCGGTCGGCGCGGCGCTGGCGGCACTGGTCGTCTGGCGGTCGGTGCGTGCATTCAAGGCGCGGCGGCGGCGGGCGGTCCGCGTTACGTACCCCGACGGGCGGGTAGCGCACGCCGAACCCGGCGCGACATTGCTGGAGGTCAGCCGCAGCGCAGGCATCCCCCACGCGTCGGTCTGCGGCGGGCGCGGACGTTGCTCTACCTGCCGGGTCCACGTCTCGCGCGGTTTCCACATTCTCCCGCCACCCGACCAGGACGAACGAGCGCTGCTGACTCGCATCGGTGCGCCGGAGCATGTCCGACTGGCCTGTCGCGTGGTACCACCGGACGACATCACGCTGACTCCTCTGCTGCCGGCGTCGGCGGTTGCCTCGGCAGCGGGGAAGCGGATGGGCCATGAGCACGGCGCCGAACGCGAGATCGCCATCCTGTTCGCCGACCTGCGCGCCTTCACGCAACTTTCCGAAGACAGGCTTCCTTTTGACGTGGTGTTCCTGCTGAACCGCTTCTTCCTCGCCATGGGCCGGGCAATAGAAGGAGAAGGAGGCCATGTGGACAAGTTCATCGGCGACGGCGTGATGGCTCTGTTCGGGATCAAGGACACTCCCCGGGCGGGGTGCCGGAGCGCGCTGCGTGCGGTGCGTGCCATGGCGGCCGCGCTCGAAGAGCTCAACCGCGCGCTCGGCAAGGAACTCCCTGTGCCGTTGCGCATCGGCATCGGTCTGCACGCCGGGCCTGTCATCGTCGGCGAGATGGGCTACGGCCGCGCCGCATCCGTCACGGCCATCGGCGATGCCGTCAACGTCGCGAGCAGGCTGGAGGCGATGACCAAGGAGTTCGGCTGCCAGGCAGTGGTCTCGCACCGGGTCGCGCGTCTCGCCGGGGCCGATCTCTCCTCATTTCAGGTCCACTTGAGCGAGATTCGAGGACGCGAACGTCCGATGCGCGTCTACGCGGTGAAGGACGGCAGCGATGTTTCCCTGTCCGACTGACGCGATCAGCCGCGTGTCGGCGACGGGACAGCGGAAATCGTTTGTGAGTGCTGCTGCACCGCACCGATCTGCAAGGCGGAGGCAGCCCCCTGCCCGTGGTGCGCTCGAAGCACCTCCACGATTGCAAAGCCCATCGCGCCTGGCCGGAGCACGGTCCCCAGGCGGTTTCGAAGGTTCCGGCGCACCAGGATGGCGGCATTCCCTTGAGGGTGCGGCCTACTCTTCGTCGGGGTAAACCGACGGGACCATCGTCTGGTCTGAAAAAGGCGGTCGCACATACGCACCGGCCTCCGTGCGCCGCGGAAGCTCGATCGGCTCCGGCGTCATGTCCTCGTAGGGAATCATGCTCAACAGATGGCTGATGCAGTTCAGCCGCGCGTGCTTCTTGATGTCCGCATCGACAACGAACCACGGCGCCTGCTTGATGTCCGTGTGCGCGAAATTCTCGTCTTTCGCCCTGGAGTATTCGATCCACCTGCGCCGCGATTCCAGGTCCATCGGGCTCAGCTTCCAGCGCTTGTGATCCTGTTCGAGCCGGCTCTGGAATCTCTTTTCCTGCTCTTCGTCGGAGACGGAAAACCAGTACTTGATGAGCTTGATGCCGGACCGCACGAGCATGCGCTCGAATTCCGGGCAGGACCGCAGGAACTCCCGGTGCTCCTCTTCGGTGCAAAACCCCATCACGCGCTCGACGCCGGCCCGGTTGTACCAGCTGCGATCGAACAGGACCATCTCGCCGGCGGCGGGGAGATGGGGCACATAGCGCTGGAAGTACCACTGGGTCTGCTCGCGTTCGGTCGGTGCGGGCAGGGCGACGACCCGACAGATACGGGGACTCAGGTGCTGGGTGATGCGCTTGATGACGCCGCCCTTGCCGGCCGCGTCCCGCCCCTCGAAGATCACCACGACCTTGAGCCCCTTGTGCTTGATCCATTCAAGCATCTTCACGAGCTCGAGCTGGAGCCGGAACAATTCCTGCTCGTAGTGCTTGTTCTTGATCTTCCGGGGACGATCTTTTGCTTCGGCTGCCGCCGAAGGCAATGCAGTTCCATCGGGCGCCTTCTTAGAAGTGTCCATGTCTCCCTCCCGGAACGCGGCAGCGCGGACTGGTTCGGCTCCACGACCCATGCAAACCGGAATGCGCTGCTACGCCATTCTTCGGCGTGGACCTGTTCGGCAATCAACCCAAGTCTAACGCGCGTCGCTCCGCGGCGCACGCGCGACATGTCCAAGCGCCGCGGGCGCCAGATACGGTCATGGTCGCTGTGTCGGACCCCAGTCCCTCCGCTCGTCGCTCATCCAAGTCTGCGAACCGTTGCACGATCTTCCGCTGCTGAAGAGAAATCCGGATGAGGCTGGATGCCGCGACAAATCCGCTGAGGGTACTTTCTCCGCAACCGTCTGCCGGTCCGATTCCGATCGTTCACGGAAGCCTATTTCCGGGACTCCCGGGCCGGTCGGCGACTTGGGTTATCGTGGCCGAACCGGCGCCGTCCGCATAATCCGACCGCCGTGCCGGTCGAACGAGAGGAACATGCCCGTAGGAACCGGAATACGGGTTGAGCTCCTGTTCGACTTTCGACAGCACGAAGAATGCTCCTTCGACCGCATTGGTGATCGCAAGCACATCAATCAGATCGTGCTCTCGCAGCGGTGGGTCCGCTTCCATGTAGTGCGCTCTCACCTTGCGCATCATCTCTGTGCGGTCACCGGTAAGCCGCTTCGCGATGTCCCAGCTCATCCTGTCGTCGCTCTCCATCGCATCGATCAGCGACAGGAGAACGCTGTCGACGCTCTCGCGAACGCGTGTCCTGAACTGATTGAGGACCGGTCGGGCGGGGCGCTCGGCCAACGCATCGCACAGGATCCCCAACGCATCCTCGAGCCACGAGAGAAGCCTCTGGCGATTCTGCATGGAGTTTCGGTCCTCGGCGCCTTGCGCGGGATGAATCGTTTGGAGCTCACCCAGAAAGTCGCTGATGTCGTCGAGCAGCCTCCTTGAGGCATAGCGCAGAGGCTCGAGATTCTCGCTCCGGCGCACTGCTTCGAAGTATTGCGACAGGTTCCGAACCAGGCGCCGCTGCTCCAGATCGACGAGCGGAAGGGACGTGTCGACGTCGACCGAGGCGTGGTCGTGAATGAACCTTGGCCTTGACAGCGAATCGCTCTGGGAGCTCGGCCACAGCCGTTCGAGCAACGTGGCCGACCATCCCAGGCCGGCGAGCATGACAGGAAGCGGAAGCACGCTGATCAGCACATAGACAAGCGCCAGTTGCTGGTCCAGGTCGAGACCGACAGAGAGGACCAACGCCTTCATCAAGGGGATATCGAAGTAGAGCTCGCAGTAGAGCAGCGGCACCAGCACCACGCAGATCAGCACGTCGTAGAACACCATGTACATGGCAACCTGACGTGATCGGCCCCTAAGGCCTGCCGACAACAGATAGAGGATCACGCTCGAGCCGAGGCAGCTCCCGTAGATGACCATGATCGCCTGGTCGATAGAGAAGACGCCGACGGTCGCCAGACCGATGCCGAAGACGCAGACCGCATTCGCAGACTGCAGGATGGCCGTCAGCAGAGCGGCGACCAGAAAGGCGAGCATGAGCGAATTCCCCGTGCCTTCGAGCATGTCCCGAAACCACGGCTGCTGAGCCAGAGGCGCGGCGGCATCCTTGAGCAGGACCAGGCCCAGGATGAGCATGGCGCCGCCGAAGATCGACGCCGCAATGGGTCGGAATTTCGACAGGTATTCGCTGGCCATCACGGCACCGGAAAGACCCAGCAGGAAGAGCGCGATCACCTTGATGTCGAGGGTGACGATCACGACCAGCAGCGATCCGCCCACGCACCCGCCGAGAATCAGGGCGAGCGCGCTCCGTGTCCCGATCAGCCCCGATCGCAGGATACTCACCACGATGAAGGTCAGCGCGGTCATGCTCTGGGTTATGCCGCCGGCGACGAAACCCCAGAGCAGCGCCGAGAAACGGTTGGCCGTCCACCGGCCGGCCGACCACCGCAGGCGCCTGCCCGCCAGTGTCTTCAGGTTTTCCGTGAGGAACCACATTCCCGCGATCAACAGGCCGACCCCGCCCGCGATTCCGGCAAAGAGTTCGGTCATGGCCGAACCAACTTCGGTTTCGCCAAGCACGGGATGACCCGATCAGAGCCCGTCCTGCAGGCGGTGGAACGCATGTCCGCGTTCAGCCGCGAGCATCCCGAGTACCGCCCAGGGATTGCACCAGCCGCATCAGCTCCGCCTGCCGGGTGAGCCCGTTCTTGGCAAACATGTGCTTCACGTGCGAGCGGATGGTGCTCTCCTTGCGGTCCGTTGCCGTCGCGATCTGGCTCACGCTCATGCCCTGGGCCATCAGCACCGCAACCCGGCTCTCCATCCGCGTGAGATCCAGCGCCGTCGCCGCAACGGCGGGATCGACGGTGGCCCGGGTCGCCGGGTCGACGAGCAGCACCAGCGCCGCCACCGGCCAGGCGGGATAGTCCGGCTCCTGCCGGCCCGCCGGATGCACATGCAGCACGAGCGGCAGGGCGCCCGGACGCCTCGCTGTCATCGACCCGCCGAGACCCGGGGTTCCGTACGATGGCAGGGCGCGGTTCAGGAGTTTCTGGAGGCCGTCATTGTCCTTCGAATTGCGGGCGAACAGGAAGCCGTTCTCGTCGAACAGGCCGTCGCCCGCCCGCAACAGGTCCCGGGCGCGGTCGTTCACCGCCGTGATCCGTCCGCGCGCGTCGAGTTGCACGATACCCAGCCCGTCGGCGTCGAGCAGTTCCGTCAGCGCCGCACCCAGCGCGCCGGCGCCGGCAAGCGTCTGGCGTACGTGCACGGTCTGGCGGACATGCGGCAGGAGACGCCGGATCAGGTCGAACTGCGCGGACGTCCAGCCATCCCCGTCCACCGGATCGTTGACCTGCCACATGATGCGCGAACCGTCGGGACCGGTCAGACGCACGTCGATCCCGTTCCCGGAATGGGTATGGGTCCGCAACGCGTTGTAGGCCTCGGATGTCTTCATCTCCTCTTCGGTGTAGAGGTCGGTGACGTGGATCAACCGGTTGAAGGGGAGGCGCCGCAGGCGGGGCATCCCTTCGTCCACGGGATAGTAGGTCTCGAACCACAGCCGCTCCAGATCCCGGCGCCGTTGCCCGCGCAGGCAGGTCCACATGAAGTAGATCCGGTAGTCCTCGTCCGTTTCCCCGTCGCCGCACATCAGGGAACTGCCGTGCGTGCCGAGAGCTTCGTCGATCAGCGCCGAGGCACTTGGCCAAAGGGCCGGATCGAGCGCCGCCTCATGCAACGCGTCGAGGATGTGCTCGAACGTGTTCAATTCGCTTGCCACCACAGCTTCACAGGCGGACGCACCACAGACCCGACGCTCCCTGCTTCACGAGAGGCGCCTCCCTCGCCGCCAACATGCCCGGCCACGTCGGCGCGGCCGCTCGCGGCAACCCTGCTGCCCAATGAAAGAGGCAACCTGCCCGCATGATTGCACACCTCCACATGCGAGAGTTATCGGATTCCGGGCTTGCGTGCTTCCCCAATATTGGGGAGACACGACGCGGTTGTCTCTTGTGCGCCCGATTTGTGCTGCGGCTTCTCGCCCTGGGAGACGTTTACCCGCCTTACATTCGGCGCTCGACGTACCGCGCCTGCACCGATGGTCCAGGTCGGGACCACTCCGCCGCAACGCCGACACAAGACACCCCCCTGTCAGAAACGTCCTGAGCGCCGGTCTCCGCGCGCCTTGCACCATTCCTGCGTCCTGTTCCACACCCGAGCTGACGAAGTCCTCGCCAGATCGATGCAGGCGGCCAGGGACACTCCAAAAAAGTTGTTCGTTCTCCCCAAGGTTGGGGACGCGCGAAAGCAAGCCATCCGACTATCGTCTACGCCACTGTCGGCGATGCCTTTCCGAATCGATCGCAGGGCTCGCCGCGATCCAGGGGAGGGCCCGGGGTGTGATTTCGACGATACAGCGGAACACCGGGACGCCAGGATTGGGCGCATCACACGGCTCGCCAGCGGTTGCGGTGGTGGAGAGTTCGTTCATCACCCAGGGGGCTGCCGGAATGTCGCGCGATGGCTGACGTGCTTCATCACCACGTCGGCGGACGCAGGGTTCCTGGCGACGCGGCACCCATGGGCGATGTCACGAACCCGGCGACGGGCGAGGTCATCGCGCGGGTGCCGTTCGGGTCGGCGTCGCTGGTGGCCGAGGCGATACGCTCCGCGGCGGAGGCGCAGCCGGCCTGGGCCGCAGTGACGTCGCAGAACCGCGCGCGGGTCATGTACCGCTTCAAGGCCCTTGTCGAGGAGCACATCGACGAACTTGCCGAGCGGGTGTCCCGCGAGCACGGCAAGACACTGTCGGATGCGCGGGGATCGGTGACGCGCGGAATTGAGGTGGTGGAGTTCGCCTGCGGAATCTCGCAGATGCTCAAAGGGGAGTTCAGTGCCGATGTCGGCACCGGCGTGGACAGCCATGCCGCGCGCCATCCGCTCGGCGTCGTCGCGGGCATCACGCCGTTCAACTTCCCGGCAATGGTCCCGATGTGGATGTTCCCGATGGCGATTGCATGCGGCAACACGTTCGTGCTGAAGCCGTCGGAAAAGGTGCCGTCCTGCGCGTTGCGTCTCGTGGAGTTGCTCGAGGAGGCGGGCGCCCATCCCGGCGTGCTCAACGTCGTAAACGGCGACAAGGTCGCGGTCGACACGCTGCTGGCCGATCCCGCCGTTCAGGCTGTGAGCTTCGTCGGCTCGACGCCAATTGCCGAGTACGTCTATCGGACCGGTACGGCCAACGGGAAACGGGTGCAGGCCCTGGGCGGCGCCAAAAACCACATGGTCGTGATGCCCGATGCCGACCTCGAGCAGGCCACCGACGCGTTGATGGGAGCGGCGTTCGGCTCGGCCGGCGAACGCTGCATGGCGGTCTCGGTGGCGGTGACCGTCGGCAACCCGGTCGGCGACGCCCTGATCGAGCGCCTGCGGCCGCGCGTCGAGAGCCTCCGCATCGGTCCCTACACCGATCCCGATGCCGACATGGGTCCGCTCATCACGCGGCAGCACTACGAGAAGGTGCGGGGCTACATCGACCTCGGCGTCGAGGAGGGCGCGGAACTCGTCGTCGACGGGCGCGGCTTCTCGCTGCAGGGCTACGAGAACGGCAACTTCATCGGTGGGTCGATCTTCGATCGCGTCACACGCGACATGCGCATCTACAAGGAAGAGATCTTCGGGCCCGTGCTCTCGGTGGTGCGCGCGGACGACTACGAGGAGGCGCTCGGGCTCGTGAACGACCACGAGCTCGGCAACGGTGCGGCGATCTTCACCCGTGACGGCGACGCCGCACGTGATTTCTCGACCCGCGCCAGGATCGGCATGGTGGGCGTCAACGTGCCGATCCCGGTGCCGGTCGCCTATCACAGTTTCGGCGGCTGGAAGCGCTCGCTCTTCGGCGACCACCACATGCACGGCCCCGAGGGTGTGCGCTTCTACACCCGGCTCAAGACCGTCACCGAGCGCTGGCCGTCCGGCATCCGGCAAGGCGCCGAATACGTCATGCCGGTCCTGCAATAGAGACGGCATCGACGGCGAGGACACCTGCCCATGACGCGCAGCAACGGCCAGGATGCAGGAAGCACGTTCGCCGGGTCGGAAACGGGTTTTCTCCGGTTTGTCGACGTCAAGAAAAGCTACGACCGAAAGACCCTGGTCGTGAACGGGTTCAGCCTCGACGTTGCCAAGGGCGAGTTCATCACACTTCTGGGACCGTCCGGTTCGGGCAAGACGACCATTCTGATGCTGCTGGCCGGATTCGAAAGCGTGACGGGGGGCGATATCGAGATCGACGGCGTGCCGGTCACGCGCATCGCGCCCTATGACCGCAACATCGGCGTCGTGTTCCAGAACTACGCCCTGTTTCCACACATGACGATCTCCGAGAACCTCGCCTACCCCTTGAGAGCGCGGAAGATGGGCCGCCAGGCGATCGCTTCGCTCGTCGAAGAATACCTGTCGCTGGTCGAACTGGACGGGTTCGCCAACCGCTTCCCCGCGCAGCTCTCAGGCGGGCAGCGCCAGAGGGTCGCGCTGGCGCGCGCCCTCATCTTCGAGCCGGCTCTCGTCCTGATGGACGAGCCGCTCGGCGCGCTCGACAAGAAACTGCGCGAGCAGATGCAGTTTGAGATCACGCGCCTGCACCAGAAACTGGGCTTCACCGTCATCTACGTCACGCATGACCAGACGGAAGCGCTGACGATGTCGGACCGGATCGCGGTGTTCAACGATGGCGTCGTTCAGCAATGCGCGAGCCCCGACGAACTGTACGAACGACCCCGGAATGCGTTCGTCGCCAACTTCATCGGCGAGAACAACATGCTGCCTGGCGAGGTCGTCGAGACTGTTGGGGCGAAGGTTCGTGTTTCGGTGGCGAACGGGAAGGAGATCACCGCCCGACTGGCCGACGTGAGTTCCGCCGGCGCACCGTGCAGGATCTCGGTCAGGCCGGAGAAGATGTTCATCAAGACTGACCGCACCGGGTACGACAACGAGATCCCGGCGAAGTTCATCGTGCAGCACTATGTCGGCGATTTCATACGCTATTACTTCGAACTCGACGACGGCACGGAGGTGACGGTCAAGCTCCTGAATGACCTGGATGCGCCCAAACTTGGTCAAGGCGAGATTGCCGGCCTCATGTGGCAGGCAAGTGACTGCTATGCCTTCAACACGGATTGATCGGATATCCCGTGTCGGACCGCATGGCGGAGTTGGTTCTGATTGAACAACAACCAAGGGGAGAAGGTGATGAAACGTCCCAGTGTTCTGTTGAGTGCTGTCGCCATGCTGACGTTGGGCGCGACGGCAGGCCAGACTGACGATCTGACTGCCGTGTCGTTCGGCGGCGCATACGGTGCGGCGCAGAAACTTCACATGATCGATCCCTACATCGAGGCGACCGGAAACAACGTCCTCTTCGAGGACTATTCCGGGGGCATCGCGGAGATCAAGGCGCAGGTCGAGGCGGGCAACATCCAGTGGGATGTCGTCGATATCGAAGTCATCGACCTTGAGAGAGCCTGTTCGGAAGGTCTGCTGGAGGTCATCCCCCGGGATATCCTGCCACCCGGCGACGACGGCGTTCCGGCTGAAGAGGACTTCTTCGCCGAGGCGCTGGCCAACGAGTGCGGCGTGGGCGTGATCTTCTGGACGATCATCTACGCCTACAACACGGAGACGATCGAGGGCGGCGTTCCCAGCGCGATCGCCGATTTCTTCGACACCGAGACGTTCCCCGGCAAGCGTGCCCTGAGGAAACGTCCCCAGGTGAACCTCGAATGGGCCCTGATTGCCGATGGCGTCCCCCGGGACGAGGTCTACGACCTTCTCGCGACAGACGAGGGCCAGGCGCGCGCGTTCGCCAAGCTCGACACCATCAGGGACGAACTCGTCTGGTACGAGTCCTGGTCCCAGGCGCCCCAGCTCCTGAACGACGGCGGCGCCGTGATGGTCCAGTCCGCCAACGGCCGCATCTTCAAGGACATCCAGGATCACGGCCGGCCGTTCGTCATGGTCTGGGACAGCCACGTGTTCGACCTCGACGTATGGGCCATCACGAAGGGCACTCCGAACCTGGATCTGGCTCTCGATTTCGTGAAATTCGCGACGGGCACCGTGCCGCTCTCGGGCATGCAGGATGTCGCCTACGGTCCAACGCGGCGTTCGGCGGCGGCGCTGGTCGATCCTGCCGTCGTGAACGACCTGCCGACGGCGCACATCGACAAGGGGCTGAAAGCCGACGGCATCTTCTGGGCCGACTACGGCGAGTCCCTCGGCGAGAAATTCAACGAGTGGCTCCTGCAGTAACCCTTTCCGCATCGGGCGCCGCCAGCGACAAGGCGGCGCCCGTCGCGCTGATCGGCTCCCGGCCATGACCGCGGCCTCACTCCGGGATCGGACATCCCAGTCCGGCAGCACACTGACACGCGAGGAGATGGCGGTCGCCACCCGCGCCCTGAATCGCCGGCGTCTCACGGCGTTTGCCCTCGTCACGCCGCTGCTTGCGTTTATCGGCTTCGCCTTCGTCGCACCGATCACGACCATGCTGCATCAGGGCGTCTACAATCCGACCGTGGCCGAGCTCATTCCCGACACCCTGGCCAGGCTGCAGGACTGGGACGGACGCGGCACGCCGGACGATTCGGTGCTGGCGACGATGGCGGTCGACCTCAAACGCCTCGCGAACGACCGCACGGCCGGCAAGCTCGCCGAGGAACTCAATCGCGGGCTGCCCGGAACATCCAGCGTCGTGAAGGCAACGGCCCGCAAGCTCCGGAATGTGGCGGACCACGATCTTCCGTCGGTCGGCGCCGCACTCCTCCTTGAAGCCAACGACAGATGGAGCAGTCCGGAATTGTGGCGCACGGTTCGCGAGGCCGGCAAACGATACTCCGAGAGGAACTTCCTGACCGCTCTGGATCTGGAGCGCAGTCCTGACGGCGAGATTCAGCGCCGGGAGTCGGCGCGCATCTACATCCAGCTCTACGTCAAGACCATCAAGATGGCGTTGATCATCACGGTCCTCACCTTCCTGCTCGGTTACCCGCTTGCCTACATGATGGCGAACTCCTCTTCAAGGGTCGCCAACACCATGCTCATCTTCATTCTGCTCCCGTTCTGGACCTCCCTTCTGGTGAGGACGACATCGTGGATCGCGCTGCTGCAGACCAACGGCGTGATCAATTCGCTGCTCATGGGCATCGGAATCACGACGCAGCCCATCGAGATGATGTACACGGAGTTCGCGACGATCGTCGCGATGACCCATGTCCTTCTTCCGTTCATGGTGCTGCCGCTCTACAGCGTCATGAAGGGCATCGACCCCAGCCTGATGCGGGCGTCGCTGTCGCTGGGGGCGCGCCCGATTCCATCGTTCCTGAGGGTTTATTTCCCGATGACGCTTTCGGGCTTGTCGGCCGGCGGGCTCCTGGTCTTCATCATCTCGGTCGGCTACTACATCACGCCCGCGCTGGTCGGCGGAACGGACGGCCAGATGATCTCCAACGTGATCGCGTTCCACATGCAGCAGTCGAACAACTGGGAGCTCGCAGCTGCACTCGGCACGCTGCTCCTCGTCGTGATTGTCTGTCTCTACTGGGCCTATGACCGCATGGTCGGGGCCGGAAACATCAAGCTCGGCTGAGCCATGGCGGAGTTCCCGGCCTACTACAACTGGAAGCACAAGGCGGGCATTTACATGCTGCGGTTCTGGGCCGCGGCCGCGCTCTTGTTCCTGATCATGCCCATCCTCGTCATGGTGCCGCTGTCGTTCAACAGCCAGCCCTACTTCACGTTCACCGAGGGCATGCTGGCACTCGACGCGAAAGCCTACTCGCTCAGGTGGTATCAGAAGATCCTGGACAGCCCCAACTGGATCCTGGCGATCAAGAACAGCTTCATCATCGGGTTCTTCGCGACAATTGTCGCCACCGTGCTGGGCACCGTTGCGGCGGTGGGTCTGGCGAGCGCACACATGCCGTTCAAGCGCATCATCACGGCGCTGCTGCTGTCGCCCATGATCGTGCCGCTGATCATCATCGCGGCCGGCATGTTCTTCTTCTACACGCGGTTCGGACTGGTCGGCACGCTTCCCGGACTCGTGATCGCGCATGCGGCGCTGGGCATTCCCTTTGTTGTCGTGACCGTCACGGCAACGCTCGTCGGCTTCGATCGCGCGCTCTACAATGCCGGACTGAGCCTGGGGACCAACCCCGTTCGAACGTTCTTCGAGGTGGTGTTCCCGCTGATCCGGCCCGGCGTGATCTCGGGCGCTCTCTTCGCATTCGTGACGTCCTTTGATGAAGTGGTTCTGGTGTTGTTCCTCGCAGGACCGGATCAAAGGACGATACCGCGGCAGATGTTCTCCGGCCTCAGAGAACAGATCAATCCGACCATTCTGGCCGTGGCGACGCTGCTGATCCTGTTGTCGGTGTGAACCAACAGGTCACCTACTGCCACGGCACCACAACTGACAACCACCCTACTTTCCCTCTCACCAATACCGCACGTTATCAAAGACATGAACGGACTGTCAACACCCTTGTGGCCTGGCACACATGACCGCATTTCACGGCCACTCCTCGTTGCAGGAGTTGCATTTCCGGAACGCGACATTACGTCACGGACAAGGCCAGGACAGAGCGCAGTTCCTGTCATGGCACGATCTTGCCGTGAAGGCAGACCTACGGTAATTTGCGCAAAAGTAACAATACAGAGGAATCCGCCATGGTCCTGGTAGTCGGACCTTTGCACGAGGAAGGCGAACGCCATTACATCAGACCCCAATATGACCACAAGACGCGATCCTCCGGCAGTCACCGGGCACACCATGCAGACACCATACGACTGACCACATTTAGACCACAATCGGATCCGGATGCCACCACCCTCCCTGACCACAATGTGACCACAGGATGAGCCATGAACGACGCACCGAGGAAGCAGCGCGCGGTGATGATGACCGACGCCGAATGGCAGGACCTCAAGGAGAGCGCCGCCGCCGCGGGCATGCGTCCTTCGGCCTTCATCGTCCACCGCCTCGCCGCCCTGCGCGGCGACGACGCGGATGTCGACATCGCCGACACCCTGGCCCGCATGGAGCGTTCTCTGACCACTCTCGAGGAGATCGAGCGGCTGCGCCACGCCGGCGATCCGCAGACCTGGAAGGCCATCGGCGAGCGGGTCGATGCCCGCCTCGCCCTGGAGCGGAGGCTCAGCTGATGACCGGCGAGCGGGCCCGGCAGAGGAGCTACTACTGCTCGGCGAAGCAGCAGGCGATCATCGTGAAGCGGGCGAAGAAGGCGGGCATGACGAGATCGGCCTTCATGGTCGCCTGCGCACTCCACGACGAGCCGGTGGGCGCCGAGGCGCTGGCGAGCCGCGCCGAACAGAAGGCCCTGCTCGATCGTCTCCAGGCCACCGGCGAAGCGGCGATGCGCCTGACCGCGCCTCTGCCTGATCTCGGCATGACTGTCATCGACGCGCTCGAGTTGCTGTGCCACCTCAAGGCTCCGGAGACCGATCCGTGACGCGACGTCCGAAGAGACCGGGCAAGCATTCCCTTTCCTGCACCGACGAGCAGTGGGAGAGGATCTCCGCCCGGGCGTCCCGCGCCGGCATGCCGACCTCGGCCTATCTGGTGCAGGCTGCCCTGGCGGTCGATCCCACACGGCACCGAGTGGATGTCGCCCGCGCCATGGAACTCCAGCGGGAGATCGCGGACGCCGCCCGGCTGATGATCGCGCACATGCCGCTCGTGCCGGCGGAGGCGGCAGAATCCTTTTGGACGACCCTCCACGATCGCATCTCCTTCCTCGTCCGCATGGCGATGAACGACATGCTCGAGAAGGGTCGCCGTGGCGATCTCGAGCGCC
>JAPPGE010000095.1 GCA_028821455.1 bacterium | reverse complement strand
CTGCTCAATCTCATCCGTGCCGCTGCATGAAAAATCCAAAAGCGATTGCCCTGATCCATGGTGTAGGTGCCGTCGTCGAGGTCGATGCGGGCATAGTAGAGCCGGTAGGAGTCCGCCATCTGCCGGAGCTCATCGGCGGTGCCCACAAGTCCGGTGATGCGGTCGGAAAAGTAGGTGACGTACTCCTCCATGCGCTCCAGAGTGTCCCGTTCCGGATCGACGGTAACGAAGTAGGCGTCGATCAGGTCCCCCTTGTCCGCCATGGCGTCAAGCCATGCCGCCACCTGGACAAGGGTGGTGGGACAGATATCCGGACAGTAGGTGAAACCGAAGAACACCAGGGATCTGCGGCCAGTGAGATCGTCATGGGTCATCCGGGTGCCGTCATGCGCCATCATGGAAAACGGCCCGCCGATCATGACTTCCACGTCCTCCGCCTGGCGCCGGTGGAGTTCCATGGCGCCGATCACCGTCGCCACGACAAGAAGACCGGCCAGAATGCCCTGGAAGAGATGCCGCTTCTTCATTGTTCCGTGCCTGCGGCCGACCGTGTCGCCACCGGGAAGACGACGTCCACCGCTCCCGCCTTCTCGAACACCAGGGTCACGGGAATTCGGTCGCCTGCCTGCGGGCGTTCTTCAAGTCCCATGATCATGATGTGAAGGCCTCCGGGCTCGAGCACGAGAGAGGTTCCGGGATCGATGGCGATACCGTCGTCGAGCCGGCGCATGGCAACGACACCGTCATCGCCTGACGTGGTGGCGTGAAGTTCGCTCATCGCCGCGCCGACGACGGCCACGGAGACCAGGCGATCGGCCCTGACGCAATCGCAGGTGATGACGCCATAGGCGGCGGCAACATGGACGCCCGGCGGCGATTCCGCGATCCAGTGTTTCTCGATGCCGATGACGTGCGACTCTTCGGCCGTGACCGACACCGCCAGCAGGATGAGGGCCAGTGCAAGCCGTGCGGCAGCTGTCACGCCGTCTTCCCGGTCGATGTCGCCAACCTTTCGAGGCAGGATGTGCGATCCGGTCTGAAGTCTTCCCGGCGCCACCATGCCTCGACGTTCCTGAGGAGGACCTTGACCTCAGGCCCGGGACGGATGCCGGCTGCGAGCACGTCCCGGCCGCGCAACGGAAAGCGCGGGTTCTCCCAGCGTGCCGCCGTATCGAGCATCTCTCTCCAGCGTGACGCCCTCCAGGAGCGGTCCGCCGCCCAGGCAAGGAGAACGAGGTCGCGGAAGGTTTCCATCCCGAGGTCGTAGAGCGCCTGGCGCTGCTTGGGGACCGGCCAGTCCGGATCCAGCGCCAGCACCGGCGGCGCCAGCCGGGCGAGACGCCGGCGAACGGCCTTCGAGCAGCGCAGTCTCTGGGCAACGGCATCGCCTGCTGCCGGAGTCAGGGCGGCAAGCCGACGCACGGGATCGCGATCATCGATGCCGGCGAGCGCGCCAAGGGTCGTCAAGTCGCCCGCTTCAGGAAGCACGTGCTCCAGAACACCGCTCGAGACCATGAGATCAAGTGCCGGCAGGGGATGTGGCGCGCCCAGAAGCCTGAAGAGCTCTGACTGGACACGTTCGGCCGCCAGACACCCAAGGGAGGTCCTTGCCGAAGAACAGGCCGCCATGGCCTGCCGGTCCGGTGTCCCGTGGCCGTAGTGGGCCAGAAACCGAAAGTAGCGCAGTACCCGCAACCGGTCCTCGGCGATGCGTCGCGCTGCATCGCCGACGAATCTGACACGCCCGTCGGCGAGGTCCTGGCGCCCGCCGAAGTAGTCGAACAGGTCGCCCGACGGCCTGAGGCTCATCGCGTTGATGGTGAAATCGCGCCGCGCCGCATCGGCCTGCCAATCGCTGGTAAAGGCCACTTCGGCGTGGCGGCCATCGGTCTCCACGTCGACCCTCAGCGTGGTGACCTCGATTCCCCTGCCCAGGACCACCGCCGTCACCGTGCCGTGGGAGAAGCCGGTCGGCACCACCTTGATTCCACGGTCCTCCAGGAGGCCTGTCACGTCCTCGGGGGGATCCGGCGTGGCGACATCGACATCGGCGATGTCGCGCTCCGCCACCAGGTCTCGCACACATCCGCCGACGAAGCGCACATCCCTGCCCCTGGAGGCCAATGCCTCCACCACGCTGGCGACACCGGGCGTTGCCAGGAGTGGCGCGGCATCGATGGTGTCTACGGGATGATCGGTGTCCGACATGGATCATGAACCGTTTGCGGCATGGATGTTGTCGCGAAAGCCACCAACCCTGCCGCGCCCCGGGTCAGTCGGTGACATAGCCTGGAACCACCACGCCGTCCTCGAGGCGCGCCGGCACATAATCCCCGGACGGGTCCGGACCGACCAACCCGAAGACCGCGAGCGTGATGATCACCAGGCCCAGCGTTCCCAGGAAGATGAGCCCCCAGGGCGCCTCGCGCCAGCCAGGCAGCGTGCCTTCCTCGAGGCGCCGCGCCTTTTCGCGCGCCAGGCGGTACCAGACGATATAGGAGATGAGGGGGACCGCGATCAGGATCACCGGCAACAGGTAGCGCATTACCTCTCCCCCCTCAGCACCTCGACGAGATTGACCACGATCGTTGCTGTCGCACCCCAGATGGTTCGCGAACCGTACTCGAAAAGACTGTACCAGCGCCTCTCGCCACGCCACACCATGCTCGCCCGGCGATGGTTCCCGGGATCGAGCAGGAACCGCAGCGGCACCTCGAAGGCATCGACGATCTCGACACCATCGGGCTGCAGGGCGACGGGGGGTGTGACGAGTCCGACATGGGGTGCGATGGAATAGCCCGAACCGGCCCGTTGCGTGTCGAGCCGACAGAGCACCCGCACCCTGGAGGAATCGAGTCCGATCTCCTCCCTGGCTTCGCGCAGGGCGGCGGTGGCCTCGTCCTCGCCAGCCTCGATGCGGCCACCGGGAAAGCTGACTTCGCCGGCATGGTGGGCAAGCGTCGGCGAGCGCTGGCCGAAGATCACGGTCATGGACTCCTCCTGGCGGTCAACCAGGGGAATGAGAACGGCCGCTTCGCGTTGCACCGGACCCTCGGCCCAGGACGGTTGCGGTGGCTCGATCTGTGCCTGCGGCATCCTGCGAAAGGCGGAGAGCACCTCAATCGGCGTCATCGGTCGTTTCGCCCAGGACAAAGAAACAGCCGCATGAATCGATCCCCAGAACCTCGCGACCATCCTGCCATGCGATCCGGCCCCGGTTCACGAGGTCATAGTAGACCGGGCGCGCGATCAGGGCCTCGAGTCGGTCGCGAACGAGCACATAGGGTGACGGTTCTCCCGTTTCAGGATCCATCGCGACCCGTACCGGGTGATCGGCGTCCGCCGTGACGTGATCGTCGACATTGGTGCGAAAGTGCACCCTGCACTGCGGACCTTCTCCCTCAATGGTCGACTCGACCGCGACGAATGGTGCATCATCCACGCGAATGCGGCGCTTCTCCAGCGGAGTCCTGAGGTAGTATTCGCCATCGTCTTCACATCGCAGAATACCGGCAAACAGCTTCACCAGTGCCATTCTGCGAATGGGCCGGCCTTCGTGATACCAGGTGCCGTCGCGGGCAATCCTGATGTCGATGTCCCCGGTCAGGAGCTGCCGGACACGATCGCCGTCCGCGGCGGCACCGGTGGCAGCGTCATGGCGGATCCGTTCTGGGGACATGTCGGGAGTCCTCGGGATTGCACCCTGATTCAATGTCGCCATTCTAGACCACCACACCGTTCCCGGGGAGAGACAGCGTCGTGAACCACGAACCCTCCACCAGCGAGGCAAGGGAACTTGCCACCGAAATCGACCGCACGGGGGCCCGGCTGGCCGACGTGCGGGCGGCGATCGGCCGTGTCATCTTTGGTCAGGACACGGTGATCGACCAGTTTCTCATCACCTTGCTCGCCGGTGGTCACGCATTGCTGATCGGTGTCCCCGGCCTTGGCAAGACCCGGCTGGTCGAGACCATCGGCACGGTGACCGGCCTCGATACCAAGCGCGTCCAGTGCACTCCGGACCTCATGCCCGCCGACATCCTCGGCTCCGAGGTCCTGGAGGAATCTGAAAGTGGTCTGCGCGAATTCAGGTTCATTCCCGGGCCCGTGTTCTGCAGTTTCCTGATGGCCGACGAGATCAACCGTGCCAGCCCGCGCACCCAGTCGGCACTCCTCCAGGCGATGCAGGAACACGCCGTGACCGTTGCCGGCACCAGGCGCCTCCTGCCGCAACCCTTCCATGTGTTCGCCACTCAGAACCCCCTGGAGCTCGAAGGCACCTATCCGCTTCCCGAGGCCCAGCTCGACCGTTTCCTCATGGAAATCGACATCGACTACCCCGGTCGCGATGCCGAGCGCGAGATGCTGGTGGTGACCACCGGCCTCGACGAGGAGGAACCCGCGGGCGTGCTGAACAGCACCGAGCTGATGGCGGCACAGAGACTGGTGCGCCGCATCCCGGTGGGCGAAAGCGTCGTCGAGGCCATCCTCGACCTCGTGCGCTCCGGCCGCCCGGATGCATCCGACGGGAGTTCCGGCATTCTCTGGGGACCGGGACCCCGGGCCAGCCAGTCCCTGATGCTGGCGGTGAGAGCCCGGGCCCTGCTCGACCAACGCCTGGCGCCCTCGGTTGACGACGTCCTGGACCTGGCCGGCCCGGTGCTGCGCCATCGCATGCAGCTTACCTTCGCGGCACGGGCCGACGGGGTGACGCTCGACGAGGTCATCGACCGCCTCAAGGCGCCGCTCGGCTGAGCGCGACCGGCCAGCCATGAGCGTCGAATCGGTCAGCGGATTTCGCCAGCGCGCCGAACAGCTCGTTGCGCACCTGCCTCCCCTGCTTGTCGAGGCGCGGCAGGTGGCCGCCGTGGTCGCCCAGGGCGTTCACGGCCGGCGCCGCGTCGGTCCCGGTGAGACGTTCTGGCAGTTTCGCCGCTACGCCCAGGGCGATGCCGCCACCATGATCGACTGGCGGGCATCGGCGAAGTCGCCACGACTCTATGTCAGGGAGACCGAGTGGGAGGCGGCTGAAAGCGTGTGGCTGTGGGCCGACACGTCACCATCGATGCACTTCGCGTCCTCGCCGGCGCTTGCCAGCAAGCACGAACGGGCACGGCTCATCGTCATGGCCCTTGCCGTCCTCCTGGTCCGCGGTGGCGAGAGCGTCGCTCTTCTGGGCGTTGACAAGCGACCGGGAACAGGAAGTGCCGCGCTGACCCGCATGGCGACCCGCCTGCAACGGGGTGATGCGGACGACGCCCCCAGCCTGCCGCCGGCGGCAACCCTGCCATCCCATGCGCGGCTGGTGCTCGTCAGTGACTTTCTTGAACCGGTCGAACCCGTCGCAGCCAGGATCCGTCACTTCGCCGGACAGCGCGTTGCCGGTCACCTCGTGCGAATCGTCGATCCGGCCGAGGAGAACTTCCCCTATGCCGGGCGGGTCCTGTTCGACGGCACCGAACGGGAGGGAACGATTCTGGCCCACCGCAGCGAGGCATTGCGCGGCGACTATCGGGAGCGTCTCGTGGCACACACCGAAGCCATCGCCCTGGCGGCACGCAACGCCGGCTGGAGTGCCACGGTTCACCGGACCGACGGCTCTCCCCATGCGGCCCTGCTGCCGCTCTACATCGATCTGGGCGGCCACGTGACCTGACCATGGCGAGTCTCGGGCCGCTTGCCTTTGCCGTTCCCTGGGCGCTCGTCGCCCTGGTCGTTCTGCCGCTTCTGTGGTGGTTGCTGAGGGCCGTGCCACCACGGCCGCGGCGGGTATTGCTGCCGACCGTTCGCTTCCTCTTCGGACTGACGACCGACCGCCGGACGGCCGAAACAACGCCGTTGTGGCTGATCCTGCTCAGGATGGCCCTGGTCACCCTGCTCATTCTTGCCGTTGCCCACCCGATCGTCACCTGGAGTGGACGGTCCCTGGACGGTGGCGACATGCTCGTCGTCGTCGACGACGGCTGGGCTTCCGGAAGGAACTGGCCGGCAAGGCTTGCCGCTCTGGAGGATCTCGTCGACCTGGCAGATCGCGAGGACCGCCTGGTTGTCCTGTTGACCACGGCGCCGGCAGCGGACGGCGCGCCCTTCCGGCACTCGGGCCTGATGTCTCCGGAGGATGCTTCCGGCCAGGTTCTCGAACTCATCCCCCACCCCTGGCCAACCGACAGGCAGGGGGCGGCAGAGGCTCTCGTCGGTCTCGGGTCCATCGGGCATGTCTTCTGGCTGGCGGACGATATCGCAGACCCCGGAGACGGCGCCCTGGTCGCCGCTCTCGAGGCACTCGGCGATCTCACGGTGATGACCGGGGCGGGACGACCCGCCCTTCTTCTGCCCGAACCCGGCGTGGAGAACGGGGAACTGGTGGTGGAGGCCCTGCGCAGCGACTCGCTGGGAGACACGGCGGCCTGGGTGGTCGCCGAGGATTCCGCAGGCCGCCTGGTCGCCCGCCTCAGGCTCGACTTTGCGTCCGGATCAGGCATGGCCAGAACGACGCTGGCGCTGCCACTGGAGGTGCGCAACAGCATCTCCCGCCTTGCCATCGAGAACGAGACAACCGCGGCAGCCGTGGCACTGCTGGACCAGCGCTGGAAGCGTCCCTCTGTCGGCCTCGTCGCCGGGGGCGACATTGAGGTGCAGCATTCGCTTCTGTCGCCAACCTACTTCCTGGCGCGGGCCCTGGAACAGGACGCCGACGTCCGCCAGGACACGCTCGGCAGACTGCTTGACAGGCCACCCGCCGTCATGGTTCTGGCAGATATCGGCACCGTCGCCTCAACCATGCGCCCCCGCCTTGAGGACTGGCTCACCACGGGCGGCGTCCTGGTGCGATTTGCCGGCCCGGCGTTCTCCAGGGAAAGCGACGATCTCCTGCCCGTCGCCCTGCGAGCGCGCCAGAGAGCTCTGGGCGGAGTCATGAGCTGGAGCCGCCCCCAGAGAATTGCCGAATTCGACGTCGCCTCGCCCTTCTTCGGGCTGGAGGCGCCCCCGGACGTTCTGGTCGACCGCCAGGTCCTTGCCGAACCGACGGCCGATCTCTCGTCGAAGACCTGGGCGAGGCTGGAGGATGGCACGCCGCTCGTGACCGCCGGCAGGCGTGGGGACGGCTGGCTCGTGCTGATCCACACCACTGCCAACACGCAATGGACGAACCTGCCGCTGTCCGGTCTCTTTGCCGGCATGATCAGGCGCCTTGCCCTGCTTGCCGAAGGGTCGAACGCCGGTCTCGATGACGTCGTGCTTCCCGCGCTCGTGACACTCGACGGCTTCGGCAACCCCGCCGTGCCGGAACCGCACGTAGCGGCCATCGTCGCCACAGACATCGCGGATGTCGTTCCCGGGCCACGCCATCCGCCCGGCATCTATGGAACCAGCGATCTCGCCCGGGCCGTGAACCTGGGTTCACGCCTGGAATCCCCCGATACCCTGACACTCCCCGACAACATCACCGTGGCCGGCCTGACCGGGACTGGGGATGTCGATCTGCGCCCCTTCCTCTTCGGTCTCGTTCTCCTGGTGGCCTTCCTCGAAATCGCTGCCAGCATGGTGTTGCGCGGGATCATTCCGTCCTTCGCCCGCCAATCGGCGGCGGGTGTCATCCTTCTGCTGATCGCCTCCACAGGCTCCGCAGCCACGGCCAACGATGACCTCGCGGGAGTTCCGGAAGCCGTTCTGGATGTCCGTTTCGGCTATGTCGCGACGGGAGATCCCGGGGTCGACCGGACCTCGAAGGCCGGGCTTACCGGGCTGGGAGCGATTCTGACGGCGCGCACCTCCATCGAACCCGGTCAGCCCGTCGCCCTTTCCCTCGAGACCGACGACCTTGTCCTCCACCCGTTGATCTACTGGCCCATCACGATCGAACAACCGGTGCCGTCAGCCACTGCACGGGCCCGGCTCGATGCCTACCTCGCCACCGGCGGCATCCTCGTGGTCGACACGCGCGACGCCGACCGCACCCTTGCCGGCCTGTCGGGTGTCGGTCCCAACGCGGCACGGCTTCCAGACATGCTGAGAGGACTCAACATTCCGGCGCTCATGCGGGTGGCGCCCGGTCACGTCCTCACCCAGTCATACTACCTGCTGCAGGACTTTCCCGGACGCTGGACAGGCGGTGCGACATGGGTGGAACAACACCCCGGGGGTCTCAATGACGGCGTGTCGTCCATCATCATCGGCAGCAACGACTGGGCCGGGGCCTGGGCTCTGAACAACCAGCTTCAACCCCTCCACCCGGCGGTTCCAGGCGGCGAGCGCCAGCGCGAAATGGCTTTCCGTTTCGGTGTCAACCTGGCCATGTACGCCCTGACCGGCAATTACAAGGCCGATGCCGTTCACCTTCCCATCATCCTCGAACGCCTCGGTCAGTGACGATGGGAACGCTCACCGACATCACCTGGGCGCCGCTCCTTCCCGTGCCACTCGTCGCTGTGGCGGGACTCCTGATGGCGGGACTTCTGTTGTTCGGCCTGATGCGTGGCATGCCGGGTACGCCGTGGCGCGCCGCCGCCGTCGCCGTGACACTCCTGGCCGTTCTCAACCCGTCGCTCGTCGAGGAACACAGGGAAGGTCTGGCAGACCTCGCGGTCGTCATCGTCGACCGTTCGGCAAGCATGACCCTTGGCGACCGTCCGGCCCTGACCGACAATGCGGTCAGGGACCTCGGCGAGCGCCTGGCGCGCCTCGACAATCTCGAGGTACGCGTTGTCGAGGCCCTTCCGGAGGCTGTCGACGGCCCTGCCGATTCAGGTACGCGCCTCTTGGGCGCCCTCACCCGGGCGCTGGCCGACGTTCCGGGGGAATCGGTGTCCGCAGTCATCATGATCACCGACGGCGCGGTCCACGATGTTCCCGACTCCCTTGCCGGTCTGAGATGGTCGGCGCCGCTCCATGTTCTGGTCAGTGGTCGCTCGAACGCCTTCGACAGGAGACTCGAGATTGTCGAGGCGCCTCGCTACGGGGTGGTCGACGAAGCGCTTCCCATCGTCTTCCAGGTGTTCGATCAGACCGCTGCCGGAACACCGGTTCTCGTCACCGTGACCACGCCGGACGGAGCCACGATTTCCCGCCAGGTCACCGTTGGCGAACGCCACGAAGTGCGCGTCGCCCTCTCCCATGCAGGGCTTTCCGTCGTGCGCCTCGAGGTCGAGGAGAATCCCGGGGAGATCACCACCGTCAACAACCAGGCTGTGTTGCCGATCAACGGGGTCCGCGAGGACCTGAAGGTCCTGCTGGTCTCCGGAGAGGCCCACACCGGCGAGCGCATCTGGCGCAACACCCTGAAGTCGGATCCGGCCGTCGAACTGGTGCACTTCACCATCCTGCGCCCCCCGGAAAAGCAGGATTCCACCCCCATTCGCGAACTGGCGCTGATCGCCTTCCCGGTCCGGGAACTGTTCGAAGGGCAAATCGGCAACTTCGACCTCATCATCTTCGACCGCTACCGCAAGAGAGGGGTCATCCCCGAGATCCACCTGCAGAACATTGCCGACTATGTCACGGACGGCGGAGCGATGATGGTTGCCGCCGGACCGGACTTTGCGACCGCGCTTGGCCTCCATGCGACCGTCCTTGGCGAGCTCATGCCCGCCCGCCCCACTGGCACGGTCCACGTCGAACCCTTCCGTCCCGGCGCAACGGCAGCCGGACGCCGTCATCCGGTCACCGCCACCCTGGCCGGTATTGGAGAGGATGTCCCGTCCTGGGGACACTGGTTCCGTCACGTCGAGACCACGGCGACCACGGGCGATGTCCTGCTCGACGGCGCCGGCGGCGCACCCCTGCTCGTCATTTCGCGCGCCGGCGAGGGCCGTGTCGCCCAGCTGCTCTCCGATCACCTGTGGTTGTGGTCACGCGGCTACGATGGTGGCGGACCGGGCACCGAACTGCTGCGCCGCGTCGCCCACTGGCTCATGCAGGAGCCGGACCTGGAGGAGAATGCGCTGACCGCCACCGAGAAGAACGGCCGCATCACCGTGGTGCGGCGCAGCATGGAGGATGATGATGCCGAGGTCGTCGTCACGGCACCCTCGGGCGAGGTGACGACGCTCGAACTCGAAACCCTCTCTCCCGGCCGCGCCAGGGGAGACTTCGCAGCCGTCGAAACCGGCCTCCACCACATCTCGGACGGCGACATGGTGACCTGGATCGGTGTCGGCAGCCACAACCCCCTGGAATGGCGCGACCCGCGACCGACGAGCGCGCGCCTGGAGCCCCTGGTGGAGGAATCGGGAGGACACCTGTCATGGATCGCCCATGACCCCCTGCCCGCAGTTCGCCGGGTGACCGCCGGGCACGACATGAGCGGCCCGGGGTGGATCGGCCTCGTTGACCACAACCGCCATGTCGTGCTCGGCATCGACCTGCTGACCCTCATGCCGGCGTGGTTTGTTCTCCTTGCCTTCATTGCCGGGCTGGCCGCCGCATGGCGCGCCGAAGGACGCTGACGCGGCACCGAACGTCACCACAACTCCAGGGGGGAAGACACCATGCGGGTCACCTTTGATCTTTCCGGGCAACGCGCCCTCGTGACGGGAGGCGCTTCGGGCATCGGTCTGGGCGCCGTGCGGGCCCTTGCCCGCTGCGGCGCCCGCGTCGCGGTCAATGACCTTGCCGGCACGGACAAGCTCGACACGGTGGTGGCCGGGCTTGCAGCCGAGGGCCTGGAGATCGTCGCAGCACCCGGCGATGTCGGAGACAGCATCGATGGTCCGCGCATGGTGCGCCAAGCCATCGCCGACCTCGGCGGCCTCGATTACCTGGTGAACAATGCCGGCACGCCCGGGACGACGCAGCCGATCCCGCCCGGGGATTTCGACCGCCAGGACGAAGCCTTCTGGAACCTGCTGTTGAACGTCAATCTCATCGGCCCCTGGCGCTGTACCAGGGAGGCCGCGCCGGCGCTGAGGCAGGCCGGAGGCGCCATCGTGAACACGGCCTCGATCTCGGCGCACGGCGGCGGCGGCTCGAGTTCGGTCTACTGCGCCACCAAGGCAGGCCTGGTCAGCCTCACCCGGGAGTGGGCGCGGGCCCTGGCTCCGGGAGTCCGCGTCAACGCCATTGCCCCGGGCGTCGTCAACTCTGACTGGATGTGCCGCTTCGGCGACGACACCTTCGAGGTGCCCCTTGGCCGGGCCGGCGAGCCGGAAGACTACGGCGATGTCATCCTCTATCTTGCCGCCGGCGCCGACTACGTCACCGGCCAGACTCTCAATGTCGACGGCGGTCTGACCACCTGACCCGCACGAACAGCCTCGTATCCGGCCACACTGTCGCCGCACCAAGGCGGAGGAGACGCTCCTCCCGAGAGAAGTCGCCAAGCCGGCGCACTGCCGGACGACATGGTGGTGGCCCTCCCGCAGCGGGATGCAACAATGATCCGGCCGAATGAACGTGGCGGAAACGTGCGCAAGCACCCCTGGCCCAAGACCCGGCAGTGCGTATGTCGAACGAGAATGTCCAGGAAACGGATCTCGAGGGGCATCCAAGCGGCGGATGGCTGAACCGAGTTACCCGCGGCACCGACAACGAGACAGCCCTCGACACTCGGGATTCAACAGGATGAGCGGCGCAGGTCGCCACGAGCCGCCGGGAGCACCTGCGACCCGGATGTCGGTGTAGCTCCAGGAAAATCGTTTGTACTCTACCTCATTCAACTGTCCCTCGGCCGTGGAGCGTTGGCTCGTGCCTCGATCTCCGCGCATCGATCCATCAGTGCGTCGAACGGTTCGCTATCGTCTAGGAGCATGCCGTCTGTCAGCATCCTCGCGTAGTCGTCGGCAAGCACCGCATGGGCGCTGCCGAAGGGAACGAGCTGAAGGTCACCAGAAACCGCCCTTTCATAGTCAATCCGGTTGCCGCGGGCATCGTTCTCCGTGAAGAACAGGGCCTTGTGTCGAGCAACCGAGAGCGCGAGCGCATGATCGGCAAGAGCGCTCGCCGCGACTCCCGCCTCGTCGAGGCGGGCGAGATCGTGCCAGTGCCTCGACAGACGCTGACCCCGGCGCCGTTCCTGGCGGCAGAAGACGTGGATAGCGGTCGCCTTCTCCCAGAACGTTCGTTCCGCCAGCATGACGGTCGGACATGTCTCCGGAAATGCTATCTCGGGCAGATACGACGCCGCGTCGCACAGGACCGGCATGACCTTGTGTGGTTCTCCCGTCGAACGCGCACCGAACTCGACCATGACTTCCGGGCGAATGAAACCGGCCTCCGCAAACAGCGACTCGTACCCGATGTAGAGCCGGTCCCCTTCCGCCCGGATCTGTGCGGCGAAACCGTCCCGGGAAAGCCGTTCTTCGACAGTCTCGTGAGCCTGATTCCGGACCCATTCGACAAGACGGGCACGGATGGCTCGCGTCCAGCGCTTCTCCTGGCTGCGCGTGGAGGGAATCGCCTCGTCACCGGAGCCGGAAACAAGGTCCGGGGCAAAGGCGCGAATGTCATAGGTGATGTCGATGTCTTCCGAGAAGCGGCTTATTGCGTGCCACACCTTCGACAGGGACGTTCCGCCCTTGAAGATCAGATGTTCGGCAAATGGCGCGTCGAACAGCACGTCGAGGGTCGCGACGACCCAGATGTCCTTCTCCAGAAGATGCGCCTTGTGGCTGCTGTATCGCTCCGCCACCTCGAGAGCATCGCGCCTGTCGCTGGGCGAGAGATCCTGGAATCGCGTCTCATCCATGTGCAATGCGCGCGCTTATCGGTGCCGCCATCCACATGGGCATCACGGCGCGCGCGGCGGCGAGCTCGTCCCGGTCCGCCTCGGAAAGCGTGGGCAGAACCGCGTCCAGGCTTTCCTCAACCTCTTCGGGGCCGAGCCATGCCAGGGCGCGGACGACGTCACCCGCCCGGCGATGCGGGGCCGCCAGCTGCCAGCGGGGCGCGTGACGCAACTCGACCATGGACGAGCCGAAGTGCAACCGGCGGTTGGGGCCGGAGGTAAGGTAGACGACACGCACCGGGTTCTGGGTGGTTAGGCCCAGGCAATTTGCCGCCGCGCCGCCGCACGGTACGATCGTTTCGCCCCACAACTTCGAGAGCGCCGCTACGGCCTTGGCGGCTCGAGGTGTCCTGAGGCCGAAGCGGGTTTCGACCGGGCGCATGTAGACGCCCTGGCAGATCCGCAAGAGATCGCCGGCTCGCGCGAGACGCGACAACGCCTGATCGATGGCCGTCCGATTGCTCAGGTGAAGCAGGGCTGCCGGACACAGCGGCGTGGCCTCAGGAAGCGCCATAGCGTACTCCATGATGCGGCGGGAAAGGCCACGCATGATCATGCCTCCAACTCATACTGTCAGAAATCTAGTGATAAAACTATCATTGCGCAATGGCGGGGAAAAGGGAGGAAAGAGCAATTCGGGACGATCCGGCGAGGCGGGTTGCAGGGCGCCAGGCAATGCAGCGGCAAAGGCATCACGCGATATCGGTCAGTTCGCGCACCGTGTCCGCCAACGTTGTGAACTCTTCTGCTCGCAACGACGACCGGCGCCAGGCCAGTCCGATCTGGCGTGAAGCGGGCATGGCGAGGCGTGAAAGCGAAATGCCCGTTCCCCGGGCGATATCGGCGTCGACCGCGAGCCGGGGCACCAGGGTGACGCCGATTCCCGCTGCGACCATCTGCACCAGTGTGTGCAGACTGCTGGCCTCGAACTGCGCCCGCGTGATGGTGTCGCCCTTGTCGCAAATGTCCAGCGCGTGACCGCGCAGGCAGTGACCTTCTTCCAGCAACAGCAGGCGTTCGTCGGCAAGCGCATCCAGGGATACCGCGCCGGCGCCGGCAAGCGCGTGATTCCGGTTGCAGGCGAACAGGAACTCATCCTCGAGGATGACGCGGGTATCCAAGTCGCCCGTGTCGTAAGGCAGCGCGATCAGGACGGCATCCAGTTCTGCATCCTGCAGCCGGGCGAGCAGCGGTGCCGTCTGCTCCTCTCTGAGGTAGACCGTCAGATCGGGGAACCTCTCCCTCAGCCTTGGCAGAACGCGCGGCAGCAGAAAGGGGCCGATCGTGGGGATCACTCCGAGGCGCATCTCTCCCGTCATCGGAGAGCGCCCGGCCCTCGCCACGTCCATGACGTCTTCGGCGTCGCGCAGCAGCGCTTTCGCCCGCTCGGCGATCTCTGCGCCCACCCGGGTGATCAGCACATGCCTGTTGGAACGCTCGGCGACCGCGGTGCCGAGCACCGACTCCAGGTCGCGAATGCCCGCGCTGAGTGTCGACTGGGTGATATGGCAGCGTTCCGCCGCACGGCCGAAGTGCCGGGTGTCGGCCAGCGCCACCAGATACTGGAGTTGCTTCAACGTGGGCAGACGCTTCATCGCACATCACCCGAGCAGAGATCATCGTAATATACGATTACTATGTTCGATAATAATCGCTATGCGCGAAGAAACGCAACGCCTACGCTCGCCCTCCTGCAGTCAGGTGTGACTGCTGGCGCAACGGAGGGTTCTCGATGATTCACCCCATCGATGCCGGTACGAGCGGCACACGACACATCACCGGTGGCGAACCGCTCGTGCCCCTCCGCCTGCGGACGACGGGGCGTGGTTCCCGTCAACGTCTCCCATCATCGGACACGCGAAGGAAGAGAACATGAATGAAAGCAGATGCCCGGTCATGCACGGGGCCAGCCGAAGCGCCGCCGGCGGCGGCACGTCGAATCGCGACTGGTGGCCGAACCAGCTGAAGCTCAACGTCCTGCACCAGCACTCCGGTCTTTCCAATCCGATGGGAGAGAGTTTCGACTACGCGAAAGAGTTCGAGAGCCTCGACCTCGATGCGGTCAAGGAGGACATCTTCGACCTCATGACCACGTCACAGGACTGGTGGCCTGCCGACTACGGCCACTACGGGCCGCTCTTCATCCGGATGG
>JAPPGE010000085.1 GCA_028821455.1 bacterium | reverse complement strand
GCCGCTTGCACCAAGCAACCATGGTATAGGCCATGCCGGACACAGATACGAGATGGCTCGAGCGCGACGACGGTGTCGCTCTCGCCTACGCCCGCCGCACCGGCACTTGCCCGGGGGTGGTGTTTCTCGGTGGCTACGCCTCGGACATGTCGGGGACGAAGGCGACATGGCTCGATGAACGGTGTTGCCGCCGCGGACGTTCCTTCCTGCGCTTCGATTACAGTGGTCACGGCCAGTCGGGTGGCCGTTTCGAGGATGGCACCATCGGCGCCTGGACAGCGGATGCCCTGGCTGTTCTCGATTCCCTGACCGAGGGGCCCCAGATCCTTGTCGGTTCCAGCATGGGCGGCTGGATCATGCTGAACGTGGCTTTGGCGCGGCCCCGGCGCGTGGCAGCACTCGTCGGTATTGCCGCCGCGCCCGACTTCTCACAGGACATCTTTTGGAACCTCTCGACCGAAGACCAGGAGCGGCTGCAGCGTGACGGTGTCATCAGGGTCGAGGAAGAAGACGGCAGTTACACGGTGACCCGGGGCTTCATCGAGGAGGCGCGCCGTCATCTCGTGATGCGCCGCTCCATTGCCATCGATGTGCCGGTGCGGCTGATCCACGGCATGAGGGACGGTTCGGTGACGTGGTCGCTCGCCCTCGATCTTGCCGCCAGGCTGGCGACGGATGACGTCTGCGTCCACCTGGTCAAGGATGGTGATCACCGGTTGTCGCGTGATTCGGATCTCGCGCTTCTCGGGCGGACACTCGACGGGCTCGAGGAATCCGCCAGCGCCGCCAGCCCCTCGCGATAGGTCGGATAGCGCAGCCGGACGCCGAGTTCCTCTCTGATCTTGCGGTTGGAGACGCGCTTGTTGTCTGCATAGAAGCTTGCGGCCATGGTGGAGAGATCCGCGTCCGCAAAGGCCACTGGCCGGGGCGCCGTGACCCCGAGGAGACGGCACGCGTACTCCGTGACAAGCGCCGGTGATTCAGGCTCATCGTCGCACACGTTGTAGATGGCGCCTGGCGAAGGCCTGGCGATGGAGGCCTTCAGCGTCGCCACGATGTCGTCGACATGAATACGCGAAAACACCTGCCCCGGCTTGATGATGCGCCGCGCCTTTCCGGCGCGCACCTGTTCGAGAACCCCGCGGCCGGGACCGTAGATTCCCGCCAGACGGAAGACGTGTACCGGAAGACCATAGCGTTCATGCATGATGAACCAGGCCTGTTCCGCAGCAATACGCCGTGCTCCACGCTCTGTCGCCGGCGCCGCCTCGTCCGACTCGTCGACCCAGTTTCCCTGACGGTCCCCGTAGACGCCCGTGGTCGAGAGATAGGCCAGCCAACTCAAGTCTTCGAGGCGGGTCAGGGTGGCGGCGTGGTGGACCAGCGGCAGCGGTGCCTCGCCGGGAACCGGCGGTATGGAATCGATGACATGCGTGGACTGCGACAACAGGGACGCAGCCGCCTCACTGCCGAACGCCACCGCCTCGATCCCGTCATGGGCCAGGTCGGCAATCCGTGCCGGATCGCGCACGGTGCCCGTGACCTGCCAGCCTTCATCCCGGAGTTCGAGAGCAAGGCGGCGGGACGTGTATCCGAGGCCAAGGCAGAAGAGTCGGCTCATTGGGCGCTCGAACCCTCCATCCACTCGCGCCTGACCTCGGGATCGTCCTCCGCGGCGAGGTGGCGTGCCCTGGTGGCAGCAAAATGCGCCGCCGGCGCCAGGCGGGAGAGCGCCCACACCGCCATGGCCCTCACCAATGCCGAAGGATCCGCCAACCCGCTCTCGACCACGGGAAGAGCGTCACCGTCTCCGCTGTTGCCCAGGGCGATCATGACATTGCGCACAAAGCGGTCGCGGCCCGTGCGTTTGACGGCACTGGCCGTGAAAAGGGCGCGAAAGGCAGCGTCATCGAGGGTGGCAAGGCTCGCCAGCCGTGGTCGCGTGAGTTCGGACCGCGGCAGGAAGTCGGCGTCCCTGGCGACCCGGGCGAACTTGTTCCACGGGCAGACGGCAAGGCAGTCGTCACAGCCGAAGATGCGGTTCCCCATGGCCGCGCGGAATTCCCGGTCGATGTGGCCCTTGTGCTCGATGGTGAGATAGGAAATGCAGCGTCGCGCATCGAGGCGCCAGGGTGCGGGAAAGGCGTTGGTCGGACATATGTCGAGACACCTCCGGCAGGATCCGCAGTGGTCGCCCTCTGCCTCGTCTGCCTCGAGTTCCGCCGTGGTGACGATGAGGCCGAGGAAGAACCACGAGCCCAGCCGCCGCGACACCAGGTTGGTGTGCTTGCCCTGCCAGCCGATGCCGGCGCGGGCTGCCAGCGGCTTTTCCATGGCAGGGGCGGTGTCGACGACGACCCTTACCTTGCAGGGTGTCTCGCGGGCCAGCCATGCCGCCAGGGCCTTCAGGTGTTTCGAGACCACCCGGTGATAGTCCCGCGCCCGCGCATAGCAGGAAATCACACCGTGTCTGCGCGCCTTGAGGTCATCCAGGGGGCTGGTGTCCGGACCATAGTCCCTGGCGACGGCAATGACATTCCTGGCGCCGGGCAGCAGGGACTGCGGATCGGTGCGTTCCGCCAGGCGTCCGGCCAGCCATGCCATGTCTCCGTGGTAGCCTGCCTCGACGAAGCGCGCCAGATCCTCGCGCCAGCGTGGATCGCCCTTCGCCCGGGTGACGCCACATGCGGCGAACCCGAGATCCTCCGCCTGCTCCTTCAGACGGCTGGAAAGCGTCACGGCCACGACCGCTCACTCCGCCGCCTCTCGGCAACGTCGGGTTCGCCTTGCGGAGTCGTGCGTTGTCCCCCGACCCGGTGCGGGTGCGCAGAGGTCCACGGCACTCCCTCAGAAGTCAGGGTCGGCATAGTGATCGTCCGGCGGCATGCCGGCGAGGCGGTCGTGAAGGATCGGCCGGAATGACGGCCGCGACTTGATCCTGGCGTACCATTCGCGGGTTGCCTGCGAGGAGGACCAGGGCATGTCGCCGACATAGTCGATGCAGGAAATCTGCGAGGCCGCGGCGACGTCGGCGAGACTGAAGCGCTCGCCGGCGAGCCAGAAGCGCGTCGCCAGCAGCCTTTCCATGTCGTCCAGGTGCAGCCTCAGTCTGCCGCGCGCTGCCGCCAGCACCGCGGAGTCGGGCTTGCCGCGCCGCTGGCGCCACTTGTGGATTTTCTCCTCGATGATCATGCGGGTGACGTCCTGGTACATCGTGCCGTCGAACCAGGCGACCAGGCGGCGGGTTTCTGCACGCTCCGCAGGATTCTTGCCCAGGAGATCCGGCTCCCTGTGGATGTCCTGGAGGTACTCGACGATCGCCTGGCTGTCGGCAAGGGCGGACCCGCTGTCATTGATGAGGACAGGAACTTCGCCGGCCGGAATGAGGGTACGGACTTCGTCGCGCTGCGGCGAGGCGTCCTCCCGGATCAACGAGCAGGACACACCCAATTCGTCGAGGACGACCCTGACCTTGCGGCAAAACGGTGACATCGGATCGTGGAACAACTCGGGCAAGACCATCCCTCGTGGTGCGGCCGGGAAACTTATGGACCGGCCGGCGGGGTGGATTCAACCATCCCTAGGCAGGTTCAGGCGATCAGCGCCTCCTCGTCATCGACCAGCGGGAAAGCCAGCCGGTCGATCATTTCCTTTGGACAGATCTGCCAGAAACGGGTGACCTCGGACTTCCAGTCATGCAGGAGCTCCGAGGCCCGCATGGAGTGGGTCGCTGCGAGATGGTCCTCGATGAGCGACCTCAGGTGAGTCTCCCACCTTGTGCTGGCGAGGCGCTGCATGATCACGAGATCGGGATTGATGTTCTCGCTCAGGCCTTTCTGTCCGTCGTAGACGAAGGCCATGCCGCCGGTCATGCCGGCGGCGAAGTTGGGTCCCACGGGACCGAGCACGACGACAGTGCCTCCGGTCATGTATTCGCAGCCGTTGGATCCGCAGCCCTCGACCACGAGATCGGCCCCGGAATTGCGTACCGCCAGTCTTTCGCCGGCCTCCCCGGCGGCAAAGAGGCGTCCCGCGGTGGCACCATAGAGGACCGTGTTTCCGATGATCGTGTTGGTGTGGGCCGGCCGCTCGCTCGAGACCGGCGGGCGTACCACGATGGTGCCGCCCGAGAGTCCCTTCCCGACGTAGTCGTTGGCATCACCGTAGACCTCCAGACGCACACCCTGTACCGCAAAGGCTCCCAGCGACTGGCCGGCCGAGCCTCGCAGGCGGACCGTGATGTGATCATGGGCGAGTCCCTTCATTCCGAAACGGCGCGTGATCTCGGAAGAGAGCCTGGTGCCGACTGCGCGATCGGTGTTGCGCACATTGTAGGCGAGCTGCATTTTCTCGCGATCGTCGAGACCCGTGCGGGCATCGCGGAGCATGCGCGTGTCGAGGCTGTCGGGAACCTCGTTGCGTCCCTCGACCGCCGAGTGGCGCGGAAATCCGCCGGAATCCGCCTGGAGGAGCAGGGGATTGAGATCGAGATCGTCGAGGTCCTCGCTGCCGCGGCTCACCTGTTTGAGGAGGTCGGTGCGGCCGATGATCTCGTCGAGGGAGCGTACCCCCAGCGAGGCGAGGATGTGGCGCACGTCTTCGGCGATGAACGAGAAGAGGTTGACGACCTTTTCCGGCGTGCCTTCGAACCTGTCGCGCAGCGAGGGCTTCTGCGTGCAGATTCCGACCGGGCAGGTATTCGAGTGGCACTGGCGGACCAGCAGGCATCCCATGGCGACCAGCGAGGCCGTGCCGACACCGTATTCCTCGGCGCCGAGCATGGCGGCAATGACGACATCGCGGCCGGTGCGGATTCCGCCATCCGTGCGCAGGCGCACCGTGTGCCGCAGGCGGTTGAGGGTGAGCACCTGGTTGGTTTCCGCCAGACCCATCTCCCAGGGCGCCCCTGTATAGTGGATGCTGGTTTGCGGGCTGGCTCCGGTTCCGCCAACGTGGCCGGAGATGAGAATGACATCGGCCTTCGCCTTGGCGACCCCGGCGGCAACCGTTCCCACACCCGCCTGGCTGACAAGCTTGACACACACCCGGGCCACGGGATTGATCTGCTTGAGGTCGTAGATCAGCTGGGCGAGATCCTCGATCGAGTAGATGTCGTGGTGCGGCGGCGGTGAGATGAGCGACACCCCCGGCGTCGCATGGCGCAGACCGGCAATCATCTCCGTCACCTTGAAGCCCGGCAGCTGTCCGCCTTCACCGGGCTTGGCTCCCTGGGCGATCTTGATCTCGATTTCCCGGCAATGGGTCAGGTACTCCGCCGTCACCCCGAAACGTCCCGAAGCGATCTGCTTGATCGGCGAGTTTGCGTTGTCGCCATTGGGTCGCGTTCTGAACCGCTCGGGACTTTCGCCGCCCTCGCCGGAATCGGACAGCGCGCCAATGCGGTTCATGGCGATGGAGAGCGTCTCATGCGCTTCCGGTGACAGGGCGCCGAGCGACATGCCGGGCGTGACGAATCGCCTGCGGATTCCGGTGATGGACTCGACGTCGTCGATGTCGACCGGATCGTTGCGATCGTCGAACTCCAGGAGATCGCGCAGGCTGAAGGGTTCCCGTGCGTGGAGTCCCTCGGCGTAGCGACGGTAGATCTGCCAGCTGTCGCTTGCCACGGCGGTCTGCAGGGTGTGGATCAGCCGGCCCTCCCAGGAATGGGCCTCGCCGCCCTGGCGGAAACGGTAGAGACCGCCGATCGGCAGCGCTTCCGCCGCCATGCCGTGGACCTTGCGGTGAAGTCTGAACGTGCGTTTCTGGATGCCGGAGAGGCCAATTCCCGAGATCTTGGCCGGCATGCCGGGAAAGAACTCGGCGACCAGGGTCCTTGACAGACCGATGGCCTCGAAGTTGTAGCCGCCCCGGTAGGACGAGATCACGGCGATTCCCATCTTGGACATGATCTTCAGGAGGCCGTCGTCGACCGCCTTCACATAACGGGCAACGCACTCGGCCCGGCTATAGCCGCCAAAGAGGCCGCGCCCATGGAGCGCTCCGATGCTCTCCTCGGCGAGGTAGGCATTTACCGTTGTCGATCCGACGCCGATGAGCACGGCAAAGTGGTGGACGTCGAGGCACTCGGCCGAGCGCACATTGAGTGACACGAATGTCCGCAGAGACTGGCGCACGAGGTGGCTGTGCACGGCGCCGGCGGCGAGAATCATCGGGATGGCCGCACGCTCCGGACCACTCATCTCGTCGGTCAGGATGATGTGTTCGCAGCCGCCACGGACCGCATCCTCGGTCTCCCGGCGGATGCGCGTGATGGCATCGCCCAACACGTCGGGATCATCCCCGTGGGCCGGAAAGGTGCAGTCGACGACCACGGCGCCCTTGCCGAGATGGCGCTGCATGGCGGCGAAACGGGCATTGTCGAGAACCGGCGAGGCGAGTTGCAGGATGCGGGTCTGGCTTTCGTCCTGGTCGAGAATGTTGGAAAGATTGCCCAGCCGCGTGACGAGGGTCATGACCCGGCGTTCGCGCAGCGAATCGATGGGTGGATTGGTGACCTGGCTGAAGTTCTGGCGAAAGAAGTGATGCAGGCCGCGGTCGTGGCCCGACAGCACCGCTAGCGGCGTGTCGTCGCCCATGGACCCCACGGCCTCCTTTGCCTCCTCGACCATGGGGCGCAGGATGAGTTCCAGGTCCTCGAACGAGAATCCGGCGGCGTGCTGGCGCCATCTCAACTCGGCGCCTTCGAAGGCCATGGCCCCGTCGTCGCCGCGCGGCAGGTCTTCGAGATGGGTGATGTTGTCGATCCACCGGGCATAGGGCTGCTTGGCGGCCAGGTGTTCCTTGATATCGGCATCCGCGAAGAGACGGCCTGCCGCCAGGTCGACGGCGATCATGGCGCCGGGCCCGAGGCGTCCGCAGTGGTCGAGATTGTGTTCCGGTACCGGGATCATGCCGGTTTCCGAGCCGACGATGAGCAGGCCGTCCCGGGTGAGCGAATAGCGCATGGGACGCAGGCCGTTGCGGTCCATGCCGGCGATGATCCAGCGGCCGTCCGAGGCCGCGATGGCCGCCGGACCGTCCCAGGGCTCCATCACCGTGTTGCAGTAGAGGTAGAGCGCACGCACCTCTTGCGACAGCCGGGCATTGTGTGTCCAGGCTTCCGGAATCAGCATGGTCTTCGCCAGCGGCACGGAGCGTCCGGCGCGCACCAGGAGTTCGAAGACGGAATCGAGCGCGGCCGAATCGGAGGCGCCGGACGCGATGACCGGCTTGATGACATCGAGATGCTCGGCAAAGGCGTCATGGCCGATGCGCGCCTCGTGACTCTTCATCCAGTTGACGTTGCCGCGCAGCGAGTTGATCTCGCCGTTGTGGGCGAGCATGCGGAAGGGCTGGGCGAGATCCCACGTCGGGAAGGTGTTGGTCGAATAGCGCTGATGGAAGACGATGAAGCTGGAAACGAAACGGTCGTCGGAAAGATCCGGATAGAAGTTGGACAGTTGCTCGGCGACGAACATGCCCTTGTAGACAATCGAACGGCACGACAGCGAACAGATGTAGAAGCCGGTCACACCCGCCTCGCGCACACGGGCCTCGATCTTGCGGCGAATGATGTAGAGGTCGTTCTCGAAGCTGTCCTCGGCGACGGTGTCCTCGCTGGCGATCATGATCTGCTCGATCTCCGGGCGCGCCGCGCTGGCGCGCTCGCCGATCACCGTGCTGTCGATGGGGACCTGCCGCCAGCCGAAGATGCGGTATCCGAACTTGAGGATCTCTGATTCGACGATTGCCCGGCAAGCCTCCTGGTTCGCCAGATTGGTGCGCGGAAGGAAAATCATGCCGACTGCCAGGCGGCCGCTGCCCGACTCGTGTCCCGTGCGCTCGATGTGCTCCCTGAAGAAGCCCTGGGGGATCTGAACCTGGACTCCGGCGCCGTCACCGGTCTTGCCGTCGGCGTTGACCGCGCCGCGGTGCCACACCGCCTTCAGGGCGGCGATGCCCGCTTCCACCACCCTGCGATCGGGGGTGCCATCGATGGCGGCGACAAATCCGACGCCACAGGAGTCGTGCTCGAAGGAGGGATCGTAGAGCCCGTGCCGTTCGAGGCGGGCCCGTTCCGCGGTCCGGCAGTGGTCGCTCATGGTGCGTCCAGCTCCTGGTGAATGGAATCGGCCGCCTGCCTCGCATCACGGATCGCCCAGACCACCAGCGAAGCGCCACGGGCGATGTCACCGGCGGCCCACACCCCGGGCACGCTGGTTCTGCCCGACAGACCCGCGGTCTTTACGGTCCCGTCAGCCTCGGTGTCGAGATCATCGAGTGAGAACATCTCAGCGACCGGTTCGGGATCGAACCCCAGGGCCTTGAGCACCAGTGTTGCCTCGATGCCGAAGCCGTTGCCCTCGACCCGCAACGGCCGCCGCCGCCCGTCGTTGTCGGCGTCGCCAAGGCGCATGCGCGATACCTTTACCGTGGCCACCCGGTCGTCGCCGTCAAAGGCGTCCGGGACGGACAGAAACTCGAAGATGACCCCTTCCTCGATGGCATAGCTCACTTCCCGCTGGCTGCCGGGCATGTTGTCGCGATCACGGCGGTAGAGACAGGTCACGGCCCGAGCCCCCTGACGCACGGCCGTACGCACACAGTCCATCGCCGTGTCGCCGCCGCCGACGACAACAACGCGGTGACCGGCGGCATCGGGACCGGCGCTCGCGGCGGCATCCATGCCGAAGCCGCGGCGGTTGCTGGCAATGAGGTAGTCGAGGGCCGGGACGATGCCATCGAGACCGACTCCGGGAGCCTGGATGTCGCGTGCCTTGTAGACACCGGTGGCAAGCAGCACGGCATCGTGGCGGGCGCGCAGGTCGGCGAAGGCGATGTCGCGTCCGATGTCGGTTTCTGGATGGAAGATGACACCGCCTTCAAGGAGCAGGTCGACGCGTCGCGAGACGACGTGCTTCTCGAGCTTGAAGTCGGGGATGCCGTAAGTGAGCAGACCGCCGGCCCGGTCGTGCCGGTCGTAGACCTCGACCCGGTACCCGTAGCGCCGGAGTCTGTCGGCTGCCGCGAGCCCGGCGGGCCCGGCGCCGACGATGCCCACCGACTGGCCGCGTTCGCGCACCGGTTGGGGAGCACGCACCCAGCCGTTGTCGAACGCCGTTTCGGTGACGTAGCGCTCGATGGTGCCGATGGTGACCGACTCGAACCCCTTCTCGATGACGCAGTTGCCCTCGCACAACCGGTCATGGGGGCAGATGCGGCCACAGATTTCCGGGAACGTGTTGGTAGCCGAGGCAACCGCGTAGGCCTCCTCGAGCCGGCCTTCTGCGGTCAGCGCCAGCCAGTCGGGGATGTTGTTGTGAAGGGGGCAGTGAATCTGGCAGAACGGGACGCCGCACTGCGAGCAGCGCGAGGCCTGGGTGACGGCGCTCGCAGGAATGAACTCGTCGTAGATTTCGCGAAAGTCGCGACGGCGCTCCCTGGCGAGGCGCCTGTAGGGCCTTTGTTGCGGCACGTCGACGAAGGAAAGGAGGGTCATGATAGCTGGCGCAGGAAAATAGGTCAGACATTATGCCACAATTCTGCGGTGGCGCCACCCTGTTCTTTCGTGTTCGGTAACCGGGAGCGTGCAACCCCTTCAATTCACGTCAGCATCGCTGACCTTTATTCAGACTGTATCTTTCCATATGCTGAACCATGACCGGTGAGACCCCCATGATCTTGGTGCCACCGCCCAGAGCGCCCATGGGCCGGCGCCATCATCTGAAGTTCACCGGCGCCGCAATGCGGGGGTCGTTTCAGGTGGGTGTGTCATGACGTGGTTGCAGCTGGCCGTGCTGGCCGTAGTCCAGGGCATCACCGAATTCCTTCCGGTGAGTTCGTCCGGTCATCTGGTTCTGGCATCGCATGTTCTGGACTGGCCGGACCAGGGGCTGACGATCGACATCGCCGTCCACGGCGGCACCCTGCTGGCGGTCATCCTGTACTTCCGCAAGGAGATTTTCCGCCTCTTGAGGGGCAAAGAGGCCGCCGACCGCCGTCTCCTGGCGGTCATCATCGTGGCGACGGTACCGGTGGGTGTGGCAGGCGTCCTTCTCCATGCCACGGGTACGGACATGCTGCGGGATCCGGCGCTCATTGCCTGGACGACCCTCGGGTTCGGACTTCTGCTTTTCGTGGCCGACAGGCTCGGCGGGACAGAGCGACCGCTCGAAGGCCTCACCTGGCGTGGCGCCCTGGTGATCGGCCTCTTCCAGGTGGCCGCCCTTGTTCCCGGGACCAGCCGCGCCGGGGTCACCATCACAGCGGCCCGCTTCCTCGGTTACCGGCGGACGGACTGCGCCACCTTTTCGATGCTGCTCTCCATTCCGGTGATCGCCGCTGCCGTGCTGCTGACGGCCGGCGACATGGCCGCATCCGCGGACACGGCTCTCACCGGTCCCTTCCTGGCGGCGGCGGCGCTTTCGTTCGGCGCCGCCCTCATCACAATCCGCCTCTTCATGGCGTGGCTGGCACGGGCGTCCTTCACCCCCTTCGTCATCTACCGCGTGCTTCTCGCCGCCCTCCTCCTGGCCTGGCTTCACCAGTAGTCCGCCGAGCCCCGGCGGCGTTCGGGTCGCGTCATGACGTGCACCGCCGATGGACTTGCGAACCGGCATCCCGGACAACGTCCCGCCGAATCCCTGGGACTGGTCCGCCTCAAGTGCAGGGGCAACCATGCCGCACGTCATGCGCGGCGCGCCCGTTACCCGGAAGCGCTGCCACCTCGGCGGTACAGGGTGAGATAGGACGGCACCACGAGTTCAGGGGCGGTTGCCTCGATGCCGAGGTCCTTCAGGGTGGCGGCATCAGGGGCCACCACATTGTCGGATTCGAGAAGCAGGGCCTGATCGTACGTGAGCGGTGGCAGTGGCAGGCGCTCGAGGAGACGCCCCGTGAGGCGTGCGGCAGCGAACGGCAGCGGCAGCAGCACGACACGCCGGCGCGTCTCGCGCCGTATGAATTCCATGAGATGGCGGAAGGTCGAGATCACGGGTCCGCCGAGCTCGAAGGTTCGCCCCCGGGCACCGTCATCGTCGAGGGCGGCGGTGACGGCCGCCGCGACATCGTCGACATAGACCGGCTGGAAGCGCGTCGCGCCGCCGCCGAAGAGAGGAATGACCGGAGAGCGGGCCGCCAGGCGGCCGAACAGGTTGAAGAATCCGTCCTCCGGTCCGAAGACGATGCTCGGCCGCAGTATGACAGCATCGGGCATCGCCGCCTTCACCGCCTTCTCCCCGGCAGCCTTCGAGCGGGCATAGGAGGAGGGCGCCCGGTCCGAAGCCCCGATGGCCGAAACATGGACCATGGCGCGCGCTCCCGCCGCCGCTGCCGCCCGGGCAATGTTCTCGGCGCTTTCGACGTGCAGCCTGGCAAAGGTGCGCTGGCCCCTTTCATAGAGAATGCCGACCAGGTTGACGACAGCGTCCGCTCCGGCGATGCGCTCTCTGACCTGGTGCTCGTCGGAGATATCGGTGGCGACGGCAACGATCTGTCCGACATCGCCCGCCGTCTGCAGAAAGGCGGCTCTGCCTGGCCGGCGCACGGCAACGATGACCCTCCAGCCGCCGGCCGCCAGCCGGCGGACGGCATAGCGCCCGATGAAGCCGGAACCGCCGAAGACAACAACCGTCCCAACAGCCATGAAGACCTCCAGCAACACCGGCTGCGGATGATTGAGCCTCGAGGGCAAGGCGTCAATCGCCCAGAGGGTGTTGCCACTTGACAGGTTTCCCCTGCGCCCACTAGGAGAGGCGCCGTGCCCAGGTGGCGGAATTGGTAGACGCGCAGGTTTCAGGTACCTGTGGGGGAGACCCCGTGGAAGTTCGAGTCTTCTCCTGGGCACCAGCGCCGCCCGACCTTGTTCCTGTGGGCAGGTGAGGGTAGCCTTGCCATGCCCTGATCGCTTGCCAATCCGGTGTCTTGCCGGGTTCGCAGGCGTGGCGGGTCAGCCTTCTTCCACCTCAGCTGTCACATGGCCAACCTTCTCTATCAGGGAGATCTTCCCTCCGGTCTTGATCTCGGGGCCACGGTTGCTGTCGATTCCGAGACCATGGGCCTCAAGCCCCTGCGCGACCGTCTGTGCCTCATTCAGCTTTCCAGCGGCGACGGCAATGCCCATCTCGTGCAGTTCCCCCGGGGCGACCTCGCGGCGCCGCGGTTGCGCACTCTCCTGACAGATCCCGGCACCCTGAAGATCTTTCACTTTGCCCGGTTCGATCTCGCGGCAATCCGCCACCACATGGGCATCGTCGTGTCACCGGTCTACTGCACCAAGATCGCGTCCCGCCTGGTGCGGACCTTTGCCGAGCGGCACGGCCTCAAGGATCTGTGCAAGGAACTCCTCGGAGTCGACATCTCCAAGCAGATGCAGAGCAGCGACTGGGGGGCGGGAGAACTTTCGAACCGACAGCTCGACTACGCGGCTGCGGATGTTCTCCACCTCCACCGGTTGAAGGAGGAACTCGATCGCCGCCTGGAGCGCGAGGAACGCACGGAGCTGGCCGAAGCCATTTTTCGCTTTCTCCCGACCCGCGCCGAACTCGATCTCCTGGGCTGGAACGATCCGGATATCCTGGACCACTGATCCGATGGCCGGCCCGCCCGCAGACGGCCTCACCCCGGACGACGCCCTGCCGCATCCCCGGCACCGCTCCCTGCTGCGCTACACGCGCATCGTCCGCCTGCTGCGCTGGCTGTTGCCGCTGTGCGCCCTTGCCCTGGCTGTCTTTCTGCTGTTGTGGCCGACCTTCAACCTCATAGAGTTGCCCGACGTGATTCCGATCAGTGGACTCGAACAGCCGACCGCCGAGCGCTCGACCATGACCAATGTCAGATTCCTCGGAACGGACAGCGATGGCCGGCCCTTCACCATCCGCGCCAGAACGGCCTGGCATGGTTCGGACCGGGATGACATGGTGTTTCTCGAAGGCGTGAGCGGCTCCATTACCGTCGGTGAAGGCGAATGGACGTCCCTGGAGGCCGACAGCGGCTACTTTGAGCAGAAGAGCCAGGTGCTCACCCTTGAATCATCCGTTCAGGTCATCTCCAGCAGCGGGTATCGTCTGGAGAGCGAGCGCGTTCTCATCGACCTGGAGCGGGGGATGGCGCACAGCGATGCCATGGTCAGGGGCACCGGTCCATCGGGAGATCTCGAGGCGGAGGGGTTCGTGGTCAGCGACCATGGCGGCAAGTTCACGTTTTCCGGCGACGTCGAAATCTCGCTCCAACCGGGCGATTGACGGGCCTGCATGCGAGCCCTGTGGACGGCGGTCAAGTATCCCTTGAAGCGCTACCGGGGCGTCAGGTATGGTGGGCATGAAGGGGCCACTTTCACGGGTGGTGTCTATGGCTGATCTCCACTATACCTCGTGGAAACGCAACCGTCCGGGAAATCCACACACCATGCATCGCGTTTTCCGGACAGCACTCTCCGGCGATCAACTCAAGAGCCTCCCATGAACAAACTCGAGAGTCTCGTGATCATTGGTGTTCTTGGTCTCCTTCCGGTGCTGCCGGCAGCGGCACAGATGTTCTCGATCAGCGACTACAACAGCGGTGAGCCGATCGAAGTGTCGGCCGACAGTCTCGATGTCGATTCGGAATCGCGGGATGTCACGCTGTACGGCAGTGTCCAGGTCATGCAGGGCGAATTGACCGTACGCGCCGATACCATGGTCGTGCACTACAATGACGACGGAGACGGCAACCGGGTCGAATCCATCCAGGCGAACGGCGATGTCGTGGTTCTCACCGACGACGGCACGGCACACGGCGACGCCGGTCTGTGGTCGGTGGCGTCGGGTATCGTCATCCTTGAGAAGAATGTGCGGCTGGTGAACGACGATGCCGTACTGACGGGCACGAAGGTGACGCTCGACCTGGCGAGTGGACAGGTCAACATCGTTGGCGGGGAGGAAAGGGTGAATATACTGCTGAGTGCTGTGGACGAAGACGATCAGTGAACGCGACCTATGAGAGCGGACCCGTCCTGGTCAGTCACAACCGGGGTCTTGTCGCCTCCAACCTGACCAAGAGCTATCGCAAGCGTCCCATTGTCCGCAACATCAGCCTGAATGTGCATGCCGGAGAGGTCGTGGGCCTCCTCGGTCTCAATGGCGCCGGCAAAACGACATGCTTCTATCTCATCACGGGCCTGGTGGCCGCCGACGCCGGCACGATCACGCTCGATGGTCACGATGTCACGGGATTGCCGATGTACCGGCGGGCGCGCCTCGGCATCGGCTATCTGCCACAGGAAGCCTCGATCTTCCGTGGCCTGTCGGTCGAGGCCAACATCAGGGCCGCCCTCGAGGTTGTCGAGGACGACTATGATGTCCGTGAGACCATGCTCGACTTGCTTCTCGCCGAGTTCTCCATATCGCACCTGCGCCACACGCCCGCCGTGGCTCTTTCGGGGGGAGAGAGACGACGCGTCGAAATCGCCCGTGCCCTTGCCTCGCGTCCTTCCATCATGCTGCTGGACGAGCCGCTGGCCGGCATCGACCCCATAGCACTCGGAGACATCCGCGAACTGGTGGCGCAGATCAAGGACAGCGGCATCGGCGTGCTCATCACCGATCACAACGTGCGCGAGACCTTCGGCATCGTCGATCGCGCCTACATCCTTCACGAAGGCACCATCCTCATGGAAGGCCCGCCCGAGGATGTGGCCGCCCACAGGATCGTTCGCGAGGTCTATCTCGGCCGCCAGTTCCGCCTCTAGGTATCGTGGAATGACCGGCCCCGATTGGGCCAGCGGCAGCTTTGCGGTTCATCTGCCGACATTGTTGTCCATCCAGGCTCGATGGCGTGGCCTCACGACAGAATCGGATCGACAAGCAGTCTCGTCGACCAGTTCGACACCACGTCTCAGCAGCCCCGGGTCAGCAACAATGGCAGGGAGATCACTTTAG
>JAPPGE010000016.1 GCA_028821455.1 bacterium | reverse complement strand
CTGTCGAATGTCATTCATATCAAACACTTGTGATTGATCGGCTCTGGAACTTCGGCATAGCCGGGCTCGATCCCCAGCGCATGTTCATATGCCGCTCGCGCCACCTCGACCCGGCCGATTGCGGCATACGCCTCGGGGTGTTCCCATGACAGGCAGCGGCGGCCCGCACGGGTTACATGTATCGCAAGAGCCGCGACAGCAATGCGTTACCAACCTGATGCCGGTGCCGGAAGGGCCGTCGCCTGGCGACATCCCGGTCGCCGGCTGACGGCCCTTCGAAATATGGCTCCGCGAGCAGGACTCGAACCTGCGACCCAGTGGTTAACAGCCACTTGCTCTACCAACTGAGCTATCGCGGATCAGGTATGACCTGATGTTTATGCCAAGTGCCGGCGAGGGTCAATGATGACCGCGACCCGATTGCGGCACCCTTGCAACACCCGTAGGGTCGACGACTGTCGCATTTGGAGGAGTGTGTCACGATGAATGGTGCCGATCTCATTGCCCGCATCCTCGCCAGGGAAGGAGTCGAGATTCTTCCCGCCTTTCCGCACAGCGATCTCATCGACTCCGCGGCCAAGGCGGGCATCCGGCCCGTCATCGTGCGCCAGGAACGCCAGGCCCTCCACATTGCCGACGGCTATGCCCGCGTGACGGGTGGCCGCGGGATCGCCTGTACCACGGTGCAGTACGGGCCCGGATCGGAGAATGCCTTCGGCGCTGTCGCCCAGTGCCATGCCGACAACGTGCCGGTGCTCCACATCCCCTTCGGCTACGACCGCACGAGACAGCCACTCGATTCCCACTTCAAGGCCAGCCAGAGCATGCAGCATGTCGCCAAGTGGTGCGCCATGGTGCCGGATGTGGAGCGTATTCCGCAGATGATGCAGAACGCCTTCGCCATGTTGCGCAATGGCCGTCCCGGCCCGGTGGTTCTCGAGGTGCCGAAGGATGTGGCCAACACCACTGCCGATCCCGGCCTCGAGGAGAGCTACCGCCCCCAGAAGGCGTCGCGGCCCGTGGCTGCCGATGCCGAGATCCGCGAAGTCCTTGCCTGTCTGAGAAAGGCCTCGTCGCCTGTCGTCGTGGCGGGTCAGGGCATTCTCTATGCCGGAGCATCGCAAGCGTTGACGGAGTTCGCCGATTGCACCGGCATTCCGGTTCTGACGACGCTCAACGGCAAGAGCGCCTTTCCGGAGAACCACCCGCTCTCCCTTGGATGCGCGGGCCGCACGCGTCGCGGCGAGGCGGCGCACTTCCTCGCGAATTCCGACCTCATCCTCGGTCTCGGCACGAGCTTCACGAAGTCGGAGTACATCACGCCGTTTCCGACCGGCCGGCGCTGCTTCATCCAGTTGACGAACTGGGAAGGCGATGTGTCCAAGGACTATCCGGTCGACATCGGCATCATCGGCGATGCCCGTGCGACCCTGGAGAGGATGGTGGAGCTTCTCGGCGAGGATTCCGCCTCGCGGCGCGATGCGGTGGCCGAGGAGGTGGCCAGGCGCCGCAAGGCCTTCATGGATCTCTGGGAGCCGCGCCTGCAATCCAACGAGGTCCCCGTCAATCCCTACCGCATCGTTCACGACCTCATGATGACGGTCGACCGCGAAACGACCATCGTCACCCATGATGCCGGTTCGCCGCGCGACCAGATGACGGCCTTCTACGAGACACTCGTGCCGCACGGGTACATCGGCTGGGGCAAGACGACACAGCTCGGCCTCGGGCTTGGCCTTGTCCAGGGTGCGCGGCTTGCGCGACCCCATCACCACTGCATCAACGTCATGGGCGATGCGGCGATCGGCATGGTGGGAATGGATCTCGAAACCTCCGTGCGCAACCGTCTCGCCACGATCACCATCGTTCTGAAGAACGCGGTCATGGGTGGCTATGTCGACCACCATCCCGTGGCGGCGCGCGACTACGGCATTCATGAACTTGGCGGGGACTATGCCGGCGTGGCGGCGGCTCTTGGCGCGCACGCCGAACGGGTGAGCGCTCCGGCGGACTTTGTGCCGGCTCTTGAACGGGCGCTGGCACTGACCGACCGTCCGGCGCTGATCGAGGTCATCAGTTCCGAAGAGAAGCACTTTGCGGATGACCCCGTGGAAGGCTGATGACGGCATTCGATTACATCATCGCCGGCGGCGGCACGGCGGGCTCGGTGCTTGCGGCGCGCCTGACGGAAGATCCGGCGGTTCGCGTTCTCGTGCTCGAGGCCGGCACCGGCAAGAGGTCCCTGATGCACCGCATTCCGGCAGGTGTCCTCGCGCTCTACCAGTCGGGCCGCTACCACTGGGACTACAGGTCGGAACCGGAAGCGCTGGCCGGCGGCAGAACCTATCCCTACAAGATGGGCAGGGGTCTTGGAGGATCTTCCTCGATCAACGCCCTGCTGTGGGTGAGGGGCGCGCCCGGCGTCTTTGACAATTGGGCAGCGGACGGCGCGGTCGGCTGGTCATGGCGCGATGTCGAGCCTCTCTTCCGGCGCATCGAGAACTTCGACGATGCCGCGGATCCCCACATGGGGCAGTCAGGTCCCATCGCCGTCGCGCGTGGTAATCCCCAATCCTCGATGTTCAACGAGGCCTTTCTTGAGGCAGGAGTCGAGGCCGGCCTTGCCTTCAACGGCAACTACAATGGCCCGGATCAGGAGGGGATCGCCGTCATGCACCGCAACACGCGCGGTGGTGAGCGGAGCGATGTGTGGACCGAGTATCTCAAGCCCTGCCTCGGCCGGCCCAATCTCGTCATCCGCTGTGATACCCCTGTCGATCGTCTCGTCATCGAGGCGGGTCGGGTAACCGGTGTAACGGTCAGGGCCGGCGGGCGCCACGAGACCATTCACGCGGCGAGAGAAGTCTTGCTCTGTGCCGGCGCCATCGGTTCTCCGCAGCTGCTCATGCTGTCGGGAATCGGCGATCCCGCTGCACTCGCGCCGCACGGAATCGAGGTGCGCCACGAACTCCCGGGCGTCGGCGCCAACCTTCACACCCACCCGACCATCCGCTGCGGCTACACCGCCAGGAAAGCGGAAAAGCTGGCGTCGTGGACCCGGCCGCCGAAGATGTGGCTGGCAGGTGCGCGCTGGCTTGTCGACCGCAAGGGTGTGGCCTCCACCAACCACATGGACGTCGGCTGTTTCCTGCGATCCGGCGCCGACGCCCCCTGGCCCGATATCCAGATGACGTTCACGCCCATGCTGGTGGGCATGACCTACGCCGACGCGCTGACCGATGGTTTCGGGGTCTACACGGAACTCGTCGGCATCAAGAGCCGTGGGACCGTGCGGTTGCGTTCGGCCGACCCGCAGGCCCTGCCGCGGTTCAGCTTCAACTTTCTCGCCGAAGAGCGCGACCGCGAAACGTTCCGCACCGGCACCGGCGTAATCCGCGATATCGTCTCGCAGCCGGCATTCGACGGGCTGCGGGGGCGCGAGATCGAGCCTGGCGCGAACGTGACCTCGCCAGCCGACCTCGACCGCTGGGTGAGCGGGAGTATCGGCATCACCCATCATCTCGCCGGCACGTGCCGCATGGGCGCGCCCGATGATCCGCGTTCCGTCGTCGGCCCGGATCTGAGGCTCCTGGGTCTTGACGGTCTTCGCATAGCTGACAACTCGATCATGCCTCATGTCACCAGCGGCAACACCCACGCCCCGGCCATCATGATTGGCGAGAAGGCGAGCGACCTCATCACCGGCGAGCGCAACGCTCCATGACACTCGACAGGCGGTTCCCATCGATTCACGTGATGCAGGAAAGGGCGGCCCGGCGGGTGCCGCGCTTTGCTCTTGGCTATCTGGAGGGGGGCATCGACAGGGAAGTCTGCCTTGAGGCCAACATCGATGCCCTGCGCAGGGTCGTTCTCACACCCCGGGCGATCGTCGACGAGGCCTTCGAACCGGATCCCTCCGTCACCCTGTTCGGCCGCACCTGGTCGCTTCCCTTTGCCCCCGGTCCGATGGGGCTGACGGGGCTGATCTGGCCTAATGCGCCGGCGCTGATCGCGCGCGCCGCCACCGGCCACGACCTGCCCGCCTGCCTGAGCAGCTTTGCCACCATGTCCGTCGAGGAGATCGGAGCCATCGCCGGGAGCAATCTCTGGTTCCAGCTCTACTGCACCGTGGACCCCGCCATCGAGAACGACATTGTGGATCGGGCAGAGGCCGCCGGCGCCTCGGTGCTCATCGTGACAGTCGACGTCCCGACCCGCACCCGGCGCGAACGCGACATCGCCAGCGGCCTTTCCGTGCCCCCGCGGTTCGATCGCACGACGCTCACGGACATCATCGCCCGCCCTGCCTGGGCGCTCGCCATGCTGCGTGCCGGCATCCCCCAGCTCCGCACGCTCGAGCGCTACATGCCGAAGGGGCTGCCCCTGTCGGCGATGGGGGAGCATCTGGCGAGCATGACGGATGGCCGGGTGACCGCTGGAAAGCTCGAACGCCTGCGCGAACGCTGGAAGGGTGCCATGATCGTCAAGGGACTGCTCAATCCCGACGATGCCGTAAGAGTGCGTGACATGGGTATCGATGCCGTTGCGGTCTCCAACCATGGCGGCCGCCAGTTCGATGCGGCCCCGGCTCCGGTCGAGGTGCTGCCGGCCATCCGCAGGGCCGTTGGCGCCGGCTATCCCCTGCTGGCTGACGGTGGCGTGCGCTCAGGTATCGATGTCGCCCGCATGATCGCCTGCGGCGCCGACTTCGTTCTCATGGGCCGGGCTTTCGCCTACGCGGTCGCCGCCGGGGGCGAGGCCGGAGTCGACCACGCCATCAACATCATCCGGGCGGATCTGAGGCAGGCGATGGTCCAGGCCGGGACGCCAGGCCTCCGTGATCTGTCCGCCTGCCGGGTGGCGGCGGAACGCCGCAGCGCGTGAGAGTTCAGTTGTCGTGGACGCCGCCTTCGGCCTTGCGCCGGGCGACAAAGTCCTCGAGCTCCTCGCGGATCGCCGGATCGAGAGGCGGCTCCTGGAAATCCGCCAGGAGCTGTTTCCAGATGCGGTTGGCGCGTCGGCTGGCGTCGGGGCTTCCCGCCTCGACCCAGGTCTCGAAGTTGCGCCAGTCCGAGAGGAGCGGCGCGTAGAAGGCGGTCTCGTAGCGCTCCAGGGTGTGGCCCGTGCCGAAGAAGTGCCCGCCCGGACCGACGTCCTCCATCGCCTCCATGCCGATTTCGGCATCGTTGACGACGATCGGCTCCATGATCTCGAACATGCCCTGGATCAGTTCGGCGTCGACGATCATCTTTTCGAAACTGGCCACCAGGCCGCCCTCCATCCAGCCGGCGCCGTGATGGATGAGGTTTCCGTGAGCGAGGAAGGCAGCCCACAGGGACATGCCGCTCTCGTAGGCCGCCTGGGCGTCGACCGCGTTGGAAGCACTGACATTGCTGGTCCTGAAGGGGATGTTGTAGCGGCGCGCCAGTTGTCCGCTGGCGAGGGTTGCTCTCACATACTCCGGGGTGCCGAAGGCCGGTGCTCCCGATTTCATGTCGACGTTGCTGGTGAATCCGCCGTAGACGGATGGTGCACCGGGCCTGACGATCTGAATCAGCGCCAGGGCGGCCAGCGCCTCGGCGTTCTGCTGCACGAGGGACCCGGCGAGGGTGGAGGGCGCCATGGCGCCCTGCAGCGTGAAGGGCGTGATGGCGACCGCCTGGCCGGCTCGGGCCATCTCGATCAGGCCCTGGCTCATGGGTTCGTCGAGGCGCAGCGGCGAATTGGTGTTGATGAGCGTGATGAGGCCCGGCCGGGCGATCATCTCCTCCATGTCGATGCCCCGCGCAATGCGGTTCATCTCGATGCCGTCGCGGCTCCGTTCGGCGCCCAGGGCATAGGTCCGCCAGGCACGGTCGGTCTCGGTGATGAAGGTCATGTAGCAGTCGAGATGCCTGGTGGGCACCGGCAGATCGATGGGCTCGACCGGATAGCCGGCGAAGAAGTGCACGGCGTTGAGACTGCTGGCCACCCTCACCAGGTTGCGGAAATCCTCAAAGGTGCCGGGACGCCGGCCGTTGTCGAGGTCGGAGACGTTCGGCGGGCTCGACACCGCCGTGGTGACGATGCGGTTGCCTCCAAGCGTGACGGAGCGTTCCGCGATCCGGCTGTGGAGGGTGAACTCGCAAGGCACCGTCGCCATCGCCTCCTCGATGAGACCACGGTCGAACCGCACACGCATGGTGCTGTCGTCGACGTCGGCGCCGGCCTCGCGGTAGAGCTGTCGCGCGTCCCCGCCCAGAATCTCCATGCCGAGTTCCTCGAGAACGTCAAGGGAAGCGCCGTGGATGTGTTCGATCTGGTCTGCCGAGAGAATGTCGAGCGGCGGAAAGGGGTTGTGCACCTCGCGCCAGGGAAGCTGGCGCGGAGCGGCCGAGCGTGACCTCTCACTACCCCTGCGGCGAGACCGGGTACGGCGTGCCATGAATCGCTCCCTTCAGGGGCAGGTCATCGTGTTGCCACTATGAAAGCAGGCCCCACCCTGTGACAAGGCACTCTCGAGTGACGGTCACCTGCTCTGGATCTCCGCCTTGCGGCGGGTGACGAAAGCGTCGAGTTCCGCCGCAATGTCCTCTGAGAGCGCAGGCGCTTCCCAGGACTCGATCAACTCGCGGGCAAGGCGCGAGGCACGTCCGGCTGCGTCGATGGCGCCGGCCTCGCTCCAGTTCTCGAAACTGCTCCAGTCCGACACCATCGGTTCGTGGAAGGCCGTCTCGTAGCGCTCCAGGGTGTGGCCGGCGCCGAAGAAGTGCCCGCCTGGACCGACCTCCGCCATGGCCGACATGCCGATTTCCTCGTCGGTTACCTCCACGGGCTCCAGAACCTGGCTGATCATCTCGATGGTATCGGCGTCGATCACCATCTTCTCGAAGCTGGCCACCAGTCCGCCTTCAAGCCATCCGGCTCCGTGCAGCACGATGTTGGCATGGCTCATCACGGCGCTCCACAGGGAAACCTGGCTCTCGTAGGCCGCCTGGGCATCGGCCGACGTGGAGGCGTTGACGTTGCTCGAACGGTAGGGAACGCCGTTGAGACGGGCGAGCTGGCCGCCGATCATCGTCGCCCGGGCATACTCGGGCGTGCCGAAAGCGGGAGCCCCCGTCTTCATGTCGACATTGCTGGTGAATCCGCCGTAGACGACCGGAGCCCCCGGGTTGACGAGCTGCACCAGTGTCATGCCGGCAAGGGCCTCGGCATTCTGCTGGGTAACGGCTCCGGCCACGCTGGCAGGCGCCATCGCGCCGGCGAGCGTGAAGGGGGTGACGATGACCGGCTGGTTGTGTTCGGCCATGGTCATCATGCCGTCGAGCATCGGCGTGTCGAATCTCAGCGGCGAGTTTGCATTGACCACGGTGACGATACTTGGTTGTTGTTTGAGTTCCTGGCGCGACAGGTTCCTGGCGATGCAGATGATGGAAAGCGCATCATCGATGCGTTCCGTGCCGAGCGAATAGGCGTGCCAGGCCCGGTCGGTCAGCGTGACAAAGGCGGCGAGGCAGTCGAGATGCCGGGTGGCGGCCGGAAGGTCGGTCGGCTCGACCGGGTAGCCGCCGAGGAAGTGCAGGCAGTTGAGTCCCTGGGCCAGGCGCAGGAAGTCGCAGTAGTCCCTGAAGTTGCCTTCGCGACGCCCGTGCTCGAGATCGTGGGCGAAGGGCGGGCTGGCAACCGGTGTGAAGGCGATACGGTTGCCTCCGATGGTGAGCGAGCGGTGCGGGTCGCGGGCATGGAGCGTGAAGGTGCGGGGCGCGGACGCCATGGCATGCGCGACGAGCTGCCGGGGCAGGCGCACTCTCGACGTGGCGCGATCCACGTCGGCTCCCGCCTCATGGAACACCGCATGCGCCCGCTCGTGCAGGAATTCGATGCCGATCTCCTCGAGAACGGCAAGGGACCGGTCCTGGATATGGGCGAGCTCATCCCGGGATACCGCCTCCAGGGGCGCAAAGGGATTGATCGGCTGGCGCCAGGCCGGCTGTTGACGGGCGCCCCTCGTGCGGCGCTCGCGGCCTCTTCGTGACACTCGTGTCATGGATTGCGGCCCCACCATTGTCTCGCATTCATAGGCCACGCAAGGGCCTGCGGGCAATCCGCAGCTCTCACCGGACCATCGAACGCATCACCGCCGCGTAGTCACGGGCGATCCGGTCTTCCATGGCATGGTGGCCCCGGTTGATGACGTGACGGCCACGCACGAACACGTCCCGAACCGGGTTGCCGTTGCCGGACAGGATGAAGCTGTCGAGAAGCCGGCCATGTCTGCGGGCAACGAGCGACGGGTGATCGGCATCCAGGACCACGACATCCGCCGGCGCGCCGGGCTGCAATCCGGCGGCCTCCTGCCCGAGCGCCCGGGCGCCACCGGCAAGGCCCGACCGCCACAGGGCCTCGCCCGTGTGGGGGATGTCCCGGGTGGAGACCATGCAGCGCCGCCTGCGGCGCAACCGCTGGACATACTCAAGCCACCGCAGTTCCTCGACCGGGCTCGTCGACACGTGGCTGTCGGAGCCGATGCCGAAGGCGCCGCGCCGCTTCAGGTACGACCCCAGGGGGAACATGCCGTCGCCCAGGTTCGCCTCGGTCGTCGGGCAGAGGCCGACTACGGCGCCGCAGGCCGCCATCCGGGCGACCTCGCCCGCTGTCACGTGGGTGGCATGGACGAGACACCATCGCCTGTCGACAGGGACATGTTCGAGGAGCCAGTCGACCGGTCGCAAGCCCGACCAGTCGAGACACTCCTCCACTTCGCGTCTCTGTTCGGCGATGTGGATGTGGATAGGCGTGCCGTCGTCGACGCAAGCAAGTGCCTCCGTCAGTCCGGTCAGGCCGACCGCTCGCAGGGAATGGGGCGCAATGCCCAGCCTGACGCCGCAGTCGCGGACACGGCCGAGCGCCTGCAAGAGCCGCAGGTAGGCATCGCTGTCATGGACGAACCGGCGCTGGCCCGGTTCCGCAGGGGCTTCGCCAAACCCGCCGAAGGTGTAGAGGACCGGGAGCAGCGTCAGCGCGATTCCGGTATGGCGCGCGGCGTCGACGAGGCGCCAGGCGATTTCGGCGGGGTCGTCGTAGGGCGTGCCGTCCTGCTGGTGGTGCAGATAGTGAAACTCGCCAACCGCCGTGTAGCCGGCCTTGAGCATCTCGAGGTAGAGCTGGGCAGCGATGGCGCCGACCTCGTCGGGTCCGAGGCGCGCGAGAAAGAGATACATGGTCTCGCGCCAGCTCCAGAAACTGTCCGCCGCTCCCGCTCCCGCCTTTTCCCCCAGTCCCGCCATGGCCCGCTGGAAGGCATGGCTGTGGAGATTGGCCATCCCCGGAATGGCCGACCCCGCAAGGCGGACCGACCCGGGCGGTGCGGGCGTGCCGGTGTCGACGGACTCGATCATCCCGCCAGAGTCGATGGTGATCAGGACATCGTCGGCCCAGCCGTCGATCAGCATCGCCGACGGCGCGTGAAGGACGGTACGGGGCATGCCGGTCGCTCCTCGAACACCAGGGGACAGCAATAGTCGGCACAGTCCGGCGTGCGCAAGTCTCCCGTCGCTCAGCGGGCATCGTCATGCAGGCGTCATCGGCGCCCCGCACGAGGTCCTCATCCCTGGCCCATGTGTCGAACGGAGCGCCATAGCCGGGCTCCGCTCCCGGCGTGTCGCAGGGAAGGGTGGATCGAAACGGTCGGAGCCGATCTGGACGGGTTACTCCCAATCGGCACACTGGATCACGCGCCTGCGGGGAGTCCCCGGCCACTATCGAAGGGGAGTCCGAGGCAGGCGGGGGCCTCGCCGCAATGAATTGCCGCAGGGAGCTGAGCACTCGTGATGGAGACGACCCGCACCGGCACGGTTCAACTCGTCGAGGCGACACGCGACGACATTCCCCTCGTAGAGGATCTGGCGCGCTTCTACCTCTACGACATGGCGCGCCAGATCGGTCCCCAGGAGGACTGGGTTGCCAACGCCACCTGGCGGTGCGAGCGCATGGATCTCTCGTACGCGTGGAACGAAGGCAACCACCCGTTTCTCATTGAAGTTGACGGCAACACCGCGGGTTTCTGCCTGATTGATCGCTACCGCCTCGTACTCGGCGTCGACTGGAACATGAGCGAATTCTACGTGTCGGGCCCCTGGGCAGGACGCGGCGTGGGGCGCCGGGCCGCCGAAGCCGCCTTCGATCGCTTCACGGGCTGCTGGCAGGTGGTGCAGTACCCTCAAAACAGGGCTGCCGTGCTCTTCTGGCGGCGGGTGATCGAGACCTATTCGGGCGGAGCCTTCACGGAACGGCTCATTCCGGATCCGAACGGAGACGGTGTCCAGCTCAACGTCATGACCTTTGCCGTATCGGACACGAAGCCCCGATCGTGAAGAACCGCTTCGACTCAAGGCCGACTTTCCGTTCAGTACTGATGATGCGAAAGTGACATCCATGTGGGATACGCTCTGGCTGGACGTTCGCCTCGCCACCATGGAGGAGGGCCGTGGCGCCTATGGCGTGATCGATGACGGTGCGCTCGGTGTCAGCGACGGGCGCATCGTGTTCTGCGGCGGGAGCGATGACCTGCCTGATCACGCCGGAACGCTCGCCCGCGAGGTGTGCCGCCTCGACGGACGCTGGATGACACCCGGACTCATCGATTGCCACACCCATCTGGTCTACGGCGGCGACCGGGCCGACGAGTTCGAGGCCCGTCTTAAGGGCGCGTCCTACGAGGAACTTCTCAAGGCGGGACACGGCATTCTCTCCACGGTCCGGGCCACCCGCGCGGCCGGTCGCGAAGCGCTGATCGATGCGGCCCTGCCGCGCCTCGATGCGTTGCTGGCCGAGGGTGTGACCACGGTCGAGATCAAGTCGGGCTACGGCCTCGACCTCGACACGGAGTGCACCATGCTGCGGGCGGCACGACACCTCGCGACGATGCGTCCGGTCAGCGTCGTGACCACGTTCCTGGGCGCACATGCCCTGCCGCCCGAGTTCGCCGAGAGAAGGGACGACTATGTGGACTTCGTCTGCGCGACGGTGATGCCGGAGGTGGTCGCCGGCGGACTGGCGGATGCCGTCGACGTCTTCTGCGAGCACATTGCGTTTACGGCCGATGAAACCGATCGCATCCTCGCCGGCGCCCGCCATCTCGGACTGCCGGTGAAACTCCACGCCGGACAGCTCTCGGAGTGTGGCGCCGCCGAGGTCGCCGCCCGCCATGGCGCGCTCTCTTGCGATCACCTCGAATACCTCTCGCCGGACGGAGCGCGGGCCATGGCGCGTGCCGGAACCGCAGCCGTGCTGCTTCCCGGTGCGGCCTACGTGCTGCGCGCCGACCCCATGCCGCCGGTCGATCTCATGCGCCGGCACAACCTTGCCATGGCGGTATCGACCGACTGCAACCCGGGCAGTTCCCCGGTGACGTCGCTGCTCCTCATGCTCAACATGGCGTCGACCCTCTTCTCCTTGACCCCGGAAGAGGCTCTCGCCGGTGTGACGCGACAGGCGGCACGGGCGCTCGGTCTCCTGGGTGACCGCGGCACGCTCAGTGTCGGCAAACGGGCGGATCTCGCCATCTGGGACATCACCCACCCCAATGTTCTCGCCTATCAGGTGGGATTCAATCCGCTCCACGCCGTCATCCATGGCGGCAATGTGGCAACGCGGCATTGACAAGACTCTTGCGTGGTCTTCTACACTTCACGGACCTGACAAACGGGAGACGGTCATGACACGCCGCAAGACCCTGAGTGCCATTCTGGTCGTTTTCAGCCTCGCTGTGGGCGGTCACGCTCAAGCGGAGATGGAGACAACGGTCAACATCACGCCTGACGGGGTGGCCATCGGTGGCTGGGATACCGTTGCCTACTTCACGGAGAACCGCGCCGTCATGGGATCGGCGGAGTTCTCCCACGACTGGCAGGGCGCCACCTGGCATTTTGCCTCGGCTGCCAACCGCGATCTCTTCGCCGGCGATCCCGATGCCTACGCCCCGCAGTTCGGAGGCTGGTGCGCCTATGCCCTGACGCAGGGCGAGTACGCGGCCGAGGTCGATCCAAAACAGGCCTGGACCGTCCACGAGAACCAGCTGTACCTCAACTGGAATGCCAAGATCCGCAAGAGGTGGGTCGACAACGGCATCGAGGAGGGTGTGGCCGTAGGCCGCGAGAACTGGGCCGAGGTCGAACAGCAGATCCTCGATGGCGACGCCGAGTATTCGCGCAAAGGGAATTCCCCGTGGAACGACTTGTGATCATCGCGCCATGACAACGCCTCGCGTCCTCGTTTTCCAGCACATCGACATCGAGCATCCCGGCGTCTTCCGGGATTTCCTTGCGGAGGACGGAATTCCCTGGACTGCCGTGGAGCTCGACGAGGGGGAGGCGATTCCGGACCTCTCGGACTTCGACGTGCTGTGGGTCATGGGTGGCCCCATGGACGTCTGGCAGGACGATCTCCACCCATGGCTCGAACCCGAAAGGCAGGCCATACGCGAGGCCGTCGCGTCGCGCCGGATGCCGTTCCTGGGGTTCTGCCTGGGTCATCAGCTCCTTGCCCAGGCGCTCGGCGGCGAGGTTGGACCGGCCGCCGAACCGGAAATCGGCATTCTCGAGGTGGAGCTTGAACCGGCCGGCATCGCGAGCCCCCTCTTCAGGGGCCTGCCGGCGGTTCATCGCACCCTGCAGTGGCATGGCGCGGAAGTCCTCGACGTTCCGCCCGAAACTCAGGTGCTGGCGAAATCCGGTGCCTGTGCGACGCAGTCGCTCGGGTACGGCGATCACGCCTTCAGCATCCAGTATCACATCGAGATCACGTCCGAGACGGTGAGCCAGTGGGCAAGGGTGCCGGAATACAAGCGCGCCCTCGAGCAGAACCTCGGCGCCGGAGCCCTGCCGCGGCTCGAGGCCGAGGCGGCCGCCGCGATGGCCGAGTTCAACGCCAGCGCCCGCATCGTCTACGACAACTTCATGGGCATGGTCCGCAGCCACCTGCAGACCCCGTGAGACCCTGCTTCGCGCCGCCCCGCCCCGGTCAGGTTGGACCGAACAATGCCCGGCGGTTGATTGGCGGCACGCCATTCGCGAAGAGGAATGTTGCCATGTCGGCGAGAGCATTCAGCGTCCGCTGCCCGACCAGATCGATGAAGGAACAGGCGCCGGCATAGGGGTTGCGACCGTCTCGTCGGCGACGAGCTCGAGAGGAAAGATCTACGGACTGTCCCAGCGCGCGAAGCGAGCATGTGACAGCACTGTAGGACTCGTCGCGTGATCGACACTGAAGTCAGCCGTGGAAAAGCCGGATTGCTCCGGGACTCACTGGGAGTCAGCCCGCAATGGTGCGCAGACGTGCGATCTGGCCTTCGACCGAGATCCCCTCCTGAGAGGTGATTTCCAGCTTTTTGTCCTGGAAGGTGTCTCCGGGGTGGGCCTGGCGCCATTCCTCGACGACCCTGTCGCGCTCGCGCACCAGATCCTTCACCAGCGGTCGAAACAAGCGCAGCATGCCAGTGATCCAGCGGTTGACGGGCCAGGATGGACGGGCGTGATCGATCACGAAGTCATCGACCATGTCGCAGACATCGTCGGCCGCATACCAGGCTTCTCCCGTGACCCACCGGTTGACGGTGAAGAGACCTATGGCGAATCCCTTTGAATCCATCGAGATGGCGATGAGGTGACTGAGCGCATCGTCGCCCGTCGGCCACTCCGCCTCACCGTCGTAGTCCACGGGAACAACGCCCTTCTTCATCCCCTTGCTGCGCATGAACGTGTGAAAGTGGCCATGTTCTCCAGGCCTCTGTGCCTTGGGATGGGCATGGTAGTAGTACTGGCTGTGGCTCGTGCGGTCGAAGACATCGCCCTTTGGATAGTGCCGCCACTGGTAGAACGTGCCGGCGTCCCGCAGCAGTTCGCCGACGATGTTGTCATTGGTCAGGCGCAGGACGCGATGGCATTCGAGAACGTCGTTGCCTGCCTCGATCATCGCCTCGAGTTCGTCGCGCGGGAGATCTTCGAGGCGGGTCCGTTCCGTCGTCATGGCGGGCCCTCCGCGATGGATGTCCGGGGCAGGGTCATCCGTCTTCCACAACCAGTCTGAAGCCGATGAGGATGTGGCGGATGTCCTCGGGGCGGCCGTGCCGGTCAGCCGGACGACAGACACCGCAACCGCGATCATCCCAGGAGCCACCCTTGACCCAGTAACGCCCCGGGCGCTGCTCATTGGCGGTCCACTCGAACACCTGTCCGGCGGCATCCAGCATGCCGAAGGGACTTTTGCCTTCCGGAAACGAACCCACGGGCATCGTCGAGAAGGGGCCACGGTCATGGGTGTTGAGCTTCGCGGGGTCCCACGCGTTGCCCCAGGGGAACATCCGCCCGTCCGTGCCGCGTGCAGCCTTCTCCCACTCGAGCGCCGCCGGCAGGCGCCACAGGCGCCCCGTTTCCCCGGACATCCAGCGGGCATAGGCCATCGCGTCGGCATGGCTCACGAGAACCACCGGATGATCAAGCCTGTCAGCCGGCGGTGCGCCGCCAGTCCAGGCGTAGGGCCGTGTGCGGCGGTAGGGATGGATCAGTCCATAGCCGTCCCAGGCCTCGTTGTCGACGTCGGGCACGGCGTGGCCCGTGGCCTCGACGAAGCGGGCATAGTCGGCATGGGTGACGAGGTTCTTCATGATGAAGAAGGTGTCGAGCTCAACGACGTGACGATCCATGTCATCGTCATACCAGCCCCACTGCCTGGTTCGCGAGTGACCATAGGCTTCCTCGTCGAGACGATAGGCCCGTTCCCTCTCATCCGCGTCGGACCCGGCGATGAAGGGTCCCCCGTCGATCATGACGACCTCGGGGTGAGGCGCGTCGTCTGCCGCGGCGGAGGCACAAGGCGACAGCACAAGGAGAGTGACGCAGAGCAACGTGCGCAATGGACCAGGAACCTTCCTGACAACACCCATAGTGGACCGCATACCATGAGAGCGCCACAGCGCAGGGGAATCGCTTTTGAAGAGTTGGTGACGTTTTGGTTTTGAGGATTCAGAC
>JAPPGE010000001.1:73817-91467 GCA_028821455.1 bacterium | reverse complement strand
CTGCTCAATCTCATCCGTGCCGCTGCATGAAAAATCCAAAAGCGATTGCCCTGGGGCGCCAGCGCCATCGTCGACATCGTTCTCCGGATCCGCCTCTCCCTGGCGTCGGCCTTCCCCTTGCAAGGCTTGCCCGGTCATCGCCAGCGCCGGACCATGGCGGTATGCGTGCGCCTTGCCCGCAAGCATCCGGGCGCGGCGGCTGTTCGAGTTGGCGCGATCATCGCAACAACCATGGAATCGACCCAACCGTCGCCAATCAACTTCGGGATTGCATGATCGAGCAAGAAATCCCACATTGCACTTGCGACAACCAGCAGAGACCCGACGTCGGGTCACCTGCTGAATAGAACAGCACCGATCCGGCGACGGTTTGGCCACCATCGCTTGGCGCGAATAGGCAGGACTTCTTCGCACTCTCTGCGTGGTTGTCGCATGGCCCGGCACCATTCCCGTGCCGGGATGCAATGCTGACCACGGGAGAGCGACACATGACATCCTCGGATAGACGACTGGCGCGAGCCGCGCCGCTGGCCGTTGCCGGCACATTCGCCCTGCTGACCCTTGCCGCCTGTGGCGGCGGCGGTGGAGGTGGAGGCGGACCCATCTCAATGATACCGCCCGCTCAGGACCTGACGAATCCGGCGGCGGCGGCCAACACGGCCGCAAAGATCGCCGAAGCCGCAAGAGCCCAACCCACGCCCGGCAGCGTCACGCAGTCCTCGAACGTGGACAGCAGCAACATTACAACCGACCAAGTGAGAATCACCGCGCAGCACGGTACTGGCGGCCCCAGCTTCTCCGTTCGCAACGGAACAGCGTGGTCCATCGGCACGAGCGACGGCAATCCCAGCCGCATTTCTGGCACTCCGTCTCCGTGGCAGGGTGTCGAATTGAGCAAGCGCATTGGCAGTAGCGTGCTCTATGTCGATGCCTACACGGATATCGAAGCGCCTTCACAGGTGACGACCGGCGGAACCTACGCGTTCAGGTTTACGACGGTTAACGTCGGCGGGCGATACGTCGTACAGAGCAGCGACGTCTCCCTTCCTGCCGCCTTCAATGGCGTAAGCGGCACGGCAAGTTGCACGGGTTGTTCGTTCGTCTACACGACGGGACAACTTCAGATGACAGCCGGGAGCATGACGTTCACGCCCTCGGATAGTTCTGCTGCAACGACGCTCACGGCGGGAAGCGTGACCAGCACGGTGGCGGATGCGGATTATCTGGCAGGCGGGGTTTGGCTGATTGCCCCGGACAATGCGACCCGTGCTGCCGACTACGAATTCGGTGCGTTCGCCGACGGCAGCGATCCGTTCATGCAGAGCAACCTTGCCGCCGTGACGGGTCCTGCAACCTACATAGGCGACGCGACCGGGGTGTACTCGCTGAGGGAAACCGAAGGACTCACCGTCGGGTTTCTGGAGGCAGATGTCATATTGACCGCAAACTTCGGCGACGCGAACGGCCTCGGCACGATCAGCGGGAGGATGACCGGTTTTGTTGCGGACGGCTATCCCGAGGAAGGCACATTGATCTTGGGCGCGGCCAGCATCGGGGCACAGAACGCCGGTTTCTTCCAAGGCTCGGTTTCCGACGACGGAGCCGCCGATTCGCGTAGTGTCACCGGAAAGTGGGGCGGCCAGTTTTTCGGCAACGGTGAGTCGGACGGCAAACCGGGTTCAGTCGCCGGAACGTTTGGCGCGCATTCGACCGATTTTCCTGACGTCGTCGGAGGTGTTGGGTTGTCCGTCGTCGGAGCCTTTGGAGCCCATAAGCAGTAGATTGCTTACCAACTCGCTTCTGAAACGGCAGAAGGGCAGCCTTGTGGCTGCCCTTCTCACTCACCAAGGCGACCCCGCTCCGTCGGACGACCGCTGAATGGGACAGCCCTTGACCCGACGTGACTGATCATCGCGTCCGGCGAACAGGCTGGGTCAGCCATTCGTCTTGGTTGTTTGCAACGGCCCGGCGCCCGCCGGACCGACACCAAGCGTGGAAGGGGCCAACGCATTGCGTCGACTCCATGGCTGCCGGTTGTACGGCGCGAAAGACACATAACCAGTTCAACGGGAGGTGCACTATGGCATCCAGAGAAACTGCACTGGCTCTGACTTGCGTTATCGGCTTACCAATCCTTGCCGCGTGCGGCGGCGGTGGCAGCACGACGATGGTGCCGAATCCAACGCCGCAGGAATTGTGCGAGACTGACGGCGGCACCTATGCCGACGGCACCTGCATGATCGCTGCCGAGGCCGAGGCGACTGTGATCGCGAATGCCATCGCTGCGGCCGAGACGGCTGTCGCCGGTTTGACCGCCGAGTCCTCGGATGCGGACGTGGCCGCGGCGAACGCGCTCGTCATGACGGCGGATGGGGTCATCCGCGGAGCCATGCACGCTTCAGTCGATGAAACCGCAGCCAGCCTTGACGATCTTGATGAGATTCGCGGTTTCCTCGCCATGGCTCAGACAACCATCCGTGAGCACCGGAAAGGTGTTGAGGCCATGGCCCTGGCCACAGCGAAGATGAAGGCTTCTGAGGCTGCGATGGCGGCTCGCATGAAGGCCACCGAGGCTCGCACGGCGGCGAACAGGGTTGCCGCAATCCTGGGTGCCGGATCCGACTCCGCGACGGCTGCCGATGCGGCTGCCGACGCGGCTGAGGCGGCTGCCGACGCGGCTGAGGCAGCGTCCATGAGGGCGCAGGCAGACACGATGTCCGCCGACGCCGAGTCCGAGCGGCGGACCGCCGAGACCGAGCAGGGCAAGGCGGAAAGGCAGCACGCGGTTGCCGATGAGTTGCGCCGTCAGGCGCAGCAGTTCGCGGACAACAACGAGCAGGTCAAAGATGATCCCATGCCGGTCGACGCGGAGTCGCCGGAACACAGCGCTTCCACAGAGTGGCGAAGCAATGCGACGGCCGAGGACCTGCTGGATCACTGGAACGCATCGGATGTAGCGAGGGGTGCCCTGGGCTTGACTCCGGTAGGCCCGACGGAACTGGAAACCCGGAAGACGGCGATAAGCAGCTTGCTCCAGATGTTCCAGGGTGGAGACTCCGACATCGATTTCCGCAACGTCCAGGCCGAAGACATTGAGATCATTGGAGAGCGGGGTGGAATCACGTACGGGCAATGGAAAGGCGGGCCCGCCGGTACGCTCAACATCGAGTTCGACTGGCAGTTCGCGTCGGGCGTGCCGGCCAGCGTTCGCGCAGCGATGGAGCGGGCCGGCAAGGCGTGGTCGTACCGCCTCTTGGACGATTTCGGCACCCATACGATTCCGGCGGGAACGAACATTCATGCTGTGCCGGAACATGCGGGCGCAGAACCGGTCAACGTGACATACTCGGAAGATATTGAAACTGATGGCGTTCTGATTACCGTCACCCATACATCGACAGATCCACTTTCTTCGGGCGGACCAAGGGACGCCGACATAACGCCAGATGACTATGAACCGTGGCATGGATTGATAAACTTGTCGCAGAGCAATATCGATGAGCGAGAAACAGTCGGAGAGTACTGGCTGATCTACGTCCTGGCGCACGAGGTCGGGCACGTCATCGGCGTTGTTGACCACCGCGGCGGTTGGGATGTGCCAAGCGTGGAACGCTACATTGATGAGCAGCAGCACACCTTCAATGGTCCCAACATGGTCGCGGCCAACGGCGGCCAGCCGGTACCTTTTCAATGGCTAGACGCCGACAGCAACCCCGTCCCTCCATTCACGGCTGGGGCAACCTCGGACTGGAGCCATTTCGGAGCATGCGCGTCCATCATGGCGTATTGCACCGACTCGAGGGAGGTCTATGTTCCAGCTGAGATCGACTTCGCCTACCTTGACGATATCGGCTACGAGGTCCTTGATGCCGACACGGCTTCGGATCCGGAACTTTACGGCTACGGTGCGTGGGCCACCTACAGCGCCTGGGGCGCGGGTGTGGAACGCATGCTGGACTATCAGGACGACGGAACCGATGTTTCGTCGGTTGACCGGTTGCGGGCGAGCGTCAATTCCTTCGGCTTCCATCCGACCGCGAGTTTCGCCGATGCCCATGCGGCGCTTGAGGGCGAGGCCACGTGGATGGGGTCGCTGATCGGTATCGACCTGGGGAGCACGAAACTGCCGCCGGTCTTCGGCGACGCGGAATTGAGCGTGAACCTCGCAACCCTCGCCGGGCAGGCCATGTTCGACGACCTTACCGTCCATGACGGCGGCGTCTCCAGCTCCTTCCGGGCTCCGACCCTGATGTACGACATTGCGGTCGACGGCAACGGGTTCTCGGATGAGAACGGACGCCTCGATGGCTCATTCTACGGTCCCGCTCATGAAGAGATGGCGGGCGTGCTCGACGATCGGACAGCGACGGTCAATCTACTGGCCGGTTTCGGCGGTATCCGGTAAAGCCAAGCCAAACGACCGGAACTGTTCGAGACCAACACTGAACTGCGTCGGTCCTGCCGCCTTCCACCGTGACACCGATCGGTCGCACAAGGGCGGAACTTTCGATCTGCCGGAGTGTCACGCCGAACAGGTTGGGCGGCCGGATTGTTCTGCGCCGTCACTTATGTCGAGCATGGCACGGCCTATCCGCTCTGCCGCCGCCTCGACCTCACGGTCGGAGACGTGAGCGTACCGCAGGGTCATCGAAACCTTGCGATGACCCAGCAATCTCGCCACCGTCGGCAACGGCATGCCGTTGAGGACGGCCTGGCTGGCGAAGTTGTGACGAAGGTCGTGCAGACGCACGTCCTCGATGCCGGCGCGCCTGCGGAGAGTGAACCAGAGTCGCGTGGACCGCGATACGGGAAAGGCCGGATCGCCAGGCGAGGGAAAGACATGTTCACTCTCCGTCCGGGGCTGGCGTTCGATGATGCGCCGGGCCTCGCTGTTGAGGTAGACTTTCCGCGCCCCGGTCTTGCTGTCGGCGAGTTCAAGCGTGCCGGTGCCCACCTCCCGCCACTTGAGCGTTCGGATCTCGCTGCAGCGGCATCCCGTGTAGTAAAGAAGGCGAATGATGTCGGCCTGCGCCGCCCGCTCCGGGCGTTCGGCGACCAATCGGTCCAGTTCGACATGCAGCCGGCCGGCCTCGTCCCGGGACAGGAAGCGGTTGAACCTGCGTTCCGGGTTCCGGCGAATTCCGCTTGCCGGGTTGGTCTCGAGATGACCGTGAATCTCCGCGTGAGCGAGGATCTGGCGCAGAGTTGCAGCTGTCCTGTTGGCACCGCCCGGAGCCGTCCCGCTGTAGCGGTCGAACCATGCCGTCACCTCCTTGCGTCCGATCCGGTCAAGCGGCATGTCGCCGAAGGTCGGCAGAAGTTGAGTTGCGAGCGCGCTGTTGGTGAATCGCCGGGTGGATGGCTTGAGACGGTCGAAGCACTCGGATCGCCAGACATCCGAGACAAAGTCGCGGAAGAGCGGTACGGGAGGACCCAGGGAAGTCTCCGTCACGGGATCCATGGCGCCCGATTGGATGGCGAGGCACCGGGACCGCGCCTCGTCGACCTTCATGCATGTCGCGGAACCGAGGGTCCGGCGTTTCACGGAGCCGTTTCGGTTGTCCAGAACGACGAACGACCGGTGGCCGGAAGACCGGACCCGGACACCGAGACCGGCGGTCCGCGTGTCCCAGACCGTGTACTCCTTCGACTCGGCATCGAGTCGGACAATGACCCGATCGCTCAGTCGCATCTTTCGCGCCATAGCTCAGCCCGTCCTGTTCAGAACCGGGACAAGAGACTCCGATGCCTCGTGGACCGAGGCATCGGCAAGGTGCGTATACTTCAGGGTGGTCGCCGGGTCGTTGTGGCCCAGGAGCCTGCCGATGGTGAGGACGGTCTCGCCGTGTGCGAGTGCCACCGAAGCATACGTGTGACGCAGATCGTGAAGACGGACATCCCCGATGCCTGCTTCTTCGCGCACACCGTACCAGAAACGGGCCAGTGCTCCCGCCGTCAGGTGGCGTTTCCCGCGAGGGGACGGGAACACCCAGGAATGACGTCGGGGCAGGCGATCGAGTACCCGGCGCGCAGGCGACGACAGCCAGACCGTGCGCGGGCCCGTCTTGCTGTCCGCGAGGTAGAGTTTGCCCTCGCGGTAGTCCGACCACCTGAGCGTGAGAATCTCCGACTTGCGGCATCCGGTGAAAAGCAGCAGCCGCACGACTGCGGCCAACAGTGGTCGCTTCTTGTGCTTGCCGTCGAGAACGCGGATCAGCCGCCGGATCTCGTCATGACTGAGACACCGCTCGCGACCGCGCCGGCGGTAGCGCCTGATTCCAGTGCATGGATTGGTGCCCTCTGGGCGGTAGCCGTAGACCTCGGCCTGCCGCAGGATCACGGAGAGAACTGGCGCCGAGCGGTCCGCGGCCACCGGCGTGGCGCGGAGCGAGGCAAACCATCGCTGGACGTCGTTTCGTGTGATCTCCCCTATGGAGCGGCGCTTGAACCACGGCAGGATCTGCCTCCTGAGGTAGCAGAGATTGACGTTGAGTGTCCGTGGTTTCCAGTGTCGGCGATAGCGCCGGAACACCTCTTCGGCGACAACCTCGAAGGGAATGAATGCGCCGGCGGTGGGGGAAACCCCTTCATGCCGGAACCGCGATGCAAGCAGCGATGCCGCCCGTTCCCGGGCGCATTCCAGGGACATGGCCTGGGCATCGCCGATCGATTGCCACACCCTCCTGCCGTCGGTCTGGCTGTGGAGGAAGAAGTGCTTGCCGCCTGACGGCAGGACACGCACGCCAAAGCCTCGGATGACGGTATCGCGAACGTCCAGGGTCTTGCCCTGCGGTTTGAGGGCGTCGACCCGATGTTGGGTAAGGCGTGTTTTCGGCATGGCGCTCCCCCCGCTCCCAGTTGCACCGGGGGATGCGGAAACGACATGAATCCGCTCGCCCGGCAAAAGTTCTTGAGAGAGAACGCGTTTTGTTTCAGTGTGTTACTGTTCGGTTCAGCACCAAAGGTGCGCGGGCGGTGTAGCTGGCTTCAATCACGTCCACGCGGCTGAGGCTGACGGCGAAGAACACCATGGTGATCAGCATTCCGACGCCCACCCCCTCAAGAAAACCCAGGGATACGATGGTGGCGGCGATCAGCAGGAGAATTGCATACTCTGTCCAAGGCAACTGCCTGCGGGCCTTCACGATCCACTCATCCAGCAGACCAAGGCCGAGGAAAAGCAACATCCCTGCGATGAGCGGTACGGGGACCAGGTTCAGGAGTGAATCGCCCAGGAGAACGACAGAGCCGAACAGCAGGGCGGTCACGACACCGGTCAGCCGGGATTCCGCCCCGAACCTGTCGCTCAGAATCGTAAAGGTGAAGATCAGACTTCCACCTGCACCGGCGCCCAGACCGGCGATCACACCGGCGCCGCCGGCCGCCTTGAACTCCCTGTTCCACTCCAACTCCAGGTTCGTGGCAAGTTCGAGGGCGCTCAAGTGCATGGCCACGGTGATCAGAGTCACCACGATCAGGGTCAGGATGTTGGGAACCTGTGCGGCGACCGCGGCCCACTCCACATGCGTCACATCACCGGACTCGAAGGGATGCCACAGGCCTCCCTGCGCCGTGCCGGCGAACAGCAGGCCCGCCTCCCGGGCCTCATTTCCGGAGATCCCGAGGCCCGCAAGGACCAGATGATAGAGCACGGCGGCGAAGAGGAAACTCGCCGGCAGAATGTAATGATTGCTCCAGCGTTTCGTGGCGAGGACGAGGCCGAAACCGTAGACCACGCCCGGAGCCCATCTCCACAGCACATCGGGCTCCAGGAGAGAGGGGAGGGTCTGCCTCTCTGGCGTGACTCCCATCAGCGACAGGGCGGCGACGCACAGCAATACGCCCGTACCGGCGATGAACCCGCCCGCCACGGAATAGGGGATGAAGCGGATCAGGTTGGCGAGCCGAAAAACCCCGACCATCAGAAAACAGATACCCGTCGCCACGGCCCCGATGATCACGACCGTGGCCGTGGTTACGAAGCGCGCGAGCGTGTCGCCCTCCACACCGATTGATGAAGCGATGACGACCAACACCATCGAGGACGGCACTGCGGTCATCGAGAGCGCGCCGCGGTAGCCGCTGGTCAGGGCGATCCACAGGCAGACGAGGAATCCGCCGAACAGCACCATGATCGTGCCCTGGGACAGAAACGGCGCCAATGGGCCCGAGAACACGAGGGCGCCCACGGAAATCAGGTATGCCGAGCCGATCACGCCCACGACCAGGCCGACCGACAGCGCAGGGAACAGGTTGCCCGAGAGCACGTCAGCGCGGAGTTCGGATATCAGGTTCATGGGTGCAGGATCGCTACGGACTTGACGGCGGACTCTTGCATGTTCGACCGCAGTGTCTGGTCATTTGACCGCCGGTGAGGTGTCGTCTTTGCTCTCTCCTGTATGCAAGTAGGAGCGTGTGCTACTGGTCTTGGTAGCAGGCCATTGGCCGGCCGGGTGCGAGCGTAAGCGAGCAATTCTGTCCTTTCAACACACGGATAACCGCCGTGGCTGCCCCTACGCCGTGGTACGGCCGCCGCACGCTTCGAGAGTCCAGGTGTCAATGGCAAACGAAATTGCGTCTTTTCTGGCAACGAAAATGCAACACTTCTGGCCGTAACGCCGCCGGGTGTGTGACGCCTCCAGGCCCTCAAGGATCGCCATTGCCGAGCGACATCGGTACGGTGGTGCCCTAGTGAACGACGAGTAGATGAGTGACGGCCGCGCGGCCTGTACGCCGGGTTCGGTGGGACTCTGATCGAGTCGGGTGAGGAGACGCCCGCTCACCCTCTCCTTGTTCCCCGCGCGGAGGCAGCAATCTCCTTGGCTATGGAATCCTCCAGGGTGTAGGGAGGTAGACATGCAGGCTCTCAAGGTCATTCTAACGGTGCTGGTCGTCACTGTGACGTCCCTCGCAGCGACGAGCCCGGCCCAGTCGTACAGTGCCGCGACGCCCGCCCCGGAGGTCCATCCCCTGGTGGTCGAGGAGCTCGATCGGCGACTGACGAACCAGCGCGCCCGGATCCCCTTCTTGTACTTGGCATCCCAACGATCTCGCCACGGTGGCGGGTCTCCGGAAGCTCATCCCGAAGGCCGTCAGGAGCTGGGGGTGGTTCCACACCCTCGCTTGGCTTGAGACCCGGGACCTGTCCCACAGGCACCCGGTGAGCCGCCACCCCGAGAGTGCGCTTTCGCTGAACAACCTGATCTTCGAGGACGCCGGCATCAACCGGGCCCGCGGGGCCCGCACGATGACCCCCGACGAGTTCCAGGCCGCGCAGAGGGACCTGCGGGTGACCCCGGGGGGCTTCCTCCGGGCGGTCGGGAAGCACCCGAAGGCATTCGCCGAGGCGTTCGGGAGGGGCGCTCTCAAGGCGGCCCTCGGCGCGATTATCCTCGAGGCACCTGTGGCAATCGCCGTGGAGGTCATCCAGATCACGGAGCATGACCGGTGCGTGTTCCAGGACAAGTGTTGGGAGTTGGCGGGACTGGAGGTGCTGAAGAGCGTGGGGATCGTAACCCTGGTCACGGCTGCGGCTTCCCCAGCTCCGGAGTGATTGTCGGATTGACGGTGGCGAGCGGGGTCGCCTACGTCGCGGTGAGCGCCCACCGGATCCTGGAGTCCCGGGCCTGTCCCGACTTCGAGGAGCACCCTGACTTCGACGCGGGCTGCGTTTCTGAAGGGTGGACAGCGGTGAAGGGCATCGGCAAGAGATCCTTGGACTGGAGCCACGACGCTTTAGAAGAAGGGATCGACGTCGTCGCTCCCCACGCGGAGGACGCTTCCGACGCTGCGGAGCAGGTTTGGGGCGCCACCAAGAGAACCGCAATAGACGGTTGGAGAATCCTCAAGTCGGACTAGTGATGGAAGTGAGGGGCCGCGCGCGCCGCCTCACGTGCGTCGCCGTACAATCTGTCCGGGGGAGACACGCAGAAGCATGGTGACGATGGGAGCGGTCGGAGACCAGATCACCTGAAAGCGGCCTTCAGCATGTCCCGAGGCGCCCAAGGATCGATTCGGCCTCCTCCACCATGGTGGCCATGATCTCCGCTGCCGTCTCTTCGCCACGTACCAGGCCGGCACTCTGCCCGGCGTAAAGCGCCATGGAGGTCACCGCACCGGTCGTGTCTGCGGTCGGGTTTTCGATGCTGTAACGCTCGATTGCCGCGCCCGGGCCATCGTGACCGATGACTTCCCCTTCGTTGGGCCGTTCGCCGGGCGGCGGTTCGCCGGCCGCGTGCCAGGCTTCCAGCGTATCGTTGAGGAGACAGCGATGGGGCGCATCGGGCCATCCGCCGTCGAAGACCTCGGAGAGCACCGTATCGGTCTCGTGAGCAGCCACGACACGCTCGCGCCATGCCGGATGGGCATCGCTCTCCCGGGCGAGCAGCAGACGGGTGCCGATCCAGGCGGCCTGGGCGCCCAGGGTGAGGATGGCCGCAAGGCCGCGTCCGTCCGCAATGCCGCCCGCCGCCACGACCGGCGTGGCGGGCACCGCATCGACCACCGCAGGCACCAGGACCATGGTTGCCACGGTTCCCCAGACATGGCCACCGGCCTCGATTCCCTGAGCGACAACGATGTCCACCCCCTGGTCAACCACGCGTCGGGCCTCTCCGGCCGAACCAACCGTGTGCATCGCGAGCGCGCCCGCATCGTGGATGCGCTGGATCAGCGGACTCGGATCGCCGTAGAACGTCGAGACAACCGGGACGCCGGCGTCGAGCGCGAGGTCGAGATTGGCAAGCTGCATCGTGTCCATCAGCGGGATCACGATGTTGACGGCAAAGGGCATCGCCGTTCGTGCCCGCATCATCGCGAGCGTCTGCCGCAGCGCGTCGGTCTCGGTCCAGGTGATGGGCAGGATGCCGAGCCCGCCGGCTTGCGACACGGCGACGGCGAGGTCGGGCGACGAGGCGACTGGCGCCTGCAGGATCGGCGCCGTGATGCCCAGCATGCGGCAGAGCGGAGTGGTCAGTTTCGGCATTCTTGCCTCCGGGATCTGGGGGCCTGTGAGCTCCTCGATTCACCGACAGGGCTGGCAGGTTCCCGCCCTCCTTCTCACGGTACCGGTGTCGGGAACCGGTGGCGACTCCCTTCAACCAGGTAGACGAGGGGTGCGGCGCTCCATCAAAGGGAGACGTATCAGAGCCTCGGAAGGAATACCTTCGATAGACGTCGACCGCGCGGTGCTCACGTACTGTGCCGGCGAGTCGGCCTGCGCTACATTTTGATCGACAGGGCAATCCATCGCTCATGTCACAGATGATCCTCGGCACGGAGTTCGATGATGATTGACGACTACGCCGACCTTGATGCCACGGAACTTGCTCGTCGCATTGCGCTTGGAGAATTCACCGCATCGAAAGTGCTCGAAGAGGCGATCGCCCGTGCCGAGCGCGTCAACCCGAAGCTGAATGCGCTCGTCTACCCGTGGTTCGACCACGCCCGGTCTTGCGTCCGGGAGGGGCTGCCCGCTGGTCCCCTGCACGGCGTCCCCTTTCTGTTGAAGGACCTCTACGAGGACTACGCCGGACAGCCGCACAGCAACGGCTGTCGTGCGCTTGCCGACACGGTCGCGGGCCACGATGCCGAACTGGTGCGCCGCTACAAGGCGGCGGGCCTGAGCATCTTCGGGAGAACGACATCGCCAGAGTTCGGGCTTTCGACGACGACCGAATCCGCGCTTCACGGCGTCACCCGCAATCCCTGGCATCCGGATGTCACGGCGGGCGGGTCGTCAGGCGGGGCTGCCGCTCTGGTTGCGGCCGGCGTGATCCCGATGGCCAACGCATCCGACGGCGGCGGCTCAATCCGCATCCCGGCGTCATGCTGCGGACTGTTCGGCCTCAAGCCGACCCGCGCCCGCAATCCCATCGGTCCCGATGTCGGTGAGGGCTGGTCCGGCCTCGCTGTCGCGCACGCGGTGTCGAGGACGGTGCGCGACAGCGCGCTCCTGCTCGATTGCACGGCGGGCCCCGATCTCGGGGCGCCGTACTGGGCGCAAGCGCCGGAACGGCCATTCGTCGAGGAAGTCGGCCGCGATGTCTCCGGCATGAAGGTCGCGGTCATCCGCGAGCCGTGGTTCGATGCCGAAACCGATTCCGATTGCCTGGCGGCCGTCGACGCGGCGGTCGCGCATTGCCACGACCTGGGTCTTGCGGTCGAGGATGCTGCCCTTCCCATTCCCCGGTGGATGCTCGAAGCGGACCTGCAGATCATCTACAGCAACGCCCGCCAGACGGTGGAGCTGCTGGACTCCGTCTTCGATCGCCCCATGACCGAGGATGACGTGGAGCCGAACAATCTCAGCATGGCGCGCAACGACCGCAGCACCGGCGCTGACTACGTTACCGCCCTCAACGGCATTCATGCCCTGGGCCGCCTCGTGGCGCATTTCTTCGTAGATTTTGATCTTCTGCTGACACCCACCATGCCCGTGGCGCCCATGCCGCTTGGTCTGCTCTCTCCGTCGCGTGATGACGGTGAGGCGCAATGGCGCGATGTCGTTCGCACGATCGCGTTCACGTCGCCGTTCAACGCATCGGGCAATCCGGCGGCGTCCGTCCCGCTGTACTGGAACCAGGATGGCGTGCCGATCGGCGTGCAGTTCGTAGCACCCTATGGCGATGAGGCAGCGTTGTTCAGAATCGGCTCAGCGCTGGAGCGAATCGCTCCCTGGGCCCATCGTCGACCTGGCATTCACTCGGGCTGAACTCTGCAGCCCTCGTGGATCGCATCAGCCTTCGCTTGTTTGGTCGGTGCCGCAATGTGTCGCATGTCAGGAGGTCGCGGCACATCGGGTTGAGGGGTGCGCTATGGATGCGCTGTGCGTGTGCGGGCGATGGCCAGCCAGCGATCGATGTCGGTCGAGGACTCGATGGCGTCGGCCACGGCGTTGATGGCGTCGTCGACTTCTTCCTCGAAGGCGATGCCGTTCGCCGGACGACTGCCGAGGCGTTCGAGGAAGCGGCGGCGAAATCGGTCCGAGCGGAAAAGCCCGTGCATGTAGCAACCCATGATGCGGCCCGAGCGCGAGACCGCGCCATCGGGGCCCGTTTCCAGTTCCACCATGGGGCGCTCCAGGTCAGGGCCGGTTGTCACGCCCATGTGCATCTCGTAGCCGGCAATCGGTTCTCCCGTCATGGCGTCGTGGCCGCGGACTTCGGCCAGCTGCTTGGTGTCGGCAAGGGTTGTCGTGATGTCGAGCAGGCCGAGCCCCGGTTGCGAACCCGGTCTTCCTTCAATGCCCGACGGGTCGGCGACCTCGCGTCCAAGCATCTGGTAGCCACCGCACAGTCCGACGATCCACCCGCCGCGCCGGACATGGGCGGCTAGGTCGATATCCCAGCCGTTGGCCCTGAGCGAGACAAGATCGGCGAGCGTGCTCTTGGAGCCCGGCAGGATGACGAGATCGCAGTTCCCGGGAATCGGCTCGTCCGGCCCGATCATCCTGACGTCGACATCCGGTTCGGACATCAGGGGATCGAGGTCGTCGAAGTTGGCGATGCGGTCGAAGCGCAGGCAGGCAGCGCGGATGGCTGGCCCGCTCCGTTCACTCTCCGGCCGTGGACGGTCGAGGACAACCGCGTCCTCGGCCGGCAGTCGCCGTGCCGCCGCGAGGTGGGGAATGACCCCGAGACAGTCGAGGCCGGAACGCTCTCTGATGATGTCGATCGCGGGATCGAAGAGCGAGACGTCGCCGCGGAACCGGTTGATGCAGCAGGCGCGCACGAGGTGCCGTTCATCATCGTCGAGGAGCGTCATGGTGCCGACGATGCTGGCGATGACACCGCCTCGGTCGATGTCGCCGACAAGCACGACGGGCACCTCGGCCTCGAGGGCAAAGCCCATGTTGGCAATGTCGCCGTCCCGCAGGTTGATCTCCGCCGGCGATCCTGCTCCCTCGACGAGGACGAGATCGGCCGCGGCTTCGAGGTGCCGGAAACTCTCCATGACTGGCGCCATGAGCGTGCCCGCAAGACCGCGATAGTCCCGGGCCGAGCTCGAACCAAGAACACGTCCCTGGACGACGACCTGGGATGTGCGGTCGGACTGGGGCTTGAGGAGCACGGGGTTCATGTGAACGCTGGCCGGGTGGCCACAGGCCCTCGCCTGCAGCATCTGGGCGCGGCCGATTTCGCCGCCATCGGCAGCCACGCCGGCATTGTTCGACATGTTCTGGGGCTTGAAGGGCAGGGTCTTCAGGCCACGCCGGGTGAAGGCGCGGGCGAGACCGGTCACGATCAGGGACTTGCCGACATCCGAGGCGGTCCCCTGGACCATCACCGCTGGTGTCGCCACGACGCGATGTTCCCCCTTGTCCTAGAACTCGATACCGGGCTGGCTGCGCACACCGTCGCGGAAAGGATGCTTGACGAGGGTCATCTCGGTGACGAGGTCGGCAATCTCGATGAGCGCATCCGGGGCGTTGCGCCCGGTGACGACAACATGGAGATCATCGCGGCGGGCGTTGAGCGCATCGAGCACATCGTCGGCATCGACATAACCGTAGCGCAGGGCGATGTTGAGTTCGTCGAGTATGACGAGACGGATATCCGGATCGGCCATGAGCTCGCAGGACGCCTTCCAGGCGGCCATGGCCATCTCGGTATCGCGCTCGCGGTCTTGGGTCTCCCAGGTGAACCCCTCGCCCATGACCTTCCACGTGACCTGATCGGGAAACTGGCGGAACACCTTCAATTCACCGATCGTGTCGCGCCCCTTGATGAACTGCACGACGCCGATGCGATAGCCGTGGCCCAGACAGCGCAGGGCCATGCCCCACGCCGCTGTCGATTTTCCCTTTCCCTTGCCCGTGTGGACGATGAGAAGTCCGCGCTCCTCGGTCTTGGTCGCCATCATGCGATCGCGGGCAGCCTTGCGCTTCTTCATCCTTTCCCGGTGGCGCTGATTGATGGAGTCGTCGTCGGACGTCGTCATGGGATGTCCCTTTCGGTGAGGAGTGTTTCGAGGGCATGTATCGTGCTGTTGCGTCGCGGTGTCCACAGACCGCGTCTGAAGGCTTCGTGCAGGCGTGCGGCGATATCCGTTAATGCTCCGGGGTTGGCCTCTTCAAGGAACGCGCGGACCTCCTCGCTGTCCAGCCATTTGTCGGCAATGGCATCAAAGTGATGATCGGACACCGCGCCGGTCGTTGCGGCGAAGCCGAAGAGGTAATCCACCGTGGCCGCCATTTCGAAGGCGCCCTTGTAGCCATGGCGCATGACTCCGGCGATCCACTTCGGATTGACGACCCGGCCGCGCACGACGCGCGCGATCTCTTCCTTCAACGTGGCGATTCGCGGGTTTTCGGGACGGGAGTGATCGTTGTGATAGACCGCCGGCTGTCGACCCGAGGCGCGTCGTACCGCCGCCGCAAGGCCGCCTTCGAACTGGTAGTAGTCGTCCGAATCGAGAAGATCGTGTTCCCTGTTGTCCTGGTTGTGGATGACGGCCTCCACGTGCCGCAACCGGGTCTCGAGGAGAGAGTGCGCGGCCTCGCCTTCGGCTCCGGCGCCATAGGCAAATCCACTCCACGCGACGTAGGCCCGGGCAAGATCGTCCCGTCCATCCCATGCGCCGCTGTCGATCAACGCCTGGAGACCGGCGCCGTAGGCGCCCGGCATCGACCCGAAGACCCTGGCGGCGGCATGCCTGAAAGCGGTTTCCCCGGCACCGGCCGTCTCGTCGCGCACCATCGCGGCCAGGGGGTTGACGTCCACCGGTTCATCGAGTGCGGCAACGGCGCGCGCGGCAGCGTCAACGAGATCGATGAGGGAAGGGAAGGCATCACGAAAAAAGCCGGATACCCTCAGCGTGACATCGACCCGGGGCCTTCCGAGCACTCCGGCGGGCATGATTTCGTAGCCGGTGACACGACCGCTGACGGCATCCCAGGACGGCTGGACTCCCATCAGTGCGAGAGCCTGGGCGATGTCGTCGCCGCCGGTCCTCATGGTGGCTGTCCCCCATGCCGACAGTGCCACGGCGCGTGGCCATTCACCATGATCCTGGAGATGGCGCTCCACCAGCCGGTTGGCGGACTTCCATCCCAGGCGCCAGGCGGCGGGTGTGGGCACTGATCGCGTGTCGACCGAATAGAAGTTCCGTCCCGTGGGAAGAACTTCCGGACGGCCCCTGGTCGGGGCTCCGGACGGTCCGGGTTCCACGAACGAGCCGTCGAGACCGGCGAGCAGGCCGTCGATTTCGTGCGTGCCGCAGGCCCGAAGCGCCGGGCGAAGGCGGCTCTCGACATCGTCCAGCACCCGCGCGGTGGAAGACCAGAATGGATCAGGCGAGATCGTGCCGTCGACGAGAGCAAGGGCGAGGCTCTCGAGGCGTTCGAGCGTATCACCGGTGGTCCGCCACGGCCCGCCGTCGAGACCGGCGAGAACATCCGGCCGTGGTCCGGCCCACGGAACGGCCGGAGACATGTCGAGAGGATCGAAGTCGAGCGCGAGATCATCAGCGAGCGCACGCGTGATCGATTGTTCCTTGCCCTTCCCCTCACCCCGCGGCACACGTGCCAGGGCAACCAGCGAGGAGTTGGCGAGGGAGCCCTCCGGCGACCGTCCGAAGATGTGGAGGCCATCCCTGATCTGCAGCTCCTTGATCTCGCACAGGTGGCCGTCGAGCTTGATCAGCCGTGCCGTCATGTCATCGGCTTCGGTGATGCCGCAGTCTTCCTCGAGGCCGCTGCTGCCAAGGAGTGCCAGGATGTCCGTCGCGATGATCTCGAGACGTCTGGGATCGGTCTGTGAGGCTTCGTAGTACTCGTCGACAAGTCGTTCGAGTGTCTCGAGTTCGCCATAGGTGCCGGCCCTTGCAAGCGGTGGTGTGAGATGATCCACGATCACCGCCGACGTTCGCCTCTTGGCCTGGGTACCCTCGCCTGGATCGTTCACGATGAAGGGATAGAGATGGGGAAGCGGCGCGAAGGCTGCCTCGGGAAAGCACGACGACGACAGCGCCAGCGCCTTGCCCGGGAGCCACTCCAGGTTGCCGTGCTTGCCAAGATGGATGACCGCATGGGCATCGAACGGTCCCGACAGCCACATGTAGAAGGCGAGATAGGCATGGGGCGGAACCAGATCCGGGTCGTGGTAGCTCGTCGCAGGATCGATGTCGTAGCCCCGGGTGGGCTGGATGCCGATCGCCAGATTGTCCCAACGATGAACGGAAAGGTGGAAGACGCCTTTCGAGACGAAGGGATCGCCCTCCGGTTGCCCCCAGCGGTCCAGGACCTTCTCGCGGACTCCCATGGGAAGGGTCTCGAAGCGCTCCCTGTAGGTGTCCAGGGAGATCGTGACATCCGACAGTTGGGGGGAGGGGCCGTCTCGCCGGTTGGTCGGCCCCGCCATCAGAGTTCCGATGAGTTCGGCGCCGTCGAAGGGAACACCATCCACACGGTATCCGGCGCCCTTCATCGCCTGGATGATGGTGGCCGCCGAGGCCGGGGTATCGAGCCCGACACCGTTGGCGAGACGCGAGTCCTTTCCAGGGTAGTTGGCGAACACGATGGCGATACGGCGGTCCCGGGGAGGGGTGGGGCCGGGGCGCCCCCCAACCCCCCCCCCCCCGGGGGGGCCAGCGCCAACGGGCGGCGCCCGCGGGTTGGGTTAGACACCGGTGAGGGGTTTAGGGAGGGGCG
>JAPPGE010000001.1:0-73807 GCA_028821455.1 bacterium | reverse complement strand
ACACCGTTGGCGTTAGGCGAGTCCTTTCCAGGGTAGTTGGCCAACACTATGGCTATACGGCGGGCCGGGGGTGGGGTGCGCGGGTGGCGCACCCAACCGGCAGCCAGCCGTGCGGTCCAGGCGACTCGGTCAGCGACCGGCTGATGGGTTACGACACGTGTCTCGGTTTCCGGAAGGCGCGGTCCGGGGGCCTTGAAGGAGATGGCGCGGGCGAGAATGCGTCCGTCGACTTCCGGAAGCGCCACATTCATCGCGATGTCGCGGGGGGCAAGGCCGCGCGTGCGTTCCTGCCACTGATCGCGGGCCTCGCCCGCGAAAACGGCCTGGAGGATTGGGCAACCGGCGTTATCGAAGGGTGAGGGACCACGATCGGCACCCGGACTCGAGACCGCAAAGCCGGTTGTGTTGACGATCACCGCCGGCCGAAAGGTGGCCAGCGTTTCCTCGACAAGGACGGCCGCCGCCGGATCCTTGAGGCTCTGGCTGTACAGAGGCAACGCGTTGAGCCCCTCGTCGGACAGGGCATGGACGAGGGCGTCAACCGGGCGGGTGTCGCCGGCCTGGACCAGGGCCCGGTAGAAGTGGACGAGCGCCACGTCCTTTTCGGATTCCCAGCGTCCGGGGAAGGTGTCGCCGTCGACGTCTCCCTCGCCGGGCCAGTAGTACCCCGCCCGCGGAAACATCACGGGCGCTCCTGCCGCCTCGTCGTGGCCGGCGAGCGCTGCTGCGTGAAGGAGGAGGTTGTCGGCGTTTTCCCTGCCGCCGTGAATCAGGTAGCTCCACAACCGGCCATAGTCGTCATCGCCGACAGTCGACAGACGGCGAAGCTCCCCGTCCTGCCGGTCATCTCCGGGCAGCAGGGCAAGCGCGATGCCGTGCCGTCTGGCGGCGGCGGCGATTTCATCGATGCCGTAGCGCCAGTAGGAGGCACCGCCAAGCAGGCGGACGATGACCACGCGCGCCGGCACGATGATGGCCTCGACGTACGTGTCCACCGACAGGTGGTGTCCGAGCTGGAGGATGCTGGCGAGCCGCACAGCGGGTGAACCCGGAGGACGCCGGGCTGCTGCTGCCGCCAACATGGCGAGTTCCGTGTCGGCAGCGGAAAGAACGATGATGTCACCGGGGGTCTGACCGAGATCGAGCGCTTCCGTGCCATCCGGGACCATGCCCGGCTGCGTGGTCAGCAGGTGCATCAGGTTGTCCGGCCACCGACTTCGCTGGCGATGGCGTTCCGGTCCAGTCCGTTGAGACCGATCACGACGAGCTCGCTGCGCTTCTCCTCGTCCGGTTCCCACGGCCGGTCATAGTACCTTTCGATACGTGGTCCCACGCCCTGGATGACGTGACGCATGGGTTTGCCGGCAACATGGAGGAACCCCTTGATGCGCAGGATGTCATGATGTTCCACAGCCTCGGTCAGTGATCTCTCCAGGGCATCGGGATCCGTGATGCTGTCGAGGGTGATGGTGAAGCTCGTGAAGTCGTCGTGATCGTGATCGTCGTCCTCTCCGTCATGGTGGGAGGGACGGTTGGCCAGATCATCCTCCGCAGCGGCGCCGATGCCGAGCATGGCCAGGGGATCGACGACACCCCCGGATGCCGCAATCACCCTGGTTCCGGGTCTGCGGTGAGCGTCCACGGTCTGGCGCACCGTTTCCAGCAGCGTGGAGTCGACCAGATCCGTCTTGTTGAGGACGACCACGTCGGCACTCAGGACCTGTTCCTCGAACAGTTCCTCGAGGGGGCTTTCGTGATCGAGGTTGGCATCGTCGCGGCGCAGGCGATCGACGGCATCCGGATCGTCCGCAAAGCGGCCGTCAGCCACGGCCCTCGCATCGATCACCGCGATGACGCCGTCAACGGTCGCCCGTGTTCTCACCTCGGGCCAGGTGAAGGCCTTGATCAGAGGCTTGGGCAGGGCGAGCCCGGACGTCTCGATGATGATGTGTTCGGGGGGCTCGGGGCGCTCGATCAGTGAGCGCATGGTTGGCAGAAAATCATCGGCGACGGTGCAGCAGATGCAACCGTTGGCAAGTTCGACGATATCGTCGTCGGCACAGGTCTCCAGTCCGCAACCGCGGATCAGTTCCCGGTCCACTCCGAGATCCCCGAACTCGTTGATGATGAAGGCGAGCCGGCGTCCGGATGCGGCGCTGACCAGGTGCCGGATCATGGTCGTCTTTCCGGATCCAAGGAAGCCGGTGAGGACGGTGGCAGGGATCTTGGCGGCGAACATGTCAGCGTTGTCCGCCTGGACTTGCCGCTTCGCAGCGACAGCGGGATACGTGAATGGACATCTGCCCCTCCCTCCGAGGTGCGTTGGCCTGTTGTGCCGGAACGGGGGAGATCTCCTGACTCCGGGTCATCGATCCAGGGACTCCTTCCCGGCACCAGGTGCCAGTGGATGTCGTGTCCCGTGTCTCGCCGTTACAGTTGCGGGGGCAGTGCCGGCCTTGGATCCGCTGATCCGCACCGGCTTCCCTCGTCTCGTTCCAGGACGTCGAACCTAGCAGGCGTGCAGGGACGGAACAAGCCAGGCCAGTCGATCACCGTTGCGGGCCCCCGGGAACTGAAGCTGGAGACGGGCTGTCCGGAGGTGGGCCCTTGAGCACGAGAGGAAGACCGGCTGCCACGAAGATGACGCGCCCGGCAATGGCGGCGATGCGCTGGTGCATGGTTCCCGCCTCATCGCGGAACGTCCGGGCCAGCGCGTTATCCGGGACGATCCCCATCCCCACTTCGTTGGAGACGAGGACGACATGACCCGTGGCCTTGCCGAGCACGCGAAGGAGACCGTCGATATCCCCTTCGGGAGAACGTCCGGATGCCATGACATTGGCGAGCCATATGGTCAGGCAGTCGACGAGCACGGCGCTCCCGGGTGACATCGCGCTGTCGAGGGACTTTGCCAGGTGCAGGGGCTCCTCGACGGTCCTCCACGCATCGCCGCGCCGCTGCCGGTGCCGGCGGATGCGCTCCGCCATTTCCGCATCAAGGGCTTCGGCCGTGGCGATGTAGCAGGCGTCAAGCCCGGTGGACTCGATCTGGCGCTCCGCAAACAGACTCTTGCCGGAGCGCGCACCACCGAGCACCAAACAGACACCGGCATTGCCATGACAGGATGAAGTCATGTGCAGGTCCGATGCGTCCGACATCCCCGGATTCCTTCTAGGTGACTTCGAGGATGTTTCAATGGGCGATCCAGACGGTTCCTGTCAAACCGCCTTGCGGGAGGCTCTGGTGAAGTGCCATCGTGACGGGAGAACTCCGGAGATTGTCCGATGGCGGCGGCAGGTCTGGTTGAGATCGCACCCCCTTCCTGGAATGTCACACTCGATCTCGTCTACGGCCGGCCGGACAACTTCACGGGCGCGGCGATCTATGCCCGTCCGCGCTGTTTCCTTGTGGACGCTGCGGCAACGTGTCTCGAACGCGCCATTCGCTTCGCCGGCGAGCAGGAGCTGCGCCTTGTCGTGACCGACGCCTTCCGTCCCTCGGAGGCGCAATGGAGGCTGTGGTCCCATACGCCTGATGACAGATTTCTCGCCCATCCTGAACGCGGCTCGCCCCACAGCCGTGGCGTGGCCGTCGATGTCACACTCGAGACCGTCGTCGGCGAGCGCCTTGACATGGGCGGACCCGTGGATGAACTGACGGAGAACGCGCGTCACGACGCCCCGGGTATCACGCCCGGACAGCGTGCCAACAGGCTCCTTCTTCTCGGCATCATGACGGCGGCGGGGTTCGACTGGTACAATGCCGAGTGGTGGCATTACCAGTTGTTCGATCCGCGCCGCTGGCCGGTGCTGTCGGACAGCGAGGCCGGTACCGGCATCATGGCCTGACCGGCACCGGCCGGTTGATCGCCCTGTGTGCGCAGGCATACTGGAGACCGCCATGCGAAATGCACGGATACTCGCCCTTGCAGGGGTCATGTGGTGGGGCACGACGGCATGCCCGGGGGGTGTCGTGTCGCCGCAGGCGATGGCGGACGAACCACAGTCCGCGGTGGTGATCGTCTATCACCGGTTTGGCGAGGATGCCTATCCCTCGACCAGTGTCACCATCGAACAGTTTGAACAGCACCTGGCGATTCTCGATGAGGGAGGATACCAGGTCCTGCCGCTCGAGGAGATTGTCAGGGGCCTTGCCGGAGAACGCGAGCTTCCCGACAGGACCGTGGCCATCACTGTCGACGACACTTACCGATCCATTCTCACCGAGGCCATGCCGCGGTTTCTTGACCGGGGGTTTCCCTTCACCGTCTTCATCAACACCGACGCGGTGAACAACTCTCTGTCCTCGATCAGCTGGGATGATATCCGGGCCATGCACGAGGCCGGCGCCGCCATCGGCGCCCAGAGTGCTGGTCATGGCCACATGGCGTTCATGGATCGCGGCAGGATCGAGGAAGACCTGGCGCGCATGACATCGGATTTCATCAACGAACTGGGGTTCGTGCCGAAGCTGTTTGCCTATCCATACGGGGAGTTCAGTTCGGAACTGACGGCCATGCTCCGTGATGTCGGATACGTTGCCGCCTTCGGCCAGCACTCGGGCGTTGCCGTCGAGGGGGCGAACATGTTCACCCTGCCGCGCTTCGCCCTCAACGAGCGCTTCGGCACACCGGAGAGATTCCGCACCATCGTCGAGGCGCTCCCCATGCCTGTCACCGGCTCCCTTCCGCTCGACATGGTCATCCGCCGCAACAGCCCCAACCCGCCCCACATCGGCTTTACGGTCGCCGGAGGCGTCGGCGCTCTCGACCGGCTGGCGTGCTTCCCGTCAAATGGCAGCGAAGTCACGCTTGAAATACTCGACAGGCGTGTCGAAGTGCGCCTCGACAGACCGTTTCCGCCGGGTCGCAGCCGTGTCAACTGCACCCTTCCGGCGTCCGAGGGACGCTATCGCTGGCTGGGTATTCCGTTTCTCGTTCCAGGTGGCGAGGAGTGAACGGCCCTGCCGTTCAGGGCTGCACGGAACGAACTACCACCAGATGACATCAGCCAGACCGGCGCCCTGAATCACAGCAGGGCTTGCCGAACCACCCTTCGGGGAAAATGGTCAGGGACGCGGCGTTGTCGGGCGCCGAAGGTCGGCGAGCAGCGGTCAGGCCTTGATGGCGGCGAGGCGCGCGGTGTCGAAATCGGTGAGACGGTTCTGGTCGATCACTGTGTGAACGTGACTGATGTACTCCGGCTCCTCGGCATAGCGGTCGAGCGTGGTGGCGAGGGCGTGACTGTCGAGCGGGTCTCCGTTTTCCCGCAGTCTGGCGCGCAGATCGCGGAACGCCGCATAGGCTGGGTGGCGGTTGAGATTGCAGACATAGGCGACGACCGCCGCCTTCAGATCGCGGAATGACCGGACGACGTGGGTCTTGTCGGGGTCGCGGTCCCGTGGCACGAGGCCGGCATGACTGTTCCAGGACTTCTGGCCGAAGACAGCATTGCCGCTGCGGGCAAAGCGCGAGGTTCCCCAACCCGATTCGATGGCCGACTGGGCCAGGGCCAGGGCAACCGGCACGACGTCGACACGACGAAGAAGTTCCCCCATGTCGCCGCCTTCGACCCCGTAGAACTGGGTCATGTAATCGAGCCAGGCCTCGTCGTTCAGGGACAGGCGAGCGCCGCTTGCAATCTCCTGATCGAGATGCTCGAGGCGGCGGCGTTCGGCGAGAATCTCCTCGTTGACCTTGAGGATCAGCGGCAACATGACCTTCAGGAAGATCCTCTTGCGCGCGGCGACATCGTCAATGAGGTGCATGTCGGACGGCATGCGACTCACCATGACGCGGGGGACGGAAGCGGTCTGGTGACGGATCTCGTCGATCCTCAGACCGGCCGTCGACAGCGCCGCATCGAGGAACGTGGCGGCGCCATCGATGTCCGTCACCGCCGCAAGGGTGACCGGACGCTGTGAGGGCAGCGGCACGGTCGTGGCTGCGCCCTCGGACTCGGCGACGGCGTGGTTCGACGCCAGGAACGCCAGGCACAGGCAGACTGTGGAAAGGAATCTCATGGATCCGCGGACCCTCGTGAAGGCAGAAGAATGATTGAGGTCGACCCGGTGGCGACTAGAGAACCGGGCGGACCTCCACGACATCGGGGATGTAGTGCTTCAGGAGATTCTCGATGCCCATCTTGAGGGTCATTGTCGAGCTTGGACAACCGTGACAGGCGCCCTGCATGGCCAGCGAGACGACCCCGTTCCGGTACGAATGGAACACGATGTCGCCGCCGTCCTGGGCAACGGCGGGCCTCACTCTGGTATCGAGAAGTTCCTTGATCTGCGCCACGACCTCGCTGTCGGCTTCATCACTCTCGGGTTCGTCCATGCGGACGGACATCACGGGAGCGCCGGTCACGAAGTGCTCCATGATGACCCCGAGAAGGACCGGCTTCATCATCTGCCAGTCGTTCTCCGGCGATCGTGTCACGGAGATGAAGTCCCGGCCCAGAAACACGCCGGTCACCCCGGCAACGTCAAAGAGACGGCGAGCCAGTGGCGAAATGTCGGCGGAATCGGAATCCGGGAAGTTCGCGGTTCCCGAGTCCATGACGGTCCTTCCGGGAAGGAACTTCATGGTCAGCGGGTTGGGTGTGTCTTCAGTCTGGATGAACACGGTTCGAGCCCGTATTTTGTGTTCTCTTGACCTACATAGTGGCGATTTGCCCGCGAGAGTTCAAGGGGAGAGATGCCGAGGATGCCGGCGACAGCGAGGAACCAGCCGGGCCCGGTCACGAGACAAATGCCCCGACAGCAAGAACCGTTGAATGATTCGTGCACAAGAAGCAGGCACTTGATCCGATCGCTCCGGGCCAGGAGTATCAACCGCCGGATCAGGAGCGGACATCTGCGGGAGACGATGTTGACATGGGGATGATGGAGCGACTGTGTGGCGGCGACCTCGTTGTGCTCGATGGGGCAACGGGAACGGAGCTCGAGGTTCGGGACTCCCCGCAGTCTTCGGATGCCTCCTGGGCGGAATGCAGCGTCACCAACCCGGATATCGTGCGCAGCGTCCACGAGGACTATGTGCGATCCGGTGCAGATGTCATCACGACCAATACCTATTCGACCGGTCCGCATGTCTTGCGCCAGATAGGTCGCGAGGATGCCATCGCGCCATGGAATCGCGCTTCCGTTGCCATCGCGCGTGATGCCATCTCCAGCGCTGCCGGCGGTCGCGAGGTTCTCGTGGCGGGCTCCGTTTCGGCTTTCGGCAACGGCGCCATGCGCTACCCGAGCATGGACGGCAAGTTCGCCTGGGGCGAAGACAACCCCGACCTTCTGGGCGCCAACTTCCATGAACAGATCGCCATCCTGGTCGAAGCCGGCGTCGATCTTGTTCTGCTCGAGTTCCTGGGTGCGACTGCGGATGACATCGAAATCGGGATTGGCATGGCGCTGGCGTTCGATCTTCCCGTCGTTGCTTCACTGAGCGCCGCCGTTAACGGCGAGGGAAGGGCCGTTCTCACCAACGTCACACCACAAAGCGATGTCGGCAGGTCCGGAACGACGGTAGCCACGGCGGTTCGCCGCATCGCCTCTTCCGGCGTCGCGGCAATCTGCGCGATGCACTCCGAAATCGACGAGATCGAGACGATTCTCCCTGCCATCCGCTCCGAATGGAGTGGTCCCATGGGCGCTTATCCCAACCGTACCGGATTCTGGAACGGTCTCCGCTGGATTTTCACCGAAGACGTCACGCCCGAGGACTACGCCAGCAAGGCCCACCGCTGGGTCGAACTCGGAGCGAGCATCATCGGTGGCTGCTGCGGCACGACTCCCGCCATGATCGCGGCAACGAGCGCCCGGCTCAGACGCGAGAACATGAGCCCCTCCAACTGACTCGACGAGAGAGCCCTGACGCTCCGGCATGCCGACGGCACCTTCCCCTGGTCTTCCTGACGGCAAGATTGCGGCCAGCGCCCATCCACCCGACGACCCCGGGCGCCTCTCGGCACGTCCTCGATCCGTGACCGGACGTGTCACGTCCCGGCGTTCGAATGCGGGCGTGTCACCTGGATCAGTCATCACCGGCCTCACGCCCGGCTTCCCGGGCAACCGTGGGCCGTCACGTGATGTTGATGATCTCTTCGTCGGAGATGGTGCCCGGGATGATGACAAGCGGGATGGTGAGGCGGCCGGCGAGATGCCCAGCGAGCCAGGACACCAGCTTTCCGCGGCCTTCAGCGGGGTTCGAGCCGACGCACAAGAGGTCGATCGTGGGGTCGTCATCGACCGCACCCAGGATCTCGTCGCCGATGCGGCCCTCGCGCACCAGGAGTTCCGGCATCACGCCCGCCCAGTCGTTGACATCCTGCGCGAGCTCGTTGAGCAGCGCCTCGGCGGCCTCGAGCTGCTCCTCGCGCATCATATGTTCGACACCGGACCACTGCCTGAAATCCACGGGCTGCACGACGTGGAGAAGCGCGACCCGACCATGGGTATTCTTGGCCCGCCGGCAGGCGTAGTGCACCGCCACCCGGCTCGGTGGCGAGGCGTCGACGCAGACCAGGAACTTGACCTGTCCGGCGACATGACCGGGACGCCCGGTGTCCGTTTGCGTTGTCTCGCTCATCGTGGTCCGGATTGTGTCACGATCAGGTTCGCCGGAACAGGAGGTTGCCGGCAAGGCCGGCGATGACGGCAGCGATGACGGCGGCGATGCCGTAGAACTCGGACTCGCGGTGAGCGAAGTTGTAGATCTCGGCGCCAAATCCGGCCTTGGAGACGATAAGGGGTGACGATTGCGCCGCCACCACCTCGCCATCGCGTATCAGGAAGGTGTCCGCGGCATATGTTCCCACAGGGATGTCTGCCGGAAGGGCGATGGTGGCCCTGAACAGCCGGCCGCCGGAGAGGCTGACGGTGCTCGGTTCCACGGGATAGAGCCCTTCGGCCTGCTTCACCTCGATCAACGCCGCGCGGAACTCGTCGCGCACGGACGGTTCCATGTCGGCAGGTTCGAGTCGCAGACCGTCGATGCCGATTTCCATGACCCGGCGCATGTCGGCATCGACAATGTCCCCAAGCGGGCGCGTCGATGCAACGCCGTAAAAGCCGGGAACGGACCGGAAGACGGCTGACTGGGCATTGACCCAGATTCCGAAGACCGGCGCCTTCTTGCGGACCACCACCTCCCGGCGCGGTCCACGAACGACGACGACGATGTCGCCTTCGCTCTCGATCGCTCCGAACACCAGGATCTCGGTTCCGACAAAGTCGGCGGTGATGCCGATTGCATGGTGTGACAGACCCGCCATGATCTCCTGGGCGGCCGACTTGCCGGGCGCCGCTGAGACCGCCACCAGGAGCGCAAGGGCCACCAGGCCTTTCAATGGAACCCCGTCGGTGAGAGGGAATAGAGACTGGCCGGTTCGGCCACCAGACGCCACAGCAGGGTCAGGCACACGCCCAGAACGACAAGAGCAAGAAGCCCGCGCAACTCCTCGCCGCGCAGCTCCGCCCCGACCCTGGTGCCGAACTGGGCGCCGAAAACGGCCCCCAGCGTCAGGATGCCGGCCAGCATGACATCGACTGTCTGTGTGCTGGAGGCGTGCAGGAAAGTCGCGGTGGCCGTCACGAAGGTGATCTGGAAGAGCGATGTGCCGATGACGACACCGACCGGCATGCCGAGCAGGTAAATCATGGCCGGCACCAGGAAAAAGCCACCGCCCACACCCATGATGGCGGCGAGAATGCCGATGACGAAACCGAGCGTGATCGGCAGCACGGCGCTGATGTAGAGCCTGGACGTGCGGAATCGCATCTTGAAGGGAAGGCCGTGGCCCCAGTGATGCACATGGGCCTTGCGGCGTACGTTCGTACCGCTGCGCCGGCGCAGGATGGTGCGCAGCGCTTCCACCAACATCAGCGTCCCGATGGCGCCCAGCATGACGACGTAGGAGATCGAAATCACGAGGTCGATCTGGCCGATCTGGCGCAGGATGCCGAACAGCCACACTCCGAAGATCGAACCGAGCACGCCGCCGGCGATGAGGACGCCGCCCATCTTGAAATCGACCTGGCGCCGCCGCCAGTGCGCCATGAAGCCCGAAACGGAAGCCGCCACCACCTGGTTCACCTCGGATCCCACGGCCACCGGAGGCGGGACGCCGATGAAGATGAGCAGGGGAGTCATGAGAAATCCGCCACCGACTCCAAACAGGCCCGACAGAAAGCCGACCGCGCCACCCATGCCGAGCAGGAGAAAGATGTCGACTGACATCTCCGCGATCGGCAGGTAGATCTGGAACATGGCAGTGGTCGCTGGTTACCGGCGTCTCATCCCTTGTGCGCCTGCCTGCTGCCGGAGACAAGGGATGCGGGCAAGAAAATGCCCGTCTGCCAGCGTTGGGCGTGCCGTGACCGCCCTCTAGTCATCGCCAGGCGGCGGATTCGCGAGAACCTCGCGCTTTCCGACGTGATTGGCGGCACTGACCACACCGTTCTTCTCCATCTGTTCGATGATCGAGGCGGCGCGGTTATACCCGATCTGCAGGTGACGCTGGATGAAACTTGTCGAGGCCTTGCGTTCCGTCGTGACGATGAAAACGGCGCGGTCGTAGAGTGCCCGGTTCTTGTCGGGTGCTCCGCCGGCCGCCATCTCCGGCAGGGAGTCGCCGGCGTCCAGGGGTTCCTCCGTGACGGCGTCAAGGTACTCGGGCGTGCCCTGCGTGCGCAGGTAGGCGACAACCTCGCGCACCTCTTCATCGCTGACGAAGGGTCCGTGAATGCGTGTCAGCCGGCCTCCGCCGCGCAGGAACAGCATGTCGCCCTTGCCGAGCAGTTGTTCGGCGCCCTGATCGCCGATGATCGTGCGGCTGTCGATCTTGGAGGTGACGTTGAACGATACGCGGCATGGGAAGTTGGCCTTGATGGTGCCTGTGATGACATCGACCGAAGGCCGCTGGGTGGCCATGATGAGGTGGATGCCGGCGGCACGGGCCATCTGCGACAGGCGCTGAATGGCGCCCTCGATGTCGCGGCCTGCGACCAGCATGAGATCCGCCATCTCGTCCACCACGACGACGATGAAGGGCAGGGGCTTGTCGGCGATCACCTCCTCCTCGAAGCACGGATCACCGGTTCTGGCATCGAAACCGGTCTGCACAGTCCGCGTCAGGGGGGCGCCTTCTGCGAGCGCCGCGGCGACACGGGCATTGAAGCCCTCGATGTTACGCACCCCGATCTTCTGCATGCCGCGGTAGCGATTTTCCATTTCGCTGACCACCCACTTGAGGGCCATGACCGCCTTGTGCGGTTCGGTGACCACCGGCGCGAGAAGATGCGGAATGTCGTCGTAGACCGAGAGTTCCAGCATCTTCGGGTCGATCAGGATGAGCCGGCACTCGTCCGGCGACAGCCTGTAGAGGAGGGAAAGGATCATCGCGTTGACCGCCACCGACTTGCCGGACCCGGTGGTTCCGGCAACCAGCAGATGAGGCATGTTGGCGAGGTCCTCGATCACCGGGGTGCCCGAAATCTGCTTGCCCAGGGCGATCGGCAGCCTGACATCCGTTCTGGTGAAGTCGCGGGTTTCCAGCAGCTCGCGCAGAACCACCATCTCGCGGTCGTCGTTGGGAAGTTCGATGCCGAGGACGGTGCGCCCGGGAACAACGGCCACGCGGGCCGAGACCGCAGACATGTTCCGGGCGATGTCGTCGGCCAGTCCTATGATGCGGTTGGCGCGTATCCCGGCGTCGGGTTCGAGTTCGTAGAGTGTCACCACCGGGCCCTCGCGCACGTCTTCGATGTGACCGCGAATGCCGAAGTCCGACAGCACTTCTTCGAGCATCCGCGCCTTCTCGATCAGTGCGTTCCTGTTGACCTCGCGTCGCCGCGAGGAATCGACATTGACCAGGAGTTCGCGGGGAGGAAGCCGGAAGGTGCCGTCATGACGCTGCTCCCTGCGCGGCGCCGTCCGCCGCTTGCCGGGGGACCTCCCTCGGTCGACGACCGTTCCGGAACCCTTCTTGCGGGGCTTTTTCCGATCGGGGCGTCGCGACAGATCCCCCTTCGGTATCGGGAACTCGGGAACCGCATCGCCGTGGCTTGCCAGCGCACTGCCGCCGGCCCGCCACAGCACGATCTTCTGTTTCAGGCGTACGAGACCGCGCGTCGTGGCACGACACGCTCGCCAGACCTGCCTGACATCCGCCCAGGGCACGGCGGCGGCGAACACAAGAGCGGCCAATGCCGGTACATGGAGAGCCAGGGCATAGTCCTGTGCCATGGCAAAAGGAACTCCGAGCGTCTGCGCGGCCCAGGTCACCGCCAGGGTTCCGCCGATGCCGCCCGCACCGGCAACAAACCACGCGCTCACCGGTGTCGCCGCAAGAGCCGGCATGGCGAGGACTGTCGCCGCCAGCATCGCGAGAGCGCGCCAGACCGGATGGGTGAGCCGGTGACGGGCAATGAGGGAACGCCCCCATGCAAGCAGCACGACGACCGGCAGGAGTCCGGCGAGGCCGGTGAACGTGAGGATTGCTTCGGCCACGGTGGCGCCCGTGGCACCGGCAAGGTTGAGCACGGGTCCGTCTGTCACGTAATTCACAGACGGATCGGCAACCTCGAACGTGACAAGAGCCAGGATGAACCAGCCGGCAATTGCGAGGCAGACGACGCCCAGGACCTCCATCAGCCGCCGGCTCATCCACGCCATCGTTGTCGCCGGAAGCAGGTTGGGAAAGGAAGATGCCGGTCGTGTGGCCATGACTCAGTTCCCTTCTGCCAGTGTTTCCGCAAGACGGGTCAGTCCTTCCCGGGTGGAGTCTTGATCGCCCACCAGCGCCACCCTGATGTAGGGCAGCGCGTCATTGGTGCCATCGGCGTGATCCTCCGCGAGATAGGCGCCAGGGAGAACCTTGACGCCGGCTTCGGCCCACAGCTTCCTGGCGGCGTCGATACCGTTGCCGACATCCAGCCACAGGAAGAATCCGCCGGGAGGCCTGAAGAATCCGAAACGGTTGCCGAGAACGGACTCGGCCATGTCGATCTTCTCCCGGTAAAGCCGGCGGTTCTCCACGACGTGAGCCTCGTCGGACCACAGCACCTCGGCGGTGCTTATGACGGCCATCGGGCTTGCCGCCGCCGCATACCTGCGCAGGCGCATGTAGGCGGCGATGAAATCAGGATCACCGGCCACGAAACCATGGCGCAGGCCGGGAATACTGGAGCGCTTCGACAGTGAATGGAAGCAGACGACATGCGACAGATCACGGTCCTCGGCACAGATCTGCATGACGCCGGGCGGTGGTGCGCGATCCCAGATCTCCGCATAGCACTCGTCCGAGACAAGCAGGAAGTCGTGCCGCCTGGCAAGGTCGACAACCCGCCGGAGATACGCAGGATCAGCCACCGCGCCCTGTGGATTGGCAGGTGAGCAGAGGTAGAAGATGGCCGTTCTGTCGAGGACATCACCCGAGAGACTGTCGAGATCCGGCAGAAAGCCGGTCTCTGAAGTGCAGGGCATGAAGACCGGCTGTGCCCCGGCGGCCACGGCACCCGCCTTGTAGGGGGGATAGAAGGGATTGGGCATCAGCGCCAGCGGCGTACCGCCCCCCCGTGTCGTCGGCACGGCTGCGAGAGCGATCATGAAGAGGCCTTCCCTGGTTCCCTGGACCGGGATGATGCTCCGGTCGGGGTCGATGAAGCCATCGGCGAGGCCGTAGCGTCGGGAGAGCCAGGCGGCCATGGTGCGTCTGAGGCCTGGTGTGCCCTCCACTGGGGGATACCTGCCGTAATCCGCGAAGGAATCAGACAGTGGCTGGCGCGCAATCTCCGGCACACCATGGCGCGGCTCGCCGATCCACATCGCGATCGCCTCGCCGCTGCCGTCAGGCAAGGGAATGTCCTTGATGAGCGCGTTCATGCGCCGGAATGGATATTCCTTCAGGGTTTCGAGTCTGTCGCTGATCATGCTGTCAATCCGCGGCCGGTCGGGAGTGTCGCACACATCACCCCCTGCAATCAAAATATTCTTTGTTGATGGTCTGTTAAACTGTATTCCTCCCGGCTTTGGTCAACTTTCGCGCTGGCGCGCCAGGGATTCCCTGCGAGCGACATAGAGACCGGCAAGGACGATGATGACGGCACCGAACCAGGTCCACGTGTCCGGAAACTCGCGCCAGAAAACCCAGCCATAGAACGTGGCACCGACAATCTCCACGTAGATGAAGGGTGCCAGCAGCGAGGCCGGTGCCAGGGTATAGGCCCTGATGACGAGACCGTTGCTGCTTGACGACAGCACGGCAATCACCACAAGCGCCACCCATTGCCAGCCGACGGGTGATTGCCAGTACCACGGGCTCATCGCCGCGAGCACGCCCAGGGTGACCAGCGATGACCATAACATCATGTTTGAAGTGGAGTTTCTCACGGAAATCTTGCGTGTGATGATGACATAGACTGACCAGAGAACGGTCGCCAGCACCGGCCAGATGGCACCCCATCCCATCAGTCCCGAACCGGGGCGCACGATGATGAGACCGCCGATGAGACCGACGACGCAGGCCGCCCATCGGTGCCATCCGGCACGCTCGCCCAGAAACACGTGGGCCATGGCCGTGATCATCAGGGGACCGACGAAGAGAATGGCGATGAGGTCGGCGAACTGGAGGACCCTGAGGCCACTGTAGAACGTGTACCCCATGGCGAACTGGCAGGCAGAACGGGCGATCTGCCAGCCTGGGTCGGCGGTCCGGATGAGACGCAACGGATTGGGCTGGCGCGACACCAGCAGCGCCATGACCACGAGGCCGACTGCCTGAAACACCATGATCTGGAAGATCGGCAGATCCTGGATTGTCCACTTTGCCAGGGCGTCGGAGGTGTTGATCAGCGACAGCGACAGCAGCATCAGGATGATGCCGGCGGCGTGTGGATGAAAGCGGGTCACGAAGGCAGCTGTGTCGTTCCGGCAGCCTCGACGGCCCCGGCGAGACGCAGCAGGGCCTCCTCCCTGCCGGGCCGTTGCATCAGCATCAGGCCCGCCGGCATGCCGGATGCGTCTTTTCCGCACGGCAGGGTCACGGCGCAGACCTTCAGCAGATTGCCCGGCGTCGTGTTTGCGAGCATCCCGGCGTTCGCTTCCCTGTACGCCTTCTCGTCATCGAGGAGATCGGCGATCCTTGGAGCACCGATACGGACGGTGGGGGCAACCAGGGCATCGCAACCGCCCATCCTGCGGTGGAGCCGGCCGGCCAGGGAGTCGAGCTCGCGCAGTATCTCCAGGACCTCGTGTCCGGCCTGGGCCTTGCCGGAGAGGAACCGGGGCAACATGAAGGGAAAGATCCTGTCTGGCCTGTCGCTCACCACACCGGACCAGCGCGACCAGGCATCCGTCGTGATCAGCCGGCCTGCGACATCCATCGCTTGCGCGAACTCGTCGACATCCTGCCATTCGACGTCTGCGCCGGCAGCCTCGAGTCGTGAGAGGGCCTGGCGGCAGGCGTGGTCAATACCCTCATCGATACCGCGCCACATCGGCGAGGCGACCGCGACAAGGCGCTTGCCTGTGATCCGGGCGCCGTCAAGGTCGGCCATCGGCCTGCCCGAGAGAACCGACCACATGGCGGCGGCATCGGCCACGTCCGCGGTTAGCGGTCCGATGGTGTCGAACAGCGACGCCAGCGGCATCACGCCATCCATGGGGAGCGCGCCGATGGTGGTCTTGAGACCGACCACGCCATTCAAGGAAGCGGGAATGCGCACCGACCCTCCCGTATCGCTGCCAATTGCGATCGGGCCGAGTCCTCGTGCAACGGCAACACCGGCTCCGGACGACGAGCCTCCGGGAATGCGGTCGACGGTCGTGTCGTGGGCATTGGCCGGTGTTCCGTGGGTCGTGTTGATGCCGAGCCCGGAGAAGGCGAATTCCGTCATGTTCGTCTTGCCAAGGAAGACGGTGCCTGCCTGGGTGGCGCGCTGCAGCAGAACGCCGTCGCGCTCGGGCACGCGGCCCTCGAGAGCCCGTGCCGCCATCGTGGTCTCGACACCGGCGACGTCCACCAGATCCTTCCAGGACACCGGGACGCCGTCGAGAGGTCCCCGTCCCGCACCCTGGCGCTGGCGTCGACGGGCAGCCTGGGCCTCCGCGCGGGTGCGGTCCTCGGAAAGGCGGATGAAGATCCGCCCTTCGGCATCAAGTGTCGCGATGCGCTCGAGAAAGTGTTCGGCAAGATCCACGGGATCGATCACGCCACCGGCAATCTCCCTGCCAAGCTGCAGCGCCGTCATGTCGTGCCACATCATTGCCCGGCTCCTCTGATGTCCTCAGACGGGTATCCCCGGCTGCTTGCTACCATTGTCACGCCGGTGCTGCCAGTGATGACGTCGCACGGGATGTGATGTTGAATGGAGCCATGGAATCGCGTTTCGATATCTGTGTCGTCGGTGGTGGCATGAGCGGCATGACGGCGGCCCTTGCCACGGCACAGGCTGGATTCAAGGTGGCCCTGGTGGAAAGGGTACCCCGTAAGACGATTCTCGACAGCTCCTTCGACGGACGCGTGTCCTCCATTTCCTGGGGTTCGAAGCTCGTTCTTGAGCGGCTGGATGCATGGCGTGACGTCGTTCCCCACGCCCAGCCCATCCTTGATATCCGCGTCTCCGATCGCCATTCGCCCTTCTTCCTTCACTACGATCATCGGGATGTCGGCGACCATCCCATGGGATGGATCATGGAGAACCGGTTCCTCCGGCATACGCTCGATCGCGCGGTCGGTCGCGCCGGGCGGATACACCCGATATGCGCACGCGTTGTCGCCATGGAATACGACGATGCGGGAGAAACCCTGGGCCTTGATGATGGTGTCACGCTCCGCTGCAGCCTTGTCGTTGCCTGCGACGGCGCCCGTTCGCCATTGCGCACCATGGCCGGCATTGATGCCTGGCAGCACGACTACCGGCAGACCGCCATCATCGCTACGGTGTGTCACTCGCGGCCACACAACGGTATCGCCCACGAGCGTTTCCTTGCCGGTGGCCCCTTTGCCATCTTGCCGCTGCCGGGGGACTGCTCTTCCATCGTGTGGACCGAGGACGAGGACATTGCGAAAAGGGTGCTCGAACTCGACCACAGCATGTTCGCAGAGGAACTGGCATGGCGGTTCGGCGACTTTCTGGGGCCGCTGGACGTGTCTGGACCGGTCCTCGACCATCATCTGTCCCTGGTGGTCGCCAACCGGTTGACTGGTCGTCGGCTGGCCCTGGTGGGTGATGCCGCCCATGCCATCCATCCCATTGCCGGCCAGGGGTTCAATCTTGGCATCCGCGATGCGGCAGTGCTGGCCGAGGTCCTGGCCGACATGGCGCGTCTTGGGCTGGACCCGGGCGCCGGCGCGGTCCTCGCGGCCTACGCCCGCCGGCGTCGTGTCGATACGTCGATGCTGGTCGCCATGACCCACGGTCTCAACCGCCTCTTTGCCATGCGATCGCCTCCGGTGGCGCTGGCCCGCGGCCTCGGTCTTGCCCTCGTCGGATCCATGACACCCGTCAAGCGCCTGCTCATGAAGGATGCCATGGGAGTGGCGGGGCGGCTGCCGCGGCTGATGACCGGGGAGAGGCTGTAGTCAAGTGGCCGGTTCAGGAGTGGCCCTGCTCCTCCTTCAGGGTGCTCAGCACAAGCCAGCCGGCTGCCAGCAGGACAACGATGACAGCCATGCCAAGGCGCTGGCTTGACGTCGCATAGGCGATCACGCCGACGAGAAGCGGCCCGGCAAAGCTGGTGATCTTGCCGGAGAGCGCGAACAGGCCGAACATCTCGCCGGTCATGTGCGACGGGGCGAGGTGGGCCATGAGAGATCGGCTTGCCGACTGCACCGGGCCGATGAAAACGCCGAGCAGGCCACCGAGAATCCAGAACCAGAGCGTCGATTCGGTGATCAGGACGACGACACTGAGCACGATGAGGGCAGCGAGCGAGACAAGCAGGGTCCGCCGCGCCCCGATCCGGTCGTCCACCCAACCGAAGACCGCGGCCCCTGCGCACGCCGTGATGTTGAGCAGGATGGCGAACAGCAACACCGATTCCTCATCCATGGCGAAGGTGGTGGCGGCATAGATGCCCCCCAGGGCGAAGAGCGTGTTGAGGCCATCGACATAGAGCAGGCGGGCGATGAGAAACCTGATGATCGTGCGATGCTGGCGAAACTCCCGCAATGTGTCCACGAGTTGCCGGATGCCGTTGCGCACGGCCTCTGCCGGAGCCTGTCCAGTCCCCGGTCTGTCTGGTGTGAACACGAAGAACGGCCAGCTGAAGATGATGAACCAGAGTGCCGTGACGACGGCGGCGAATCGGATGTGCTCCGCCTCGTCGCGTTCCAGCCCGAAGGGCAGCGGATCGGCCAGAACAAACAGCCCGAGGACCAGGAGAAGACAGGCGATTCCGCCTGCGTACCCCAGGCCCCACGCCCATCCCGACAGGCGGCCGAAGCGTGAGGGGTCGACGAGATCCGGCAGCATCGCGTTGTAGAAGACGATCGACGTCTCGAAGGCGACGTTGACCAGGGCGACGAGGACCAGGGCCGGAATGATCCAGCGCGTTTCGGGGGCGCAGAACCACAATGCCGCCGTCGCCACGACCATGATGAGACTGAATCCCGTGACCCATGGCTTGCGCCGGCCGCCGGCATCCGCGATGGCACCTGTCACCGGCGCCAGAATGGCGATGACGAATGCCGACACCGCGATACCCCAGCTCCACAGGGCAAGACCCTCTGCCTCGCCGCCGGCAATGGCACGGGCAAAGTAGGGGGCAAAGATGAACGTGATGACAATGGTGGGCGTGGGAGAGTTTGCCCAGTCGAAGAGGCACCACGAGACGATTCCCCTGATCCCGGCAGGACGGGTGGTCACCATGACGCTTGCCGGCTGACGCCGTCCTGTTGCGCGGGGGAACGGCATTCCTCCAGCCACTCCTCCCGGCTGATCGCGTACAGGACCTGGGATCCCTGGTAGGCGACGACGTCGCTCGCGTACGTGAACCCGAGTCTCGACATCAGGCGCCTCGAGGCGAGGTTGTGGGGGCTCGTGATGGCCTCGATGCTGCGTGTGCCGAGATCGATGAAGGCATGTTCGATGATTCTGGCTGTGGCTTCCGCCGCATGCCCCCTTCCGGCTGCCCGGCGGGCGATCGCCCAGCCCGCCTCCATCTTCTCCGCAGGATCGATGTCATCGCCGATGTCGATGACAAATCCCGTGTAGCCGATGATGGGCGCGTTGCTCAGGTCCTTCTCCCGGATGCCCCACAGGCCGACACCATGGTGTTCGAAGGCCCACAGTGACCGTTCGACGTAGTACCGGGAAAGGTCACCGGGGTTATTGGAGCGTCCTGGGATGTCCATGAGATCCCACATGTGCTCGCGGTCCGCAAACAGGTTCTCGAGCGCCGGGAGATCACCCCCGGCAAGGGGGCGCAGAACGAGCCGACTTGTGGCAAGAACCGTCACACGCCAGTCACCTCAGCCGTTCGCACGACACTGTGCCGATACGTCTTTCTGCGGGCAACCCCCGGGCCTTGGCAAGGGAAGGACATGATGGCAGGAATCACGTCACGCCAGAGGCGAGGAAGCCGATGACGATCCCGCTGATCCATGGCCTTTCCTCACTGGCCGGACGCTACGACGGATTGCTTGTGGACCTGTGGGGGTGCCTGCACAACGGTGTTGACGCCCATGCCGGCGCTGTCGATGCACTGATGGCCTTCCGCCGCCTTGGCGGTCATGTCGTGCTGTTGTCCAATGCGCCGCGCATGCCGCAGGCCGTTGCCCGGCACCTCGAGACGATGGGTGTTCCCGACTGTGCCTGGGACGGCATCATGACGGCCGGCCTGGCGACGCGTCTGGCGGTCCAGGAGCGTGAGGACTCCTGGTATGCCGCGTTGGGTCCCAGGTTCTGGCACCTGGGAACCGAGCGGGACGCCTGTCTTCTTGACGGGCTTGCCCTTGAGCGATGCACAGTCGTCGATGAAGCGGACTTCGTGCTGTGCTGCGGAATCCGTCGTCCGGGCGAGACCGTTGACGACATCATGCCCGAACTCGAACCGGCGCTCGAACGCGGCCTGCCGATGCTGTCGGCCAATCCGGACAGGTTTGTCCTGCGCGGGCACGTGCGCGAGATCTGTGCCGGCATGATCGCCGAGGCCTATGTGGCCCGTGGCGGTTCCATGCGCCAGGAGGGCAAGCCCCTTCCGTCGGTCTACCGTCGTTGTCTCGACATGATGGCGGGGGCGCTCCCGGAACGCGTCCTTGCCGTGGGAGACGGCATCGCAACGGACATTGTGGGGGCTCGCGACAGTGGCATCGATGCAGTCTGGATCACCGGTGGCCTGCCGGCTCATTTCTGGGGCATCGCACCGGAACGGGTTCCGCCGCAGACTCTGGTGGATGAGGCCTGCCGGCGCCATGAGGTCACTCCGGCGGGTATCATGCCCATGCTGGCCTGGTAGCAGGAGAGATCAAGGGTGTACGGACATCCGCGCCTGCGCCGAACGCCAGAAGGCCGCACCGCGGCGCGCCGCATTGACACCATCGCGCACGGCCGCAGAATGGTGTCGACCGCGTATCGCTCGCCCACCAACTTTGGACCGCGGGGCACCCACCGTCCGATCGATGCCTTGGACCAACTCGCCTGAAGGTGAGCGACCGAGACCATAACCAAACAAGCCAGGTTAACGAGAAGGAAGTATGATGAAGAAAATATGTACGATCTTGGCGGCACTCGCCGTCCTTGCATTCGGTGTGGTCAACACCGCCACGGCCGAAACGCTGCGCGTCGGAATGGAATGCACCTACGCGCCGTTCAACTTCAAGAGCGCCGATGGTGAACTCATGGGCTATGACGTCGATGTCGCCAATGGTGTCGCTGGCATTATCGGCGCTGATCTGGAATTTGTCTGCCAGCAATGGGACGGCATGATCCCGGCCCTCCTCGCCAACAAGTTCGACTTGATCATCGCATCCATGTCGATCACTGAAAAGCGTCTGGAGAAAATGGACTTCTCCGATACGTACCGCATTTCAGTCGGCCGTTTGGTGGGCAGAAAAGACGCCGGTTGGGAGCTGTTCGACGATGCGGGCAATCCGATCCCCGAGAACTTCGCTGGACTCAAGGTGGGCCTGGAACGGGCGACGACCTATGCCGACTGGTTCGAAAACGAACTTCCGGAAGCTGAAGTGGTTCTCTACGATTCAAACGAGGCGCTGTATCTCGATTTGGTGAATGGCCGAACCGATATGATCATGACCAATCCCATGAAGGCCTACCTCAGATTTCTCAGCAAGGAGGACGGCGGAGGCTTTGAGTTCGTCAGTCCGCAGATCGATGAAAAGAAGTATTTCGGCATTGGTGTGGGAATTGGACTTCGCAAAGGCAACGACGAATTGAAGGCCCGTCTGAATGCCGCCATCAAGACGCTGACCGAGGACGGTTCGCTGGAGAGATACGCCCTGCAGTATTTCCCCTTCGCCATCCACTGACCAGGCGCAGCATTCGCAGTTCAGATCAGACGTCATGTTCGCGATGGGGGTCTCTATTGACTCCCGTCGCGAACATTTTCTGATGATTTGATATCCCGTCCATGAACGATGTTCTATCGCGCCACATGGGATGAGCGGTCGTGGACGCACTAGATGGCTGGTGGGATGACTATTTTTGGGGATCGGTTGTTGTCGCCGAGGTTTTTGTTGTCGCGTTGATCCTGACGATCCTGTTCGGATTGATGGGCGCGGCCGCGAAACTCTCGGGGAATCGCGCCGCCAAGGCAATTGCCGGAGGCTATACGGTCGTCTTTCGCGGCACGCCCGAAATCCTGGTTCTCCTGTTGATCTACTTCGGCTCCGCCATCACCCTTACCGCCATTGCCCAGATCTTCGATCCCGAGATAAAATTCGTTGATCTTCCGCCATTTTGGGCCGGTTCGTTTGCCATCGCATTAATCGTCGGCTCCTACGCGACGGAGACCTTTCGCGGCGCCTTCCTCGGTGTCGCACCGGGGCAGGTCGAGGCCGCCCGGGCGCTCGGTCTGTCGAAACTGCAAACATTCGTCCATGTGCGTATTCCGGCGATGTGGCGGCTGGCTCTTCCACCCTTCGGCAATCACATGCTCTCACTGATCAAGGACACCGCGCTGATTGCCATTATCGGCCTGGAAGAGACGCTGTTTGTCGCCGCGCAGGCGATTGGCACCACGAACAAACCGTTTACCATGTATATTGTGGTGGGCGTGATCTATCTGGCGTTTTCGACGGTCATCACGTTGACCGTCATGGTGCTGGAAAAATATGCCAATCGGCACCTGGAGATCGCGCGATGAGCTTCGACATTGCGCTGATCCTGGACAGTATTCCAAAGATGCTCATGGGAATTGGGCTGACCCTTCAGTTGCTCTTCCTGTCGGCGGCGTTGGGCCTGACCCTCGCCATTATCCTGCTGTTGATGCGAATCAGCGGCCGGTGGTATCTCGCGGCGCCGACCATGGCCTATATCTACATCTTTCGCGGAACCCCCATACTGGTGCAGATATTCATCATCTACTACGGGCTGCCTCAGCTGGACTTCGTGCGAGACAGTATTTTCTGGCCGATTTTGCGAGAGCCCTTCGGCTGTGCAATCCTCGCCTTGACACTGAATACCGGCGCCTACGTGTCGGAAATCCTGCGTGGCGGCGTTCTGGGCGTGGACCGTGGCCTGAAGGAGGCAGGTGCGGCACTCGGGCTCAGCACCACACATAGATTCATCTACATCACGACCCCCATTGCCATTCGCCTGGCTCTTCCGGCGTACAGCAATGATGTCATCAGCCTGATGAAGAGCACGGCCCTGGCCAGCACGATCACGCTCCTGGACATGACGGGTATCGCGCGAACCATCGTGGCCGAAACCTATGCGCCCTATGAGATTTTCATGTCGCTGATGGTCATCTATCTGATCCTGACGTGGATGATTCAGAGAAGTTTCGGCTGGGTGGAGAGATGCATGAGCCGATACGTGAGAGAAGAGGTGTGACATGAACGACGGCAATTCGGATGACATCATTCACCTCGAGAACGTCAACAAGTTCTTTGGTACGTTTCAGGCGCTGAAAAACATCAATCTGTCGGTCAGGAAGGGAGAACGCGTTGTCGTTTGCGGTCCGTCCGGGTCAGGAAAGTCGACCCTGATCCGGTGCATCAACCGGCTTGAGGAACACAACAGTGGCACGATCACCGTAAACGGACACGAGCTGACTGATGACGTGAAGAACATCGATGCCGTGCGCCGCGAAGTCGGCATGGTGTTTCAGGACTTCAATCTGTTTCCCCACATGACGGTCGTCAAGAATCTCATGCTGGCGCCCAAACTGGTGCGCAAGTCCTCTAGGTCGGAGGCGTATGAGACGGCCATGCGCTATCTTGAAAGGGTCAAGATTCCGGAGCAGGCGGACAAGTATCCCAGCCAGCTGTCCGGCGGACAGCAGCAGCGTGTCGCGATTGCCCGCGCACTGTGCATGAACCCCGTGATCATGCTGTTCGACGAACCGACTTCAGCGCTCGATCCGGAGATGATCTCGGAAGTGCTCGACGTCATGACGGACTTGGCGCGCGACGGCATGACCATGATATGCGTCACCCATGAGATGGGATTTGCCCGCTCGGTGGCCGACAATGTGGTCTTCATGGATGAGGGCGAGATCGTCGAGATGAACCCGCCGAAGGAGTTCTTCGACAACCCGAGGAGCGAACGCACCAGGCTGTTCCTCAGCCAGGTCCTGTCATACTGAGGTCGGCGACGTGGAGCAGGCCCTTGTCGATGAACTTGCCGAATTCGCCGGCCGGCTGGCCGATGAGAGCGGCCCCATCATCCGAAAGGCGCATCAGGGCGGCTTCTCCACCGAAGCGAAGGCCGATGGCAGCCCGGTTACCAATGTCGATCGCGCCGTCGAGGACCGGCTGCGCACGATAATCGCGACGTCCTATCCGGACCACGGCATTGTCGGCGAGGAACGCGGCGACAAGGCGGCCAACGATGGCCCGGTTTGGGTCATCGACCCGATTGACGGCACGCTGCCCTTCCTCGCCGGTATCCCGGTGTTCGGTACGTTGATCGCGCTGGTTGAGGATGGCATGCCGCTGATCGGCGTGATCGACATGCCGGCAACTGCCGAACGTTGGCTCGGTTGCCGGGGTCGTCCGACGACCCGCAATGGCGCGGCCGTCAGAGTGCGCGCCTGCAGCGGTCTCGCCGACGCGCTGTTGTCGACCAGCAATCCCGACTTCTACGGCGCCGACGATGGCGATGCCTTCGCACGACTCAAGGCGGCGGTATGCTGGACGGTCTATGGCGGCAGCTGCCTCGCCTATGCCCAACTCGCTTCGGGACGCACCGACCTCGGCATCGACGTCGCGCTCGACCCCTTGGACTATCTTGCGCTCGTGCCCGTCATAGAGGGTGCCGGCGGCGTCGTGAGCGACTGGCAGGGCGCTCCGCTGACCATGGCCTCCGGCAACCGCATTCTCGCTGCCGGCGATGCGCGAAGGCATGCCGAAGCAATGGCGATCCTGGCTGCCAATTGAAAGCCCAAGGGGAGCGCTGCGTTGTCGCAAATGCGGCGCGAGCATCGGGGATTGAGTGCCCTGCGCCATGAGAGTCAGATCGACAATTGTTCCTGACTGCGAATACCCGGCTACCGAGCGCCGCCGCCTTCAGCGGCTGGATCGTGCGGACCAGTCATCGTATCGGGCAAATGGCACCTGGCTTCCCGGTAGTCCGGCCACACTGGAGTCAGAATCCTGGGCTTTCGTTCGTGGTCCAAGAGCATCGACCCGCCGTTGAGTGATGCGGCCTTTCCGCATAGCATCCTCCTGTGATCCTGTGGTCCCGGAATCCGGAAAAGACGAGCACCCGCTCGCCCGGTGACCGCACGCGCGAGAGAACGCATGTTGATTCAGCGTGTTACTGTTCCGTTCAGCCCCGGAGGTGCGTTACCGGTGTCACGCCGCCAGCTTCGTCAGATCCGGGGAGACTGACCCATGCTGCCCCCCGAACCGGTCCACAAGGGATACAGCGTGTGTCCGCACGACTGCCCGTCGACGTGTGCCCTTGAAGTCGACGTTCTCGCGCCGGACCGGATCGGCAGGGTGAGGGGGGCGAAGGACAACAGCTACACCGCAGGTGTCATCTGCGCCAAGGTGGCGCGCTATGCGGAGAGGATCCATCACCCGCAGCGCCTGACGACACCGCTGCGCCGCGTCGGTGACAAGGGGTCGACGGACTTCGACCCTGTCACCTGGGATGAGGCGATGGACGAGGTCGCGGCCCGATTCGCCGACGCGGAAGCCCGCCATGGCCCCGAAACGATCTGGCCTTACTATTACGCCGGTACCATGGGCATGGTGATGCGTGACGGCATCAACCGGCTGCGCCATGTCAAACGCTACAGCGGGCAGCACAACACCATCTGCACGACACTGGCCTGGGCCGGCTACATGGCCGGTACCGGAGCGCTCATGGGTCCCGATCCCCGCGAGATGGCGAAGTCCGACTGCGTCGTCATCTGGGGCACCAATCCGGTCAACACGCAGGTCAATGTCATGACCCACGCGATGCGCGCACGCAAGGAACGCGGCGCAACCATCGTGGTGATCGACACCTACCGGACGGGCACCGCCGAGAAGGCGGATCTCTTCCTTTGCGTGAAACCCGGAACGGATGCAGCCCTGGCCTGCGGCGTCATGCATGTCCTGTTCCGCGAAGATCTGGCCGACCGGCAGTGGATGGATCACTACACCGATGATCCGGCAGGTCTCGAGAAACACCTCGAGACCCGAACACCGGAATGGGCCGAAGCGATCTGCGGCGTGCCGGCCGGAAGGATCGAGACCTTTGCCCGGCTGGTGGGTCGAACGCCGAAGACCTACCTGCGCCTGGGCTACGGATTCTGTCGCGGCCGCAACGGTGCCGTCTCCATGCATGCCGCCAGTTGCATCGCCTCGGTGACCGGTTCGTGGCGTCACGAAGGTGGCGGCGCCTTTCACAACAACGGCCAGATCTACCACTGGGACCGCACGATGATCGAGGGCATCGACCGGAGGGACGCGTCAGTTCGCGTCCTGGATCAGTCACGCATCGGCCCGGTCCTTGTCGGCGACAGGCGCGACCTCGGTGAAGGTCCTCCGGTGACGGCCATGCTGATCCAGAACACCAACCCGATGGTGGTGGCTCCCGATCTCGGCCTCGTGCATCGGGGATTCGCACGGGATGATCTCTTCTGTTGCGTGCACGAGCAGTTCATGACGGAAACTGCCAGGATGGCCGATATCGTGTTGCCCGCCACGATGTTCCTCGAACATGACGACATCTACCAGGGGGGCGGACATCAGCACATCATGTGGGGACCGAAGCTGGTTTCGGCGCCGGGAGAGTGCCGCAGCAACCATGAGGTCATCTGCGATCTCGCCCGTCGCCTCGGCGTGGCAGACGAGCACCCCGGGTTCTCCATGACGCCTGCCGGACTGGCCGAACACCTGATGCAGGCATCTGGATGGGGGCCGCTCGATAATCTCGTTTCCAGGAGATGGATGGACGTCCAGCCCGACTTCGATCGCGCCCATTTCGTCAGGGGATTCGGTCACGCCGATGGCCGCTTCCGTTTCCGCGCGGACTGGTCGCACCGGCACAATATCTTCGGTCCGCACGGGGTGCCGGACACCATGCCGCGGTTTCCCGATTTCTGGGATGTCATCGACACCCGCCATCCCCTGCGCCTTGTGACGGCTCCAGCGCGCAACTACCTCAACTCGAGTTTCACCGAAACTCCAACATCCATACGGCGCGAGGAAACGCCCACCGCACAGGTTCATGCTGATGATGCCCGTCCCCTCGGCATCACGGATGGCTCGCGGGTGCGCCTGGGCAATGACAAGGGCAGTGTCGTGCTAAGGGCCCGTGTCACGGAAGATCAGCTGGCGGGTACGGTCATCGTCGAGAGCGTCTGGCCCAACAGCGCGTTCGACGAAGGGATGGGCATTAATCTCCTGGTGTCGGCGGAACCCGGCGCCCCGATCGGCGGCGGTCTCTTCCACGACACCTCGGTCTGGCTGAAACCCGCCTCAAGTCAGCGCCAGGCAAACACCGGCTGCTCGAGGTGATCGACCCGGGTTGACCGCCCGCCCAGCACCACTTCGCGGAACTGGAAGATCACGGCAGAGGTCGGCGCATAGATCTTGGTCCCGGCGATCGGCATGCGGATCACCGGGCGGTCGCTTTCGGGAATGGTGACGAACTCCGGGGATCCCGGTTTGTAGAGGGAGGTGAAGGGGATCCGGTAGATGGCCGCGACCTCCTGCGGATTGGCCTTCAGTTCGACCTTGCCGCCTCCCCAGATGACAACCGGTGTGATGAGGTAGCCTGAACGGGTAGGGTAGTCGTCAAGTCGTCCCAGCACGGCGCTGTCGTCGAGATCAAGGCCCACCTCCTCGGCGAGTTCCCGCAGTGCCGCCTTCTCGGGTGTCTCGCCGGGATCGAGGCGGCCTCCGGGAAGTGCCCACTGTCCGGCATGCCGGTTCATGCGCGCTGCCCGGCGGGTCAGGATGAAGGCACCCTGACCCTTGCGGTCGGAGACGACGGTCATGGTCACGGCAGCCCTCCTGCGCCCGTCAGGGGCGATCTGCCGTACTTCGAAGCCGGCAAGATGCCGCGCCATGCGTTCCTTCAAGGCAGGGCCGTTGACGAGACTGTCGGCGATCATGGCAGGGTTCTCCACCGGTTTCCCCGGGGCCCAGGCGTGACGCAGCGAAATGATGGTCTGTCGCGACGGGGACAGTTTCCCTGCGTCGGACTCTCTCCAGAACTCATTGTATTGCGGGCTCTTTCTCGCAAGCGTCAAACGGAACCAGCGATGCATGTCCTGTACGGACAGCGATCCTGTGTGAGACCTCAGCGTTGTACCCAACTTTCCGAGCGCGCGGAAGCCGGGTGCGGAAGGAATGTCATCCCATGGGCGCTCTCCAACCCCTCAAGAGAGGCAGTTCCCCTTTCCGGGTTCGCATCACAGGACGGGTTTCATCCCGGAGTCCTCGTCGCCCGGAATGACCTCAGACGCGCCGAGAACCGCGGAGGCTTCGCCTTGACCTCGCCGCATTGGCAGATAGGGTTGTCAAAACAGACACCTTGGGAGGAAAGGCCGTGACAACATTTGACGAACTGAAGCGGAGTTTCTCCGAGGGACGCGTCGGCCGGCGTGACTTCATCCGGCGGGCGACAGCCATGGGCATGGCTGCGGCCATCCCGGCCGGCATCCTCGCTGAAGAGGCGAGGGCATCGGAACCGAATCACGGCGGGCTGTTCCGCTCGGCGGTTCGTGGCGGTGCCACGTCGGACAGTCTCGACGGTGCGGCGCTGCTCGATACGCACAACATCCTGACGTCCTGGACCTGCCGCAACAACCTGACGGAAGTGGCCCCGGACGGAAGCATTGTCGGAGAACTTGCGGAAAGCTGGGAAGCCTCGGCGGATGCCGCCACCTGGGTCTTCAACTTGCGCAACGGCGTGGAGTTCCACAACGGCAAGTCCCTCGACGCGGACGATGTGATTTTTTCCATCAATCATCATCGCGGCCCGGACTCGACTTCGGGCGGTTCGGGCGCCGTCGCTAGCATCGACAGCATCGAGGCGGACGGCAAGGACAAGGTCGTGTTCAACCTTTCGGGAGGCAGCGCGGACTTTCCCTTCCTGATGGCCGACTACCATCTGACCATCGTTCCCAACGGGACCGATGCTGCCGGCTGGGAGTCGGGCATCGGTACCGGTCCCTTTGTTCTGACGGCCTGGGAACCGGGAATTCGCTCCGCCGGCACGCGCAATCCCAACTACTTCAAGGAGGGACGCCCCTACTTCGACGAGTGCGAATCGCTGAACGTCGGTGACACGACGGCACGAATGACGGCGCTTCGGACCGGCGAAGTCGATGCCATGGAGGAACCGGAACTCAAGGGAGTCGACATGCTTGCGGAGCTTCCCGGCCTGAGTGTCAAGGAAGTCGGCGGCACCAAACACTTCACGTTTCCGATGCACACCGACGTAGCACCTTTCGACAACAACGATGTGCGACTGGCGCTGAAGTTCGCCGTTGATCGAGAGGCCATCCTCAATACTATCCTGCGGGGTCATGGGTATCTTGGAAACGATCATCCGATCGGGGCAAGCCAGCGTTACTTTGCGGCCGATCTGCCCATACGCGAGTACGACCCCGAAAAGGCCAGGCATCACCTGAAGAAAGCGGGTCTGGACAGCCTCACGATTCCGTTGCACGCCGCGGACATCTATGCCGGCGGCATGGACAGCGCAATTGTCTTCAGCGAGAGCGCCGCCGCCGCCGGAATCACGCTTGAGATCGTCCGCGAACCGATCGACGGTTACTGGTCGAACGTCTGGATGCAGAAGCCGTTCAGCGTGTGTTACTGGGGCGGGCGTCCGACGTCGGACTGGATGTTCTCGACCGCTTACGCTGCCGAAGCCAGCTGGAACGATACGAACTGGCAACACGACAGGTTCAACGAGTTGCTGGTTGCCGCGCGCGGTGAACTGGATGATGCGAAGAGACGACAAATGTACTACGACATGCAACAGATCTGCCGCGATGAGGGTGGCGTTGTCGTTCCGGTCTTCGCCAACTGGCTCAACGGCGTGAGCGACAAGGTCGGGACACCGGACCGCATCGCCGGCAATTGGCCCTTGGACGGCGACAAGGCGCCGGAACGCTGGTGGTTCGCCGAGGATACCGCCTGATCGTCTGTCTGCGCCTCAACACGGTGCTGTCGTCCCGGGATGAGGCCCCGGGGCGACGGTTTCCGCCGGAGGCTTTGCCGTGACATCGATGATCCATGGTCGGGCGAGAATGCTCGGTGACGGCATCGATACCGACCAGATGGCCCCGTATCCCTTCGGGCGGCACTGGAAGGAAGTGCGTGACCGGATTTTTCCCGACCACCGAAGTTTCGTAGAGACGTTCCAGCCCGGAGACATCATCGTCGCCGGACGGAACTGGGGTTGCGGCTCCAGCAGGGAGCAGGCAACCGCCAACATGAAATCCCTGGGCGCAACCGCCATCGTGGCCGAATCCTTCGCACGAATCTTCTTTCGCAACGGAATCGCGCTGGGTCTGCCATGCGTCCCCTGTGCCGGGATTGTGTCTGCCTGTTCCGATGGCGACGAGATCACGATCGATCTGGAAGCCGGTGTGGTCCGTAACAGGACAACCGGGCATACGCTCCGATTCTCCGCCTTTCCGGACACTATACGCACGATCCTCGCCGAAGGCGGCATCCTGGAGGCTCTGGGCAAGGCTCCGGTCGCCGGGATTGCCGCGCGATCACTTGACGAGCTCGAACCAGGCCAGACCATGGCCGAGAAAATCCTCGCCCGGGCCAGCGGACGAACGAAGACCAGCCCGGGAGAACTGGTGGTCGCCATGGCGGACCGGGCCATCCTGATCGAATTCATGGTCTCCTGTGTCGACCGCCTGACCGAGGCCGGAGTGCAGGACTTCTGGGATCCGGACAAGGTTTCCTCGGTCAGCACGTTGCGGTTTCCGGCTCCTGATCCCGAAGCGGCGCGTGTCCACAGCCGGATGAGAGAGATCGCGGCCGACAAGGGTCTCTCGTGCTTCTACGGTCATGAAGGGATCGTCAACCAGGTGATGGTCGAGAAGGGTGACGTCCTGCCCGGCAACCTCGTGTTCGGGACGGACTCGCACAGCACCTCCTATGGTGTCATGGGCGCCGCCGGAACAGGTCTCGGCATCGCCGAAATGAGCTACGTTCTGGCGACCGGGCAGCTCTGGATGCAGGTGCCGGAAACCATCCGGTTTTCCCTGAATGGTTCCCCCGGACCTGGCGTGATGTCGAAGGACCTCATTCTGTATCTCCTGGGCCGGTACGGTGCCGATTTCGCGCAGTACAAGGCGATCGAGTTTGCCGGCGACCTTGTTGACCGCATGAGTATCGCGAGCCGGTTCACCATGGCCAACATGGGTGTGGAGATGGGGGCCAAGTTCGCGATGTTCGAGGCCGATGAGAAGGTTCTGGACTACCTCCACCGGCGTACCGATGCCCCCCTGGCGTCCTTTGGCCCTGATGAGGATGCCAGCTACGCATTCGAGGCCAGGATCGATGTTTCCGCAATCTCGCCGCAAGTGGCCAGGCCTCACAGTCCCGCTAACGTGAGCCCGGTGGAAGACGTTGAGGGAACGGCGCTCGACCAGGTGTTTCTTGGTTCCTGCACCAATGCCCGGCTTGAAGACTTCGCAATCGCCGCAGGAATCCTGAAAGGCCGCGCCGTCGCTCCCACCACGCGCCTGCTGGTCACACCGGCGTCAAAACGCACGCTGCTGGAGGCGACGCGGGCAGGTTTTGTTGAAATCCTGCTGGAGGCGGGTGCCCACGTCACCCCGTCCGGTTGCGGGGCCTGCCCCGGAGGGAGCAACGGGGTCCTTGGTGCTGGCGAAACGTGCCTTTCGACTTCCAATCGCAACTTCAAAGGCCGCATGGGCAGCCCCGACGCTTTCATCTATCTCGCGTCTCCCGCGACGGCGGCAGCGTCGGCGATAACCGGGAAAATCACGGATCCGCGTGAATTCTGGCAAGAATCCAGCCCGCCCTGACGCCGCACCGGGCCCTGAGGCGCATCAATTCGGTGTGCCGAACGTCGGACTACCAATCCAGACCAAGATCCGAGCATCCATGGTGCACCATGAGGTCATGCGGCAAGGAGCCGCAGTCGCCGTATCACCTCCGGTGGTGGCGTACAGACCGCGACGACATCGTCCATGATCCTTCGCGGGTGTCCATGAGCGGTCCGGTCCCGGCGTGCAGCAGATGTCTGGCGGTTCTTGACCGGTCCTGGCGGATTCACCACAATGTCTGTGCCGTCCGGAACCCCGGCGTTTCGCTCAACAGGTCCACGATCTGTCAAGGACGGAGATTGGACCATGTCAGACACCTTTTCCACGCTCGCCGCGGTCGACGTGTCACCGCTGTTCGATGGCGCCGAAGTCGAAGTGGCCGATACGGGAGCGGCCATGTTGGCGGCCATGGAGACATCCAATGGCTTTGCCGCGACAGGCGTGCCTGGCGCCGCATCTCTCGATGCCCGGATCGGCAATCTGCTCCGCTTCTTCGAGTTGCCCGAGCCAGAACGGTTGTCCCTCGCCACGCGACGGCACCGCGCCGACGCCGGACATTGCTACCGTGGTTATTTCCCGTTGCCCGAAGAGAGGGGCTGGGCCCACAACGAGATCTTCGATTTCGGACCGCATGAGCCGTCCCGTGCGCCGCAGGATCATCCGGTAAAGCGATTCCTGGAAGAGACGAACCAGTGGCCGACACGCGAGCCCTGTGCAGGCTGGCGCAACGCGGCCGAGGCGCTCTTTGACGATCTGCGCGCGCTTTCCGTTGCGGTCATGGCCGCGCTTGCCGGTGCGCTCGACGAGGATGTCGAGGCCGTGATGAGCAAGTTCGACGACGGCAACGGGACGCTCCGCATCCTGCACTATCCGCCGCCGCCTGACGACTTCGTCGCCGCGCACAGGGAGACCCTGCCAGAGCGGGTCGACGCCGCGGGACGACGCATCATCACCCACCGCCACACCGATGCCTGTGTCCTGTCGGTGCTTTGGCAGGATCGGATCGGCGGCCTGCAGTACGAAGGCCGCGATGGCACATGGCGCGAGGTGCCGTCAGGCAACGGGCGGCTTTCGATCCACGCAGGGCGCGCCCTGGCCTTGATGACCCGCGATCGTATCGCGGGGACTCCGCACAGGGTCGTCGGTACGGGACTGGACCGCTGTTCCCTGGGCTTCTTCCTGGAGCCCGGCTTTGCCGAGGTGATTGCCCTTGACGAGGACGAGCGGCCGTTCACCTACGCCGATCACATGAAGGATGACTTCGCCGATCTCGACGTCTACGCCGATGTCATGGGAGATGCGGTGGCGGCTTGAGGGAGCAACACGATGACCGTCCCGGACCGCTTCGATCGCGCCCGGACTCCTGGTCAGGTCATCATCGATACTGCCTGGCAACACCCCCGGCTCCTGAAGCGCGGATGTCATGACCCGGCGCGCTGACAGTATCGAAGTTCGCTATGGCTGGGTCATCCTCGCCATATCTCTGGCGATCGGGACTATCGCCATGGCGGCACCCAACATTCTCTTTGTCAGCCTGAAGGACATTGCCTCCGACTTCGAGTGGCCCCGTGCGGGCCCCTCTCTGGCATATTCCCTCATGATGATGGGGAGTGGTGTGGGTGGCATTGCCATGGGCCTGTGGATGGACAGGCGAAGCGTGATTGAGCCAGTCCTGTTCGGCTCGGTCATGATCGGTCTCGGCGCCATTGTCGCCAGCCATGCCGGTGCGCGATGGGACTTTTATGTCGCCAACGGATTGCTTATCGGTGCCTTTGGCGAAGCGGCAATGATTGCGCCGCTCATTGCAAATGCCACACGATGGTTCGATCGACGCCGGGGACTTGCAGTGGCGATCATCGCGTCGGGCCAGGGCGTGGCCGGAGCAATATGGCCACCGATCATAAGGCTCCTGAACGATTCCATAGGGTGGCGGGAAACGTACCTCTGTTTCGGGTTTTTTGCACTGGCAACGCTTGTGCCACTTGCATTGTTCCTGAAACCGAAACCACCGATAGCGCGTGCCGAGACAAGTCAGGGTTCCAGCATGGGTGAATTTTCCGTGCTGGGATATTCTCCAGCAACGGTGCAGGCCTTGTTGTGTCTGGCGGTCGTGGGTTGCTGTACGGCGATGGCGATGCCGATCGTGCATCTCATCAGCCATGTGACCGACATAGGACTCTCGCGTTCTACCGGTGCCAGCATGTTGTCAGTGCTGTTTGCAGCGTCGTTCTTCAGCCGCATCGGATTCGGTTTGCTTGCCGACAGGATAGGTGCAGTCAAATCAATGCTGATCGCTTCGAGTGCCCAAGCGGTCATGTTGTTGGCCTTCGCCTTCGTCACCACCGAAATCGGCCTGTATCTTGCCGCATTCATGTTCGGCATCGGCTTTGCCGGAATCATGCCCAACTACGCCTTGATGATCAGACATTGGTTTCCAGGCAATCAGATTGGCTGGAGAGTGGCCACAATCTATTTGTTCGGGGCCATAGGCATGGCGTTGGGCGGTTGGCTGGGGGGCGTACTCCATGACGTCACCGGTACATACATGCATGCTTTCCTTGCCGGATTTGGATTCAACGCGCTGAACTTCATGGTGATTGGTCACCTCTGTTTGCGTCAGACCAGACTTCGACTCAGCCCTCTTCCGGTCTGACTGTGGTTTCAGGTTGGACGCACTGCTGCGCACTCACCCCCGGAAGGCGGTCTGGCATGGTGGCCAACTGCATCAGGGTTCCAAAGTCCAGACGGCCCCTGGCACCCTCGCGCGCCGATGTAACCCTGGGAAGCGGGCTCGCCGCGCTCCGCTCGGCGGTCAAGAATGCAGCGAGAGTGTCGCGATGATGACCGTGCCTAGAACTCGAACACGCCCTTGCCCGTCGACTGCCTGTCGAACAGCCGATAGGCGGTTTCCGCCTCGTCCAGGGAGAACCTGTGGGTGAAGATGCGGTCGAGATCAATGCCGCGCTCGGCGATGTATCGGGCGCATTCGCCCTGATCGACGCTTGAAAACGTCCAGGATCCAATGATGGTCAACTGCCTGCGCATGATGTCCTTCGAGACATCAAGCGTAACCGACCCACCTTCGCCGACAAGGCATGTGGTGCCCCAGGTTCGGGTCGAATGGACCGCCTGCACCCGTGCCGTCGATGATCCGCTGCAGTCGATCGTGAGGCTTGCTCCCTCGCCTCGGGTCATGTTCCTGATCGTCTCGACCGGATCGATAGTGCCTGGATCGATGGTTTCGGCAGCGCCGAAGGTCCGGGCCATCTCCCGTCTTTCGTGAGAGAGTTCCACGGCGATGACGCGCGCGCCCATCTCCGCCGCAAGCAGGACGACGCTGAGGCCGACGGGACCCTGCCCGAACACGGCGATCGTGTCCCTTCCAGTCAGGTTCATGCGCTTGAGCGCTCTGAAGGCCGTGCCGGTCCCACAGGCGATTGCCGCGCCTTCCGAGAACGAGAGCGCTTCGGGCAGAGCCACCAGAGTGTCCGCGGGCACGCGCATGTAGGGGGCATGGGCTCCATGTGCCGTGGCGCCGTACACCACGAAGCCACTGGGGCAGAGTTGCTGCCATCCGGAGCGGCAGGAGGAACAGATGCCGCATCCGCTGTAGTGATGGCACATGACGCGTTCGCCCAGCGCCAGTCGACCTTCAGGAACATCCGTCCCTCGGGCAACGATCACGCCGCATGGCTCATGTCCGGCAATGACCGGGCCGTCCACAAGATCAAGGCCCAGGGACTTGGCGCCTTCGGCGGCGCGATAGAAGTGCAGATCACTTCCACACATGCCGGATGCCTTGATCTCCAGCACGACATCACCCGGGCCCGGCTCCGGGTCGGGGAAGTGCATCAATTCAAGAACGCGGTTTCCGTGGAATACGACACCTTTCAACGTGTCGACCTTTCGACTGGCTGGGCCCGCTGCGCAACACGGCACGCCGTGGCATGAGATCCATGCGTTCCGGGAAACTCCCTCGAAGCGCGAGGTTCGCCGGTGGAGTTATCCGATGACAAACGGGTTGTCCATGCTTTCGGCCATGGAGATCCAGACGCTCTTGGTCTGCAGATACTCCCGGATCGCCTCCTGTCCGAGTTCCCTGCCCATACCGCTTTTCTTGTATCCCCCGAACGGCGTGGTGTAGCTCACGGCCCTGTACATGTTGACCCAAACGGTTCCGGCCTGCAGCCGGTTTGCCATGGTGATGGCTCGGCGCATGTTCTCCGTCCAGACGCCGGCTGCCAGGCCGAATGCGACATCATTGCCGATCGCCACCGCATCATCGTCATCCCTGAACGGAATGACCGACAACACGGGCCCGAACACCTCCTCCTGGGCAATGCGCATGTCATTTCGCACGCCTGTGAAGATCGTGGGCTCGACAAACCAGCCGTCGCCGCATTCCGGCCGAGTCGCCTTTCCGCCACCGAGCGCGATTTTCGCGCCCTCGTTCCTGGCTATGTCGATGTAGGCCAGTACCTTTTCGAACTGGGGCATGTTGGTGACGGGCCCCACATTGGTGTCGGCGTTCATCGGATTTCCCATTTTCGCCCTGCTTGCGAAGGCGACAAGGCGGTCCACAAACGCGTCGTGAATGCTCTCCTGGACGAGAAGCCTGGATCCCGCCACGCAGGTCTGGCCGCTTGCCGCGAAGATTCCCGCGACGGCACCCTTGACGGCATTGTCGAGGTTGGCGTCCGCAAAGACGATGTTCGGAGACTTGCCGCCGAGTTCGAGGCTCACGCGCTTGATGTCCCGCGCGGCATCCGAATAGATGCCCGCCCCCGTCTTCTCGGACCCGGTGAAGGAAACCTTGCGCACGTGCGGATGATCGATCAGGGGTTGCCCGGCTTCCGGCCCGAAGCCCGTCACGACGTTGACAACGCCTTTGGGAAAACCCGCGCGTTCAACGAGCTCAATGAACTTGAGAGTCGAGGCGGAGGTGTATTCGGACGGTTTCACGACCACCGTGTTGCCCGCGGCAAGCGCGGGCGCGAGCTTCCAGGCGGTGAGCAGCAGCGGCGAGTTCCAGGGCACGATGGCCGCGCAAACACCCAATGGCTCGTGACGTGTATAGGTGAAGGCTGCCTTGTCGGTGGGGACGACCGATCCCTCGATCTTGTCGGCCAGTCCGGCGAAGTAATGATAGAAGCTCGGGGCGTATCGCAACTGCCCCACCATCTCGCTGAACAGCTTGCCGTTGTCCCTGACCTCAAGGCGGGCGAGATCGTCCGCATTCTCGGCAACGAGTTCCGCGAGATTGCGCAGCAAGGCGCCGCGCTCGCTTGCATTGAGACCCGGCCAGGCGCCTGTGGTGAAGGCGCGATGCGCCGCCCGGGCTGCACGATCGGCATCATCAGCCGTGCCGCGCGGAACACGACACCAGGGCTTGCCGGTGAAGGGGTCGTAGCTCTCGAAGTAGGTACCGGAAGCGTGCTCGACGAAAGTGCCGTCGATGTACATTTGCAGTTTGGGCAGATCCTTGGTCAAGACAGATATTCCGTTTGTTGCTGGACCGGAGGGTTAGTACCAGGCGTCGTCCATCGACGCCTTTCTTCTGGTGCAGTACGCCGTCAGTTCTTCGTCGACGGCGGAATTGATCGGCGGCTTTTCGTAATCCTCGAGGATCCGTGTCCACAGGGTGTAGGCCCGTTCGCGCGTATCCTTGCTGCCTCGATCCGTCCACGCCTCGAAACTGTCGGAATCCGGCAGTTCCGTCCGAATGTTGGCCGTCGCGGCATTGCGCAGAGTATGGCCGCAGCCAAGGAAGTTGGACTCGTCGCCGAGTTCCAGGAAGGCATCGCCGGCAAGGGTATTGTCATCAACGTCCAGGCCCTGCAGGAGCCTTGCGATGGACGAGCACTTCTCGGCATCGGCAATGAACTTCTCGAAGCCTATTGTCAGACCGCCTTCCAGCCAGCCGGCAGACTGATGAATGAAGTGTGCGCCCGCCATGACGGGTGGGGTCATCGATGCGACGGATTCCTCCATGGCCTGTGCGTCGAGCAGTTTCGAGCCCGTCAGATGTCCGCCGCATCGGACCGGCAGGCCAAGACGTCGCCCGAGCTGGACGATCGCGAAATTCGCGAGACTCGATTCCGGCGTGCCGTAGGTCGGTGCGCCACTCTTGAGATCCATGGTGGTCACGAAGACGCTGTAGAGCGCGGGCGAGCCCTTTCGCACGAGCTGGGAAAGGGCGATTCCAGCCATAGCTTCAGCATGGGCCTGCGCCAGGGTGCCCGCCATCGTGGCTGGCGACATGGCGCCGGCAATGATGAAGGGCGTGATCATGTTGGCCTGGTTGGCCGTCGCGTAGGTTCTGATCGCGCCGGTCGTTTCCGCGTTGAAGGTCAGGGGAGACTGCACGGCGGTACCGGCCAGGACCGCGGCATGATCGTCCAGAAAGCCGTCGCCAAAGACAATGCGCGCCAGTTCAAGCGTGTCCTCGCCACGCTCCGGTGTGCTGACGGCCCCCATGATCGGTTTGTCCGAATATCGCAACTGAGAACAGACAATGTCGAGGTGACGCTTGTTGACCGGTACGTCGGAGGGTTCGCAGATCAGCGCCGGGTTGTGATGAAGTGCCGGGGCACACTGCAACAGTTTCGTCAGATTCTGATGGTCCTTGATCGTGCCGTACCGGCGGCCCTGCTTCATGTCGGTGACGAAGGGGGCACCGTCGGCCGGGGCCATCACGACATTGTCGCCTCCGAAGACAACGCTTCGCGACGGATTGCGGGCGTGCATCGTGAAGGTCGATGGTGCTGTGGCGCATAACGATCGCACCAGGCCACGATCGAATCGAACGCGGTCTCCATCAACACTGGCACCCGCGTCCTTGAACAGCGCGCATGCGCCCGGGTCTCCCGTGATGCGGATGCCAATTTCCGCCAGGAGCCAATCCGCCTGTGTCTCGACTCCTTCCAGGGCCTCTTGCGACAACAACTCGAACCCCGGGATACGGCGGACGATGTAAGGCGAGACACATGCCGTCGGTGTATCGCGAAAGCGTCCCGTTCGCCTGCTCCGTCGCCGAGGAACGTCCTTGGTGCCTGTTGCGGAGTGATGCTCGTCCCGGTCTCCGTGCGTCATGAAGCCGTCGCACCGCGATCGGTCCAGCCATGTGTAAACGAGCGCGTTGTCCTTTCCGTGCCCTGCTGTTTTCCAGGGATCGAGTCATGCGCGGGTCTTGGATGATTGGACCAGTGACCCGACGGGTCCGCGCCCCGGCAAATGACCGAGTCTTTGTTCCAGCCGTCGCTCGCACGGACGTCGGACGACAGGTAACGCATTGCCAGACCGCAACGCCGACGGTCAGACCGGTTGGGTTCCGATCCGTGGAGGATCCAGTCGCTGTGCAGGGAAATCTGGCCAGGCTTGAGCTCAAGTGAAAACGGAGCATCGCCATAGCACTCCGGGTTATCGACGGTCTGGCTGAGAACGTTGTGCTCTTCCGGCGTACTGCGGCGAAAGGGAACACCAGGGTGCAGATGCGAGCGGGGAATGACCCGCATTGCGCCGTTCGCAGGAGAAGATTCGTCAATGGCGAGCCAGACCGAGATTACCTTGCTCGGCGTCAATGGCCAGTAAGAGGCGTCCTGATGCCAGCTCACGCGATGGCCGTCGCCAGGAAGTTTGATGAAAAAGTGGCAGTTCCGGAGAATGACCGTGCTGCCCAGGAAATCTTCCACGATATCGACAATGCGGGGATGGGTGACGAGATCGTAGACGCCCCGGCAATGGAGGTGCCAGTTGGTCAGTTCGCCCGCCGTCCAGCCAGCGGCAAGCGCCCTCATCAGCAGGTCGTCGAAGTACTCTCGAATGTCAGCCACTTCGCGATTACTGAAGACGTCGATCGGTGCCAGGAATCCTTGATCGTTGTAGCGTGAAATCTGCTCCTTGCTCACAGTTCTGGGCGACTCCACGCCGAGCGGACAAAACCTGAGATCCCGTTCAAGGTCTGGAAACGCGTTCGTATGTCCTGCCATCGTGTCTTTCCTGTCAGGATGACCGGCCCAATGATTGGCCCGGCATTCATGGTAGTGCAATGGCGCTTTCCCGGCCAAGCCGGCCATATGCTGGCGCGGATCTCACATGCTGCGTCCCCGGCTCCGGCTGTGCGTCATTCCTTGCTTCCCGTCCTGTCTTTCCTGCTCTTGCTGCCGGACCGCCCATGCCCCGCCACGCCGCGTTGAGGGCGGACAGCTCGACGTCGGGCCTCGGCGACCATGCGGTTCCATTCCGGACGCAAGATGACGTGCCGAACCGATGCCAGAAGCAGTTCGGCCAGGCCTTGGATTGCGGCCCTAGCATTCGCGCGTCCGGGAAGATCCACCGGCTCGTCCGATTGAGCCCGCCCGTAATGCTGTGTGCTGTCGTGGGCTGCGGTGATTCAGCCAGAGTGCGTCAAAGCTCGCCTTGCACCCGGATCGTCTGTCCGGCAGAAGGTGATGGGGCAATTCGGTTGGGACCCATGACGACGATTCCCTCGACCATGGCGGCCGTCCTGCTCACCGGCCACGGTGGGCTGGATGTGCTGGAGTACCGGGAGGACGTGCCCGTTCCCGATCCCGCACCGGGCGAGGTGCTGATCAGGGTTGCTGCCGCAGGCATCAACAACACGGATATCAACACGCGGATCGGCTGGTATTCGAAGAAGGTGACCGGCGCTACCTCCGAGGGGCCGGCGGCAATCGACGCATCCGACGCGTCATGGGCCGGTGTGGCGATGACGTTCCCGAGAATCCAGGGAGCCGACTGCTGCGGCAGGATCGTCGCCACCGGCGAGGGCGTCGACCCCGCCCGCATGGGCGAGCGCGTCATTGTCCGGAGCGTGATACCCGCGCCTGTGGCCTCGAGACCGTTCGAGTGCTGGACCTTCGGTTCGGAGTGCGACGGCGCCTTCGCCCAGTTCGCCGTCGCGCCGTCTGCCGAGACGTACGCCGTGACGAGCGACTGGACGGATGTCGAACTTGCCTCCATCCCGTGTGCCTGGTCGACGGCCGAGAACATGCTGGAGCGGGCGCGCGTCGGGGAGGAGCGGATTCTCGTGACCGGCGCCTCCGGCGGTGTCGGGTCGGCGGCGGTGCAGTTGGCCCGGCCCCGGGGAGCCACGGTCGTCGCGGTGGCCGCTGCGGCCAAGGCAGAAGGCGTCCTGGCGCTCGGGGCGAGCGAGGTGATCGACCGCGATGCCGATCCCGCCGCCGTGCTGGGTGAGGAATCGGTCGACGTGGTCATCGACGTCGTGGGTGGCGCGGCATGGCCGCGTTTCCTCGATATCCTCAAACGCGGCGGCCGGTACGCGACATCCGGCGCCATCGGCGGACCACTGGTCGAACTCGATCTGCGGACACTCTATCTCAAGGATCTGACGCTCGTTGGCTGTACGGCCCAGGACGACATCGTCTTCGACAACCTGGTGCGTGCCGTCGAGGAGGGCACGGTGCGCCCCCTGGTGGCCGCCACCTTCCCGCTCAGCGAGATCAGGCGGGCACAACGCACCTTCATGGCCAAGACCCATGTCGGCAAACTCGTCCTCCTCCCTCCTCCGGTGAAGGGAGAGGACCGGGGAGGCGGGATTTCGGGATGAAGACAGGAGGAACGTGACCTTGCCTGTCATCAACGGCGACAGACTGCTGCGCGACCTCGAGACGCTTCGCACGTTTGGCAAGTGCGGCAACGGCGTGGTCCGCCAGTCCCTGAGCGAGGTGGACATGGAGTCCCGCCGCTGGCTGGTGGAGCGCATGGCCGATGCGGGACTGGACGCCCGCATCGATGGCATCGGCACGGTTTTCGGCCGCTCGCGCAATCCCGGCAAGGCGCTGCTCGTCGGGTCCCACACGGATACCCAGCCTACGGGAGGCTGGCTCGATGGCACCCTGGGTGTCATGTATGGCCTCGAAACGGTGCGCGCCTTCGCCGAGTCCCGCGAAACGCGGGATCTCGCCGTCGATGTCGCATCCTGGATCGACGAGGAAGGGACCTTCTTCGGCCTGCTGGGAAGCAAGATGTTCTGTGGCCTCGTCGGTGAGGCCGAGCTTGACGGGGCAAGCGACGCCGGCGGGCGAACCCTGCGGGCAGCGCTGCGGGATGCCGGTCTCGAGGGGAGTTTCGTTGAGCGCTGCGTACCTGACCGGTACCGGGCCTACATGGAAGCCCACATCGAACAGGGGCCGTGGCTCGAGGAGGAAAAGAGGCGCATCGGCGTGGTCACCGGCATCGTCGGCATCCGGAGTTTGTCGATCCGGTTCGAAGGTCAGCAGAACCACGCGGGCACGACCCCGATGGCCCGGCGCCGGGACGCCGGCGCGGCGCTGGTGACCTTCGCCTCGCGTGTTCACGAGGTGTTTGCCTCCCATGCCGGACCACGTTCCGTGTGGACGATCGGCACCATTCGCCTCGAGCCCGGTGCTGCCAGCATCATTCCGGGACGGGCATGGCTCACCCTGCAGTTCCGCGATGCCGATGAGGCACTGATGGACCGGCTCGGTGACCTTGTCGAGGATCTGGTCCGCGAGTGCAATGCATGCGGCCCGGTCACCGTGTCGATCGAACCGGCGAAGGACCGGACCGCCGCTGCCCTCATGGATGCGGGCCTGCAGCGATACCTCGAGGCGGCGGCCGAGCGCCATGCCCCGGGAGCATGGATGGCGATGCCGAGCGCGGCGGTCCATGACGCCCAGAACCTTGCACAGGTCCTGCCCAGCGCCATGCTCTTTGTGCCGAGCAAGGACGGTATCAGCCATGCCTTCGAGGAAGACACCTCAAGGGAGGATATCGTTCTCGGGTGTCAGGTCTTCGCTGACGCCGTCGCCTCCATCCTGCTCGAGGGAACATAGGGCCGGGCAAAGTCGTGCAACGGCACCGCTCGTCGTGCATGATATCCACTGCATGCACGAAGGGGATTCGCTCATGGAGCAGAGAACGTTCGGTCGCTCCGGCCTGCAGGTGTCGCTCGCCGGCATGGGCTGCAACACGCTCGGCTGGTGGGTTGGCGAAGACCAGGGAACGCGCGTGGTTCATGCGGCTCTCGATTCCGGTGTGGCACTCTTCGATACGGCGGACATGTACGATGACGGAACCTCGGAGAGAATTCTGGGAAAGGCGCTTGCCGGCCGCCGACAGGACGTGGCGATCGTATCGAAGTTCGGCTTGAAGACGGAAAGTGACCAGCGGGACATTCCGCGCGGGTCGCGCGACTACATCATCCGTTCCTGCGAGGGCAGCCTGCGCCGTCTCGGCACCGACTACATCGATCTTTACCTGCATCACGCCCCCGATCCCCTGACCCCGGTGACGGAAACGCTCGATGCCCTCGACCGTCTGATCGATCAGGGTAAGATCCGCTATTACGGCTGTTCCAACTACAGGGGCTGGCAGATCGCGGATGCCGCCTGGCAGGCCGATTCCCGTTGCGTTCCCCGGTTCGTTGCAGCGCAGAACAAGTGGAATCTCCTCGCACGGGAGACCGAAACCGAGGTGGTTCCGGCGGCCCGGCGGTTCGGGCTTGGCATCATGCCCTATTATCCGCTGGCCATGGGGTTTCTGACAGGCAAGTACACGGCAGGCGGAAAACCCCCCGAATCATCCCGTCTGTCGGCAGGCGAGGCAGACCGCTCCTCAATGCTGTCGGCGGAGAACTTCGAACGTCTCGACAGGCTTGCGCCCTACGCTGCGGACCACGGAAAGAGCCTCCTGGAACTCGCCATCGGCTGGCTGGCGAGTCATGATATAGTGACCACCGTGATCTGTGGAGCGACCAGGGAGGATCAGGTGAAGGCCAATGCCGCGGCTACCGGCGCCTGGAAGATGACGACCAGTGAAGTCGACGAGATTGCCGCCATCGCCGGGCAATCCGGAGGGACGTGATCCATGCCTCTTGTGTTCCGCCACCTCATCCTTGCCGCTGCCAGGCGCGCTGCGTCCGACCCCAGGGTGAGGGCGAAGGCGAAGGAGCTTTACGAGGAGAAGGCCCGCCCGGTTCTTGCCAGAAAGGCACGTGAACTGAAGGAGGAGGCAGCCAGGCGCGGTCCCGACGAGCATCCCGCACGGTTCATGGGGCGCGCCTTCAAACGGTTTCTCGACGGCTGACAGCTCTCCTCCCGAGGACCATGGAACGTTCCTGGAGATCGCCTCTTGTCGTGATCGCCGCGGGTTGCGTCATTGCCATGGTCGGCTTTGGTGTGCGTTCCGTTTTCGGGCTCTTCCAGGAACCCGTGACGCTCCATCACGGCTGGAACCGGGAAGTGTTCGCCATGGCGCTCGCCGTGCAGAATCTCCTCTGGGGTCTTGGCGTTCCGGTGGCCGGGATGATTGCCGACCGATTTGGTCCCAGCCGGGTGATCATTTTTGGAGCGATCGTGTATGCCTTTGGCATTTGGGCGATGTCCGTCGTCGAAACCGGCACCATGTTCATTCTCGCAGCCGGTGTCCTGGTCGGTCTCGGTGTCGCCTTCACCGCCTTTTCCCTGGCGCTCGCCTCCATGGCCCGGGTCGTGGTGGCGGAACGGCGTTCCTTCGTCCTAGGGCTTGGAACCGCCGCCGGCTCCTTCGGTCAGTTCGTCTTTTCACCCAATGCCCAAGTCGCCATCAGCCTGTTCGAATGGCAAGGCGCACTCATGGTCCTGGCGGCGGCATCCCTGGTGATGATTCCGCTGGCCGTCATTTTGCCAGCTCCGTCGCCGGCCGTTGACGAAGCAGTGCATGAACAAGGCATGCGCGATGCCATCGTCGAGGCCGGGCGGCACTCCGGGTACGTGCTGTTGACTCTCGGTTTCTTTGTCTGCGGATTCCAGATTGCCTTCATCACGGTGCACTTCCCGGCATTCGTGACCGGATCCGGTTTCAGTCCGTCGGTGGCTGCCTGGTCGCTGGGCCTGGTGGGCGCCTTCAACATCGTCGGCTGTCTCCTGGCGGGGGTGGTCGGACAGCGCTGGAGCAAGCGCTACAGTCTTTCCGCCATCTACTTTCTGAGGGCCGTGCTCATTGCCGCCCTCATGCTGGCTCCGATGACCCACGCCACGATCTTGCTCTTTGCCGGATGCATGGGACTCATCTGGCTGGCCACGGTGCCCCTGACATCGGGGATCGTCGCCCAGGTCTTCGGCACCCGCTATATGGCGACCCTCTTCGGAATCGTCTTCTTCAGCCACCAGGCCGGCAGTTTCATTGGTGTCTGGCTGGGGGGACGTCTCTTCGATGCGACCGGTTCCTACGATGTGATCTGGTGGATCAGTGCGGTGCTTGGACTGCTCGCCTGCCTGGTCCATCTTCCCATCAACGAGAGACCCCTGGCGCGCCTTGCCGTCGCTCCGCAACGGGGCGCGTGATCATCGACAGGTACCCGCCATGAGAGACGAAGGACTGGCTGCATGACCATGGAAGAAACCCGCCTTGCCGATTACCGCCCCTTTCCCTGGCGCATCGATACCGTCGTTCTTCATGTGTCACTCGATCCCGAAGCGACGGTGGTTCATGCCAGGCTGGCCATCGAGGCGACGCCCGGTGGCCAGCCACTGAGACTCGATGGAGACAGCCTGTCCCTCGACATGGTGGCCATTGACGATGAACCTCTGGCCGAGTCGGCCTATCACCATGATGACACCGGACTCGTCATCCATGAGCCGCCCCGCCGATTTACCCTGGAGACCCGCACCACCATCGCACCGGCTCGCAATGTGGCCCTGGAAGGCCTTTACATATCGTCAGGAATCTACTGCACGCAGTGCGAGGCCGAGGGATTCCGCCGCATCACCTTCTTTCCCGACCGTCCCGACGTGCTTGCCACCTACACCGTCGCCATCGATGCCGATCGCAGCGGCTCGCCGGTTCTCCTTTCCAACGGCAATCTCGTGAAGGAACATGATCTGGGAGACGGTCGGCACCGCACGGTCTGGCACGATCCTTTTCCGAAACCCTCCTATCTCTTTGCCCTGGTCGCCGGGGATCTCGGCTGCCTCGAGGACACCTTCACCACCGCCTCGGGCCGCGATGTCAGCTTGCGGATCTGGAGCGAGCACGGCAACCGGGAGAAGTGCCGCTACGCCATGGATTCCCTCAAGCGGGCCATGCGCTGGGACGAGGAGAGCTACGGTCTGGAGTACGATCTCGACACATTCAACGTCGTCGCCGTCGCAGACTTCAATGCCGGAGCGATGGAGAACAAGAGCCTCAACATCTTCAATTCGAGCCTGGTTCTCGCCAGTCCGCAGACGGCAACCGACGGAAACTACGAAGCCATCGAGAGCGTCATAGCTCACGAGTATTTCCACAACTGGACCGGCGACCGCGTGACCTGCCGCGACTGGTTCCAGCTCTCTCTCAAGGAAGGGCTCACCGTCTACCGGGACCAGGAATTCAGTGCCGACATGAGAAGCCGTCCAGTCAAGCGGATTGACGATGTGCGTCGCCTGCGCGCTGCGCAGTTTCCCGAGGATGCCGGACCCATGGCGCACCCGGTGCGCCCGTCGAGCTACGTCGAGATCAACAATTTCTACACGCCGACGGTCTACGAGAAGGGGGCGGAAGTCATCCGCATGATGGAGCGCATCCTCGGCAGGAACGGGTTCCGCAAGGGCATGGACCTCTACATCGAACGCCATGACGGCATGGCGGTGACCTGCGACGACTTCATTGCCGCGATGGCGGATGCCAACGCGGCCGATCTCGGTCACTTCAGCCTGTGGTACAGCCAGGCCGGCACCCCGGAAGTGACCGCCTCGGGTCGATGGCTTGCCGACGAGGCGGCCTATGAACTCGTGCTCGAACAGGAAACGCCTGCGACGCCGGGCCAGGCAACCAAGGAGGCACTCCGCATTCCCCTGGAAGTCGGTCTTGTTGGTCCCAACGGCAGCGACATGGAGGTAACCCTCGAAGGCAGGACTGCACCGAGCCATGTCCTCGATCTCGACCGGCCCTCGAGGACCTTCCGTTTCGAGGGTGTCGGAGCCCGGCCCGTCCTGTCGCTCAACCGGGATTTCACGGCGCCGGTGCGTGTCACGTCGGATATCGATGATGCCGGTCTGGCCTTCCTCATGGCCCACGACAGCGACCCTTTCGCCCGCTGGGAGGCCGGCCAGAGTTACGCCACCCGCCTGCTTCTCGCCATGATCGAGATCATTCGCCAGGGCGACACTCCGGCCACCGACGAGCGATGGCTCGAGGCCATGTCGACGACCATCGACGACAGGTCGCTCGATCCCGCCTTCAAGGCTCGTGCCCTTGCTCTCCCCGGTGAATCCTGGCTCGCCGATCAGATGAAAACGGTGGATGTCGTGGCCATTCATGAGGCGAGGGAGACCATGAGGCTGGCCGCCGCGAATCGTTTTCCCGACAGCTGGAGGGCGATGATCGAGGGGGATGACGAACCCTACAGTCCCGACGGCGAACAGGCCGGCCGGCGTGCCCTGAAGGGCGTGGCCCTTTCCTATTGCGCCGCACCCGGTGACGCGGAAGCGGTCGCGCTGGTCACCGGGGCCTACGATGGCGCCGGCAACATGACCGAGCGTCTTGCGGCGCTGTCGCTGATTGCCGCCATCGACACGCCACACCGTGACGGATGCCTCGCGGACTTTCATGACCGGTTTCGCAACGACGACCTCGTGATGGACAAGTGGCTGGGTGTTCAGGCGGTATCGCCCCTCGACGATACGCTCGCCCGGGTCCGTGTCCTGCTCTCCCACGAGGTCTTCAGCCTGCAGAAACCCAACAAGGTCTTCGCCCTCATTGGCGGATTCGCGACGGCCAATCCACTCAACTTCCATCGTCGCGATGGATCGGGCTACCGCTTTGTCGCGGACCGGTTGCTGGAGCTCGACGACATCAATCCCCAGGTGGCGGCGCGGATCATCAACCCGCTCATCCGCTGGCGCCGCCAGGACAGCGACCGCCAGGCGCTCATGTGTCAGGAACTGGAACGGATACGTTCGAAGGAGAACCTGTCGCCCGACCTTGGCGAGAAGATCACGAAGTCCCTGGAGCAGGAGGAGTAGGACCGTGCCCCACCTCACGACATCCGGCGCCTCATTGTGGTACGACCAGTCCGGCTCCGGCCCTGACATCATCTGGCTTCCCGGCGGCGATCAGCGCGGTTCGGAGATGCGCTGGCAGGTGGAGGGTTTCCCGGACTTTCGCAACACGACGATGGACCCCCGAGGCGTGGGCGAGACTGAAGCCCTTGAGGGTCCGCCATGGTCCATTCTCGACATGGCGCGCGACTGCGCCGAACTGATCGAGGCGCGCTGTTCGCCCCCTGTGGTGGCGGCTGGACTTTCCATGGGCTCGCTCATCGTCCAGGAACTGGCGATCAACTGGCCACATCTCGTGCGTCTTGCCATCCCCATGGGGACCTTTGCCGTGTCGGAAGGGTTCTCCCGGGAGTGGATGGAGGCAGAGATCCGCTATCGCCGCACGCGCGGCGATCTGCCCTTCGACTTTGCCGTCACCCACTACGCGGCCTTCATGTATCCGCCCGAGGTGCTGGATGACCCGGAGTTGTGGGAGAAATTGCGGACGGTGACGGAGGCAGCCTACGGAGAACGGGACGGCGCCATGCTCGACGCCCAGTGGCAGGCGTGCTGCGAATTCGATACGACGGCAAGGCTCCCCCTGTGCGAGGTCCCGATCCACGTCATCGGATTCGGACTCGACATGCAGGCGCCGCCTTCCCTTGGCCGCAAGTGCGCCGGGCTGGCGGCAAACGGCCACTACCATCACCTCGACGGCCTCAGCCATCTCTCCCTGTGTGGCCACCGTCACGAGGTGGTGAACGCCACCATTCGCTCCATCATCGAAGACCATGGGTGACGCCCTTCAGTCCACCACCTCCGTCGTCGACCCCCGTTCTTGCCCGCCTTTCAGGATCTGTGAGACGGCGTTCGTGCGTCCATTCACGATGATGCAGGACTTTGTGCTTGTCGGGTGGTCACCGTTGTGAAGCCTCATGCTCAAGCGTAGAATCCGGCGGAAGGGCAGGGGTGTCCAGGGATGTCCCGGCCGGGAAGGTACCCAACCGTGATGACGGTCCTCCGCCAAACCGGTATGGGAACACCGGAGGAAACCACGATGAGCTTCACCGACAAGTCAGTGCTGGTGACAGGTTCCACCACGGGGATCGGCGAGGCGAGTGCGCGGGCGTTCGCCTCGCAGGGTGCCAGGGTGCTTGTCACCGGCCGCAATGAGGAACGGGGCGCCACCATCTGTGCGGAGATAGAGGGAGACGGAGGAACCGCCGCGTTCTGCCGGGCGGACCTGTCCGATCGTGCCGAGTGCGACCGTTTGGTGTCCGAAACTGTCCAGCGCTTCGGACGTCTTGACGTCCTCGTGAACAATGCCGGCGTTCTTCACGAAGGCACGGCTACCGGGACTTCGGATGACGCCTGGGACGAGACGATGACGGTCAACGTCAGCGCCGTCTTCTTCATGAGTCGCGCCGCCGTCCGGCAGATGAAGGAGCAGGGAGGCGGCTGCATCGTGAATACGGCATCGGAATGGGGCCTCAACGGGGAACCAAACTATGTCGCCTACTGCACCAGCAAGGGCGCTGTCGTGCAGATGACCCGCTGCATGGCGCTCGATCATGCGGCCGAAGGGATCCGGGTGAACGCTGTCTGCCCGGGCGAGACCCATACGGAAATGCTGGACAGGATGCTGCGCGACCAGGGGGGAGACTTCGACGAGAACCTGCGGAACTTCGCCGCCGGCATACCGATGCGCCGGGTCGCCAGTGCCGATGAGGTTGCCCGGTGCATTGTGTTTCTGGCTTCCGATGACGCGAGCTACGTCACCGGGACGACACTGGTTGTCGACGGCGGGAATGACGCGACGGCCGGAGCCTACGGACCCTAGGCCCGGGCCGGCACGTCGGCGCGGTGACATGAACCGGGCTCGATAGGGCTTGCGGGAGCAACGACCGCCGCGTGCCGACACGCTACAATTCCGTCCGCGTCCCTTCCCAGGCGCGGTTCGATGATCATCGCTTGCTTCCGGCAGCCGATCGCATGCGACATGTCGATCCGTCGCCGGGCAGCTGTCTCACCGCCTTGCGGAATTCGCACTACCAGAAGAGGTGAGGCGTGGTCGTGATCTCGTCCACTCCGGTCTCGGTGACGATGAAGTTGGTCTCGAAGGTGGCGGTTCCGACGTCATCAGCCTCGAAGAACGCCTCCACGCTATGCACCATGCCTTCCAGAAACACGTCCTCCTCGTTGCACAGGCGCGTCTCGATGTAGGGCGCTTCCCACATGCAGCCCACACTGTGTCCGTAGTAGGGCCAGGCCGTTTTCAGGACATCGGACTGGTAGCCGGACTTCTCCGACAGGTCATCTGCCAGACGGGCGACATCCATGACGGCAACGCCTGGCTTGATGGCTGCCATGAGCTTCTCCATGACATCGGCGAGGGTCTCGATGAGATGCTTCTGATCTGCGGTCGGTCGGCCGCCGCACACCGCGGTGCGGCCGGGATCGAGCCAGTAGCCCTTGTAGATCGGCCCGTAGATGAAGCCATGCACGATATCGCCCTGCTGCGGTGTCCTGGTGCTGAAACCGTTGATCGGATCGCTTTCCAGATACTGGCTCACAGCTCCATGCGAGATGGCCATGCGATGCCAGTTGCAACCCCGTTCCAGCAGGAGTGCACCGGCTCGGGACGCAGCCTCCGATTCGGACTTTCCGGCGATGAGCGCCTCCATCATGGCAACATGGGCACGGGTCACGTACTCGCCGGCCTCGCGATACAGCGCCAGTTCGCGTGCGCTCTTGATCAGTCGGACGTCTCGGACGAGATCATCTTCCATGACCCAATCGATCTGAGGAGTCGCGGCCCGAAGCTGAAGCCAGTACTTCATGGGCAGGCAATCGCTGCCGACGAAAGCGACGCGCCCCTCGATTTGACGCTCACGCAGGATCCGGGCCAATCCCGCGATTGGATCGTAGAGACCGCTGAAGCGATCGGTCGCAATCTGATCGTACCGGGGCTCGGTCTCGTCGGTCACCAGTTCCGGACTCTGGCCCGGCTGCAGAATGACCGCGCAGTATGATCTCGCGTTCCAGAGATTGGTATCGGGCTCCTGGCCGGAGTGGGTGGAATAGAAGTTCGTCAGGTAGAGCACGTCACCGGCACGTTCATAGACCCCGGATGTCTTGCCCCAGACCACCGCCACTTCGTGACCCAGCGTCGCCATGTGTTCATGAACGCGTTTCCAGCGCCCTTCGTACTCCTCCAGAGGGAACGGACGAATGTCCGAGTCGGCCACTAGCCTGCTTCCAGGTGATTCTGCATGTCCTGTCATGTTGATGCGCCTCCACGCTCTGGACCGCCATCGCGCATGCCGGGAAACAACGCCGGCGCGACTCAAAAGGTCGCCATCGCCCGACCTGCGATCCTGTTCGTCGGCAAGACTAGGACAGAATTCGAGAACGAGACAATGGTGCCATCGGCCATCGCCACACCTGTCCAGGCGCCGGGCACTTCAGGTTGATGCGGATCCCTGGCGGTACCCGTAGTCCCTTTCGGCGGCGGCGGGAGTCACGAGGCCGCTCTTGAGATCGGCGGCGATCAGTGCCGGATCCCGTGTTGCGGGATCGCCGTAGCCGCCGCCTCCAGGCGTTTCCATCCGGAGCGTTTCGTTCGGGGGAATGTCTTGTTCGCCCTTGCCGTTGAGCGGTCGTCCCGAAGCGAGGCACAGGATGCCGCGGGCACCGTCGTGGCCTCCCTCCCGGCCTCGTGGCGGGTACGTGATCCTGTCGAGTGCTGCCGCCAGCTGGAGCGTTGCGTTCTCGGACGATCCGATCTCGATGATCTGACCGTGACCGCCGCGGTGGCATCCGGCGCCGCCGGAATCGGGGCGCAGTTCGCGGCGCCAGACGATGAGCGGGGCAACGGATTCGGCCAGTTCCACCTGGGTTCCGATGACACCTGACGGAAAGGCAGTCGCATCGAGGCCATCGCTCGAGGGACGGGCGCCGGTGCCGCCGTTGTGGACCATCTCAAGGGCGAATCGCGTCTGTCCGCTGGAATGGTAGATTCCGAAGCCGCCCCGCAGGGGAAGGTCCCAGAGCACCGATGTCCCTTCGGCCGGTACACTTCCGGGTCTTGCCCTGTGCAGACAGCCCAGGGCGGCGTCGGGGAGCAGTTGTCCGACGATGTGCCGCATGACCACGGGAGCCGGCTTGGTGGCATTCATGATCGAGCCTTCCGGCGCCAGGACGACAAAGGGCTCGAGGGCTCCAGCATTGTTGGGAATATCGGGTGCAATGACGCACTTGAGACCGAACACCGTGTAGGCCTGGGAATAGGTCAGGGGGCAGTTGATCCCGTAGCGGGAGGCCGGTGAACTGCCGCTGAAGTCGATGGTCAGGGCGCCGTCTGCAATGGTGAGGCTGGCCGCGATCCTGATCTCGAACTCGTAGCCGTCAACCATCATCTCGTTCGACCAGGTTCCGGAAGGCCACGAACGAAGACGCTCCCGCGTCGCCTCGCGCGATGTGTTGATGATGTGGTCCGAAAGGCCGGCGAGCGACGTGAGGGTGAACTCCCGCATCATGTCGGCCAACCGTTCCTCACCCACTTCACAGCAGGCGATGAGAGCGTAGAGATCGCCTTCGTTCTGCACCGGAACCCGGCTGTTTGCCCTGAGCAGCGTCATCAGCGTGTGGTTGATCGTGCCGCCTTCGATGAGCTTGATGGGCGGGATGAACATGCCCTCCTCATGGACGTCGGCTGCGTCGGGGCCGAAGCTCCTGCCGCCGATGTCGGCGAGGTGCGAGGTACAGGCATTGAGGCCCACCACCCTGCCGTCGAGGAAACACGGCTTGACCAGCACGAAATCGTTGAGGTGGCCAGCGCCGATCCAGGGGTCATTGGTCATCCAGAGGTCGCCGGGACGAGCCTCACCAGGGGGAAAGTGGCGGATCAGGTGACGCACCGAAGCTGCCATGGTGTTGATGTGTCCCGGCGTGCCCGTCACCGCCTGGACCATCATGCGTCCCTCGAGATCGAAGATGCCCGCCGAAATATCACCCGACTCGCGCACGATGGGGCTGAAAGCGGCGCGCATCAGTGTCTGGGCCTGTTCCTCGACAACCGAAATGAGACGGTCCCACATGATCTGGAGATGAATTCTCTCGAGCGCGTCAGTCATGACGGGGTTGCCTCCCTTGCCTCGAGGACGATGTATCCGTTGCAGTCGATCCGTCCGTGGAATGACGCGGTGACCACGGTGGTGGTCTGTCCTTCGGTGATGACGCAGGGTCCCTCGAAGACGGCACCGGGGGCAAGCAACTCCCTGCTGAAGACCGGCACATCCACCATCTGCCCTGTGCCGGGGTCCACAAGGTGGCGCCGTGACGAGCCTGCCCCTTCGTCTCTCCTGGTGGTCATCATCGTATCCGGGTCGTCCGGCAGCGGTGCCGCCACGACAAGTTTCCAGCCGAGGATCTCGACGTCCATTCCCGGCACGCTGCGGGAGTACTGCCGGGCATACTCGCGGTCATATGCCGCCTGCAGGATCTTCTTTTCGCCATCGTCGATTGTCCCGCCGCTGACGGGCACCTCGATTTCGTGTCCCTGTCCGAGATAGCGCATGAAACAGGTGCGGCGTTCCTCGAGGAGGACGTCCCCGGCTCCCTGGCGGACGATGGTCGATGCCTCTTCGGCCAGGGCGGAGTAGATTCCTGCCGCCACCGCGGCATCGAACGTGGCCAGGGTCATGTAGCGGCTGCGCACGACTTCGAATGCGACCGGTGCACGCAGCATGCCGACGGCAGAGCCAACGCCGGGGTGGAGAGGGATGACTACACGCCCGATGGCGAGCTTTTCGGCCATGCGGCAGGCATGCAGGGGACCGGCGCCTCCGAAGGCAATCATCGTGCATTGCCTCAGGACCTTGCCTCGTTCGACCGCATGAACCTGGGCAGCGCTGGCCATGTTCTCGTCGACGACTTCCGACATGCCGAGCGCTCCGGTCGTGACATTCATGGAAAGCGGATCGGCAATGTCCTGCTGGATGGCCCGGCGGGCCGCATCGGTATCGAGAGTCATACTGCCGCCGGCGAATCCTGTTGCCTCGAGGCGTCCAAGAACCAGATCGGCGTCGGTGACCGTGGCATCGGTGCCGCCTCTGGCGTAGCAACTCGGCCCCGGTTCCGATCCGGCGCTGCGGGGACCGACCGAGATTCGTCCGAGGCCGTCAATGCCGGCGATCGATCCTCCTCCGGCGCCAATCTCGATCATCTCGATCACCGGCAGGCGAACGGTCATGCCGCTCCCCTTCATGAAACGTGCCGCACGGGCAATCTCGAAGATACGGGCTGTCTGCGGCCTCGCGTCGTCGATCATGCAGATCTTGGCTGTCGTGCCGCCCATGTCATAGGACAGCACGCGGGGCTCCCCGCATCTGCCTGCCACCTGCGCGGCGAGCACTGCTCCGGCGCTCGGCCCCGATTCGACGAGACGGACGGGAAAGTTCATCGCCGTCTCGAGTGAGCAGATGCTGCCGCCCGATGTCATCAACAGCAACGGCCCGCGGATGCCGGCATCGGCAAGTTCGGCCGCAAGAGCGCCGAGATAGCGGGCCATCAGCGGCCGCACGTAGGCGTTGCACACGGTCGTGGTCAGCCGTTCGTACTCCCTGACTTCGGGACAGGCCTCTGAAGAGAGGGTGATGGACACGTCGGGACATTCACGCAGGATAAGATTGCGAACCCGTTCTTCGTGACACGGATTGGCATAGGCGTGCAGGAGACCTATGGCGACGGATTCGATCTGTTCGTCACGGATCTTTCCGGCGATCTCCAGGACACTCGTCTCATCGAGCTCAATGAGCGGGGTTCCGGCGACACCCATGCGCTCCGTCACCGGCCAGGTAAGATGGCGAGGGACCAGCGGCTCGGGCTTGTTCAGCCAGATGTCATACTGATCGTACCGGTTTTCATAGGCGAGGCGCAGCGTATCGCGGAAGCCGCGGGTACACACCAGGGCCGTTCTGGCGCCCCTTCGCTCAATGAGCGCGTTGGTGGCAAGCGTGGTGCCGTGAATCACCGTGAGGACGGCATCGGCACCGATGCCGCCCTTCTCCAGCGCCAGTCCGACACCGTTCATCACGCCACGCTCCGGTGCTCGCGGTGTCGTGGGAACCTTCGATGTCTCGAGGCGGCCATCGCTGGTTTCAAGGGCAACGTCAGTGAACGTGCCGCCGACATCAATTCCGATGCGGACGCGACCTTGGGAAGCGGCGTTTTCAGACATCGTCTTCAGTGTGCTGAGTGATTGATGCAAATCGGACCGGACCGGACGGCGCCCGGTTTGGCCGGGCATGCCGCGAACAGTCAGATTGCCGGGAGAATGCCACCCGCTGAAATCCCGTCAACCACCGGGATGCCTGGCGACACTCCGACAACACGTTCCGTGCCCGTCACCGGCCATGTCGAACCGTGAGCACGTGCCCGCGTCCCTGTCCGGCGCAAGGTTGGGGAATCGATCGAGTGACTCCCCTTGAGGAGGGGCCCGCCGGTCTGCGCAACGACACCTCCTGTTGCGGGCGGTCACGAAGCGGTTCGATCCTGCCGGCCGGCAAAGAACCGGCAAAGTTCAGAGTCGGGCACTTGGTGCTGCGAGTAGTTAAAGGTGCCGCGATTGCGGATCTCGGCCGCCGCATCCCGGATGAGTCCGAACGTGGCGCGAGCCAGCGACCCGCCGATGCTGATCCGCTTGACCCCCAGATCCTCGAGTTGGTTCACGGTCATCGGATTGCCGGCAAGTCCCATGACCACGTTAACCGGCGCGTCGACCTCCGTCACCAGACGGCCGATGGTCTTGGCGTCGGTCATCCCGGGCACATAAAGGCAGTCCGCTCCTGCATCTCTGTAGGCCTCGGCTCTCGTCACCGATTCCGCGAACGGATTCTCGGAACCGACGAGATAACACTCGGCCCTTGCCGTCAGGATAAACGGAAACGGCAGGGAGGCCGCAGTCGCTGCCGCCGCCTCGATCCTCTCTACCGCCAGGGTGAGATCGTAGAGATTGCCCGTGCCATAGGAGGCGGCAAAATCCTCGATGCTCGCGCCGACCGCGCCGGTTTCCGCCACCCGGAGGATGGTCTCGGCCACCTCCTCCGGAGAGTGACCGTAACCGTCTTCGGCGTCCACGCTGACCGGTATCCGAACGGCATGACACATCCGGCCGGCTTCCTCCAGTGCCGCCTCCCGGGAGAGCGCTCCTTCATAGTCCGGCAATCCCAGACCGAAGGCGATCCCCGCGCTTGTCGTGCCCACCGCCGGGAAGCCGGCCGCTTCGAGCATGCACGCGCTGCCGGCGTTCCACGCATTCGGCATCACGAATGTTCCTTCGGCCGAATGCAGCTCCCTGAACACTGTTCCTCTGGTTTTCTGTGCGTCATCCATGATCCGGCAATCCCCTGCACACCCTCTGGCAGAAAGTTCATGAGACATGTGATCAAGAGAGCGCTCCGACGATCATGGCACCCTGCTCCTCCGGACCCTCGCAGCCTTCGTGCAAGGAGCCCGGGCATGTGACCACAACAAACCTCCGGCGCTGTTTACGGGCGTGCGTCGCGCAATGGAAAGGAAATGTCGTCTCGTGTGTCCGGACAGATGTCGCTCGAATGGCGGACTCACTCACGCCGGATGCTCCGTTCGACGAGGGCCAGCCGACGTCGCTCTTGCAGGTTGGGAGTGGGATCGACCATCGGGGATCGGGAGGGCTTTTTGAATTCTCCGGCATGACGACCTGTCGTGCCATTTCGGTGATCGGAGCGCCAACCGAAAGCGGCCCGGCAATCGAGACGGTTACACGCCCGGACCCCTCGCGAACGCCCGCCGGCCGTGCGTCCGGGTCAAAGTGCCCTTGACCGGCCTGATGTCGTGTTAGTATACAAATTGTCGACAACACGTGACATGACAGTCACGTTGGTGCCCCGCGTCGGCTCGCATGAGTGGTCGTCGCCCGCAACAAGGAGAGCAATCGTGTTCAAAGGCATCATTCCCCCCATCATCACGCCGTTTCACGACGACCTCGGCATTGACGAGGCCGGATTCGCCGAAGTGATCGAGTACATGATCGCCGGCGGCGTCCACGGCATCGTCTGCGGCGGAACTACGGGTGAGAGCTATGCCCTGACGCGAGACGAGAGGGTCCGTCAGTTCCGCTTTGCGAAGGAGGTGATTGGCGGTCGCGTGCCCTTGATCTGCGGCGTGAACGACATGACGACGACGGGCGCTTGCGCGTATGCCGTTGCGGCGAAGGAAGCGGGCGCCGACGGCATCCTCCTGGCGGCACCGCCCTATTCTCTGCCGACGGAGCGCGAACTTGCCGCTCACTGCCTGGATGTCGACCGAGATTGCGGGTTGCCGATCATGCTCTACAACTACCCTGGCCGCACCGGCGTTGGGATGGGTGCCGAGTTTCTCGAAGAGGTCGGTCGACGGGCCACATTCAAGGCGATTAAGGAAGCCAGCGGCGACATCGACCGGCTGCACCTTCTCGCGTGCGACTTTCCGCACATCGAAATCAGTTGCGGCGCCGAAAACCAGGCGCTCGAGTTCTTTGTCTGGGGCGCTACGAGCTGGGTCACGCCGATGGGCAACTTTTTCGTCGAGGAGGCGGTCGATTTCTACAACGTCTGTACGCGGGACAAGGATTTCGACAAGGCGCGCGCCATGATGACGGCTCTGTTGCCGCTCATGTCAGTCATCGAGGGCGGCGGCAACTACGCCCAGTCGGTGAAGTACGCCGTTGCCTTCCAGGGACTTCCCGCTGGCCCGGTCCGCCCGCCCATGCGGGACATGAATGAGGAACTGAAGCGCGAACTGCATCAGGTCCTCGAAACCGTCAAGAGGACGCTGGGCGCAATCCGCTCGCGGGCCAACGCCAATGATGGAGAAAGGCATGTCCGGCTTGTTGGTTGAGGATGAAACCGCGGCCATCACGTCGAAACGTTCATGTCCTGCGATCGCGTGCACCGGTGGCGTTTTCGCAGTCGCCTGATCGGGCAGGATGTGATTCGTCGGCTGGCAGTCATCGTTGAGGCGACGTCGTGCATTTGAGACCGCGCGAAGCATTCGAGTGCAAAGTTCGGTCGTGTCGTTGCCCGAACGAATGCAAGCACCCCCTTCTTCGTTTCGTGATGCTGGCCAAACGCCAACTCAACGGGAAAGCTTGGCGACCATGACGGCTGCGTCTTCACCACGGGCAGTGCTGACAAGGAATTCACAATCCTTCGTGACCTCGTTGATAATGGCCTGAAGGCGCCGGCTTCGTAGCCCGTCGCGAGGGTGGTGTGCGAGGGTGCGGACCATTGTTGATGGGACAGAACTGCCGATCGACGAACGTTCCGCAACGGATGTCGGACCGCCCTGAGCCGGCGGTTCGCCGCCAGGGGAGATTCGCATCCATGCAGTGGTCGAAAACGTTGACGATGGTTGAGGCCCACGCGGAAGGAGAGGTCGGCCGCGTCATCACTGGAGGCTTCGTGAATGTTCCCGGAGAAACGGTGGTCGCCAAGCTGGATCATCTGAACCAGGTTGACGACAGCATTCGCCGGTTCTGCGTGTTCGAACCTCGTGGCTGCGCCCAAATGAGCACGAATCTCGTTTTTCCCGCGACCCGCCCTGACGCCGATGTCGGGTTCATCGTCCTGCAGGGCGACAAGGCACACGCCATGTCGGGCTCGAATGCCATCTGTGTCACGACGGTCCTGCTGGAGACAGGCGCCATCGCGATGACGGAACCGGAAACGGTGGTTCGTTTCGACACGGCCGCTGGACTGGTTGCCGCACGCGCTGCGTGCCGCGACGGCAAGTGCGAACGTGTCACCCTCGACATGCCTCCGGGATTCGTGGAGGACCTGGACGTCGATCTCGATGTGCCGGGGCTCGGGTCGGTCACGGTCGACATTGCGTTCGGCGGACTCTACTACGCCCTGGTCGATCCCCGTCAGCTTGGCCTTTCGATCGAGCCGAACCAGGGACGCGCGCTGGTGGACGCCGGATCGAGAATTCATCGCGCCGCCAACGCCGCTCTCTCGTTCTGCCATCCTGAGGTCCCGTCCCTGAACAGCCTGTCCTATGTCATGTTCACCGACACGCTCGACGACGGCACGCTGATCGGCACGACCGTCCTGCCGCCGGGCCGCCTGGACCGCTCGCCATGCGGGACCGGCAACACGGCTCGCCTGGCCGCACGTTGGACCCGCCACCAGGCCCGTCCCGGCGAAGTCGTCACGGCGAAATCGATCATCGGCAGCACGTTCAGCGTCGAGTTCGTGGGCCCGGCGCAGGTCGGCCCGAAGCCGGCGATCCGTACCCGGGTTTCCGGACGCGGGTGGATCCACGGGGTTCACCAGATCGGATTGGATCCGAGCGATCCGTTTCCTGACGGCTTTCTCCTCTCGGACACCTGGGGAGATGCCTTCGACCTCCTCTCATCCTGAACGCCCGAGACTGGCCTCCCGGCCTTCGGGCCGGTGATTTTGCGTCAACGGCGTTTCGACAGCGTAGCTCCCGGTCGAAGAGGGGATTGACATCGCGCTGATGGATCCCCGTCCGCCGGACGAAGGCGGTTCGTCTTGCACCATCCGATTGACCGCCGGGTATCGAAGTCGTGTCGGGAGTCCCCGGAAAGCCTCAGCCTGGCTGGGCAAACAGTACGTGTTCGTAAAGGGCGCTCTCGCGGTCACGCCGCCTTGGTGCCGCATGATCGTCTTCGCGGCACCTGTCGGGTTCGAGCGAAACTCTGGTCACGGGGGCTATCCGTAGACTGCGACCGGGTTGCCCACCGATTGGCGATCGAGGTCGACACCGAGGCCCGGCCCATCGCCGGCCCGCATCGTACCGTCGGTTCGACAAGGCCCGCCCGTCGCCGTGTCGACCGTCACATAGCTGTTGAAGTCGGTCGAGGAGAAGCGAACGCGTTCGGGCGTTGAATGGGCGAGATGGGCGATGGCCGCCGTTACGATATCCGATCCCCAGCTGTCTTCGATCGTCATCGCGATCCCGAGCGTAGCGCACACGTCGCGAATCACACGTGCCTTCGACAACCCACCCACCTTCGAGATCTTCAGGTTGATGTTGTCCATCGCGCCGTCGTGGTAGGCACGCAGGAGCATCGCAAGGCTGTCGATGTTCTCGTCCAGGATGAACGGCCGCGCGGTCCGCGAACGAACGGTCAGGCATTCCTCATAGCTTTTGCATGGTTGCTCGATGTAGACGTCGCAATCCGCCACGGCATCGACGACACGGGCGGCCTCGTGCGCCAGCCAGCCGGTATTGGCATCGGCAACCAGGATCTCACCTCGATCGAGGATTTCGCGCGCCTGAAGGATGCGCTCGATGTCCTCGTCCGGATTGCCGCCGACCTTGAGCTGGAACTTCCGGTATCCCTGATCCCGGTAGGACGCGACATTTCGTGCCATTTCCTTCGGTGGCAGCTGGCTGATGGCGCGATAGAGGGCAACGGCATCACCTTGACGCCCACCCAACAAGTCGCAGACGGACATGCCGGCGTGCTTGCCAAGCACATCCCAGCACGCCATGTCGATGGCGGACTTCACGTACGGGTGGCCCAACAGCGCCGTATCCATGACCGTATTGATCGTCGTCAGGTCGGTGGCGTTCAGCCCGATCAGGTGTGGCGCAAGTTCCTCAATGCCCGCACGGGCCCCCTTGCCGAAGGCCGGGAGATAGAACGGGCCCAGGGGACACACTTCGCCAATCCCCGTAGCGTCCTCGGTTATGACCTCAACGATCGTGCTGTCGAACACCTCGACGTACTTGCCTTCGGCCCAGGAGTAGCGGCCTTCCACCAACGGCAATTCGACCTGGTAGACCTTGAGTTGCCTGATTCGCATGAGTTAAGTCCCCGTATGAGTCCCGATGCGCCGTCAGCGGACCTTGGCAAGGAAGCGTTGTGTTTTTTCGGATTGCGCCGCACCAAATATCTGGGACGGCGGGCCGATCTCCTCTATCCGACCCTCGTCGACAAAAGCGACCCGGTCGGACACGTCGCGCGCGAAGCCCATTTCATGGGTGACGCAGATCATTGTCGCCCCCTCGTTGGCGAGCAGCCGCATCGTGTCGAGAACCTCTCCCACCAGTTCCGGATCCAGTGCCGAGGTCGCCTCGTCAAACAGCATGTAGTCCGGCTCCATGGCCAGCGCCCGTGCGATCGCCAGGCGTTGCTGCTGGCCACCCGACAGCTTCGAGGGATAGACGTCGAGTTTGTCGCCCAGCCCCACGTGCTCGAGTTGCGCCCTGGCGATCTCGCGGGCCTCGGCACGCGACTTCCCCTTTACGATCCTGGGCGCGAGAGCCACGTTTTCCAGGGCCGTAAGATGCGGAAACGAATTCCATTGCTGGAACACCATTCCGAGACGCTGCCGCAACCTGTTGAGATTGGTATCGCGTCCATGCACGTCCTCGCCATCGACAAGGATCCGCCCACCCTGGATCGATTCGAGCCCGTTGATGCAGTAGAGCAGGGTCGATTTGCCCGATCCGCTGGCGCCGATGATGCTGATGACCTCACCGTTGCGAACGGTGAGGTCGATGCCGCGAAGCACTTCGAGCGGACCGAACGACTTGCGTACACCTTCGATTTCAATCATGGCTCCATCTCCTCTCCAGCCGCTCGGAAAAGCGGGCGATCGGGAACGAGAGTGCAAAGTAGAAGGCACCGACGACCGCCAGAACGAGGAAAGGTTCCTGAGTTCTGGTGATCAGGATCTGGGAAGCGCGCAACAGCTCCATGTAGCCAAGCACGGAAACAAGCGCCGTGTCCTTGAGAACTCCGAGCGCGACGCCGGTCCACGAGGGCAACACGGCACGAATGCCGATTGGCCAGACGACGTAGCGCAAGTCCTGCCAGTAGCTCATGCCAAGGGAGCGGGCCGCTCGGCGGGTCGAAATCGACACCGCCTCGATGCCGCCGCGCGCAACCTGAGCGACAAGGGCGCTGGTGTACATGACCAGGACCAGGGTACCCGCCCCGAAAGGATCAAGCGGAAAGCCGACGATCGGGAAGAAGTTGAAGAACAGGACGAGCTGGATGATCAATGGCACGCTGCGGAAGACGTCAAGGACCCAGCCGAGGGTCGCGGCGCCATACCAGCGGCCTATCGACAGCAGCCATCCGAACGCGATGCCGAGCACCGTACCGCCCGAGATTCCGAGCACGGAGATCAGCAGGGTTCGCCCGGCTGCCTCGAGCAAAAACCAGAGGTCTTCGACCCTGAAGCTGGTGAAGAACTCTATGGAGTCGGTTTCGGACATTCACCGAATCCGTCAATACCGGAATAGGCGCCAGGCAATCAGCCTGGACGCACCGAGGATGATCTTGACCAGCCCGTAGTAGATGGCGGCAGTGAACAGGAAGTACTCGAATATGCGAAATGTCTTGGAAGCGAGAAACTGGGTCTCTCCGGTCAGTTCGCGGAACCCGACGAGCATGCCGAGAGAGCTCATCAACACCGCCCACACCATCTGATTGGTCATGGGGTAGTACACAATGCGGAAGACCTGCGGAATGATGATGCGGGCATATGCCTGGATTGCAGACATGCCGAGAGAGCGCGCCGCCCGGTATTGAGTATCGGGGATGGCATTGAAGCCGCCCCGGAAGTTCTCGGCGAGATAGCCTGCGTTGTTGAACGAGAGCCCGCACAGAACGATCATGTAGGGGCTCAGGTGGAATCCGAATGCGCCGAGGCCGAAGCCGAAGAAGAAGAGTTGCAGCAGCGCGGGGGTATTGCGTGCAATCTCGATCCAGCCCACCGCGAACCAGACCGTCGAACGCTTGCCCGACATCCTGATCAACGCCAGGGCTAGGCCGATCAGGATACCGATCACCATCGACAACACGGCCACTTCGAGCGTCACGAGAGCCGCCTCGAGCAGGTCCGGGAGCTTCCGGATCACAGGTCGCCAATGAAAGGTGTAATCCACCTGTTCGCCTCCCGCCGACCGTCGCAGTTGCAGCTATCGTCTCATTATCGGACCAACACCTGGATTTGCGCTACTGGTCAAGGAATGGGGCGAGGGACCTCCCGAGTTCCCCGCCCCAAATTCCAACGCGCCGCAGCGGCCGGTTGCACCGGCGGTGGTGCGTCAGCCGCCGCCGAAGATGACGGACCCAATCAGTACATCACGCCCGGAATACGGAGTTCGGGAGCCTCGCCACCCACGAACCGGCCCCAGAGTTCCTGATAGCGGCCGGAGCGCACCTGGTGGGTGATGAACAGATTCAGATAGTTGATCCATCCGAAGTCCTTGCGCGGCGCCACCACCGACGTGTAGTCCGTCGTCCAGGGCATGCGCGGCCCGGCGATCACGGTGTCATACTGCGCGACAATGGGCTTGACCGCCGTGTTGGTGGTGATGCCGACGTCCGCCTTTCCCTGGGCAACCGCGAGGAACACCTCGTTCTCGCTCTGGTAGCCCTGATAGAGATCTTCCACGCCCCATTCTGCCGCGTACTTCAGGTATTCCTGTTCAGGAATGGTGCCGACTGCAGCGGCGACACGCTTGCCCTTCAGGTCCTCGAAGGTCACGACACCGGAGTCGATCCCGACCACGGCCTGCGCGTAGTAGATGGCATAGGGGATCGTAAAGCCGACCGTCTTGGCCCGCTCGAGCGAATCCGAGGTCCCGCCGAACACGACGTCCGCGCGATTCGTCACGATCGAAGGCAGGCGCTCGGCCCAGGTCACGGGCAGAATCTCATAATCGACTTCGAGCGCGGCGGCCAGATCCTTGCAGTACTCAACGTCGAACCCGACAGGTTCGTTGTTCTCGTCCCGATACCCGATGGGCGGGAAATCGAGAACGACCGCGCAACGCACGAGGCCATCGTTGATGATGTCATCCAGCTTGTCGGCTCTGGCGTCCTGCCCGGCCGCAAGAATGAAAAACACGGCAACGGCTGCTACCGGAGCGAGATATCCACGTTTCATAGTCCATACTCCCCATGTGATCGTCCTGCCCTCGCTGGAACGAGGCCCAGAGGGGTCAGTTGCAGAAGCATGACATGTTCCATACAACGTGTATGCAAAGTCAAGGCCTTTCGCGGCCGGGTTTCTCGCCAGGACATCGGTTGAGTTTGCGCGCGCGTTTCGAATTGCGGCCCGGTGGGGCCGGAACGGGATCGCGCGGCTCGGATTGGGGGAGCAGGGGATGTTCACGAATGATGGCCCGGGCGTTTCGGTGTGACCGCCTTGCGTTCTGCGAGCCCAGCCGCGTCGGCGATGGACTGTGCGGTGCGGCGGCATGACTTCGATTCGGGGCGCGGCGTGCGCGGCGCGGCTGCCGTCGACGGAGCGCGCTAGTGACACTGCCTCGGGCAATCGGATAGTGTCCGTTGCCCTGCACAACCTGCGACATCGGCATCCAGCACAGCGCACTCGGCAGGGCGACAGGAGCATGCCATGACGGTGTTGAGCAAGGAGAGGCGCGCCAGGGGCGAAGCCGCACTGCAGATCTACCATGCGCTTCGCAGGGAAATCCTCGACATGTCCTTCGCGCCCGGAGCGCCCCTCGATGAGAACGGCATCGCGGCCCGCTATGCGGTCTCGCGTTCGCCGGTTCGCGAAGCGATCATTCGTCTGTCTGCCGACGGTCTGGTCCGTACCCTGCCCAACAAGAGCGCCATCGTCTCGCCGCTCAACCTCGAGGAATTTCCCGCCTACGTCGATGCGCTCGACCTGATGCAGCGGGTCACCACACGGCTTGCGGCCCTGCACCGCACCGAGGACGACTTGAACAGGATCAAGGAGATGAGTCGCGAATTCGACCGGGTGAGGAAAGCGGGTGATGCCCTTGCGATGATCGAGACCAATCGCAACTTCCACAAGGCGATCGCCGAGGCCGGAAAGAACCGCTACTTCACATGGCTTTACACGCGTCTGCTGGACGAGGGCCGCCGGACTCTCAGGGTGTACTTCCATTCGCTTAACGATGCCCTGCCGGAAGACATTGCGCAGGAGCATGCCGGTATCGTCGACGCGATCGAGAGGCGTGATCCGGACCTCGCCGAAACCCTTGCCCACGAGCACACCGAACAGGTGGCGAGTCGAATTCTGAGCTACCTGGGAACGCGCTACACGGTCGACTTCCCCCTGCAACGAACGGCCGCGGTCAATCCATGATGCCTCTTGAGCAAGGGGCGTCCCATTCATTGGTGACTGTGTTCAATTCGACGGCCTTGCCGGTGGACGAAAACGTCGCAGCGAGTATCGCTTCGCGGATTGGCATGCCGAAGTCGAGGTAAATCAACGTTACCGGCAGCACACCAAGCCAGCACGGCGCGGCGCGATGCAGTCGGAAGGGTTGCCCATTCCATGGCGTGCCTTCGTCGGCAGCTCAGGTGAGAAGCGAATGCAGTTTCGTCCTCGTGCCATCTCAGCCTCCGCCGCCTGATCGGCAAGCCCGTCAAGTCTGCCAGGTTTCAGGAGCCGGCGTCGTCGATCGCAGCGATGCTTGGCCGAGCCAGCATGTGCTTCAGCCATGACTTCAGCCGGGGTTGTTCATCCAGCAGTTGGCGACCCATTGGCGCCAGCCGAAAGTAGGCGAACATCGGCGCGGCATGAAGGTCGGCTAGGCATGGCGTGTAGCCGAAGAGGAATGGACCGCCGTCCATCAGCCGTTCCAGTGCTCCCAGACAGGTGCGCGAGCGCCTGATCGCTTCGTCGAGCCTGACGGAATTCGTCTCACCGCCTTCCTGCGGGGCGTCGACCTGCTCGACGTACACGCCCCAGACCATGCTGGGGTAGGCGTAACAGTCGAGAATCCGCATCGCCTGTGTCATGCGCGCCCGGCCTCTCGGTGTGTCCGGGATCAACGATGGTCCATCGAAGGTCTCGTCGATGTAGCGGACAATCGCATCTGTCTCGTAGATCTGGAAGCCATCATGCTCAAATGCCGGGATGCGCCCGAATGGATGGCGCAAGAGGTAGTCCGGCGGTGGTCCGCCTTCGCTGAAGACATCGACTTCGACGAGACGGTGGGGGACGTTCTTTTCCGCCAGGGTAAGGCGCACCGTCCGGACATAGACGCTGTAGGCGGCACCAAAGACGATTGGCTGGCTCATGTCGGTTCCTGCGTTCGTCGGGCGAAGGGACTTGCCATGGCCGCACCGATGACGGTCGCCATGCGATGATCGCGTCTCGACAGATCGCGGCGAAGGGCGCCGGGACGATGAGGCATGTCTGGCAGCGGGCAACGGCAGCCGCCTCGGGCCACGCGGTATGCGAAACTCCGAGACTCCTCGAGGATGATCACTGCTGGTACCGACGCCGGATCTTCCGGCACGATGGCAAGGGTGAGAATGGCGCCGGTATCCCCACGATGCGATTTTCTCTCATGCCCGGGACAGTTTCCCTGCCGCGTCGACATAGGCGTCGCCCTGCAACCGCGGCACCGTGCCGCTAACGTCCGTTTCGGTCGCGATTGTCACGTCTCCCGCATATCCCGCTTCAATCAGTTCCCGCCCTGATTGCGATTCCCGGATGACGCCCCCGATCCGGCTCCGGAGAGCCCGCCAGGCAGCTTTGGCCGCTTGCGCGTCTGGAGAAGGCCGTGCCGACAGGCGCTGGATGATCGATCCTGCCCCGAGGAGGTCCTCGATCGCAGGGCGCAGGCTGTTGTCGGGCCAGCGCTCGCCTGCAGCGATGACGCCAATGGTCGGTCCAAGCGACGGTACTTATACGCCTAACTAGCCGAAAAGTGTTGACACCCTCCCGAATAACGTGCACTATACTATCCAGAAACGGAGAGTAGAGATGGCACAGAAGGCACCCGGAAGATCGCACCGCAAGGGCATGACTGTCATGGAAATGCTCAAGCTGTTCCCGGACAACGCCACTGCGGAGAAGTGGTTCGAGGAACAGCGTTGGCCCGAAGGCCGGTTCTGCCCGGACTGTGGATCGACGCGGACAGCCCCCGTTGCGAGCCGCAAGCCCATGCCATACCGTTGCAAGGACTGCCGGGCGCACTTTTCAGTGCGGAAGGGGACCACGATGCAGTCCAGCAAGATCGGCTACCAGAAGTGGGCCATCGCCTTCTACATGATGACGACGGGCATCAAGGGCACGTCGTCCATGAAGCTGTATCGCGAGGTTGGCATCCGGCAGGCTACGGCATGGTTCCTCATGCAGCGCATCCGCGAGGGGTTCATGGGCGGCATCGACAAGCCGTTCCCCGGCCCTGTAGAGGCCGATGAGACCGCCGTTGGCGGAAAGCGCAAGAACATGCACGCCAGCAAGCGCAAGCACCTCACCGGGCGCGGGAGCGTCGGCAAGGCCATCGTCGCTGGCGTCAAGGACCAGCAGACCAAGCAAGTCAGCGCCGCAGTGGTCGAGAAGACGGACGCCGCCACCTTGCAGAAGTTCGTCACGGATCGCACCGAGGAAGGTGCGACGGTCTACACCGATGAGGCAAGCGCCTATACCGGGATCGCCCGCCAGCACGAGACGGTGAAGCATGGCGATGGCGAGTATGTCCGTGGCGAAGTCACGGTCAACGGCATGGAAGGTTTCTGGAGCCTGTTCAAGCGCGGCTACCACGGCACGTTCCATCACCTGTCAGAGAAGCACCTTGGCCGCTACGTGGCGGAGTTCGCGGGCCGCAACAACATCCGGGACATGGACACCATCGACCAGATGGCGTTCCTCGCCCGCGCCATCGTGGGCAAGCGGCTCCGCTACGTGGACTTGGTCGCATGACGGCCAAACTGCGGAAGCGTCTGTCACTTGAAGTCGCCAATCTGCAAGAGGCAACGGCCCTCATCGTCGAGAGGCACTATCTGCATCGGGGTCGCACGATGGCCCAGATGCCCTACTGGATCACGTTGGACGGCAAACGCGTTGGCGTCCTGCTGTTCGCCCTGCCCCGGTTGAGTGTCACGTACCAGGGACACCGCCCCATGAACCTGATCGAACTGGCGCGTATGTGGATTGACCCCGACGCGCAGGGCCAGCGGGTGACGGACTCCAACGGTCAGGAGCACACGTTCGCGTTGGCGACATGTGCAATCGGCATGGCCCTTCGCCAGATCAGGCAGGACTGGCACGGCAAGTACCCGCACTTGCCGATGATCGAGGCATGCGTGTCATGGGCCGATGACGTTCACCATGAAGGAACGGTGTACCGCGCCGCCAACTTCAAGGAAGTGGGCAAGAGTGGCGGTTCGCTCCATGGCAATGCGCAGCGTTCAAACGGCGGACGAGATCAGTTGCATGACGACTATCGGCACATAAAGACCGCGTTCATTCACCGATACCGTCGCAGTCTGTCGGAAAAGCAAATGGCAAAGGCCAGAACAGTATGGGCGGATGTCCGCCCTCGCTTGTCTAGGAACCAGCGTCTGAAGCTGGAAGGGGCCGCGCAGCAACTAGCTCTCGCAGGTCTAGAGACGGAGTCTCGCCGAGCCGAGTCCCATGCTCCATGATGTAGCGCCATGGGATCTTCGGGTTGTTGATCGTGATCCCGCGCCGTCCGATAGACAGCAGGCGTTCCAGGACCTGGCCGCATGTGCCCAAGGCAGCCAGCGCCTTGTGTGCCCGGTGGACGATAGACAGGTCACGGCTTTGCCGTGCCTCATATCGCTGAATCCAGCCCTCCAAGTCTTCCGGGTGCAGGAAGTAGATGTCATCGAACGCGAAGCCGTAGTCAGTCTGGCGCCCACGTGCCGCGATCAGGTACTGCGATCTCATCCGAGCGAAGTACTCCGGTCCGACATCGCGGGCCGTGGTGAGAGCGTCCCTAGTGGTTGTCTTCAACTCGAACCTGTTGGCGCGTTCATCCGTGGCGTCCGGCCCTATGCGACGGGCCGAGCGCTTGATTTCAAGCAGTCTGGCGAGGGCTGCCTCGCGGGTATCGTCCTGAACCGTGCGGGCCATTAACGCACCGTAGAAAGCACCGATCCTTCGGGCAAGGGAGATTCACACATGACCAAGCCAAAGCCGAAGAGCCAGCACAAGACGCGGGGCCGTCCGGCAACGCAAGTGATCAAGCTGGACGGGACCCCGGAACAGGCAGCGAGAGCGTTTTTCTCCCACGTCAAGCCACCCGATCCCTCACTTCGCAAGGTGCGCCGGAAGTCGTCAACCGGCACAACGGGTTAGAGGGGTTTGGCTAGTTACGCGTATAATCCCCCAAGCGACGATGCGCCCTGTGCCACAGCGGTCGCGTTGCGCAGGCAGCCGGCCAGCGTCGGCACCGCACCCGTTTCTCGAGAGAGTCTCGAGCCGTTCGGCGACGGAAGGACAATCCGTGTCCCGCTCGCCACGGCCTTCAACGTTTCGGGAGAAAGGTTCAACTGTTCACCACCTGCCAATCGAGGTTGGGCCAGGACAGCACCTCGGCTCCTTGCGTAGCTTTCGGCGTCCGTGTGTCCGTAAGGGAAGGGAAGGATCCGGGCGCCCCGGGACGTGGCGACATCCACGGCCGTGGAAAACGACAACACGTCCACGATGACGACCACATCGCTCGTCGCAAGCAGCGATTGAAGACCCCGGAGTCCCCAGCCGAAATCTACACGTGGCTGAATACGGCGCATTCGACTCGCTCCATCCATCCACGCTACAGCCTGCCCTGCGTTGCGTCGAGAAGACCTCTCGGGAAGAGCTGCACGTCTTCGGCACGTGCTGGTGACCCGCCTCCAAAGGTCAGCGTGAGGCGACAGATGGGTGTGTCCGTGGCCTCGACAGTCACGGTCTTTTGGGCTTCGTCGCAGGACCGGACTACCGGAGTGAGGCCGCTGACATCAGGAACGCCCCGTATCGCGGCATGTATCCAGAATTCGCGACACCTGATGGCGCAAAGCGCTGCATCATGTCCACTCGAACCAAGGTCGCGTGCGCCATGATGAAACTGCCTGCCTGCCGTGGGTATGCGGGTGCGTTTTCGAAGAGGGGTGACTCTGCATTCCATCTGCTTGATAATCGCCCCGGAAAGAGCGTGAACGCCTGTTCTCCCGGCCATTGTCGACGGGCGTGGCAGACTTCATGAAGGGCGCTTTCGGTTGCATGATGGAGTATGAGGAACGGCGAGGTTCGGGACTGCTGACGGTGGAGTAATGCGCAAGGGAAGCCCCATGCGAGAATCGCGCCCGGGTGTGTTTCGCACAACCGGAATCCGTGATCGGAACGGCCTGTCGGTGTGTGTGGAGGAGCAGGGTTGACCTCCCTAGAGCCGACAACGATTCCTGGCGCCTATCTCGAACACTATCCGAAGGCGCGGGCGGTCGATCCGAAGAGGGCGGCGAACTACGTCGCGCACACCACCATCGGAGACCCGTTGGCCGACGCCATGATCGTTGATCTCGAGGAACTCGGAGCCGAAAGGTCCACGAAGCTGCTTCAGCATTGCATGGCCGGAAAGGGAGGCGAGGCATTTCGAAGCGCACCTGCCTCCGTCAGGGAATTCTTCGAACATTGTGCCGAACCGCCGGCATGGCTCGATCTCGCCGAGTTCCTGCCTGGCTGCCGGATGTTCCACCGGAATGTTCCGCTGGTTCTCGCGGGCATGGTGGGCGGCGTTCTCGTGGAGGGGTTTTCCACCAACATTGCCAAGTCGTTCTTCATCACGGGCAGACTGCGTGATCAGGGTGTGAGACGGCTCAAGCAGAACAACCGCCATATGCTGGAGATATTCATGCCGGGAGGCATGGATGTGTACAATGACGGGTGGGCACATTCTGTCCGGGTGCGTCTGGTCCACGCAAAGGTCCGCTATCTGCTGGCCCAGTCTGACGACTGGAACGAGGACGAACTTGGTGTGCCTATCAGCGCGGCCCACGTCGGTTTTGCCATCGTGGCCTTTTCCGCAAGGTCGCTGGACTATCTCAGGAAGCTGGGAGCTTCCTTCAACAAGGAGGAAAGCAGGAGCTTCATGGCGGTATGGAGGTACTCCGGCTACCTGATGGGCATTCCGGAAACCATCCTCTACCACGACCTGGAGGATGCCCTCGAAACCTACAGGATCGGTCGTCTGTGCGAGCCTCCGCCTTCGATGGAGTCGATCGCGCTTGCCTCGTCTCTCCTGAATTCCGCACCATTGGTTGCGGGTGTAACCGAGACGGACAAGCGCCAGATGCTTGCCGGAGACATCGCTCGGGTGTCGCGCGCCCTTGTCGGCAAGGAACTCGCCGACGAACTCATGATTCCCGAGAGCGCCACATTCGGAATCCTGTGGAAGATACGCATGCTGAGCCGGATCAAGCGGTTGGCGGAGAGGCTGAATCCCCGCTATTCCCGGCCTGTCGAGGACATCACCAGAATCCTTGATATCTCGATGTACGACGAAGAGGGGATCAGCTACAAGCTGCCTGACAACCCCTATGCCGAGTTGTCGTCCAAGTGGTAGCCCCCGTGCGGTGTCGACTCACCCCGGCGCCATGCGCATGATTCCGTGATGACGGGTATCGTCGAGTCCTTTATCGAAACGGTCCTGCGTCGCCGGTGGCCGGTTCTCGCGCTGATGGCACTGGTCATGGTTGCACTGACTGCCGGCGTCAGTTTCGTTGGCGTGACCAACGACTACCGCAGCCTGTTCGACGAAGACAATCCACAGCTTGAGTCGTTGAATGTTCTTGAAGCCACCTACGGCACGTCCAACAGGGCGCTGATTGCCGTCGCTCCGCAGAGCGGCTCGGTCTTCAACCGGGCTGCTCTGGCGGCCATCGAAGACCTCACCGAGGCGGCGTGGCAGACTCCCTATTCCACGCGGGTCGACTCGCTTTCCAACCACTCCCACAGTTGGGCCGACGGGGACGACCTGACTGTCCAGTCGCTCGTCGAAGATGCGGATGCCTTGACCGACGCGGATGTCGAGTGGATCCGGGATGTCGCACTGAACACACCCGAGATCGCCGGACGTCTGGTTTCGCACGACGGAGCGGTGGCCGGGCTGGTGATCGACTTTGCCCTGCCGGAGAACCCGGATGCGGCGGTGTTCGAGATCACCGACCATCTCCATCATCTCCTCGACAGGGCTCGCGTCAGCAATCCGGACATCGCCTACTACCTGACCGGGGATGTGCCGTTGAACCGTGCCTTCGCCGACGCCACCAGGGATGACATGGAGACCCTGGTCCCGATCGTGTTTGCCATCATCGCAGGCGTGGCGGCCTTCCTCCTGCGATCCGTCCTGGGGACGATTGCGATCGTCGTCGTGCTGATGTTCACGGTCAACACGACCGTGGGTTTCGCCGGCTGGCTCGGGATCGTGTTCAATCCCGCGAACTCCGGTGTGCCGATCATCGTCATGACCGTGGCGGTGGCCCACTCGGTCCACATCGTCGAGAAGGTGCTGGCGGGGATCGGCCGCGGCCTGGACCGGAATGCCGCGATCGCCGAATCGATCCGGATCAACGCATGGCCCGTTTTCCTGACCTCGCTCACGACCGTGATCGGGTTCCTGAGCCTGAACGCATCCGACTCACCGCCGTTCCGCGTTCTCGGAAACCTTGTGGCGTTTGGCGTGTTCTGTGCTTTCGTCTATTCCATGACGGTGCTGCCCGCCGTGCTGTCCGTCCTGCCCATGAGGCCGCGCCCGGTGCGCGCCCGGATGCCTGATATCTTCGATCGCCTTGGCGCATTCGTGGTCGCCCGGCGGACGGTGCTGCTGTGGAGTTCCGCGGTCGTCGCCATCGTGCTGGTCACGGGCGTTCCCAGGCTCGAACTGACCGACAACTGGACCAGTTATCTGAGCGAGCGCTACCAGTTCCGGCAGGATACCGATTTCGTGATCGAGAACCTGACCGGCATCGAATCCCTGGAGTACTCGCTCGAATCGGGTCGCGACGGAGGCATCACCGAACCCGCCTATCTGAGGAATGTCGAGGCGTTTGCCAATTGGTTCCGGGAACAACCCGAAGTTCTCCACGTCGAGGCCTTTCCCGACATCATGAAGCGTTTGAACAAGAACATGCACGGAGACGATCCGGCCTTCTACGTCCTGCCGGACGATCCGGAACTGTCAGCGCAGTACCTGCTGCTCTACGAACTCTCCCTTCCCTTCGGAAGGGATCTGAACAACCGCATCAATGTTGCCAAGTCGGCCACGCGGATGACGGTTGTCATGCGCGACCTCACATCGCAGGCCCAGCGTGAACTCGATGCCCGCGCCCAGGAGTGGATCCGGGGCAGAGCGCCGGACCTTGCTTCCGAAGCATCGGGGGTCAGCATCATCTTCGCTCACCTGTCGCAGCGAAACATCGTGAGCATGCTGACCGGCACCATCATCGCCATGGCTCTCATCTCGCTGATCCTGGTGTTCATCTTCCGGAGCCTGCGGGTCGGGCTCGTGAGCGTCGTGCCGAACTTCATTCCTGCCGCGATGAGCCTTGGTCTCTGGGGATACGCGGTCGGCAATGTCGGCCTTGCCGGTTCGGTGATGACTGCGATCGCTTTCGGCATCGTCGTTGACGACACGATCCATTTCCTTACCAAGTATCACCGGGCCCGCCACGACGGGCTGGACGCTCCGGAGGCGGTGCGCGCCGCTTTCCGCACCGTTGGCCACGCGCTGTTGACGACCACCGTCGTGCTCGTCCTCGGCTTCCTGGTGTTCGCCTCGTCCGGGTTTGAGGTGAGTTGGGCGCTCGGCCTCCTGGTTTCGCTCACGATTTCGTTCGCGCTGCTGGCGGATTTCCTTTTCCTGCCGCCGCTCCTGATGCTTCTTGACCGAAGGAAATCCTGAACCCGGCCCGGCAAGGCGCCATCAATTGCTCCTCATTGAACCCTCGGGTTCTTCACACCACGCCCAGGGCCATGCGCAGAGTGCGGATGAATCTGGACACAACTTGGTGAAAACGAGGGATCCCGAACGTCAGTTGGCGGCGATCAGGTTCATGGATCCACGTAGCCGGATGCACCGGCCGCTCCATGGTGCATGAGCGATGCCGTTGTCGCGCCTGGCGCGAAGGTCTGGCCTCGCGAGCCGGAGTCACCGGTATCGGGCAACGGGCTCCCGGTGACGATCGTCGCTCTCCCGTGCCGGCGCCCTCGACCGGATGGTGCCGGTGCCACGAAGGCACCGGCACCTGGTGACAGGTATCAGGACGAGAGCTCCTTCGGTGGAATGGGACTGCCCAGAGGCTTGCCTATCTCCTCGAAGTAGTCCCGGGTGACCT
>JAPPGE010000079.1:15201-92289 GCA_028821455.1 bacterium | reverse complement strand
GCTCAATCTCATCCGTGCCGCTGCATGAAAAATCCAAAAGCGATTGCCCTGCCACCGCCAGTCCCTCTGTTGCATTGTCTTGCGAAGGGAGGAAACGTCTTTCCGCGGCTGCCAAGTCGAAGGGTGCCACATACAGGAACCCGACTTTGAACACGAGACCCGAATTGGTCTTGCTCAAGACCCCTCGGCGCGCAAACCCCGCCACGAGTCATCCGGTAGCTCTCGAACTTGACCAATTCTCGCGGCAAGGGTATCTCGCCGGTCCGGTTCATGAGGTTGTTCCCTGACAGCGCCATGACGGCAGCGTAGCTTGTCAAACTGCATTGACTGCGGATCGACGAACGTGCAGTCCGGCGCGGAGCACGAGATGCCGTTTCGTTGCCGCAAACGCTTCAGCGTGCGTACCGGCACCGTCGCCGCTTCGCTACGGCGACGTCACCTCAGGCACCGGGCCGAATTCGGGAACGAGAATGTGACAACGGTCAAGAGATAGCCATGCTCCAGCAAAACAAGATGTCAGAAACCAAGGCCAACTCGGCCTGGAGGGGCGCCGGGCCCGGGGACGCTCACCAGTTACCGTCGCGATACTATTATGACGAAACCCTGCATCGCGAGGAGCTCGACAAGATCGTCTACCCGGGATGGCACATGGTTTGCCACAAGAACGAGATTCCCGAGATCGGCGATTACGTCCTGCTCGACATCTGTGGTCAGAGCATCTTCGTCGTTCGCACCGCGGACCACGAGATTGCGGGATTTCACAACGTTTGCCAGCACCGCGGGACACTGCTTCTTCAGGCGCCGCGCGGAAAGGTCAACCGCACGATTCGATGCCCAAACCATGCCTGGTGCTATGGCTTCGATGGCGCGCTGCGCTCTGCGCCCGCCGCAAGGGATGTCGAGGGCTTTGACCGGTCGAAGTACTCGCTGAAACGCGTACTGGTCGAGGAGGTCATGCACTGCGTCTTCGTCAACATGGACCTCAATGCGAGTTCACTGGGAGAGTCGATCCCGGGTGCTGCCGAACTGATGGCCGAGAGAATTCCCGATCTGGCAGACATGCAACTAATTTCGGAAAACAGCTACGATGTCGCAGCGAACTGGAAGATCGTCATCGAGAACGCGATCGAAGGATATCACTTCAAGTTGTCCGATATGGGTCCCTATCATCAGCAATTGATCCAGCACATCAACTGCAAGGAATATGATCCGAAGGCTTACGGAAAATTCTGGATTTACCAGGGCCATCGAGGGGAACGCCTGACCGAGGCATACGGCAAACCGGTCGGCGACGAACCGTTCCAGACGGAATGGTTCTTCAACATGCAAATCTGGCCGATGACGACGCTGTTCACATTTCCCTACGTGGATTTTTTCGGCACGTTCAATCTCATGCCGCTCGGGCCGGAAAAGACCAGAGTGGGTTTCAACTACTATCACCCGGACCGAGAAGTCAGCGACGTCACCAGGGCATGCATCGAGTTCCAGACCAATTTGCTGGGTCCGGAAGACATTGCCCTGAATGAACTGCAGCAACGCGGGATGCGGTCCTTTGGGTACGACGCGGGTCCCTACATGGTGAACGAGGCCAGGAAGGACTGGAGCGAACATCTTCTCCATCACTTCCACGCCCTGATCCACGAGGCGATGGCAGGTTAGTGGCCGGACGCACTCCCACCGCGGTTCATGATGTTGTCCCTCGAAACGCAGAGTTCATTCCCTGACGGTTGGTGATGGATTACGCCCAAAGTCACGATCAAAGCACGCTGATGCTGTTTGCAAACTAGCGAACGCCGTTGACCATCGGCTCACGTGGCACCGACACCGCGACTTTCAGGGCAAATGAAGAAAACAGGCACAGAATTGAATTTGCTGTATCAATGATCCGCCGGATGGTCCGGCCAAGCGGTCCGGTCCTGGCTTCGTCACGAGCGTTCCGGGAAATCGGTCCACACAGGCCGTTTTCATGGAATTGTCTGTCGGTCTTGCGGCGGGCGAGTTGGCGTTGAGGTTGAGAGGCTTCTGAAGTCCGTGGAGCGATGCCTTGCGGTCAGGCTTTCTCCCGCCGTTCGAATCGCTCAAGCGTCTCGCTCAGGGCGGCGAGGGGAACGACCTCTCCGTCTTTGCGTGACTGCCAGTCCGAGCCTCCGTAGACGACCGCCTTGGCGGCGATTGGCGGCAGGACTTTCGCTACCCGGTTGAGCGAGTTGAACCAGTCGGAGGCAACCGTCGCGCCGGACTTGATCTCGATGGCCGCCATGCCGCTGCCGTTCTCAAGGAGCAGGTCGCACTCCAGACCGCTGCTGGCGCGGAAAAATGACAGGTTGGACCGGCGGCCCCGATTGAAACGATGCTTCAGCACCTCCACCACCACGGCATTCTCGAACAGCGGCCCGCGAAGAGGATGGGTGCCCAACTGCCCGGCGTGTTCGATGCCGATGAGGTGGCTCGCCAGCCCGACATCGTAGAAGTAGAGCTTGGGTGTCTTCACCAGTCGCTTGCGGATGTTGGCGTGAAATGGCGGGAGCCGGAACACGACATAGCTCGCTTCCAGGACCGTGAGCCAGTGGCTTGCCGTGGTGTGGGATACCCCGGCGTCCGCGCCAAGGGACGACAGGTTGACCAATTGACCGACGCGCCCGGCGCACAGACGGACAAACCGGCGGAAGTTCGCGAGATTGCGGATCTCGCCGATCCTGCGCACGTCACGCTCGACATAGGTCTCGAAGTAGTCGCCAAGCGCCTGCCGGGGTTCGAGCTTGCGGTCGTGAATCCGGGGATGGAAGCCGGAATACAGGACATCGTCGATGCGGTCGCTCGCACCCGTCTGCCGGCGTTCTGCAAGGGAGAACGGCAGCAGGCGAAGCAGCGCCGTACGTCCGGCCAGAGACTGGCTCATGGCGTCGGAGAGCCGGAACTGCTCGCTCCCGGTCAGAACGAAGAGACTGTTCCGACCCGCCTCGTCCGCCAGGACCTGCAGGTATGACAGGAGATCGGGGACACGCTGGATTTCATCCAGGATGGCCCCTTCGCCGAGGCGGGCAAGAAAACCCCTGGGATCGGCTTCAGCGAACTCCCGCTGATCGGGCGCTTCCAGATCGACGTAGTCGAGATGCGGGAAGGCGGCGCGGCAGAGCGTGGTCTTGCCCGATTGTCGCGGTCCGGTCACGGTGACAAATGGGTACTGCTCGAACAATCCGACCAGGCAGGGTGTGACCTCTCGCTCGATCATGGCGCATCGTAACCTACAACGGTGAAATTGCAATTGGTAACTGCAATTTACAAACCAACACCAGGTTGCAAGCAGTGGCCGTTTCAATGGCACTTGCATTCATCGATCATGTCGCTTCGGTGCCGCCGGACCCGGTGCTGGTATCGGTGGTCCGGAGTTCGACGAGGGCATGGGGCCGCAACAATCCTCTGATCCTGGAGATCTTGCGGAAGGCGTACTCGATGCCGTAGTGACTCGTATTCTTGCTTCTGCGCCTGACGCTGCACTCGGACGGCCGCGGAACTGCGAAGCGGTGGAGTAGTCCGACGCGGGCAGGCCCTGAAGTCGAAGGGCCAGTTATCCGGCTTCACAGGTAGATTTGCCCTTCCATGTATTTTGCGGCCGTGTAGTGAAGCAACACGCGGTCGGCCCGCAGCTCACAGTCGATTGTTGCCCCGCGGGGAGAAGGCTGATGAGCCCGCAGCGAACAACGCCCGAGCTGCTGTGCCCAGTATGGAACGAGAGAACAGTGAGCTGATCCTGTGAAACCGGTATCTTCCTCTTCGCCTTGCTTCGGACAGAACCACCGTGAAACGAAGTCGATGTCGCCATTCCCGCGGGCGGTAATCACTGCCGCACGACACGGCAGAGAGAGCAAGGCACGATAGTCCGGAGCGAACTCAACAACGTCATCCGCACATGGAAAGACCACAAAGAGGTCCAGAGCGGCGAGCACCGACTTCGCCTTGCTGGCGAAAGTGGCCTTTATCGCATCGGCGTCGGACAAGGGCCTTGGCACAAGAGCCGGGAGGTCAAGAAGATACGTACCGTTTCGGCGCCTGGAAACCTCCAGATGTCCATCCTTGATGCTGAATCCGATCGAGTCTGAAGGGTCGTCAAGTTCAGTTGCGGCGACGAATGCTGCGGCAAGCGTGCCATGGCCGCAGATACCCGATATCTCCGTAGCGGGAGTGAACCACCGAATCTCATACTCTCCTTCCTTTCCGACGAAAAATGCTGTGGTCAGTCGGATTTCGGCTGCGATTTTCTGAAGCAGGTCGTCTTCGAGCCAGTTTGGAAGCGGACACACAGCGGCAGGATTTCCCGAAAAAGGGCCTGACGCGAATGAGTTGATCTGGTAGATGGGCAGTTTCATCCTGCCAGCGTACTGCTGTGGTGACATGAAGACTACGGTGGAGATTGCTGACGACCTTGCCGAAGAGGTGAAGGCGTAACCTTCCGTTCGTTGGTTGAGCGCGGATTGCGGGAAGTGCTGCGGGCCAAACGGGAGCCAGAACCGTTCAAGTTGCGGGACGCCAGTATATGCGGTCGGGGATTGCAGGCTGCATGGCGGGATACGGGCTGGGATCGCATCCGTAACGCCGCCTATGAAGGGCGGGGCAATTGATCACCGTCGACAGGGACATCCTTGTCCATGCCCCCAGGATGAACTCGGCGTAGCGCCGGTCAGCCCGTTTCGGCATCGAAGAACTGGCCAAGGGGAATGTGCGCCGAGGTGTGCCTTGGCCCTTCGTCCATGAATTCATCACCATTGTGACACATCCGAGTGTCTATGGCCCGCCGTCGTCAACAGCGAAACAATTGGACAGGCGGATTTCTGGCTCGAGTCTCCGACCGTGGAGCTGAAGGCTGATGATGTTGACTGTTAGAACTCAAGCGCCTACGACTGGGTATCAATTGCTCCCCGCCGGACTCGCCGAAAGGCCCCGGCGGGGTTATTGATGTGCGATTCATGCCAGTAGAACCAGAATGCAAACGTGCCGTTTCGTTTATCGACGGCCAGAATCTGTTCCGGCATGCCAGATGCCTTCGGTCACCATCATCCCAACTACGATCCGGCCAAACTCTCGGAGACTGTCTGTGCTGCTAACAGATGGATCGATGCTGGCGTCCGCTTCTACACGGGCGTTCCAGACGCAGACAGCTCGCCGATGTGGCATGCGTACTGGACGCGCCGTTTGACCGTCATGCGTCGCGCCGGAATTGTCGTGACTTCCCGACGCCTGCGCTACCGTATCGAGCAGATTCGGCTTCCTGATGGCGCGACACACGATGTGCCGGTGCAGCGGGAGAAGGGGATCGATCTTCGACTGGGCCTCGACGTGGTCCGGATGGCGCGCATCGGCGACCTTGATGTGGCGGTGATCTTCAGCCAAGACCAGGACTTGGCCGAAGTGGCGCGCGAGGTCCGCGATATCTCGCGTATCCGGGATCTCTGGCTGAAGGTCGTCTCAGCCTTTCCCTACGGACCGAACGCGAGTACCAACCGAGGTCTTGACCGGACCGACTGGTTCCGGATGGACCGCGAGTTCTACAGTTTCTGCCTCGATCCGAGAGACTATCGACCTCGCCGCTGAGCGAACGCACACGCTGGATGTAGCGCAAGTGTGCCGAGCAATGCGGCTCATGATGCCGGAACTGCAGTGTGAGCGTGTGTTCACTATCGACGATACCCTGGGGAAGGAGTCTTCTGCGAATGGCTCGATCGAGGTCCGGTCCCGAGCGATTCTGCATGAAGGTTGAATGCGTCGCCGATGTCCTGTTGGGGGTTGTGGCGACGTGGCCTGAGAAGTCAGGTTGCGAGGAGGGTGTCGATCCAGAGGCGGGCGACGTCGAGGTAAAGATCGATGTCGGCCCGGGTCATGGCGAAGGAGACCGTCGGACCGGCGGTGGCGGTGGCTTCCCAGATGCCGCGATTGGCCATGAAGATGCGCCGCGAGTCGGTGAGGGGGATGTCGGCGAGACGTGCGGCGTCGGCGCCGCTCCGGGGCTCCTCGCTGTGGTAGAGCCAGCCGGCCCGGCTACGGAGGTGTTGGGATTTCCAGCCGAGGTTCGCGTCATCGATGATCTTCTGGATGCCCCGGGCAAGGACGGCGCCGAGTTCCGATGTCCGTTCGTAGGCCTCGCGGGTCATGACATGGTCGAGGCAGGCGCGGGCGGCGGCAAACGAGAGTGCATTGCCGTAGAGCGTGCCGCCGACGGCGAGACCGCCGGCATCGCTGAACGGATCGAAGAGATGGCGGTCCATCAGTTCCGCCAGGTGTGACTCGAATCCGTAGGCGCCGATTGGCACGCCCCCGGCGAAGTTCTTGCCGATGACGACGATGTGCGGGTTGAGTTTCGCGTGCCGTGCCAGGCCGCCCCAGGCGAACATGTGGGTATGGGTCTCGTCGACAACGAGAAGGGTGCCTTGGGACTCGGCAAGCGCGCGCAGGCTCTCGAGAAATCCGTCAAGAGGGAGGACCAGTCCAACGTTGGTGAGCGCCGGCTCGACGACGAGGGCGGCAATCTTGTTGCCCGCTAGTTCGCGGCGAACAGCTTCAAGGTCGTTGTAGGGCACGATGGTGGTGTGCCGGCCATGATCGTGCGGAAGTCCCAGGGAACCGGTCGACGGTTCGTCGTGAGAATAGTCGGCCAGCGTCTCGTCGATGTGACCGTGGTAGCTGCCATCGAACATGAGGATACCGTCCCGTCCCGTGGCAAGGCGCGCCAGGCGCAGGGCCTCGGTCATCGCCGATGAGGCGGACAGCGTGAATTGCCAGTAAGCGAGGTCGAACCGGTTGGCGAGGTCTCCGGCAACCGCCACGGCGTCCTCGCATGGCATGAGGAACTGAGCTCCCGCCCTCATCTGTCGTGACACCGCCTCCACCACTGCGGGCGTGGCGTATCCGGCCGTCGAGGAAAGGTCGGCCTGGTTGAAGTCGACATAATGGTGGCCGTCCACATCGGTGAACGTGGCCCCGTGTCCCGATTCGACGAAGACCGGATCATGATGCTGGAGGCCCCGCATCCATGCCATGGGGACTCCTGACGGCATGAGTTCGCCAGCACGCCGGACAAGTGCTGCGGACCGTGGCCGCGCCTGGTGAAACCGGGCGTTCTCGTGCCTGATGAGTTCGGCCACGGCGCCGTGCCGGATTCGGCGCTCAGACATTGAAGCGGAAGCAGAAGACATCGCCATCCATCACCTTGTAGTTGCGACCTTCGCGGCGCATGAGGCCCCGTGACCGCGCATCCAGCTCGCTGGCACAGGCGACGAGGTCACAATGGGTAATGGTCTCGGCACAGATGAAGCCGCGTTCCATGTCGCTGTGGACGGTTCCGGCGGCCTGGGCTGCGGTGGCGCCGTGGGTGATCGACCAGGCGCGTGCCTCCTTCGGTCCCGTGGTGAAGAACGTGATCAGCCCGAGCATCTCGTGGGTGGCGCGAATGATCCGGTTGAGGCCAGGTTCACCGAGACCGAGTTCCTCGAGAAAGGCCTCGCGTTCGTCCCCGCCGGGCAACACGGCGAGTTCGGATTCCAGGGAAGCGGCGATGGCGACCGCGTGGCTGCCGTTGCTCCGGGCATGGCGCTCCACCTCGCCGACAAGAGGATTGCCATCCGTTACGGCGTCGTCGTCGACATTGCACACATAGAGGACCGGCCGGGCGGTCAGCAAGTGAAGCATGGCGAATGCCTTCGCCTCGCCCATGGAGATCTGAACGGACCGCGCCGGTCGGCCGGCGGCAAGGGCCTCAAGCGCCCGCTGCATGAGGGGCAGGGTCTCTGCCGCCTCCCTGTCGCCACCCGCGGCACGCTTCGACACCGCCTCGGTGCGGCGCTCCAGACTCTCCAGATCGGCCAGCATCAGCTCGGTTTCGATGGTTTCGATGTCACGCAGCGGATCGACGCCGCCGTCGACGTGAGCGACATCGCCGCCTTCGAAGCAGCGGACAAGGTGGAGAATGGCATCGACTTCGCGGATGCTGGCGAGAAACCGGTTTCCCAGGCCCTCGCCCCGGCTCGCGCCCTTGACCAGACCGGCGATGTCGACGAACTCGATGTGGTTGCGGACGGCCTTAGGCGCCTGGCTGAAGGCGGCCAGGGCGTCGAGACGCTCATCGGGCACGCTGACGCGTCCGATGTTGGGCTCGATCGTCGAGAACGGAAAGTTGCCGACCTGGGCTGCAGCCGTCGACGTCAGGGCATTGAACAGCGTCGACTTGCCGACATTGGGCAGACCGACGATGCCGCACCTAATGCCGGACATCGTCGTCTCCGGGCTCCGGTTCGACCAGGAGGGCGACCCGGCTCTGGAACCTGTCATCCGCGCCGTCTGCGAGGAAGGGCGCGGCATCGGCGATCGCATCGAGGACTCCGTCGACACGCTGGCGCTCCGATGCCGGAAAGTCCTTCAGGACATGTCCGATCACGAGATCCTTGTGGCCTGGATGATTGACCCCGATTCTCACGCGCCGGTAGTCCGCGCCGATATGGGCGTGAATGCTCCTGATGCCGTTGTGCCCGGCATGGCCACCTCCCTGTTTCACCCTCACCTTGCCCAGCGCCAGGTCGATCTCGTCATAGAGAACGACGATCCCGGATCCCGGCAGGTGGAAGAAACGGACAACCTCACCGAGGGCCCGCCCGGAGTTGTTCATGTAGACGAGGGGCTTGAACAGCAGCGTCTTCAGTCCGCCGAGCAGGCCTTCGGCGGCTTCGCCGTGGAACCGCTTTCGCCAGGCGCCAAATCCGTGTGCCGCCGCGATCCTGTCGACGGCCATGAACCCGATATTGTGGCGCTGGCGCGCGTGTCGGGAACCGGGGTTGCCCAGCCCGGCGAGCAGCAACATGTCTGGACCGTGCAGGGTGACCGGTTCAGTCTCCGGTATCGTCCTCTCCTGCATCCACGCCTTCCTCGGCGTCTTCCTCGTCCACCTCTTCTTCCTCGTCTTCGACAAGGTCGGTCGCCACCGTCGGCGCGGCGATCGTGGCGATGGTGAAATCCCGGTCGTCGATCGTGGGCGCGACTTCAGCGGGCAGGCTGACGGCGCTGATGTGGACGCTGTCTCCGATGTCGAGTCCTGCCAGGTCAATCTCGATGGTGTCGGGAATGGCGTTGGCCGGGCAGTTGCACTCGATTTCGTGGCGCACGACATTGAGCACGCCACCGCGGCGCAGGCCCTGACAGTCCTCTTCGTTGACGAAGGTAACGGGAATGTTGACCGCGATGGTCGAATCAGCGGTGACCGCGAGAAAATCGACATGCAGGATGGTGTCGGTGACCGGATGGAGCTGCAGGTCGCGCGCCACCACGTCGAGATTCCGGTCCGCCACCTTCAGGCGATACAGCGTGGAAAAGAAACCCGCGGTTCCCGCTTCGCGGGCAAGTACGTCGCGAGACACCGAGATGGAGATGTTCTCGAGGCTGGCGCCGTAGACCACACCCGGGATCAGACCATTGCGCCGCGCCTCGCGGGCGGCACCGGTCCCGGAACGGCTGCGCAGTTCGGCTGCAATGGTGGCCTGGTTGTCCATGTTCTCATTCTCCGGGCAGAAATATCACCTAGTCAAAGAGGCTCGATACCGAGCTTTCCTCACTGATTCTCTGGACGGCGCTGGCCATGAGTGGCGCCACGGTGATCACCCTCAGGGTCCGGGACGCCAGGACTTGTGGGGTCGGCTCGATCGAATCCGTGATCGTCATGCTGGCGATCTCCGATGCTTCAATCCGTTCGACAGCACAGCCAGACAACACGCCGTGAACAATGTAGGCGTCGACCCCGGAGGCGCCTGCTTCGAGCAACGCCGTGGCTGCGTTGCACAGTGTGCCGCCTGAATCGACGATATCATCGACAATGATGCAGCGCCGGCCACTGACGTCCCCGATAATGTTCAACACTTCGGAAACACCGGCGCGCTCGCGGCGCTTATCAACGATTGCAAGGTCTGCGTCAAGCCGCTGGGCGATCTGGCGGGCGCGGAAGACACCACCGACGTCCGGGGAGACGATGGTCAGGTTGTCGTCGCCGAGCGTCGCGCGAACATCCTGAACGATACCGGGTGCGGCGTAGAGGTTGTCGACCGGGATGTCGAAGAATCCCTGGATCTGGCCGGCATGAAGGTCCAGTGTGAGGATGCGGTTGGAGCCGGCTTCGGTGAGAAGATTGGCCACGAGCTTGGCCGAAATCGGGGTGCGCGAACCGACCTTTCTGTCCTGGCGGCCGTATCCGAAGTAGGGGATGACGGCGGTGATGCGCCGGGCCGACGCGCGGCGCAGGGCATCGATCGTGATCAGCAGTTCCATGACGTGGTCGTTTGCCGGAAATGAGGTCGACTGGATCACGAAGACGTCCTCTCCACGCACGTTCTCGTGGACCTCGACAAACACCTCCATGTCGGCAAAGCGCCGGATGCTGGTATCGGCAAGGCTGATGCCAAGACCGGCGGCCATGGCCTCGGCCATCGGCCGGTTGCTGTTGCCGGAAACAAGTTTCATGAAGCGTTCCGTACCCTCGAATGCCGGGCACTCATAGCAAAGGGCGTCCGGCAGTGTAAATCCTGTCTGGCAAGGCAGATGAAGCAAGTCTGCCGGCCATAGTCCGGTTGATCCCGGAGCACGCTCCGGCGATGGCTGAAGAAACGTTCCTCCTCGAGACAGGTGTCGCCGCCTGTCCAGGCGGCATGGCTGATGCCGCTTTGCCGAAGGTGATGGAACACGCGGGCCCGGAGATCAAGGCGCTGAGGACCTGACAGACCGTGAAGAGGCGTGCCGGTTCCAGATCGAGGAAGCGGGCGATGAAGGCGCGGTTCGCGGTCACGCATCTCCGGTCATCGCCCGAACCAACACCGGCATTGAGCCCCTGGCTGGTGCTTCCCTTTGCCCTACCGCAAAGGCAAGGTGTTCATGCGCCGGGACAGAGACGGCCATGACAGCCCCTGGCAGGGCGCCAAGTTCGAGAGGCGGTTGGTGTCGATCCACAACGCTCGTGAACGGACAGCGCCAGAGTCCCGCGCAGGTTGATTGCATCGCAATCACAGATAGAATGTGTCGTGGCAACAGCCGGTAGCCGCGATCATGGCGAGCATCACGATCCGCAATCTCGATGACGACGTAAAGACGCGCCTGCGTGTGCGGGCAGCGGGCAACGGTCGTTCGATGGAGGAGGAAGCGCGGTTGATTCTACGAGATGCGGTGGGGCGCAAGCCGAGGTCCCGCAATCTCGCTGAAGCCATACGCGCCCGGATCGCGCCACTTGGAGGTGTGGATCTGGAACTTCCGCCGCGCGAACCGGGGCGCGAGCCGCCAACCTTCGACTGAGCATGGCGTGATGATCTTGTTGCTGGACACCAACGTGGTGTCGGAACTGCTTCGCCCGTCGCCGGACCGGACGGTTGAAGGCTGGGTCGCGGAGCGGCCGGCCGCGGAACTTTACTTCTCGACTGTCGGTGAAGCGGAGTTGCACTATGGGGTGGCGACCATGCCCGCAGGCAAGCGCAGGGACATGTTGGCTCTGGCCATCGAGGCCATTCTGAGGGAGGAGTTCAAAGGTCGCATACTGCCATTCGACAGCGATGCCGCGCGCGAGTATGCGAAGATCGCTTCCGCCCGCCGTGCCGCCGGCCGTTCTCTGGCGCCGATGGACTGCCAGATTGCGGCGATCGCCCGCTCCCGAGGCATGGCGGTGGCGACGCGCAACGTCCGGCATTTCCGCAACACAGGTGTCGAGGTTGTCAATCCCTGGACGGCTGCGTGACCGGAGCTTTCGCGAACACGGCGATGGCATGCGACGACGATTTCGTGAGCGGTACGCTGTGGTGCCGCGTACTCGCAAGAGTTCGAGGCCTATAGGGCACCGACCCGGGCGGGGGTCCATTCGTCGATCCTGTGGTCGCTGCGCAGGGTGCGGCGGCGTGCCTGGAGTCCGTCGAAGAGATCGTCGAAGTCCGGTTCGGAAACCGGCAGGGAGGCCCTCGCTTCCGCGAAGAACCGGTCGGGTACACGGGCGACGTACCCGGTTTCCCACCACGTGCAGATGCGGTCGCGGGCTTCTTCGAGCGCTTCGGCGGACGGAAGCAGCGCACGCTTCTGGTTCTGGTTGATATGTCGGTTGGCGGGCATGAGATTCCACAGATCGTCGCACGGCCATGCCGCCCAGGGCATGCAGTGATCGATGTCGAGCTGCCCCCCGGTCAGGCGCGCGCCGGTCCAGACGCAATGGAGCCTCCCCTCGTCAAGAAGCTGGCGCGAAATCTCCCGTGCGAACTCCACGTCGCGCGTGGGATCGGACCACCTCATCGCATTCTCGACGGCCAGGCGGTCGAGCGTGCGGTTCTGCTTCTGAGCCCATCGCTCCATGAGCGCGGTCCACTCTCCGACGAGGGCCGGTTCGATCCACGTGTCGTGGCGAGCGAGTGACCGCCACAGGTGGAGCGGCACCCGCAGTTCGCCGAAACGGGCGAGGTAGTCCCGGTCGATCAGGATGTCATTAGGAGGTCTCCCGGCACGCTGCTTGTCGACCTTGAGAATCGGCCTGTCGGACCCGGGGAAGGTCATGTGCTGGATCGGCATGCTCACCAGCGTGTTGACCGCATCGCGGATTGCCTGATGGAGCGACCGGGCGGCATCGCCGCGGAACGAACGTCCGGCCTTGAGATCGAAGGCAGGAGTGTCGCGCAGGCCGTCCCAGCCTGCCTTGACGAAGCCAAGTCTAGTAGCATTGGCGCCGGGCTGTTGCGGCAGTCCGGCATCGACAAGGGGTTTGTAGAGCCTGATCCAGTTGAGTGCGACAAGGCCGAGCGGCACGCTGACTGTGACGTCACCGTAGTGTGCCATTCCCGCCGCACCGTCAGCGGCGCGGGAGACCGAACGCAGCAGGCCGAGTTTGTAGGTCGCGGACTTCTTGTCGTTGAGAATGACGTGGCGCAGGAGGGGCAGGGCGCCGGTGCCGTCATCGGGCAACCGTAACGCGATCTGCTCCCAGTGGACGCCGGGCCGCTCCAGCGCATCGCAGGCCTGCGGCGCTCTTCGGCGAACGCGCCGTGGCGACGCGCGAGGTACTCAATCTCGTCGATGTCGGTGGGATGCATCCCGTCCTCGAGGTCCGCGCCACCGATGCGCAAGGCGAAGACGATGAGACCACCGGGCTTCAGCATGCCGACGAGTTTGCGAAAGGCGCGGGCGCGCGCGTCGGGCGGAACATGCATCCAGACCGCGTTGAGCCAGATGAGGTCGAAGCCTGTCCCCTGCTTCGAGACTCGGTCGAGCGCCGGCAGACGGTCGCACAACCACGTGATCCGCGGCGAGGGGTGCCTCCGTTTGGCTTCGTCACGCATCGTCGCCGAGGGGTCGACGGCAACGACATCGAGGTCCTTCGCCGCGAACCAATCAGCATCGCGTCCCGATCCCGCCCCGACATCGAGAACCGCGGCCGGTCCCTGGGGGAGCCTGCCGGAAATCCATGAATGGAGGTGATCGGGGTCCACGCTCTCGTAGCGCTCGGCAAGACGCCGCCCCTCATAACCCTCGTAGCGTCCCGATGGCCTTGTTCCGGACTTCATCGGGCGAGCATATCCTCCGGCGGCACATGAACAAGGCCATGGTTGACAAAGCGTAGTTTCATGGACGAATCCGTAAGTGTGTCTGTTGCAATTCCTTCTGCGCGGGCCATCTAGCCTGTCGCGTATCCGGTGGAGCGGACCGCCATGTCAGAGCGCAATCACCTCTTCGATGTCGTCAGCGATTCCGTGTTGCGCGAAGGGCCGCCCGAAATCGACATGGGGCGGCTTTACCGCTATCGCACCGGAAGGTTGCGGGAGGCGCTCGAGCGTCACGACGTGGCGATGGTCATGCTCGTCAATCCGGTCAGCCTTCGCTATGCCGCGGACTACAGGACCTATCCGCTCTTCCAGTCGCACATTCCCTCGACCTACCTGTTCGTTGCCCGGGACGGCCCGTCCGTCATGCACAACGGATTCGGAGCACAGCCCGGCGTCGACGAATCCCGGTCCGGTCGCTCGATCTCCTTCTTCGACGGCGCCGGCGAGATGGCCGATCAGGCAAGGCTGCTCGCAGGCGATATCGTGGACTATCTCGATGCCATCGGCAGCGACAGCCGGCGGGTCATGGTCGAGTACGTCAATCCCAGCGTGACCCAGGCGTTGTTGCAGCGCGGCCTCGAAGTGCTCGACGGCGTCGCCGCCGCCGAGGAGGCGCGGATCATCAAGTCCGACGACGAGATTGCCTGCGTGAAGTGGGCGGTGGCGGTGGCGGAGTTCGGGATCGGACGGATGCGCGAGGCCCTCAGGCCCGGCGTCAGCGAGGTGCAGTTGTGGGGCCTGCTCAACTACACCAATCTCGCCAACAACGGCGACTGGCACGAAGGCCGCATGCTGGCCTCGGGTCCGCGGATCAACCCGTGGCTCCAGGAGGCCTCGCCCCGGACCGTCGAGGATGGCGACCTCGTGGGTTTCGATACGGACATGGTGGGACCCTTCGGTTACTTCGCCGATATCTCGCGGACCTTTCATTGCGGCCCCTCGAGGCCAACGCGGCGCCAGAAGGAGCTCTACCGGCTGGCCGTCGAGGAGGTCGAAAGCAACATCGAACTGCTCAAGCCGGGCATCACGCTTGGCGAGATACGCGACAGGGCATGGCCGGTACCTGAGGAATTTCGCGAGAACGCCTACTCCTGTGTCATCCACGGTGTCGGCATGTGCGACGAATACCCTCAGGTCAAGCCGGCCTTCCGTCACAACACCGTCTATGACGGCACGATCGAGGCGGGCATGGTGATCTGCGTCGAGAGCTATATCGGCGCCGTCGGCGAAACCGACGGCGTCAAGCTCGAGCAGCAGGTTCTCGTGACCGCAGGCGGCGCCGAGCCGCTGTCGACGTTCCCCTGGGAAGAATCGCTCCTCGACTGACTCCCGGTCCGGCCCCACGGGGCGCCCCCTTGCTGTGGCGAGGCCGACTTCAGATCCTTGTTGAAGGTGTCACGGGTGACGTCCTCATGCATTCGCGTGGGACAGAACGACAGCAAGGTCGTGAGGCCCTGGAACTCGACAAACGCCTCCATGTCGACAAGGAGCCGGAAGGTTGAAGTCATGGCTTCGGCCATCGGCCGGTTGCTGTTGCCGGAAACAGGTCACAAGAAGTGTTCCGCATCCTCGAATTCCGGGTGCTCGCAACGAAGGGCGGCCGGCAGAGTCAGTCCTGTCAGGCAAGGCAGATGACGGAGACCTGCCGGCCGTAGTCCGGTTCATGCCGGAGCACGCTCCGGCGATAGCTGAAGAAGCGCTCCTCTTCGAGACAGGTGTCGCCGCCCGTCCAGGCGGCATGGCGGATGCCGCCTTGCCGAAGGCGATGGAGCACGTAGGCCGGGAGATCAAAATGGAAATGACCCGGCCGGGGGGCGGTGCGGAAGTACTGTCCGTTGCGGGCGTCATCATCGGTGAATCTCTGGTGAAACTCGGGGCCGACCTCATAGGACTCCAGGGCGATCGCCGGCCCCACTACGGCAACGATGCGCTCGTGCCGGGCGCCGATTGCGACCATGGCGGCGACCACGGCGTCGGTGATTCCCCGCAACGCGCCTCCCCAGCCGGCGTGGGCGGCGCCGATGACGCCCGCTTCACCGTCGGCCAGCAACACGGGCGCACAGTCAGCTGTCAGGATGCCGAGTCCCAGTCCAGGCTCGCCGGTTACCATGCCGTCGGCCTTAGTCGTGCCCTCGGTTCCGTCCCTGACCACGACGGCGTCGGCACTGTGGACTTGATAGAGCGTGACGAGACGGGCCGGCTCAAGGTCGAGGGCACGGGCGATGAGGGCGCGGTTCGCGGTCACGCACCGCCGGTCGTCGCCGGAACCTCGGCCGGCATTGAGGGATGCATAGAGCCCTTGGCTGGTTCCTCCCTTTCGTCCGAAGAACCCGTGACGCACGCCAGGGCAGCCGGTGAGCAAGGGGGCCGTGATCACCCGTCGAAACCCGCTGGCGCAACGGTTCCGGCGGGAAGCAGCGCCATCACGCGGAAATCCTCTCCCATGGCATCCGGCGATGTCAGTCGTTGCAACTCCAGATCGATACCGTGCGCCGTTTCCGGCGGTGCGGAGCGTTTCAGGCGTTCGGCGCGCACGGCAATCCCTAGTTCTTCCAGAAAGGCGCCCTGTGATACCGGACCAAAAGCCTCCAGACCTTCTGCCCTGGCAATTCTGCCGAGAGCGGCAAAATCCACCGCGGCGGCAAGGTCCGCCTCTCCCGGGGCAGTCAGGCGGTCGGCGTGCCGGTGATGCCGGACCGCCTGGAGGGTATCGCGCACCGGCATGCCGGGAGCCGTGAAGTCGATGACCAGCATGGCGCCACCCTCGGTCGCCAGTTTCGCGGCAAGGTCCCGCATGAGCCCGTCACGGACAGGCGAGGTCTCGCACACGCGCCCTGTCTGCGCATCGGGCAGGGAAGCGGCCAGGCTACCGGTCACCATGCCGAGAACGAAGGCGATCACGTCGTCCTCGACCATGACAAGGCGCTCCTGCCAGCCGGCGGCAGTGCGCACGAACTGCCTGACCGGCAGTGCGTCGAAGAACTCGTTGGCGATGACGAAGGCCGGCCTGCGGGATGGAAGCTCCTCGACGGCGGAACACCACGAGACGGCCCTGCCGGAAAGAACCTCGCGTTGCCGGTGGGCAAGACGGGCGCTTGCCTCGACAAGCACGATGTCGAAGGGCTGGGGTGCGCCAGTGGCCGATTCAATGGCGCGCAGGGCGTCGGCCATGAGCGTTCCGCTGCCAGGTCCGAGTTCCACAAGCATCGCCGGGTGCGGCGAACCCGCGGCCTGCCATGCCGCGTAACACCACAGGCCGAGCAGTTCGCCGAACATCTGGCTGATTTCCGGCGCGGTTACGAAGTCGCCGGCAGCACCGAAGGGGTACTTGCGAGTGTAGTAGCCATGGTCGGGATCGAGCAGGGCGAGTTCCATGTAGCGTTCGACGGTGATCGGTCCGGCCTCGCCGATCCTCTGCAGCAGCGCCGTCATGCGGGGCGCCGCGCCAGTACGAGGAGCGCAATGCCGGCCGCCGCCATGGGCAGGGACAACAGCTGTCCCATGGTCATGGCTCCGGCAATGAAGCCAAGGTGACTGTCGGGTTCCCGGAACACCTCGGCCGCCGACCGGAAGACCGCGTAGCCCGTGAGAAAGATGCCGGTCATCAGGCCCGGTCGCTCTCGCCAGCCGGGCCGCAGCCACGCGACTCTCAGGACGACGAGGAGCACCAGTCCCTCCAGTGCCGCCTCGTAGAGTTGGCTTGGATGGCGCGGCGTTTCCGGATCCGATGGAAACAGGACGGCCCACGGAACCTGCGTTGGCCGGCCGTAGAGCTCGCCGTTGACGAAGTTGGCAAGCCGTCCGAGCAGGAGGCCGATCGGCGCCACACAGGCCAGGATGTCCGCAAGCGCCAGCAGCGGTGTCCCGCGGCGGCGCGCGTGGAACACCGCGGCGACGGCGACGCCGAGACAGCCCCCGTGGAAGGACATGCCTCCCTGCCACAGGGCGAACGCTTCCAGTGGATGGTTCAAGAACCACGCGGGATGGTAGACCAGAACATAGCCAAGGCGTCCGCCGATGATGATGCCCAGCGTTGCCCAGAGCAGGAAGTCGTCGACTGCGGCGCGCGGAATGGTGGCGGGCGACGAGCGGGCAAGCACGATGGCGTAGCGCCAGGCCAGCAGGATTCCGGCAATGTAGGCAAGGGCATACCACCTGATGGCGAGGGGGCCGATCTCGATCAGGGTGGCATCGATTGCTGGAAAAGCGATGGCGAACATGAGCGGCACCCTGAGACACCTGAAGATAAGGGCGGGGTCGTGCTGACGTCCAGCGCCGGAAAGTCTGGATTTTGCCTGCCGGATACGGCAACCATGGGATCAGGCAGCCGCCCGGAGGTCCGCCATGCAGACAGACAACAGGATCCTCGACGACATGGCTCGCGTTCTGTCAGGGGCGCTCAGCGTTGCCGGCGGCGCCAGGGCCGAGATGCGGCAGCGTGCCCGCCAGCGTGCCGAACTGCTGCTGGCGCGCATGGACCTCGTGCGCCGCGAGGAATTCGAGGTGGTCCGTGACATGGCGACCCTGGCGCGCGAAGAAAATGAAAGGCTCGCCCGGCGCGTCGAGGAACTTGAGAGTGCCGTCAAGCGGCGCAAGCGGCGCGCCTGAGGCGCCGGACATCGCCTTGCCAGCGTCACCGCAGTTTGGCAGTTTGTTGGCGATTCCACCATCTCCTGACCTTTCGTTCTGGTAGGGCCTTCATGTGACCAGTCTCCAGGAACACCCCGGCAAGCCGGATCAGCATGCGCTTGATCCGGTCGAACGGTTCATTGCCTACCATGGCTGGACACACGAGCGGGTCAACGACAACGAACTCGCGGTCGAGATTGCCGGCCGTTGGTGCGTCTACCGCATCTGGTTCGGCTGGGAGGAGGAACTGGCCTGCATCATGATGTCATGCGCGCTCGACATGCAGGTTCCGGAAGCCAGCATCAAGTCTGTTCATTCACTCCTCGCCTACGTGAACGAGCGCCTTTGGGTGGGTCATTTCGACGTGTTCGCCGACGAGAGCGTGCCGACATTCCGTCAGGCCATTCTGCTCAACGGACAGGGGTATCCCACCGAGGAACTCCTGGGCGACGTGATCGACATCACCATTTCCGAGTGTGAACGGTTCTATCCCGCCTTCCAGTACGTGATCTGGCAGGGCAAGTCTGCCGAAGAGGCGGTCCAGGCGGCGATCATCGATCCCGTCGGCGAGGCCTGACCGTGGCGTTGCCGGTGCCGATCCTGCTCCTGGGGTGCGGCAAGATGGGCAGTGCCATGCTGTCCGGCTGGGTGAGCCGGGGCGTGGCTGCGGACACCATCATTGTGGTCGAGCCCGACCCTGTAGCGGCCGGAGATGCGCACCGGCGTCACGGCGTCGAGGTTGCAAAAGGGGTGCCGCAGGGACTGGGCCCGGCTGTGGTCGTCTTTGCCGTCAAGCCGCAGATTATGGAGGACGTCGCCGGATCCCTTGGAGACGCGCTCGACCAGCGCCCGCTCGTCGTCTCCATTGCCGCCGGCAAGACGCTCGCCTGGTTCGAACGGCATCTCGGGGCGGATATCCCGGTGGTGCGTACCATGCCCAATACGCCGGCGGCCATCGGCAGGGGGATCACGGCCATGGTGGCGAACATGCACGTGACGCGCGCATCGAGAGGAACGGCTGAATCACTGCTGGCAAGTGTCGGAGACACCGTCTGGCTGGACGACGAATCGCTCATGGACGCCGTGACAGCGCTCTCCGGCGGTGGTCCGGCCTATGTCTTTCTGCTCATCGAGACCCTGACCCGCGCCGGTGTCGCGCATGGCCTGCCCGAGGCGGTCGCTTCCAGACTGGCTCTCCACACGGTCGCCGGAGCCGGTGAACTGGCCCTGCAGGCGGATGAGACTCCGGCCGAACTGCGGCGCAATGTCTCGAGCCCTGGCGGGACAACACTTGAAGCCCTCGGGGTTCTCATGGCTGAAGACGGCTTGCAGCCGCTGTTTGACCGCGCTGTCGATGCGGCGGCCCGCCGCTCCAGGGAGCTCGGCCGGCAGTAACGCCGCGGTTCCGGTTTGCCACCGCCCGCATGGCGGATTACTCTCGATGCAGCCGGAAGCGGGAAGGAGAATGCCCAGGAAAGCGAACGTTTCCGATGTGGTCCTCGACGCCGCCCTGGAATTGGCGGCCACGGCGGGCTGGCGCGATCTCACCATGCGTGATGTCGCCGAGGCAAGCGGTGTCTCCCTGGCGGAACTCCACGCCGTCTATCCGACACGCGACGCCATACTGAAGGCCTTTTCGGCACGCATTGATGCCGCGGTGCTGGCTGGCGACACCGGCGACCTTGGCGATGAATCACCAAGAGACCGTCTGTTCGATGTCATCATGCGCCGGCTCGATGTGCTTTCGGCCCACCGCAAGGCGGCGTGGTCCATCATCCGCGCTTCACTGGGGAACCCGGCGTCGGCCCTTCAGGGGTTCTGTCTGACGCAGGCGTCGATGCGATGGATGCTCGAGGCGGCAGGGATCGATGCCGGAGGCCCGGCCGGTGCCCTGCGCACGAAGGGCCTCATGCTGGTCTGGCTCGATGTCCTTCGCGTCTGGCAATCCGATGAGAGCGAGGACATGGCGCGTACCATGGCCCATCTCGACAAGAGACTGGCCCTGGCCGAACGTCTGCAGAACTTCACCTGGCGTGCACCGAGACCGGAACCCGAAGAGGCCGGTGCGTGAGCACTTCCATCATTCCGTTCGACACGTTCCTGGAAGTCGATGTGCGGGCGGGCACAGTGATCCGTGCCGAGCCCTTTCCCGAGGCCCGCAAACCGGCTTTGAAGCTGTGGATCGATTTCGGGGAGAACATCGGCACACGCAAGAGTTCGGCGCAGGTCACTGACCGCTATTCGGCCGATGGTCTGGTCGGCCGTCAGGTCGTCGCCGTGGTCAATTTCGCGCCGCGCCAGATCGGACCCTTCATGTCGGAGGTCCTCACCCTGGGATTTGCCGATCACGATGGCGCCATCGTGCTCATCTCTCCCGACAGCAGAGTCCCTGACGGAGCCCGACTCGCCTAGGTCCTTCTACAACCAGCCGTTTTCCCGCAAGGCCGGCTGGAATGAGCGGCTGACCGGCACCCTGGTGCCATTGCTGAGTTCCAGAAAGACGCGGCCGTCACGCCGCACCACACGACTGACGGCATCCCGCGCAACCCAGTGGGAACGATGGACCTGCATGCCGTCAAGGTCCTCCACCTCGCGCAGGGCGTCACGGAAACGCAGCAGCACGAGTTCGCGTCCCTTCGCGGTTGCCGCCTCGACATAGTGATCCTGCATGTGGAGATGAAGCAGATCCTCACCCAGGCGGGCTGGCAGGCGCGACAGGAAGGGCGACCGGACAGGCGGAGAAGGCGTGGCGCTCTCTTCGCGCTCCTGCAAGGGCAATTCGACGAAGTGCCAGGCGAGGAACGACAACACAAGGTGGACCATCACCACACAGGCGTAGAGCCATGTCAGCATGGTCGCCGATGCCCTGGATCCGGCGAGCCCCCATTCGAGAATCCATACGATGCCCGTACCGGGCAGGGCCGCGATCACCGAGCCTGCTGCAATGCCGGCAAGGGCGGGCTTGCCCGCCTGCAGGAAGAGGCGAATGGCGAAGGGGACGGTCGTCATCGCAATCAGCCAGTTGCCGGCAATGGCCACGGCCCAATAGGCCACCAGGATTCCCGGCTCGAGGCGGGTGGCCGTGCCGAAGGGGCCAAGCCACGAAAAGACAGCGATCGCCAGCACCACAGCGATGAGGTGGCGGCGCAGGCGCCGTGTCGATTCGCGTGACGCGAACGGCAACGTGACATTCATCGGCGAAGGATTCCTGCCTTTCACGCAATGGCGATTGAAGCTCTGGAGGACCGTGCCGAAATGGCGGCGGCGTTTCAACCGACAGGAGCCAATTCATCATGAAACGACTGACGACACTCGCCGTTGCGATCCTCGGATTTCACGCTCCCGCGATCGCAGGAGAACTGGCCATCGATGTGACCGGAATCCGCTCCAGTGACGGGCGTGTTCTTCTGGCCCTGCACCAGGAGCGCGCCGACATCAGCTTTCCCGATGACCGGGGCGCCGTGGCAGGCGTGTGGATGAATGCGGTCGCCGGTACGCTCAGCCTGGTGTTTCCGGAGCTTGCCGAAGGCCGCTATGCCGTTTCCGTCATGCATGACGAGAATGACGATGGCGTACTCGATGCCAACCTCCTTGGCGTGCCAACGGAGGGCTACGGCTTCTCCAATGACGCCAGCGGTCTCATGGGACCGCCCGACTTTGACGATGCCAGCGTGGTCATTGGCGACGAGCCTGTCCATGCCGTTATCACGCTGCGCTACTGAGGGGGCGATCATGCATGACCGCAGGAGTATTCTGGCCATGACCGGAGCCGCCTCGCTTCTTCCCGGCCCGCTCAGCGCCTCGCAACGGGAAGACTTCTTCGACGCCGCTCTTGCCGGGGACGGCCGGTTGCTGGGCTGGGCAACGCCGCCCGTCGACTACTTCGAATCGCGGCCGCTGGAGATCGAGGGCACGTGGCCCGCTGACCTCCAGGGAACGTTCCGGCGTATCGGTCCGGCTGCTCACTCCCGTCACGGCCTGCGCTACCGCCACTGGTTCGATGCTGACGGCATGATCCAGGAGTTCCGTCTCGACGGCAGCGGCATCACCCATCGCGGACGCATGCTCGAGACACCGAAACTCACCCTCGAGGACCGGGAAGGAAAGCGCCTGCTGCCTGCCTTCGCCACCCGTCCCGAGGGGGCTCGTCCGGTACGCCGTGCCGATGACATGAATGTTGCCAACACGGCGCTTCTCGATCACCGGGGTGAATTGCTGGCACTCTGGGAAGGTGGATCAGCGAGCATCATTGACCGCGAGTCCCTTTCCTGGGAGGCCTTCAAGTCATGGGGCAAGGGACTTGAAGGACTGCCGTTCACCGCCCATCCCAAGGTCGAGCCGGACGGCACATTGTGGGCCTTCGGTCTTGTCTCCGTTCCCTACGGGGCGTTGGTGCTCTACCACATCCCGGGGAACGGAGCGGCTGTCAGGGCAGAGGTGGTTCCGCTGGAACAACCGGGATTCGTGCACGATTTCGTGGTCACACGGGACTTTCTTGTCATCGTCATCCCGCCCTTTGTCCATGATCCGCAGATCGAGGGCACCTATCTCGAAAGCCATGCATGGAAGCCCGAACTCGGCTCGCGCGTCCTCGTGGTGCGCAAGGACGACTTCTCCGCCAGGCGCTGGATCCAGCTTCCGGCGGCTTTCGGCTTCCATCATGGCAACGGCTGGAATGAGGACGACGGAACCATCCACTTCGACTTCTTCCTTGCCGATGATCCCTCGCTTCTCGAGGACGCCTTCACCGAGGTCATGGACGGACTCCTTGTCGAAGCGTCGGTGCCGCGCTTCGCCAGGATCGTGCTCCGCCCCGACGGTTCCTTCGCGATAGCCGGAGATGATGGCGGCGGTGATTTCCCGACAATCAATCCGGCAAGGGTGTCGCTGCGTCACCGCTATCTCTACAGCGTCTCCTCGACGTCAGGCACCCCCGCCTGGTTGCCTGGAGCGCTCGAGAAGCGGGATCTTGAATCGGGTCGCCTGGAACGCTTCGATCCTGGCAAGGGAATCCAGATTGAAGAACACCTCTTCATCCCCTTTCAGCAGGCGACGAAGGAGGATGACGGCTGGCTCATCGGTTCTTTCCTTGACAGTTCGACGGCGAGGAGCGGAGTGGCCGTGTTCGATGCAAGAGGTGTGGCGGACGGTCCGCTGGCGCAGGCATGGCTCCCGTTCCCGCTGCCGCTCGGATTCCACGGGCAGTTCAGCCCTGCATGACCCGGGCGCAGGGGATGACACCAAAGCGCTTCCGCGACACCCTGTCAGTTGCTCGGCAGCGTGATCTGGACCCGGAGGCCGCCGAGTGGTGAGCTGGCAAGAACGATGTCGCCGCCATGGCCCCTGACGATGTCGCTGGTGATGGTGAGGCCCAGACCACCGCCACTCAGATTGGGGTCTCGGGAGGAGTCGAGCCTGACGAAGGGTTGGACGGCCTCTTGCCGGAAGGCTTCAGGGATACCCGGGCCATCATCGTCAAGGGTGACGATGATGGCGCCGTCCCCGGCGCGCCCCTCCAGAACGGTCCGGCGTCCGTAGCGACAGGCGTTGTCGACGATGTTGGTGAGGCAGCGCTTCATGGCCCCCTGCCGGCCCACAAACGGCAGGGACTCCGTCACCCGGACCTCAACGGGGGACGGAGCCTCCGATGCCACTTCGTGGATCACCGTGGTGAGATCGAAGTCCCCGGATTCCTCCTCCCCCTGACCTCTCGCAAAGGCGAGGTAGACATCGATCATGTGCTCCATTTCCTCGATGTCACGCTTCAGGTTCGCCACCTCCTCGTTGTCGCCGAGGAGGGCAAGTTCAAGCTTCATGCGCGTCAGGGGACTGCGCAGGTCGTGGCTGACCGAGGCCAGCATGATTGTACGCTGCTGGATCTGCCGGCGAATCCGTTCGCGCATGGCCAGAAATGCATGGGCGGCCCGGCGCACCTCGGCGGCGCCAGAGGGTTTGAAACTGACGTCGATGATACCGCGCCCGAATTGTTCGGCAGCCCTGGCGAGCCGGTTGATCGGGCGGATCTGCTGGCGCACGAAGTAGGCGGCGATGAGGGTGAGCGCCAGGGAGGTCCCCAGCATCCAGTAGATGAAGAGGTCCGTTGTCCGGCTTTCCATGCGCTTCTTCGGGATGGTGATCACCAGCAGGCCGTCCGGCAACTCGATGCTGACAATGGTGTCGGGCGACCGGGTGGTGTCGATGGCAAAGGGCGTGGAAAGCCCGCCGAGCGCCTGCGTGAGGTGCCGTTCGACCCGCGTCGGCCTGCGGGCGAGAGTCCTTTCCGGCAGTCTGCCACCGGGCACGAAATGCGAGGAAAGCTGAAAGAAGCTCTCACCGATGACGACGGCTTCGTCGACATCGGGACTGTTGTACATCCAGATCAGCGCGTCGATCTCACCGGCCACGGCGGCCGTGAGATACTGTGTAACGTTCTCCCAGTGCCTCTCGTAGAAGACGATGGCGAGGACGATCTGGAGGATGACGAGCGGCACCAGAACGATGAGCAGGGAGCGGATGAAAATGGACTTCGGGAGCCAGCGCCTCATGACGTCACCAGGACGTAGCCCTTGCCGCGAATGGTCCTGAGAAACTGCGGCTCGCCCGGGTTGTGCTCGATCTTGCGCCGCAGGCGGGACACCTGCACGTCGATCGTGCGTTCGGCGGTGGTGGTTTTCTGGGCCAGCCGGAAACGCGACATGGTGACGCCAGGTGATCCGGCGAAGACTCCGAGCAGGGAAGTTTCGCTGTCGGTCAGCGGCACCGGGCGACCGTCACGGGAGAGTTCGAGACGACCCCGGTCGAAGGTGAAGGGCCCGAAGGCGAGGACACCGGACTTTTCCGGGGGCGGCGGGACGAGACGCAGGGCGTTGCGCATGCGCAGCACGAGTTCACGCGGCTCGAATGGCTTGGAGAGATAGTCGTCCGCACCGACCTCGAGTCCGGCCACGCGGTCATCGACCATGTCGCGGGCGGTGAGCATGATGATCGGAATTCCCGCGCCCGGCCTGATGCGGCGGGTGAAGCTCATGCCATCCTCGCCGGGCATCATGACATCGACGATCAGGAGATCGAAGACCAGCGACTTCAGCTTGGCCTCGGCGTCGGCGGCGCTGCTCGCCGTGCTCACCAGGAAACCCTGGGCCATGAGGTACTTCTGCAGGCGCGCCCGCAGGCGCCGGTCGTCATCGATAACGAGGATGTGGGGACCGTCCGGGTTCATCACCCGCCGTCGTCGATGATGCCGCCGAGCACGCGGCGATATCCGGCGACCGCATCGGGCCCCGCCTCCCGCCACGCCTTGGCGATACGGGCACGCTGGTCGGCCGTCAGCTGTGCCTCGAGCTCGATTCCCCGTTCGGTGAGGTAGAGGAGGCGCCTCCGGCGGTCTTCCTGGCAATGCCGCTGCTCGACGAATCCCTTGGCCACGACCTTGCGAAGCACCCGAGCCAGACTCTGTTTGGTGATCTTCAGGATGGCGAGAAGATCCTTGACGGTCATTCCCGGATGGCGGCCGACGAAGTAGATGACCCTGTGATGGGCACGTCCCAGCCCGTGTTCGGCGAGAATGGCGTCGGGCCTGGCGGTGAAGTCGCGGTAGGCGAAATACAGCATCTCGATCCCTTCGCGCAGATCGGCGTCGCGCAGGAACAGGGGATTCGGTCCGCGTGTTATGTCAGCCATATTGACATATATGACGAACCGGTCTACCGGGACAAGGGGTTGCAACGGCAGGCGGCAGAAATTCCCCCCAGTCAAAGAGGAGCCATGGCTGAACTCATCCCGTTCGACGACAGGGACGGCACGATCTGGTTTGACGGCAGGCTGATCGACTGGCGTGACGCCAGGGTCCATGTCCTGACCCACGGACTTCACTACGCAAGCAGCGTGTTCGAGGGCGAACGCTGCTATGGCGGCAGGATCTTTCATGCGCGCGAGCATGGAGAGCGTCTTCTGCGCTCTGCCAACATCATGGGATTCGATCTCCCCTATTCGATCGAGACTCTGGAAGCAGCCCGTTACGAGGTGCTCCGCGCCAACGGCATTGTCGATGGCTACGTGCGGCCGGTGGCCTGGCGCGGCAGCGAGATGATGGGCGTGTCGGCTCAACAGAACACCATCCACGTGGCGATAGCCGCGTGGGAGTGGCCGAGCTACTTCTCCGAGGAGGCACGCATGCGCGGTATCCGCCTCGCCATTTCCGATTGGCGCCGGCCAGCCCCCGACACCGCTCCGGTGCATGCCAAGGCCGCCGGTCTCTACATGATCTGCACGCTCGCCAAGCATAAGGCCGAGCGCGAGGGGTTCGACGACGCGCTGATGTACGACTACCGCGGGTTCCTGGCCGAAGCGACCGGCGCCAACCTGTTCCTGGTGATCGATGACAAGATCCACACCCCGACGCCTGACTGTTTCCTTGACGGCATCACCCGTCGCTCGGTGATTGCCCTGGCGCAACGCCAGGGAATCGAGGTTGTCGAACGCCACCTCACCGACGACGACCTCGGGCAGGCGACGGAGGTCTTCATCACGGGCACGGCCGCCGAAGTCACGCCGGTCGGCCAGATCGGCGACCGGCATTTCCAGCCAGGCCGCATTTGCCGCACGCTCATGCAGGACTTCGACGCCGAAGTCAGACGCGGCTGACAGCACCTGTCCTTGCGCCACGCACTGCTCCGGTTGCGGTGCGAGCGTCCCGCCTATCTCCCTGACCAGGGGTCGAAGACCTCGACGCCGGTGATCTCGAAGTCGGCAACATTTCCCGTCACCACGGTCATTCGGTGGATTATTGCGGTCGCGGCAATCAATGCGTCCCGTTCGGGTTTCGGGTCGGGCACATGCAGGTGAGCGCACTTGAGGGCGACGTTGGAATCGATCGGCAGCGTGCGCTCCTGGAATTCCGGCAGGACATGACGGTCCATCCATGTCCGGAGGCGTTCCCCTTGCCGGGCGTCACGTCGCTCAAGGCGAAGAATGCCGATCTCCAGTTCCATGAGCGTGAGTGCCGAAATGTAGAATCGTGTCGCATCCTGCCTGGAGATCCATGCTGCGACACGGGCATTCGCCTTGTCGTCCCCGAGCTTTCGCAGCTCGGATATCACATTCGTGTCCAGCAGAAACATCAGGAAAGATCGATCTCACGGGATCTGATACGGGCGCGTGGCGGATCGAATTCGATATCGGCCAGTCCTGGCATCGACAATGCATCGACAAGACTGCGATGCTGGCCGGAAAACCGCCTGTAGTCCTCAATGCTGAGCAGCACGTGCGCGGGCTTGCCCCGATCGGTGATGAACACCGGCCCCGAGAGCGCAGCTCTCTTCGCGCCTGCCACATTCTGGTTGAAGTTGCGGCTGGTCACGGTCGTGATGGTTGCGGCGGGAGCATATTTTTTTGTAGCCATGTCGCTACATTACGAGTTGCGCTCCGCGACATCAAGGTGTCCGATCGCGCGCCGCGGCACAACATCCCGGCGCCGGGCGCGATTACAGGCAGATGGCGACAACAGGGGAGGATGACGCTACAAGGCCGTCATTCGCTCGACCGCAAGGGGGCGAGTTTGTTGCTGGCCGCGACATCGGGAAACGTCGTGGTCACTGGTATGAAGCACGTGACAATTGAGGGGATATGGCGCCAGACCGGGTCACTGCGCTGTTTTTCAAGCTGTTCAGCGGCCTGCCCAGGCAGGGACCGGGAAGCGCGGCGGACACGCGGCGCGCCCTCGGGTTTGTGCCGGATGTCGGTCCGCGGACACGCATTCTCGACATCGGTTGCGGGACGGGCGGCCAGACACTGGTGCTGGCCGCATCGTCGCCCGCGCGCATCGTGGCGATCGACACCCATCCGCCGTTCATCGATGCGCTGAACCGCGAAGCCCGCAGACTGGGCATCGAGGATCGGCTGCTGGCGTGCGTAGCTGACATGCGCAGCCTGGATTTCGCCGACGGATCCTTCGACCTCATCTGGTGCGAGGGCGCCATCTACAACGTCGGGGTCGAAAGGGGACTTGGCGACTGGCGGAGATTGCTGTCACCCAACGGGCACATCGCGCTGAGCGAGGCGTGCTGGCGGAAACCCTCACCACCAGCCGAGTGCGCGGCGTTCTGGAACCGGGAGTATCCGGCAATCCGCAGCACGTCCGCGCTCCTGCAAGCCGTCGAAGCGTGCGGCTACACGATTGTGGGCCACTTTCCGCTTTCCGACTCGGCGTGGTGGGACGACTACTATCGACCGCTGCAGGACAACATCAGCGCATTCCGCGAGCGTCATGGCGATCTCCCGGATGCACAGGAACTGGCGGATCAGTGTCAGCACGAAATCGACATCTGGCATGCCCATTCGGAGTTCTACGGCTACGAGTTTCTCGTGCTGCAAGCCCGTTGAAACCGGCATCCGTCGGCGTCCATGAAGGCGAGGATCCGACAGACAGTCGTTCAACCGTTCAGCCTGTCAACTTTTCTCCCGGTGGACCTGGGTATTGTCATCGAGGGTGCAGGCCCTGATCCACTTGCTTTCAGCCGTGTTCCGTCCCTGGCGAGCGTTCGCGGCAACCCGGGAGCATTGAGACGCGTTCACGTGATTTCGGCGACTGGCGGGCCCAGGACGTCCATTGCGGGTACGACCCCGAGGCTTGGCGCCTTGGAGGCGCTGATGCAGCCGTCCCTGGGGCGCGGACAACCCTCGGCGAGGCTGACGGTGACGTAGTCGGTGAGGTCGGTGGTCGCGAGCACGTTGCGGGTTGGCGTGCTGGAGGCAAAGTGAGTCAGCGCCGCGGTGGTGATGTCGCTTCCCCGGACGTCGTTGGCGACGACCTCGAGGCCGAGGTCGCAACACAGATCACGCATGCGCCGGGCCTTGGTGAGCCCGCCGACACGCGCGATCTTGATGCAGCAGACGTCGAGGGCGCCCGCCACGTAGGCCCGGATCAGGTCCTGCGGCGTGGTCATCACCTCGTCGAGCTTCACAGGCAGCCGACACGATGGCGCCCGCTCGATGGGCGCACATCCCGGCGCACGTGTCGATCAGCCTCGACCGGCCTCACTCCTTCTCCCAGCGGGCCGCTGCATCGTCGTCGAGGGCGCGGGCCTCGACCCAGCGGCTGCCGTCTGGTGTTTCCTCGAACTTCCAGAAGGGCGCCTTTGTCTTCAGCCAGTCGATCAGGAAGGCGCAAGCCTCGAGAGCGGCGTGACGATGCGCTGAAGCCGTCACAACCAGCACGATTCGGTCGCCGGGCTCGAGGCGGCCATAGCGGTGGATGATGAGACTCGCTTCCAGCGGCCAGCGGCGGCAGGCCTCCTCGTCGATCTCGCGCAGCATCCCCTCGGTCATCCCCGGGTAGTGTTCCAGGGTCATGGAGGATGGGCGGCCACCGCCTGCCATGTCGCGCACCACACCAACGAAGGAGGCGATGGCGCCGAGCGATGTCGAGTTGGAGGCGATGGCCTCCATCTCGGCCGCGATATCGAAGTCCTCTGCCTGGACGCGAATCACGGGAATCAACCGCCGGTCACCGGAGGGAAGAGGGCGACCTCGTCATCGTCCGTGACCGGAGTCCCGGCATGACCATAGGCCTGGTTGACCGCAACGCGCACATGGCCGGGCTGCGCGAGAGCCTCGGCGTAGACACCGCCGCGCCGCTTCAGCCAGTCGACGAGTCCCCCCGCATCGACAACGTCGCCGGGCAGCGTGATCTCCTCGCCGGCGAGACCGATGGTCTGTCTGACGGACGCGAAATAGAGAAGTCTCACGACGCGGTATTCCCCTGTGTGTGGAACGTCATGACAGGACCTCGCTGAACGGCAGCACCTCGATCATGTCACCGGCCTCGAGGCGCGTCATGTCTTCAGGAAGTTCAGCGAGACCGTCTGTGTCGACCAGAGATGACAGCAGGCCGGCACCCTCCCTGTCGAAGGCGTGGGCCTCGGCAACGCCGTCAGCGTTGCGCCGCAGGTGGACACGGACGTACTCGCGGCGCCCGCCCTTCTTGTCGCGGCTGAATGCGGAGCGAACGTCGAAGGTCGTCGGCGCGATGTCGTCGGCGCCGCCAAGGCGCAGCAAGAGCGGCCGGGCAAAGCGCAGGAAGGTCACCATGGCTGCGGCCGGATTGCCGGGAAGGCCGATGAACGTCGCATTTGCGATGTCCCCGAGCACCAGCGGACGGCCGGGCTTGATCGCCATGTACCAGGCATGGAGTGTGCCGTGTTCGCGGACTGTGCGCTGCACGTGATCCTCGTCGCCGACGGAAACCCCGCCCGACGTCATGAGAGCATGATGCCCGCCGGCGGCGTCGAGAATGGCCTCTCGGGTCGCTGCCGCGTCGTCGGGAAGGATGCCGAGATCGGTGACCGTGCAGCCGACGGCCTCGAGCAGCGCCCGCACGGCATGGCGGTTGGCGTCGAAGATGGCCCCGGGCGTGAGAACGCCTGGAGGATCGGTGACCTCGTCACCTGTCGAGAAGAGGGCGACCCGAAGCTGCTCCTTGCAGGGCAGGACCGTGAGACCGGTCGAGGCGGCAAGACCGATATCGAACGGTCCCAACCGGCGACCCTGGTGCAGGATGATGCTGCCGGCGGCGACATCCTCGCCGGCCTCGCGCCTGTTGGCGCCCCGCCGGGTCCGGGAATCGAGAATGACCGAGTCACCCTCGGTGCGGACATTCTCCTGCATGGCGACCGTGTCGCAGCCATCGGGCATCGGCGCCCCGGTGAAGATGCGGATGGCTTCACCTCGCCGCGCCTGGCGGTCGAGGGCCATGCCTGCCGCCACTCTGGCCGTCACGGGAAGGGTTGTTTCACCGGCCTCGGCGAGGTCGTCATGGAAGAAGGCGTAGCCGTCGACGGCGGCGTTGGCGTGGGGAGGCACATCCATCGTCGAGATGACGTCGCGGGCAAGAATGCGCCCTGCGGCACGGGCGAGGGGAATCTCTTCCGTAGGAGTCACCGGTGCGGCAATGCGCGAGATGAGATCGAGGGCCTCCGCCGCCGTCATCAACCGGTCGCCGCGCGCTTCGGGACTCGCCAGGCCCGGATCCGGGGGCTGATCCCTGCGCTCGAGGGGGGTGGTTGGTAGGGAACTCATGGTTCTTCTGATAGCGAACGCCGCTGCGCCGTCAAGGCGCGCCAGGCCGCCCGCCCGTGAAGCAGCCCCGAAAGAGCCGTCACCAGAGCGGCCAGCCACATGGCGACGAGGCCGGCGGTGGCGAAGGCCGGATCGGGGATGAGGACCAGGGCAATGGCCGCACACTGGAGAACCGTCTTGAACTTCGAGAATGCCGTGACATCGACGGTCAGCGAGGATGCGGCGAGTGATTCGCGCAAGCCGCACACGAAGAGCTCGCGGATCACGATGACGAGAGCGGCGACCGCCGGCGCGTCCAGAGTCGCTGTCAGAACGACGATGACCCCGCAGACCAGCACCTTGTCGGCAATGGGGTCGAGAACCCGCCCCAGGGTGGAACGGGCGTTCATGCGACGCGCCAGCCAGCCATCGAGAGCGTCGGTCGCCGCCGCCGCGCAGAAGATGGCGAGGGCCGCCCAGCGAGCCCAGGGGTCACCGTCGATCAGCAGAACGACGATCGGGACCAGGGCCACCATGCGGGCGATGGTGAGGAAGTTGGGCAGCGACGCCATCATGGGTCGCGACCGGGAGCCAGGGCCGTCATGCAGTTCATGGTGGCGCCATCAGGTGTCGCGCTGGAAGTGGTCGCGGATGCGACGGGCGACGGCGCGGTCAATGCCGTTGACCTTCTCGAGATCGGCAAGCGCTGCGTCGGCGACGGCGCGGGCCGATCCGAAGTGATGGAGCAGCGCCCGCTTGCGCCTCGGACCGATGCCCGGGATCTCGTCGAGCAGGGAATGGCTGATGCGGCTGGTGCGTTTCGAGCGATGGGCACCGATGGCGAAGCGATGCGCCTCGTCGCGCAGCCGTTGGATGAACCAGAGCACCGGATCTCGCTCGTCTGGCATCAGCGGGTCACGCCCGGCAAGGAAGATGCGTTCGCGTCCGGCATTGCGGTCCGGCCCCTTGGCGACGCCGGCGACGTCGACACCGGAGATGCCGAGGTCCTCGATGACCGCCAGCGCCGTGGCCAGCTGTCCGGCGCCGCCGTCGACAAGGACAAGATCGGGCCAGGCGGCGGAGGTGCGTTCGGGATCCTCCTCGACGAGGCGCGAGAATCGGCGTTCCAGAACCTCGCGCATCATCGCATAGTCATCGCCCGCCGGGGCCTTGCGGACCGTGAACTTGCGATACTGGTTCTTCATGAATCCGTCGGCGCCGGCAACGATCATCGCGCCGACGGGCTGGGCCCCCTGAATATGACTGTTGTCGTAGATCTCGATGCGCCGGGGCGCCGCGTCGAGGCCGAGCAGGGCCGCCAGCCCCTCGAGATGGGAGCGCTGTGTCGCACTCTCGGCCAGGCGCCGCTGCAGGGCATCCCGTGCATTCTGCAGGGCATGATCCATCAGCGCCCGACGGCCGCCCCTGCGCGGGACGCTGATCTCCACCCCGTGTCCTCTCCTGCCGGCAAGTGCCTCGGTCAGCAGGGCGTGATTGTCCGGCCACACCGACACCAGGATGATGCCGGGAACTTCCTTGTTCTCGTAGAACTGGGCGAGGAAGGCCGCCATGACGTTTTCCGGAGCCCTGTCGGCGCTGCGCCCGGGCCAGTAGGCCCTGTTGCCATAGTTGCGTCCGTGCCGGATGAAGAAGACCTGGATGCAGGTCTGGCCGCCTTCCCGGTGAAGCGCCACGACATCGGCCGCGGCGAGCGTCGGCACGTTGATCTGCTGGTGCGCCTGGATGTGGTTGAGAGCGCGAATACGGTCGCGCAGACCGGCGGCACGCTCGAATTCAAGGGCTTCGGCAGCCTCTTGCATGCGCCGGGAGAGACCGTCCTGGACCTCCCGGGTCTGGCCCTTGAGAAAGGCGCGGGCTTCACGCGTCAGGTGTTCGTAGTCCTCGTCGTCGGCCAGTCCGACGCAGGGCGCCACGCACCGTCTGATCTGGTACTGCAGGCAGGGCCGGGTGCGGTTGTTCAGCACGTGGTCGGTGCAGCTCCTCAGGGGAAAGGCCTTTTGCAAGGCCGTGATGGTCCGGTTGACCGCACCGGCGCTGGCAAACGGACCGAAGTAGTCTCCCTGCCGGCGCCGCGCGCCGCGATGCTTGACGATCTGCGGCCACCTGTGGTCGCGTCGGAGCAGGATGTAGGGAAAGGACTTGTCGTCGCGCAGGACGACGTTGTAGCGCGGCTTGAGCTTCTTGATGAGGTTGGCCTCGAGAAGCAGTGCCTCGGCTTCCGTTGCGGTGGTGACCACCTCGACGGCCGCCGTTCCGGCGACCATCCTGTGCAGGCGCGGGTCGAGGCGTCCCGGTTGCGCGTAGGCCGCTACCCGGTGTGCCAGGTTGCGCGCCTTGCCGACATAGAGAACCTCACCTTCCGACGAGAGCATGCGGTAGACGCCGGGCCCTTCAGGCATGGTGGCCAACGATGTCCTGACGGCATCGGCGCCACTCGTTGCGGGGACCGTGTCCAACTGTTCGACCGCAGGTCCTTCGGTCTCCCCTGACGGTCGGATATCCCTCGATGCCTTCGCCATCGCTCCTTGCTGGATGATTCGGTCAGGGGCGCATGCCTGGAAGGACAGCGGCCATTCCGCGGTTCAAGGAACGTCATCCCCGCAGTTTCACCCATGACACTTGGGTTGCGTCGCGCGGAAGTCAACCGATTCCGGATCGTGGCGGCAGCGGATTCCCGGCGTCAGAACAGGCCGGTAATGCGGCCCCGGGAATCGACACCGATGTTGTCGGCTGCAGGCACCCGCGGCAGTCCCGGCATGGTCATGATGGCGCCCGTGACGACGACGAGGAACTCGGCGCCGGCGGATACCCGAACCTCTCGCAGCGGGATGGTGAATCCCTCAGGAGCCGCCTTCAGGGACGGGTCGGTGGAGAAGCTGTACTGGGTCTTGGCCATGCACACCGGCCAGGATCCGGCCGGGGTATCGTCGAGCTCGGCGAGCTGGCGCGAGATGGCGGCAGGTACGTCGATGTCGTCGGCCCGGTAGATCTGCCGGGCGATGGTCCGGATCTTCTCCTCGAGCGGCATGTCGTCGGGATAGAGTGGCCGGAAGTCGGCGGCGCCGCTCTCGGCGAGCTCCACCACGGCCTCGGCGAGGCCGACGGCTCCGGCGCCACCGTTGGCCCAGTGGGTGGCCTCGACACAGCGCACGCCCTCGCCAGCGCAAAGGTCAAGCAGCGTCGCGACCTCGGCATCGGTGTCGGCGGAGAAGCGGTTGACGGAGACGACGGCCGGCACCCCGAACTTGGCCACGTTGCCGATATGCCGCTGCAGGTTCGCAAAGCCTCTCTCGACGGCGGCGACGTCTTCCCTTGCCAGGTCGTCGCGGGCGACACCGCCGTGCATCTTCAGCGCCCGGATGGTGGCGACAATGACCACGGCGTCCGGCGACAGTCCCGCCTTGCGGCACTTGATGTTGAAGAACTTCTCGGCTCCGAGATCGGCGCCGAACCCGGCTTCCGTTACCACATAGTCGGCCATGCCGAGGGCACTCGAGGTGGCGAGCACGGAATTGCAGCCGTGGGCAATGTTGGCGAAGGGGCCGCCGTGCACGAATGCGGGGTTGTTCTCCAGGGTCTGCACGAGATTGGGCTTGATCGCATCCTTGAGGAGTGCGGCCATGGATCCCTCCGCGTTGAGATCGCTCGCCATGACAGGTGTTCTCTGCCGCGTGTGGGCGACAATGATGTTGCCGAGCCGGCGCTTGAGGTCGTCGATGTCCGTGGCAAGACAGAAGATCGCCATGACCTCGGAGGCAACGGTGATATCGAAACCGTCCTGGCGCGGAAACCCGTTGGCGACTCCGCCCAGCGAGTTGACGATGGAACGCAGGGCCCTGTCGTTCATGTCGACGACGCGGCGCCAGGTCACCCGGCGTTCGTCGATGCCGTGGGCATTGCCCCAGTAGATGTGATTGTCGACCATCGCCGCCAGCAGGTTGTTGGCGACGCCGATGGCGTGAAAATCGCCGGTGAAATGGAGATTGATGTCCTCCATGGGGACGATCTGCGCATGACCGCCGCCGGCTGCTCCTCCCTTGACCCCGAACGACGGGCCAAGCGACGGCTCGCGCAGGCAGATCAAGGTCTTGCGGCCGATTCGATTGAGGGCATCACCGAGGCCCACCGTCGTCGTCGTCTTCCCCTCGCCCGCCGGGGTCGGGGTGATGGCGGTGACGAGTATCAGCCGGCCGTTGGCGCGGCCTTCCAGGCCCTTGATGTAGTCGAAGGACAGTTTCGCCTTGTCGTGGCCATAGGGCTCGAGATGTTCGGCGGCGATTCCCAGCCGGTCCTGGGCAAGCTCGATGATCGGTCTCAGTGTCGCGGCCTGGGCGATCTCGATGTCCGATGCGGGTGTCGACATGGTCAGGGTTCCCTCCGGGGACAATGGATTTGGTGTATGGTCAGGTGGCGTCAGTCAGTCACGCCGCCTTCAGGAGGCGTTCCGGATCTCCCGGTCGCCGTCCTCGACTTCCGACACGCGCCATGAGAGACGCATTTCACCGGCGGTGTTGGCCACCGTTGCCAGGCAGGCGTTCACCCGGTGGTCGGGAATATGCACCGCGAACCGCGTCACGTAGCGATCGTGACCAGGTGCCGGGATGCGTTCCGAGTTCATGCGCACGATGTTGGCGCCAAAACTACCGAAGACCTCCGCAATGCGCAGGATGAGACCCGGTGCATCCGGTCCGTCGAGCTCGATGCGGTGGGTAATGTGCCCGCTCTCATCATGCACCGCCCGCATGTCGAAGGTGGCGACCGTGACCCTGCCTTCGGCGACGCCGTCGAGAGTCTCGAGGTCCCGCTCCACCGTCGCCAGGGCGACGTCATCGGGAATCTCCGCGATTGAGGTGAACTCCGCCATGTCGCCGAGGACCGCAAAGGTCGTGTCGGAGAGATTGGCGTTGAGATCGAAGAGACGGCCGGAGATGTCGGCCACGAGACCGGCGCGGTCGTGGCAGATGACGGAAATCAGGCAGACGGCGGTCATGCGGCCTCGAGATGCTGCTTGCGGGCCTCGATGATCTGATCGGCCTCGCGACCGGTCAGCTCCTGGAGATGATCGAACGTCATGTCGAAGTATCCCACGCCCTGGGTCAGCGAACGCAGTTCACTGACCAGCGTGAGGGTCTCGCCCTGGGGCATGTGCGCGGTGACGGTATCCCATTCCTTCCAGCCTTCGCGCGCTTCGAAGCCGAGAATCTGGCCTCGCCGTCCGGTGACCAGCTGCTGCACGCGCGCGGTGGCCGAATTGGGGGCATGGATTCTCACGTTCATGATCGGTTCAAGGAGCACCGGGCTGCAGGATGGCATGCCTTCGCTCATGGCAACGCGCGCCGCCAGCTTGAAGGCCATTTCGTTGGAATCGACGTCATGGTACTTGCCGTCGAAGACCTCCACGGCGATGTCGACCACGGGAAAGCCGAGCGGACCCTGGAGGAGATACTCCTTCACCCCTGCCTCGACGGCGGGGATGTACTGCCTCGGGATATTGCCCCCGGTCACCGAATTGGCGAACTCGAAGCCTGTGCCCCTGGTCAGCGGTCGGATGTTGATGTGAACATCGCCGAACATGCCGCTGCCGCCGGTCTGGCGCTTGAAGCGGCCATGCTGGGTGGTCGGCTTTCGAATGGCCTCCCTGTAAGGCACCATGGGCTGCCCGGATGTCACCTCGACCCCGTAGCGTCCCGACAACTTCGAAAAGGCCGTCTGCAGGTGCATGTCACCCTGGCCCCAGAGCACCAGCTGGTTGAGGTCCGAGTCCTGTTCGGGCTCGATGGAGGGATCCTCCTCGTGAATGCGATGGAGTGCCGTGGCCATCTTCACCTCGTCCTCGCGGCGCGCCGCGTGGATTGCGAGGCCGTATAGGCGTGGCGGAGCCTCGGCGCGTGGCCAGGCGGCATCCTCGTCGGGTGCGGCATTGCCCATCACCAGGGTGTCCCCGGTGTGGGCACCCTCGAGGCGGCCGAAGGCAACGATATCGCCGGCCTCGGCACGGTCGATCTTGACGTTCTGGCTGCCCTGGAGGTGGTACATGCCGCCGATGCGGTTGCCGTTGACCGTCTCGCCGTCCTTGATTTCGCCACGCCAGATTCGGGCCAGCGACAGCTTGCCGCCATGCTGGGTGTTGTAGGTCTTGAGCACCTGGGCTGCGAAAGGACCGTCGCCGCCACGCCGTTCGGCGGCGCGGTCGGGATCGGGGGCCCAGTGGCGGAGTTCCTGGAGCAGGCGGCGGACACCGTTCTCGAGTTCCGCGGAGCCGAGCAGGACGGGCACCACCTGCGCTTCGGCGAAGGCACCGCTCAGTTCGCTGATCACCTCTTCCTGGGTCGGCACCTCGTCCTCGAGAATCTGCATCATCAGGTCGTCGCTGAAATCGGCGAGGGCCTCCAGCATCATGTTGCGCGCTTCGTCCTCGCGTTCCATGACGCCGTCCGGCATCTCGATGGCCTCGGAGGCGCCGCCCTCATGGTAGCGCCAGGCCGACTCACTGATCAGGTCGACATAGCCGGTGACATGGTCGTTGTCGCGGACAGGCACCTGGGTGATCAGCAGCGGCGTCCCGGAGACGTCCTGCATGGCCGGCAGGAGTTCGCGCATCAGGGTGGTCGTGCGGTCCATCTTGTTGATGAACACGAGATGGGGGATCCGGTTGTGTTCAAGGAAGCGGAAGATCGGCGCCAGGGTCGTTGCCCGTTCCACGACCGGCTCGTAGACCACCACCGCGGCGTCGGCGCCGATCAGCGCGTTGCGCGCCTCGGCCTGGAACTCGATGGAGCCGGGGCAGTCGAGAAAGTTGAAGTGGAATCCCTCGAAGGTGGCATGGCCGGCACTGACCTCCGTGCTCATGTTGCGCTGACGCGCCTCGGGCGCCGAATCGCCGACGGAGTTCCCCTCCTTCACGGAGCCCTTGCGGCCGATGGCTCCGCAGATGTAGAGCATGGCTTCGAGGAGAGTCGTCTTTCCGCTGAGTGATGGGCCGACGATGGCGATGTTTCTGATGTCTGGCATGATTGTCTCACAAGCTGCGCGTCTGGCACCGTGTGAACCTAGTGTGACGCGCCGGACCCTGCAATGCCCGGCAGCATGACGGTGCGACACCGCCCCTCTCCCAACGCCAACGACCGGCGGACGGCCGTCTCCATGCTCGTCCTCCACTACACCGGAATGCAGGATGCCGAAGCGGCCCTGCAGCGCCTTGTCGATCCCTCGTCGGGGGTCAGTGCCCACTGGCTGGTCGACGAGGATGGCGAGGTCACCTCGCTGGTTCCGGAAGCGCGGCGCGCCTGGCATGCCGGTGCGGCGTGCTGGCAGGGGGTCCGCGATGTCAACGGTGCTTCGGTGGGGATCGAGATCGTCAATCCCGGCCACGCCGGAGGGTTGCCGCCGTTCCCCGCTCGGCAGATGGATGCCGTGGCGGCACTGTCGCGTGACGTCCTCGCAAGACATGGTATCCGCCAGCGCCATGTCCTGGGGCACAGTGACGTCGCGCCGCTGCGCAAGCAGGACCCCGGAGAACTCTTCGACTGGCGCTGGCTGGCGAGCCAGGGCGTCGGGCTGTGGCCGCCGCCGCGGCCACCGGCCGCAACGACCCTGGGCGAGGGGGACCGGAGTTGTGCCGTCCAGCGCCTGCAGGAGGGTCTGGCCAGTTTCGGATACGCCGTCGCGCCGGACGGCGACTACGGCGCCGTGACGGTTGCCGTCGTCACCGCCTTCCAGCGCCACTTTCGCCCGGCGCGGGTGGACGGCGTGGCGGATGGCGAGACCGCGGCCCGTCTCGCGGCGCTGGTTGACGCGCTACATTGACCCGGTGTTGGCTGCGCGCTATCTCTTCTAACCGGGAATCAGACGGACGGATGGCCGCTCTTCCCGTTTCGGGAAGGGAGGAAAGTCCGGGCTCCACGGAAACATGGCGCCGGGTAACGCCCGGCGGGGGTGACCCCAGGGAAAGTGCCACAGAAAGCAGACCGCCACCGGCCTTAGCGCCGGCGGCAAGGGTGAAAGGGTGCGGCAAGAGCGCACCGCGGATGCGGCAACGCAGACGGCATGGCAAACCCCGCCAGGAGCAAGATCGAGTAGGGGCGGCACGTGGTTCCACGAGGTCCGTTTCCGGACCCCGCCGCCCGGGTTGATCGCGCGAGGCGCGCGGTGACGCGCGTCCCAGATGAATGGCCATCGGCCGCCTTCGGCACCTTGACGGGGGCGGGCCACAGAACCCGGCTTACAGTCCGCCTGGTTCCCGTTGCCACCGCGCCTCGTGATGACATGGCCAGCGGTCTCGAGAATCGGGTCGTGTTCCCGTGGCCAGGGCCCGATTCCCAATGCTCAGCCAAGAAACTTTTTTCCACCGGCCAGGTTGCCGACACTGTGGACAGCCTGATTGGGGTCGGACAGGCTACAAGATGATGTCATCGTCCGACAGAGTTCCCCCAGCATATTGAGAATATCTGATGCCGGAGCAGACTGCTCAAAACATTGAATTCAGCGATTTCCTGTTTGACATCCCAAAGATTCCCATCTATTCCCAAACGTACCCAAGCGGAGAGACGGCGAAAGCGGTCAAGCGGGAATGGCAAGGAGTCCAGGTGCGCTACCGAAGATTTTCTCGGGAACGCACACCAAGACAATCGACGCCAAGGGACGAATATCCGTGCCACCGGACTTTCGCGCCCGTTTCGACAATCCCGAACTGGGTCTTTATGTAATGCGGTCCGTCTCGGGAGAAAAGGCACTCGATGCCTTCGAACCGGCGGAATTCTCCCGTTTCGTCTCCAACTCCGAGCAGGTGTTCTCCAGCGAGGCGATGGACAATGCCTTCGCCATCTTCGGATCGGCCCTCAACCTGCGGCTCGATCGGGAAGGGCGGATCGTGCTTCCCGCCGAGTTCAGGGCGTACGCCGACATCGACGCCGAGGCATGTTTCATAGGTCTGGGCCGCCATATCCAGATCTGGGAGCCCGTGCGGGGTCTGACCAGGCAGGAAGAGGCGTTCAGGAACGCCATCCGCAAGCGCGAGACCATCAGTCTGCCGCTGGCCGGACGGGCGGATTGAGGCGTCATGAGCGCGGGCCACATCCCTGTTCTGCTCGACACGGCGCTCGCCTGCCTGCGTCCGGCCGATGGCGAGATCATCGTCGATGCGACCTTCGGCGCCGGCGGCTACGCGGCAGCGCTGCTCGATTCGGCGTCCTGCCGGGTCATCGCCCTCGACAGGGATCCCGTGGCGGTGCGCGAGGGTCACAGGCTGGCACGCCGCTATGACGGCCGGCTCAGCGTCTTTGAGCGGCGCTTTTCCGAACTCGATCTTCTGGTCCGTGACGAGGTGGGAGGGCCCGTCGACGGCGCTGTCTTCGATCTCGGTGTCTCGTCGACACAGATCGACGATGCCGGACGCGGCTTTTCCTTCCGTCTCGACGGACCCCTCGACATGCGCATGGGCGCCACGGGACCGACCGCTGCCGATGCGGTCAACACGCTCGACGAGAACGGCCTTCACCGGATCATCGGCGAGTTCGGGGAAGAACGCCGGGCGCGGGCCGTGGCGCGGGCGATCGTCAGGGCGCGGGCCGAATCGCCGATCACGCGGACCGGCGAACTTGCCGACATCGTGCGCCGCACCGTACGGCAGCCTCCCGGAGGGATCGACCCTGCCACCCGGACATTCCAGGGCTTGCGCCTCTGGGTCAACCAGGAGTTGCAGGAAATCGAGGAAGGTCTCCTGGCTGCCGAAGCCGTCCTGCGGGAAGGTGGGCGCCTCGTGGTTGTCGCCTTCCACTCCCTTGAAGACCGGATCGTCAAGCGGTTTCTGCGACAGCGCAGCGGCCGGGGCGCCCGCCCGGGACGCCATCAACCCCCTGCCGGCGAGGCGCCGGAGCCGACATTCCGACTCGTGACGACGCGCCCGGTGCGCCCCTCTGCCGCCGAGACCGGGGCCAATCCACGAGCCCGGTCGGCGCGTCTGCGCCATGCGGTGAGGACATCGGCGCCATCCTGGGGGGTGGCCGCATGACCGCGCGCGGTGGATGGCTGTGGATGATCGGGGCGCTTGTCGCCGCGCTCGTTGCCTTTTCCCATCACCAACATGCCAGGGACCTCAGGCACGAACTGGAAAGGCTTGAGGACGATCTCGCCGAACGACGCGAGAACGTCAGGGTGCTCACCGCCGAATGGAGCTATCTCAGCCGGCCCGAACGCATCAAGGATCTCGCGAATCGCCATCTTGCGGACCTTGTGCCGGTTTCCGTGCATCAGCTTTCTCCGGTGTCCGGCATACCGTTGGCGCCGCCCCCGGTCACCATCGGCAACACCTGGGACCAGTCGGGCGCCGGGGAGGAGGGATTGTGACCGGACAGGCTGGACACGCGACGCCGCTGGTTCTGGAAGGCGCCAGCAAGCAGGCGGTGGGGTTGTGCAAGCAACGCCTGATGGTGGTGGCGATGTGCATTCTGACCGCCTTCGTCGTCATCGGCGGGCGTCTCGTCGACGTGATGGGTGTGACGCCGGTGGAGGCAGGGCTGGTGGCGGAGGCCACGGCGCCGAAGGAGCGGGCGAACATTGTCGACCGCAACGGCGTTCTGTTGGCATCGAGCCTGTCGGTCGCCTCGCTCTATGTCGATCCGGCCGAGGTCACGGACCCGCAGGCAACGGCCACAGCGCTTCTCCAGGTTTTCCCGGACATGGATCGCGACCATCTCCTCGGGCTGCTGACGAGCAGCAGGCGGTTTGAATGGATCCGCCGCAAGCTCGAACCGAGCGCGCAGCAGGCGGTGCGCGATCTCTACCAGCCGGGTCTCGATTTTGCCGCCGAGGAGCGGCGCATCTGGCCCCAGGGGCCGCTGACATCCCACGTGGTCGGGTACACGGATATCGACGGCCGGGGTCTGGCGGGAATCGAACAGGCGTTCGATGAGCGTTTGCTTGCCGACAGCGGAGGCGACGTCACGCTGTCCCTTGATGTCCGCATCCAGCAGATGGTGCGCGACGAACTCCTGCGCACCGTCGAGACCTTCTCGGCCAAGGGTGGAACCGCCCTGGTCATGGATGTTCACAGTGCGGAGATCCTTGCCATGGTGTCCCTGCCGGACTTCGACCCGGCCAATCCTGCAGCCAGCGACCCCGTCAGCCGGTTCAACCGGGCGACGCTGGGCGCCTACGAACTGGGATCCATCTTCAAGACCTTCACGGCCGCCATGGCCTTTGAGGCAGGTGTCGCCCGGCTCGGCGACTCGTTCGATGCGTCGCGGCCAATCACCGCCGGTCGTTTCACGATCACCGACTACAAGCCGCAGAACCGCTGGCTGACCTTGCCGGAGATCATGGTGCACTCCTCCAACATCGGCGCGGCGCGCCTGGCGCTGGCGGTGGGGAGCGATTATCAGAAGGCGTTCCTCGAGCGTGTCGGCCTGCTCTCCCGGTCCGCCATCGAAGTGCCCGAGGTCGGGCGCCCGCTCTACCCCTCGAGCTGGGGCACGCTCAGCACCATCACCATCGGTTTCGGCCACGGCATTGCCGTATCGCCGGTGCAGGTTGCCGCGGCCGTGGCCGCCATGGTCAATGGTGGCCTGTTCCGTCAGCCGACCCTCCTGAAGAGACAGGGCGAACCGGACCCGGGCCACAGGGTAATCGCCGAAAAGACATCGGAAACGGTGCGCATGCTGACCCATCTCGTCACCCGCTTCGGCAGCGGCCGCAAGGCCCAGGTCGACGGCTATCTCATCGGCGGCAAGACGGGCACGGCCGAGCAGCCCGGCGAGTCGCGCCGCTACGACAGGAGAAAGCTGATCTCGTCGTTTGTCGCCGCCTTCCCGATCAATGAACCGCAGTACGTGGTGTTCCTTTCCGTCGACGAACCGAAGGGAATCAAAGAGACCTTCGGCTACGCCACGGCCGGCTGGACCGCCGCTCCTGCGGTCGGAAACATCATTGCGCGCCTCGGTCCGATGCTGGGAGTCCTCCCGGATGGCGGAGTCTTTGTCGGCCTGCCGGAGGCTGACGGTGATCCGGAGGAGCAGCTGGAGATGATCGTTGCGTCTTTCTGACCTCATCGACGGCCTGCCGGCGCGCCATCGTCACGGGATGCCCGACATCGACATCACCGGCCTTGCAGCCGATTCGAGGCAGGTCCGCCAGGGCCATCTCTTCGCCGCCTTCAGGGGCTGTCGAACCGATGGCCGGTGTTTCATTGACGATGCCCTCGACCGCGGCGCGGTTGCGGTTCTTGTCGGTGACGATGCCGGGACGCCGGCGCTCGAAGGAAGGGCGGCCGTCGTGGCTGCCGCCGGTCCGCGCCACGTCTTCGCTCGCATGTGCGCCCGCTTCCACGCACCGCCACCCGACGTTGTCGTGGCGGTGACCGGAACCAACGGCAAGAGTTCGGTGGTCGATTTCTGTCGCCAGTTCTGGTCTCTCCTGGGTATCCGGAGCGCTTCCTTCGGCACACTCGGCATGGTCACGCCTGAAGGCATTCAGGGTCTCGGTCACACCACGCCCGATCCTGCCGGCCTGCATGACTGCCTTGGTCGCCTGCGCTCCCGCAACATCGACCGCGTCGCCCTCGAGGCGTCAAGCCACGGCCTCCACCAGCGACGCCTTGACGGTCTTCGTGTCGATGCGGCGGCCTTCACCAGCTTCAGCCGGGACCATCTCGACTACCACGTCACCGCCGAATCCTATCTGGAGGCAAAACTGCATCTCTTTGATCTGATGCGGGAAGGGGGCACGGCGGTCCTCAACGCCGACATGGCCGAATACGGGGCCGTGGTCGATCGGCTTGGGAACCGGGCTATCGTGTCGTTCGGCGAGACGCCGGGCGACATCACCCTCGAGAGTCTCGCGGATACCGGGGACGGGCACCAGGTCCTCGAGGTCAGGGCGGCCGGCGTCACCCGCACCGTCATGCTGCCGCTCGCCGGGCATTTCCAGGCCATGAATGTCCTGTGTGCTGCGGCCCTGATTGCCGCTGTCGAGGATCAACCGGTTCACGACATGCTTGCCCTCGCAGGTCACCTGGACTGTGTTCCGGGGCGTCTCGAAATGGTTCCCGGCCATCCGGCCGGCGCCCGGGTCTACGTCGACTACGCGCACACGCCCGATGCCCTCGCCACGGTGCTCACCGGCCTGCGCGGCACGACCGATGGGCGCCTGGCCGTGGTCTTCGGTTGTGGAGGTGACCGGGACCGTGAAAAGCGGCCGCAAATGGGCGCCATCGCCGCACGTCTCGCCGACGACGTCTGTGTGACCGACGACAATCCTCGCAGCGAGGATGCGGCGCTGATCCGGCGCGCCATTCTCGCGGCGGCGCCCGGGGCGCGGGAGAGCGGAGATCGCCGCGAAGCCATCCGGAGCGCAGTGGCCTCGCTGGGTGGCGACGATGTGCTGGTGGTGGCCGGCAAGGGACACGAAAGGGGGCAGGTCGTGAACGGCGATATCCTTCCTTTCGACGACCGTGAAGAGGTGAGACGCGCCTTCCTGCGAGGTGGATCATGAGCCGCGACAGACTGTGGACCGACAAGAGCGCCTCGCGGGCGACCGGCGGGCGCCCCACCATGCCCTTCGAGGCGGATGGCGTGGCCTTCGACAGCCGGGAGGTGTCCCGAAGCGATCTCTTCGTGGCGCTGCCCGGGAGTGTCTCGGACGGTCACCGCCATGTCGGACACGCCTTTGAAAACGGTGCGGCGGCGGCCATGGTCAATCACGAGCCTGCAGGCGTGCCCGTGGCATCGCCGCTGCTGCTCGTTGTCGACACCTTCCAGGGCCTGCAGGACCTTGCCAGAGCGGCACGTCAACGCACGTCGGCGCGAATCGCGGCGGTGACGGGAAGTGTCGGCAAGACGGGAACCAAGGACATGTTGCACCGGGTGCTGGCGCACCAGGGCCTCGCCCACGCCAGCGACCGCAGCTACAACAACCAGGTCGGCACGCCATTGTCCCTGGCACGCATGCCGCAGGCAGCGGACTATGGCGTTTTCGAGATCGGTACCAATGCACCAGGCGAGATCCGGCCCCTTGCCCGGATGGTTCGCCCCCATGTGGCGCTTGTGACCACGATCGAACCCGTGCACATCGGGAACTTTGCCAGCGAAGCGGCACTGGTCGAGGAGAAGGCCGCGATCTTCGACGGTCTCGACGAGGAAGGCGTGGCGATCATCAATGCCGACAACCGCCATGCGGCTGCCCTCGAGGATCATGCGGCGCGCTGCGGGGTGACGGTCATCCGCTTCGGAACCTCTCGGCAGGCAGATTTCCGTCTCGTGCGCTGGACGCCCGTGGCAACCGGATCCCGGGTGAGAGTGGCGGTGGCGGATACGGAGTTCGACTACGATCTCTCCCTTCACGGACGCCACCTGGCGCTCAACAGCGTTGCCGTGCTGGCCGCTGTCGAGGCTCTGGGCGGAGACATTGGCGAAGCGGCATCGTCGCTGGCCGCCATCCTTCCCCTGCCCGGGCGCGGTGCCCGGCGCACCGTCGCGCTTCCCGGTGGCCGGGCCGTCATCATCGACGAAACCTACAACGCCAGTCCGGTGGCCGTGCGTGCCGCTCTCGACGTGCTGGCCCGCACGCCGACGGATCCGGGAGGCCGGCGCATCGCGGTTCTCGGAGACATGGCGGAACTCGGTGAGGATGCCGCCTTCCTCCATGCCGGCCTTGCCGACATGACCGGCGCGGTGGCGGACCGGGTCTATACCGTCGGTCCCCTCATGGACCATCTCATGAATGCCCTGCCGGTTGCCTGCCGGGGCGGATCGGCCTGCGATTCAAGAACCATGGCGACGCTTCTCGCCGACTGCCTGCTGCCGGGTGACGTGGTGCTCGTCAAGGGATCGCGGCGCATGGGTCTCGAGTCCGTGGTCGAAGCGTTCACGGGAAGGGGAAGCTAGGCCGATGTTCCACAGCCTCTATCCCCTGATCTCGGATGACATCGGCGCCTTGCGCCTGTTTTCCTTCATCACCTTCCGCACCGGCGGCGCCATCATGACCGCGCTGATCATCAGTCTGCTGTTCGGTGACCGCATCATCGCCTGGCTGAAGACCTTCCAGGTCCATGGGCAGCCGATCAGGGATGACGGACCGGCGCATCACCTGGTCACCAAGGCGGGGACACCGACCATGGGCGGCGTCCTCATCCTGCTGTCGGTCACCCTGTCGACGCTGCTGTGGGCGGATCTTTCCAACGGCTTCGTGTGGATCGTGCTGCTCGTGGCACTCGGGTTCGGGGCGCTGGGTCTGGTGGACGACTATCTCAAGGTCTCGGCGCACTCCAGCAAGGGGCTGGCCGGGCGGACCCGCATCGTCGCGGAGGCGGTGGCGGCGCTGGCCGCCGCCCTGGCGATCGCGTGGCTGACCGGCGGAACGCTCGGTACATCCCTGGCCCTGCCCTTCTTCAAGGACCTGCTGATCGACCTTGGTTGGTTCTACCTCGCCTTCTCCGCCTTCGTGATCGTCGGCACCTCCAATGCCGTCAATCTCACCGACGGCCTCGATGGCCTGGCGATCGGACCGATCATCGTTGCCGCAATGACCTTCGGCATTGTCGCCTATCTTTCGGGTCACGCCGTCTATTCCGAGTACCTGCAGCTTCCCGCGGTTCCGGGTTCGGGCGAACTGGCGGTGCTGTGTGGCGCCCTGATGGGAGCCGGGCTCGGTTTCCTGTGGTTCAATGCGCCGCCGGCCATGATCTTCATGGGCGACACCGGCAGCCTGGCAACGGGTGCGGCGCTCGGCACCATCGCCGTCATCACCAAGCATGAACTTGTGCTCGCCGTGGTGGGCGGGATCTTCGTGCTGGAAACCGTGTCGGTGATCCTCCAGGTGGCGTCCTTCCGGCTGACCGGACGCCGCATCTTCGCCATGGCTCCCATCCACCACCACTTCGAACGCAAGGGCTGGAGTGAAGCGACGATCGTCATCCGGTTCTGGATCATTGCCGCGGTGCTGGCGTTGATCGGCCTCGCCACTCTCAAGTTGCGGTAGGCGCCATGATCGATCTCTCCCAACATGCCGGCAAATCGATCGCGGTCTTCGGACTGGGAAAGTCGGGCATATCGGCGGCACTGGCTCTTCAGAACGGCGGAGCCGAGGTCAGCGCATGGGACGATGATCCCTTGCGCCGGGCCATGGCGGAAGACCTCGGGGTCACGCTCAACGATCTCTACCGTACCGAATGGGACGCCTTTACCAGTCTTGTGCTGTCCCCCGGTGTTCCGCTGACCCATCCCGCCCCGCACCCCCTGGTGGCTCGGGCGCTGATCACCAGGATCGAGATCGTCGGTGACATGGAGCTCTTTGCCAGGTCCCGGCCACCCGGCCGGGTGGTGGGAGTGACCGGTACCAACGGCAAGTCGACGACATCGGCGCTGGTCACGCATCTGTTGCAGGCGGCGGGCCGGGAAGTCCAGCTGGGTGGCAACATCGGTGTCCCGGTGCTCGACCTCGAAGCGGGAAGCGACGACGGGATCTACGTTCTCGAACTCTCGTCCTTCCAGCTCGACCTCATCCGTTCGCTGGTCAGCGATGTCGCCGTGTTGCTCAACATCGCGCCCGATCACATCGAACGCCATGGCGACTTCCCGAACTACATCGCCTCCAAGACGCGCATCTTCACCCGGCGCGCCTCGTCGCAGACCGCCATCATCGGCGTCGACGACGACATATGCCGGCGCATCCACTCCGAACTTGCCGGACGCCGCGGGCGGTCCGTCGTTCCGGTGTCGGCGCAACGCGTCATGAGGCGGGGTGTGCGGATCCACGACGGTGTTCTCATCGACGACCTTGAGGGCCGCGCCGTCGAGATCGCGGATCTTGCCGGCCTGCCATCGTTGCGGGGCGTCCACAACATGCAGAACGCGGCGGCCGCATATGCCGTGATCCGCACCCTCGGCGTCGACGGCAGGGAGGTCGCCGACGCCTTTGCGACCTTTTCCGGGCTGGCTCATCGCCAGGAGGTTGTCGCCGAATTCAATCGCGTGACCTTCGTCAATGACAGCAAGGCCACGAACGCCGATTCCGCTGCCCGCGGGCTTTCCTGTTTCGACAACATCTACTGGATCGCCGGAGGCCGCGCCAAGGACGGCGGCATCGCCACCCTGTCGGCCCACTTCCCGAGGATGGTCCATGCCTTTCTGATCGGCGAGGCGGCCGGCGCGCTGGCGCAGACCCTCGACGGCCAGGTGCCCTTCACCAACTGCGGCGATCTCGAGACTGCGGTCGCCCGGGCGACGCAGATGGCGCTGGACGACCGCAGGTCGGGGGCCGTGGTCCTGCTGTCACCGGCCTGTGCGTCCTTCGACCAGTTTTCCAGCTTCGAGGAGAGAGGGGACCGGTTTCGCGAGCTTGTCCTCGCCGAAACCGGAAACCGCGCAGACAAGCCGGCAGCGGCGACGAGGACGCCGGCGCGCAAGACGCGCTACACAACCGGCAGGGACGAGCGATGACCACCTTCGATCGCACGGACCGGAGCATGGTGGCCCGCTGGTGGTGGACCATCGATCGCTGGAACATGTCGGCCCTGTTCATCCTCATGGTGTTCGGAGCCATCCTGATCCTCGCCGCCAGCCCGCCGGTTGCCGAGCGCATGGGCGTTGGCGCCTTCCACTTTGCCGAGCGGCAGTTCCTGTTTCTGGTCCCGGCGGTGGCCATTCTGGTGAGCCTTTCACTGCTCGACCCGGCTCAGGTTCGGCGCGCCGGTCTCGCCCTGATGATCGTCTCCTTCGTCCTCCTGATCGTGACCCTGCTGGTTGCCGCGAAGACCAAGGGCGCGCAACGGTGGATTCCCCTGGGCGTCTTTTCGCTCCAGGCCTCCGAATTTGCCAAGCCGGCCCTTGCCATCACCACGGCATGGCTGTTGGCCACGGGCAGGAATGTCCCCGGATTTCCGGGAATTCTTCTCTCGTGTGCGCTGACCGCGATCGTCGCCGGTCTGCTGGTCCTGCAGCCGGACTTCGGGACCACCTTTATCGTGCTCGCTGTCTGGGGCAGCCAGCTTTTCCTTGGCGGCCTGCCCTTCCTGGTGGTGGCCGCCGTCGCCGTGGCGGCGGTTCTCGGCCTCTTCATCGGCTATCAGCAGATCGACTATGTCAGGGATCGCATCAACGGCTTCTTCGATCCGGAGTCCGTCGACACCTACCAGATCGAAATGTCGCTCCGTTCCTTCCAGTCCGGTGGCCTCAACGGACGCGGACCGGGCGAGGGTGTGATCAAGGATCACCTGCCGGACGCCCACTCGGACTTCATCTTTGCCGTCGGCGGCGAGGAGTTCGGACTCATCGCCTGTCTGGTGCTGGTGTCGCTCTATGCCTTCGTGGCACTGCGTGGATTCGTACGCCTGCGCGACGAGCGGGATCTCTTCGTGCTCCTCGCGGTGGCCGGTCTGGTCATCCAGTTTGCCGTCCAGGCGGTGGTCAACATGGGGGTTGCCCTGCGGTTGCTGCCGACCACCGGAATGACTCTGCCCTTCGTCTCCTATGGCGGATCCTCGCTGATCGCCATGGCCATCGGCATGGGCCTGATGCTGGCGCTGACGCGTCGGCGCCCGAACCGGGGGCGGCCATCATGAGCGTCCGGATCATGCTTGCTGCCGGTGGTACCGGCGGACACCTGATTCCGGCGCTTTCCGTTGCCGGAGAACTGATGCGCCGCGGCCATGCGGTCACGGCCGTGACCGACCGGCGCGGCGCCGTTCTCGCCCGCCGGGTGAGTGACATCCCGGTGCGCGAGGTGAGAGCGGCCAGTCCCACTGGCCGGACAATGACCGGCAAGGTTGCAGCCGGTGTCACCATGCTTGCCGGGTGTGTCGGCGCATTCCGCCTGATTCATGCTGAAAGGCCGGCGGTCGTGGCGGGTTTCGGCGGTTATCCGACGATTCCCCCCCTTGCTGCCGCGCAGCTTCGTGGCGTGCCGGTGCTGATTCACGAGCAGAATGCCGTACTTGGCCGGGCCAATCGTTTCCTCGCCCCCAGGGCCAGGGTGGTGGCCACCTCGTTTGCCGAAACGTGCACCGAGACGGCGCGGCGGACGGTGACCGTGGGTGTTCCTGTCCGAGACGCCATCGCGGCCCTGAACCGCGTCGCCTACCGGCCACCGGAGCCGCAGGAGGATGTCAATCTCCTGGTGGTTGGAGGAAGCCAGGGAGCCGGGATCTTCAGCACCCTCCTGCCCGATTCCGGACGATGCCTTGATGGTGCCCTGCGGCAACGCCTCAAGGTGGTGCAGCAGTGCCGGGAGGAAGACGTCGAGCGTACCGCGGCGGCCTGGCGGGCCCTTGGTGTGACGGCGACGGTGGCGCCATTCTTCGAAGAGATGGCAGGGTATCTCGCCGACGCGCATCTGGTGGTCGCCCGGGCAGGAGCCTCGACCATCGCCGAGCTCGCGGTGTCGGGCCGGCCGTCGGTGCTGATTCCGTTTCCCGGGGCGGCGGACGATCACCAGACCGCGAATGCCTCTGTCGTCGTCCGTGCCGGTGGCGGGTGGCTCGTCGACGAGAAGGAAACCGATGCCCGCTCCCTCGCCGCACGTCTGGAATCCCTCATGACGTCGCCGGCGGTGCTGGCGCGCGCTGCCGGCAACGTGCGCCGCCTTGCACACGCCGATGCCGCCGTGGCTCTCGCCGAGACGATCGAGGACCTTGCCGCCGGCAATGGCCGTGCCTGCCGGGTTCTCAAGGAGCAGGAGGCATGATCCGCGCGCCCGACGCCATGGGCCCCGTGCACTTCGTCGGCATCGGGGGCATCGGCATGAGCGGTATCGCCGAGGTGCTGCACAACCAGGGCTATGCGGTCCAGGGGTCCGACATTGCGGAAAGTGCCTCGGTGAACCGGCTGCGCCGCCTCGGCATCCCGGTGGCTATCGGCCATGCACGCGACAACGTCGGAAAGGCGAGCGTGGTTGTTGTCTCCTCGGCTATCGCCGCCGACAACGCGGAAGTCGCCGAGGCCCGGCGCACATGGATTCCCATCGTGCGGCGCGCCGAGATGCTGGGCGAGCTGATGCGCCCGGTGATGTCGATCGCAGTGAGTGGCACGCATGGCAAGACCACCACCACATCCCTGGTGGGCTGGATGCTGGAATGCGCCGATCTCGATCCGACGGTGATCAACGGCGGTATCGTCAACGCCTACGGCGCCAACACCCGCATGGGCAAGGGCGGCTGGATGGTGGCCGAGGCCGATGAATCCGACGGCAGCTTCCTGCAGCTGCCGATGACCGCCGCGGTTGTCACCAACATGGACCCCGAACACCTTGAGAGTTACGGGTCGTTCGACGCCGTGCGGGAGGCCTATGCGCGCTTCATCGGCAACATCCCCTTCTATGGATTCGCCGTGCTGTGCATCGACGATGTCGACGTGCATTCACTCGTCGGACGGGTGACGGACCGCCGCATCGTCACTTACGGACTGGGCGCCCAGGCGGATGTGCGCGGCACCAGACTGCGCCTCACCGGGACCGGCTACCGCTTCGATGCCGTGCTCACTGACCGCAGGACACATGTGTCGCGATCCTTGGTCGACCTCGACCTGCCGATGTGGGGTCGCCACAACGTCACCAATGCACTCGCCGCCATCTGCGTGGCCCGGGAACTCGGCATTGACGACGACACGGTGAAGCGCGCCCTCGCCACCTTTGCCGGGGTGCGGCGGCGCTTTACCCGTATCGGGGAAGCGCGCGGAGTCACGATCATCGATGACTATGCCCACCATCCCGTCGAGATCGCCGCGGTCCTCCAGGCGGCGCGGGAAGTGTTCCAGGGACACGTCATCGCTGTCGTCCAGCCCCACCGCTACACACGTCTCGCGAGCCTGTTCGACGAGTTCTGCGCCTGCTTCAACGAGGCAGACGCGGTCATCGTCGCCGACGTGTACGCCGCTGGCGAGGCGCCAATGGCCGATGCCTCGCGTCAGCGCCTGGTGGAGGGACTGCGTGAACGCGGTCATCGCCGGGTCCTTTCCCTTGACCGGCCGGAGGATCTGGCGGCCATGGTGGATCGCGTGACCGTGCCTGGTGATGCGGTGATCTGCATGGGCGCCGGGTCCATCACGCAATGGGCCGCGTCTCTGCCCGGTCAACTCGATGCGTTCGACGGCGATGACGTGAGGGAGGCGTCGTGATGTCCGGGCCGGCCACTCATGCTGCCCTGCCGGATGTCAGGGGCACCTATCGCCAGGGCGCCGACCTTTCGCGCACGACATGGTTTGGCACAGGCGGCCGGGCAGACGTTCTCTTCCGTCCCGCGGACGAGGATGACCTCTTGCACTTTATGGCGACGCGACCGGCCGGACTGGCGATCACCGTGCTGGGCGTCGGCTCAAACGTCCTGGTGCGTGATCACGGGATCGCCGGGGTCACCATTCGCCTCGGTCGCGGGTTCACGGACATCACCGTGAAGGGACATGACGTGCATGCCGGGGCTGCGGCTCTCGATGGTCACGTGGCGCGTCAGGCGGCGGCCGCCGGCCTCACCGGACTCGAGTTCCTCGCCGGCGTGCCGGGCACGCTCGGCGGGGCCATTGCCATGAATGCCGGCGCCTATGGCCGCGAGATCGCGGATGTCCTCGTCCGCGTGCGCGCCGTTGCGCCCGACGGTACCGCGCACGACCTCGACGCGGGCGACCTGGGACATGCCTACCGGCATTGCGAACTGACCGGAGAGTGGATCTTCACCTCCTGCGTGCTGCGCGGTGAACCGGGAGAGAAACCGGAGATAGAGGCACGGATCCGGGAGATCCAGGACCGCCGCGCCCTGACACAGCCAACGAAGGAACGAACCGGCGGCAGCACGTTCCGTAACCCGGCACCACCCCAGGCCCGCGCCTGGGAGCTCATCGACAGGGCCGGGTGCCGTGGCCTGCGCCGGGGCGGGGCCATGGTGTCGGAACAACACTGCAACTTCCTCGTCAACACCGGTGGTGCATCGGCAACGGATCTCGAGACCCTGGCGGAGGATGTGCGCCGACGCGTCTGGGCGTCCCAGGGTGTGTGCCTTGAATGGGAGATCCGGTGTCTCGGGCGTCTCGCGGGAGACGCGCCGTGAACCGCGTCAGGCACCCAAGACGCCGAGTGTCCCCGAAGCGCCGCGGAGGCTCCCCATGAGTCGTCGCGTTGCCGTCCTGATGGGAGGCTGGAGCGCCGAGCGCGAGGTGTCGCTCGTCACCGGCGAGCGCTGCGCCGACGCTCTGGGAGCAGGCGGCCACCAGGTCACGTGCATCGATGTCGACCGCGACATCGCCCAACGTCTGAGGGCGCTCGACCCTCCTCCGGAGGTCGTGTTCAACGCGCTGCACGGGCGGTTTGGCGAGGACGGGTGCATCCAGGGCCTGCTGGAGACCATGGGGCTTCCCTACACCCATTCGGGTCCGCTGGCTTCTGCCCTGGCCATGGACAAGCCGATGGCCAAGCGCTTCTTCGTGTCCGCCGGCATTCCCTGCCCCGAGGGACGAACGGCGCACCGTACGGAAGCCGGCCTGCCTGCCGGCTGGCAGAAGCCCTTTGTCGTGAAGCCTGGATGCGAGGGATCGAGTGTCGGTGTGCGGCGCGTGCTGGCGGAGTGCAATGACGACCGGCTGCGCGACTCCGACTTTCGCTATGGCGATGACGTCATGATCGAAGCCTACATCCCGGGCCGCGAACTCACCGTATCCGTCCTCGGAGAGAGGGCGCTCGGTGTCACGGAAGTCCTGACCAGCGAGGGATTCTACGACTATCGCAACAAGTACACCGCAGGGCGCTCACAGCACATCCTGCCGGCGCCGGTGCCGGACGAGGTTGCGGCGCGGGCCATGGAGATGGCGCTTGCCGCGCACCGGCTGCTCGGCTGCCGCGCCGTGTCGCGGGCGGACTTCCGCTACGACGACACCGGGGGAGAGCCCGGTGATCTCTACCTTCTCGAGATCAACACCCAGCCCGGCATGACGCCGGTGTCCCTGTATCCCGAACAGGCTGCCCATGCGGGCATCGGCTTCGAGGAACTCATGTGCCGGATCACGGAGCAGGCACGATGCGAAAGATGACGCAAAGGAAAGGCTCCCGGCGTCTCTGGCGGATACTCGCGTGGCGGGCCGGCCCGCTCGTGCTGATCATCGTCTTGTTGTCTGGCACCTTGTTGACAGGCCATCTCGCGACGGCCTGGCGCACCGTGCTCGATACCGCGGTGGCGACCTCGATCACCGCCGGTTTCGACGTTCGCCACGTCCTGGTTTCAGGCCGTTTGAAGACCGATCGCCAGACTCTCGTGGAGGCACTGGGAATCAGGATCGGCGAGGCGATGTTCGTCATCGACCTTGAGGCAGCGAGGGCCAGGGTGGCCTCGCTCACATGGGTGCGTGACGCCTCCATCAGGCGGCGCATGCCCGACACCGTCGTCATCGAGCTCGTCGAGCGCCGCCCGCTGGCCATCTGGCAGCACCAGGGCGAACTTTTTGTCGTTGACTCCGTCGGCGACGTGATCGGCGGAGCCCAGCCGGAAGATCATCCCGGACTGTTCCTGGTGGTTGGTCCGGGCGCACCGGCTGCTGCAGCGGACCTCCTGGCCCTGCTCGGCCTGACCCCGGACCTGACGCCGCGTGTCCTTGCCGCCGTGCGCATCGGCCAGCGCCGCTGGAAGCTCCATCTTGACGGCGGCATCGACATTCACCTTCCCGAAGAAGGGATGCAGGAGGCCTGGCTGGCGCTGGCCGGCATGGACCGGAGCAACGGACTGCTTTCCAGGGATGTCACGACCATTGATCTGCGCCTGCCCGACCGTCTTGTGGTGCGCCTCACCGAGGAAGCGAAGGAGCGTCTCGATCATGAGATGACAGAGGGAGAGGATACATGACGGGATCGGAACTCGTCGCTGCCATTGACGTCGGCAGCAGCAAGGTCGTGTGCCTTGTTGCGCGCGACGACGAGAACGGCGGCCAGCGCGTTCTGGGCGCCGGTCAGCAGGCGTCACGCGGTGTTCTCGCCGGCACCGTGGTCAACATGGAGGCGGCCGAACACTCCGTGGCTTCGGCGGTCACCCGCGCGGAAGAGCTGGCCGGCCAGACACTGCGCCGTGTCTGGGTCAGTGTTTCCGGTGGCCAGCCACGGTCGGACACGGTCGCCGTCGACGTCAGCATCGCCGGCCATGAGGTCGGCGATTCCGACTTGCGCAGGGTGGTCCACAAGACACGCCAGGCGGCGCATCACCCCTCGCGGGAGCTGCTTCATGCCATTCCGGTCGGCTACACCATCGATGGTAGCCACGGCATCCGCGACCCCAGGGGCATGGTCGGGGAGCGTCTTGGCGTCAGGGTTCACCTTGTCTCCTCGGAACGCGGGCCTGTTGCCAATCTCGAAACCTGCATTGGCCGCTGCCATCTCGACGTCGCCGGACACGCCGCCGCTGCCTGCTCCGCGGCCCTCGGCTGCCTGGTTGAGGACGAGATGGAGATGGGTGTGACCGTCATCGATTTCGGTGGCGGAACAACCGACCTCGCGATGTTCATGGAAGGAGAGTGTGTGCACGTGGATTCCATTCCCATGGGCGGCCAGCACATCACGTCCGACATCGCAGAGGCCCTGTCGACTCCTGCGGAAACCGCCGAGAGAATCAAGACGCTTCATGGCAGCGTTGTCCGCTTCGAGAGTGACAGCCACGAGACGATCGAGATCCCGCTGATCGGCGAGAGGGACGATGTGGTGCGGATCGTCAACCGTGCGGAGCTGACCGCCATCATTCGCCCCCGCGTCGAGCACATGCTCCAGATCCTCAAGAGTCGCCTCGGCAGCGTGGAGTTTGCCCAACAGGCCAGCCGGCGCCTGGTGCTCACCGGCGGCGCATCCCAGTTCCAGGGTATGGGCGAGCTGGTGGCGCACCACCTCGGCCGCCAGGTCCGTCCGGGGCATCCCATCTGGCTCAAGGGCCTGGACAAGCGAATCTCGGGCCCCGCCTTCACGGCCTGTGCCGGTCTGCTGCGGTATGCGGCGCGGGATGGGGAGATGGGACGCAGTGAATTCAGCAACTGGCACATCAGGAGAGGTCCTTTCGACCGCCTCGGCCAGTGGCTTCGTCTGGCGTCGTGATGCTGCGCATCGCCGCCAGGAACAGCAACACCACTGTCGGTTCCGTTCCGGAGCCAGGGACAGGAGTGCAACACAGTATGCGGACACGGAGGAAGTAGCGATGGTCATTCAACTTGGGGTACCTGAAACTCACAGCATCAAGCCGCGGATCACGGTGTTCGGCATCGGCGGCGCAGGGGGAAACGCGGTCAACAACATGATCGTCAACGGTCTCTCCGGCGTCGAATTCGTCGTTGCCAACACCGATGCCCAGGCTCTCGAACACTCCCGCGCAGACCGCAGAATCCAGTTCGGCGCCTCAGTCACGCAGGGCCTGGGCGCGGGGTCGAGACCCGATATCGGCAAGGCTGCGGCCGAAGAGGCTCTGGAGCATATCTCCGAACATCTCGACGGATCGCACATGGTCTTCATCACTGCCGGCATGGGCGGAGGAACCGGTACCGGAGCGGCGCCCGTCGTCGCCCGTGCCGCCCGAGAGATGGGCATGCTTGCCGTCGGCTTCGTCACCATGCCCTTCGACTTCGAGGGACGGGAACGTCTTCGCATCGCCGAAGCCGGCGCCCTGGAACTGCAGGAGGAAGTCGACACGCTGGTGATCATTCCCAACCAGAACCTGTTCCGCGTGGCCAACGAAGCGACGACTTTCGCCGACGCCTTCCAGATGGCCGATGACGTGCTGCACACCGGTGTGCGCGGCATCACGGACCTGATGGTCCAGCCCGGGATCATCAATCTGGACTTCGCGGATGTCCGCCGGGTCATGGGAGAGCGCGGCAAGGCGATGATGGGAACGGGCGAGTCGTCGGGCGAGAAACGTGCGCTCGATGCGGCGGAGGCGGCCATTTCCAATCCGCTGCTTGACGAGGTCTCGATGAAGGGCGCCGGAGGTGTCCTTATCAATGTCACCGGAGGCAACGACCTGAAACTCTTCGAGGTGGACGAGGCAGCCAGGCGCATCACCCAGGAAGTCGACCCCGACGCTCACGTCATCATCGGTACCGCTCACGACGCTTCCCTCGATGGCATGATGCGGGTCTCGCTGGTCGCCACGGGGATCAACATGACCGAAGCGGTCGCCGACACTCCGGTCACGCAACATGTCGAGCCGGCTCCCCGCATCGTCGAGGATGTCGCCGAACCGGAGGTGGCCGATGAAGTCGAAGCACGGGAGCCTGAAGAACCCCGCGATCGCTTCACGGCCATCGAGGGCGGCAAGTCTTTCGAGGCGGACACGGCGGCGGAAGACGATTCCTGGTCCTTCGGAGACCAGGAGGCGATGGCGATTGCCGGGCAGGGCGGCATGGAACCGCCCCTCATGGAGGACTTCGATGACAGAGTCACCGTTGCGACGCCGCAGGTGAGCGAGGTCGAGAGTGTGCCGGTGTCGCGCAAGCCTTCGTTCATCGAGCGGATGACGGGAAGCATGCGCGGGTCGACGCAACGCAACCGGACCCGCGAGTCGGCATCCGACGGAGTGAAGGCCGGATACCATCACGTGGAAGGTTCCCGTGGCGGAGACGGGCGCACACTGCTTCACGAATCGCTCGGCAACGACGATGACCTGAGCATTCCGTCTTTCCTGCGTCGCCGGGAGTGAGGAAGGGCCGGGGTTCGCCACCCCGGTCCCCTCAGGGGGGCGAACGATGAAGGTGAGCTCCGTCTGTCCGCGAGCTCACGGCCTGTAATATTGCGCAAGGAAGCGTGAATTGAAGGGTCCGGCACGGCCTGATAGGTAGGCTTGTGGCGCGAGTCCCGAGCCGGGGAGTCGTCCTCTCAGGAGACACCTTGAGGAGTGAGTGTTCTTGAAACAGCGTACCATAGCGACGCCGGCGACCTGGACGGGTATCGGCGTGCACCTTGGCCGGAACGTGACCATGACCGCCCTGCCGGCATCGGTGGATCAGGGTGTGCGCTTCGTGCGGACCGATCTCATGAACGGCGCCCGCGACTTTCCCGTGCGTCACGACCGGGTCGTCAGCACGGACCACTCCACGACACTGGGCAATGGCAGCGGCGCGACACTGTCGACGGTCGAACATTTCATGGCGGCCCTTGCCTTCACCGGAATCGACAACCTCACGGTGGAAATCCATGGTGCCGAAGTGCCGCTCATGGACGGCAGTTCGCTGGAGTTCGTCAAGGGCATCGAGGCCGCAGGTGTGCATGAACAGGAAGCGCCGCGCAGCTACATCCGCGTCCTGAAGGAAGTCGAGGTGCGCCGCCGCGACGGATGGGCGCGTCTTGCGCCTCTGGACGGCCGCTCCGTCTCGTGCGCCATCGACTTTCCCGACCCGGCCATCGGCTACCAGGAGGCCGCCATCACACTTGACGGCAACAGTGCGCGTTCACCGGTGGTGGCTGCCCGCACCTTTGCCACCATGGATGACATCAGGCAGCTGAGGGAGCGGGGCCTCGCCCGGCTCGAGACGGATGATGTCGGGGATCTGGAATGTGTCATCGTCGTCGACGGCGACCGCGTTCTCAACCGGAGTGGTCTGCGTTCAGCCACCGAGTGTGCCGAGCACAAGGTTCTCGACGCGGTTGGCGACATGGCCCTGGCACCGGCGCCGATTCTCGGGGCCTTCGAAGGTTATCGCTCGGGCCATGCTCTCAATGTGAAGCTTCTCACGACGCTGTTCGCGGACCGGGCGGCCTGGGAAAGAACCCTCGACTGCTGATGGCGGAGAAGTTGGCCGGGCTCATCTCCCGGTGACCGCGGCGGCCATGTAGTTGACGGCGCTGTCAGGTGACAGGCGCCAGCGGTTGTCGATCACATGAAATGCAAGACCTGTGACGTCGGTCAGTCGGGCGCCGGAACGGCGGCACTGGCGGACCAGTTCCACGGGCCTGACGAAGCGCGAGACATCGTGGGTTCCCCGCGGCACAAGACGGGCGATGTACTCCGCCGTGATCTTCGCCAGGAGAAGTGAACGCAGCGTCCGGTTGAGGGTCGAGAAGATGATGAGTCCGCCAGGTTTCACGCAGCGCACGGCGGCCGCGACAAAGGTCTCGAGGCTGGACACGTGCTCGATGATTTCCAGTGCGACAAGGGCATCGTAGCCGGGCCGTGCGAGGGCCAGATCCTCGAGCGTTCCCTGACGCCAGTCGATTCGCAAGCCGGAGCGCCCGGCATGCTGTCGGGCGACGGCAATCGCTTCGCCTGACGCATCAAGGCCCGTCATGGTGGCGCCGAGGCGGGCGAGCGGCTCGGTCACGAGGCCGCCGCCACATCCGGCATCGAGGATGGCCAGCCCCTCGAGAGGGCGTGGATGGTCGCCGTCGAGGTCGAAATGGCGGATGAATTGGCGACGGATGTAGGAGAGGCGTACCGGATTGAGGCGATGGAGCATCGCCAGGGGTCCGTTCTCGTCCCACCACCGGTCCGCGAGTTCGGAAAAGGCGCGGACTTCCGAATCGTCGATGGTGGTGTCCCCGCGAACCTGTCGAAGCAGGTTCCGGTAGTCGGCTTCCGGCCACCGGTAGCGTCTGCCCCGCCCCGCCGTGAGTCCGTGACGGCGCAGCAGACGGCGGACCGCGGCCGGCGTCAGGCCGAGGTCCCGGGCGAGGTCTGCCGTGCCATACCACTCGGGCATCGTGTTGCGTCCCCTGTACCTTTGCGAGTATGTAGGCGCGACATCGCGCCGTGAAGCCCGGATCGGTCACTGCGGCGCCTTTCCCGGGCACAGCCATGTCTCTCGTCGTCCAGAAATTCGGTGGCACGTCGCTTGGCGATCCGGAGAGGATCGCCCGGGCTGCCGGCCATGTGAAGGCGGCTCTCGAGCACGGCCATCGCGTCGTCGTGGTTGTCTCCGCCATGGCTGGCGAAACGGATCGGCTCATCGCCCTGGCGAGAACTGCCGGCGGCGATACCGAAGATGCCGAACACGATGCCATTGTCGCCAGCGGTGAGCAGGTATCGGCCGGGCTTCTTGCTCTGGCGCTGCGCGGCGCCGGTGTTGCCGCGCGTTCCTTTCACGGCTGGCAGGTGCCGCTGATCACCGATTCCACCCACTCCCGGGCGCGCGTGCTCAGCATCGGGCCTGATGCTCTTTGCGCCTGCATGGAGGCAGGCGGGGTTCCCGTCGTGACAGGATTCCAGGGAGTCACGGACGACGGCCGCATCACCACCCTTGGCCGAGGTGGATCGGACCTGAGCGCGGTGACGCTTGCCGCCAGCCTTGATGCCGAACGGTGCGACATCTTTACCGACGTGGACGGTGTCTTCACCTGTGATCCGCGCATCGTTGCCAAGGCCCACAAGCTCGATATGATCACCTACGAGGAGATGCTTGAACTCGCGTCACAGGGTGCGAAGGTCCTGCACACCCGCTCCGTTGCCGTGGCCATGAATCACCGTGTCCGGCTGCAGGTGCTCTCCAGCTTCACCGGGGCCCCGGGAACCATGGTTGTCGACGAGGACGAAGTCGTGGAACAGCAGGTCGTCAGCGCCATAGCCTACAGCAAGGACGATGCGAAGATCACGATGATCGGCCTGCCTGATCGCCCCGGTGTCGCCGCGGCGCTCTTCGGGCCGCTGAGCGAGGCGGGCATCAATGTCGACATGATCGTCCAGAACATCTCCCCCGATGGTGAAACGACGGACCTGACCTTTACCGTCACCAAGAGCGACCTCGGCAAGGCGCTCGATGTTCTCGCCGAGTCGAACCGTGATCTCGGCGCCAGCGACATCGTTCCCGACTCTTCCGTGGCCAAGGTCTCGGTCGTCGGCGTCGGCATGCGCAGCCATGCCGGCGTCGCCGGCAGGATGTTCGCCACGCTGGCGGACAGGGGCATCAACATCCAGTTGATCTCGACGTCGGAAATCAAGATCAGCGTTCTCATCGCGGAGGACTATCTGGAACTGGCCCTGAGATCCCTGCACGCGGCCTATGGTCTTGACGCCACCGCTTGAGCCAGCCCGTGACACGCCGTAGCGGACACGAGCGCCTGGCGGAGCTCTGGGAACCGGGATGCAGGCTGCTTGGCGTCGACAGGGCAATCATGGGCGGCGCCATGACCTGGGTCTCGGAGCGCAATTTCGTCGCCGCGGTGGCGGCTGCGGGAGGCTTCGGAGTGATCGCCTGTGGCGCCATGAATCCCGATCAGCTCAATGACGAGATCACCGGCACACGGGGGCTCACCGATCGTCCATTCGGAGTCAACCTCATTGTCATGCACCCCGATCTCGACCGGCTGATCGATGTCTGCATTGCCCGCACCGTCACCCATATCGTGCTGGCGGGGGGACTTCCGCAGGCAGCCACGATCAGGCGCATCAGGGAAGCCGGACTGCGTGTTCTGGCCTTTGCTCCGGCACTGGCCATCGCGCGACGCCTGGTGCGAAGCGGAATCGACGGCATCGTGATCGAAGGGATGGAGGCGGGTGGTCACATCGGGCCGGTATCGACGAGCGTCCTGGCTCAGGAGACCCTGCCCCATGTCGACGGCGTCCCCGTCTTTGTTGCCGGTGGCATCGGTCGCGGTGAGGCGATTGCCAGCTACCTCAGGATGGGGGCGGCAGGCGTCCAGCTCGGCACCCGGTTTGTCTGCGCCCGCGAGTCCGTGGCCCACGACAATTTCAAGCAGGCCTTTCTGCGCGCCAGTGCTCGCGACGCGCAGCCCTCGCGCCAGCTCGACCCCCGGTTTCCGGTCATCCCGGTGCGCGCCATCGTCAACGACGGGGTGAAGAACTTCACGGAGAAGCAGCGCGAAGTGATTGCCCGCCACGATTGCGGCGAGCTCGACCAGGCTGCAGCGCAACTAGAAATCGAACACTTCTGGGCCGGCGCTCTCAGGCGTGCGGTCATCGAGGGCGATGTGAAGAATGGTTCCCTCATGGCCGGCCAGAGTGTGGGCATGGTGACGAGCGAGCAGTCAATGGTCGACATCATGGATGAACTCGTCGAGCAGGCGGTCCGGGCGCTCTCGGATCAGGGATAGGTCCCGGCATTGCCGCCGTGGCCGGGGCGGTGGTAGCATTCCCGCCGGCAGGCATCACACTCCCTGGCTCCCCGATGGCACACAACGAATTTCCCGGCGACGTCGATTCTCCTGATGCCGGGATCAGGGTGAGCCGGCGCATTGCCGACGAGTTGCGGCGTACCCGTGTCGCACACGATCTCTCCATCGAGGATGTTGCGGCAACACTGAGAATCCGGGTCGGCTTCATCAAGGCCATGGAGGAGGATCGGTTCGACGATCTCCCGGGCCCCGCCTACATCTCGGGATTTTTGAGGACCTACGCCAACCACCTCGGTCTGGATGGCGATCAGCTGGTGGCCTGGTTCAAGGACGACAGCCAATCGACCTTCGCACCCAGGGAAATGGAACTGCCGGTTCCGATCTCGGAGATCAGGCGGCCGACATTCCCGATCATCACGGTTTCTCTCGTCATCGCCATCGGCATTGCGGCGGCCTGGTATTTCTATCAGGAAAGCCGGTCAATCGATATCGATCTCATTCCCGAAGTCCCCGGGCCGGTTGCCGAAGGGATATCGACTGACGCACCGGACGACGAGAGTTCGGCTGCCCTGGATGGCGACGATGTGTTCGCCACCGTCGGGGACGGCGACCCCGAACCTGCCGCCATTGACGCGTTGCCCGCCTCCGTGGAGCCGACAGACGACACGGAACGCGTGGCAGAGGCTCCCGCTCCACCGGACACCTCCAGCACGGCGGGGGACGCCGCTGATGACGGTGTGGCGGACGCCCTGTCCGACGGCGAGGGCATGACCGAATTCGATGGTGCGGACGATGACGTCGCCGGCGCGGACGCGGTCGTTCTTCCTGATATCATTGGCATCTCCGGGGACGGCAATCTGGACACCGGCGATGACGATGCGGCGGATGTCGTGCCCGAAAGTGCGGGCATGGCCCTGGACGGTGGTCCGGATGATACCGCCGCCGGTGCTGCAGAGGTCGTTCTCCCTGATGCCGCTGCCATCTCCGGAGATGGCGGTCAGGACGCTGGTGATGAGGCTACGCCGGAGGTTCCACCCGATGATGCGAACGACGCCATCGAGGCCGGTCTGCCGGAAGACGAGTCCGGCACGGCCATCGACGTGGCTCTCCAGGACGTTGCCGATGCCTCGGGTGCGGAGACTGGTGGCGAGGAGACGTGGGACGAACCCGTGTTCGCCTCCGGGGACACCGTTCAGGAGCCCGAGGTTGCCGATGGCGGGGAGACGGACAGTCAGCACACGGTCTACGGAACGCCGGGCGCCGGTTCCCGCATCGAGTTGCGTGCCATCGCCGAGACCTGGGTCCAGGTCACGGCGCCGGACGGCGTCGCCGTCCTCACCCATATCCTGCTGCCCGGGGATGTCTATCATGTGCCGAACCGCGATGATCTCATGCTCGATACCGGAAATGCCGGCGGCCTCGAGATACGGGTTGACGGAGAGCTGATACCATCGCTTGGTGGCGCCGGAGCCGTGGTGCGTGACGTCCTGTTGTCCGTCGAAGGCCTGACCCGGCGCTGATGACGCCTTTACTGCAAGGAGTGAGCGGAGTATCAGTCAAGGACCAACCGGAACGCACGCCATGAACGACATTCCGAGACCACCCAGGCGGCGCAGCAGGACCGTCATGGTGGGTCAGGTTGCGGTGGGGGGCGAAGCGCCGATTGCCGTCCAGTCGATGACCAACACGCTTACCAGCGATGTTGAGGCGACCTCCTCTCAGGTGAGCGCACTTGCTGTGGCCGGTGCCGACATCGTGCGCGTGTCGTGCCCCGACGAGGACTCGACAGCGGCCTTGCGCAAAATCGTTTACGAATCACCGGTTCCCCTGGTCGCCGATATCCACTTCCACTACCGGCGCGCCATCGAGGCGGCCGAGGCCGGTGCGTCCTGCCTGCGCATCAATCCCGGCAACGTTGGCTCGAGCGATCGTGTGAGAGAGGTCGTCAAGGCGGCCCGGGACCACGGCTGTTCGATGAGAATCGGCGTCAATGCCGGCTCGCTGGAACGCGACCTTCTCGAGAAGTTCGGCGGTGTCACGCCCGAGGCCATGGTCGAAAGCGCTCTGGGACATGCCCGTATTCTCGAGGACAACGACTTCCTTGACTTCAAGATCAGCGTCAAGGCGTCAGGTGTCGCGCCGGCCACCGCAGCCTACCGGATGCTGGCGGCGAAGTGCGACTATCCCCTTCATCTCGGTATCACCGAGGCTGGCGGTCTTGTCACCGGTACCGTCAAGTCGTCGGTCGGAATCGGCATGTTGCTTGCCGAGGGCATCGGCGACACCATCAGGGTGTCGCTTGCCGCCGACCCGGTCGAGGAAGTGTCCGTCGGCTGGGAGATCCTGAAGGCGCTGGACCTGCGTCGTCGCGGTGTCAATGTCATTGCGTGTCCGTCGTGTGCCCGCCAGCAGTTCAATGTGCCGGAGACCGTCAAGCGGCTTGAACAGCGTCTTGCGCATATCGAGACACCGATGTCGGTGTCGATCATCGGCTGCGTGGTGAACGGACCTGGCGAAGCGCGCCTCACCGACATCGGTCTGACCGGCGGAGGCAAGGGACGTCACCTCGTCTACATGTCGGGAAAGGCCGATCACAAGGTGTCCACCGAGGATCTCGTCGAGCACGTGGCCACGCTCGTGGAGCAACGTGCCGAACAGCTTCGCCACGAAGCCGACACCGCTGCCTGAACGTCCGGGTTCCCATGCGTGAAAAACTGCAGCCGATCCGGGGAACGCGGGATCTCCTGCCCGGAGACTGCCGGGCCTTCGCGCGTGTCGAGGAGGTCTGCCGGCGCGTTGCCGAGCTCTACGGCTACGGAGAGATACGCACGCCTGTCCTCGAGGCCACGCAGGTGTTCTCCCGCACGCTCGGCGATGCGACCGATGTCGTTCAGAAGGAGATGTACACCTTCGACGACCGCAACGGCGACAGCATCACATTGCGCCCGGAGAATACGGCGGGTGTGGCCCGGGCGCTGCTCTCCAACGGCCTGATCGATGCCATGCCGCTCAGACTGCACTATGCCGGTGCGATGTTTCGCCACGAACGCCCGCAAAAGGGCCGCTACCGTCAGTTTCACCAGACAGGAGTCGAACTCTTCGGTGTTCCCGAGCCCCTGGGTGACGTCGAGGTCATAACCCTGGCCCGCGATGTTCTCGACGAACTCGGGCTTCTCCACGACACCGTGCTCGAGATCAACACCCTGGGTGACGTCGTCAGCCGACAGAACCATCTCTGCGCCCTGGTGGCATACTTCAACGATCACAAGAGCCGGCTGAGCGACATCTCCGTCGAGCGCCTCGAACGCAACCCCTTGCGTATTCTCGATTCGAAGGAGCCGCGTGACCAGGACCTGATCGCCGATGCACCGGTCATCCTCGATTACCTCGGCGACGACGCCCGCCGCTTCTTCGATCAGGTGCTTGAGGGCCTCGACACCCTGTCGATTGCCTGCCAGGTCAATCCCCGGATCGTTCGCGGTTTCGACTACTACTGTCACACCGCCTTCGAATTCGTGACCGAAAAGCTGGGTGCCCAGGGAACGGTGATCGGCGGCGGCCGTTACGATGGTCTGATGGAGCAGATGGGAGGACCTCCGGTCCCCGGTGTCGGCTGGGCCTCGGGAATCGAACGGCTTGCTCTGCTTGCCGGCGAGGCTCCCGGACCCCGGCGACCCATTGCCGTCATCGGCCTAGGCGAACCTTCCACCAGGCAGGCGCTTGTGCTGGCCCACCGGTTGCGCGGCCAGGGATTGCGTGTCGATCTCGCATACCGGGGCAACCTGCGGCGGCGCATGCAACGCGCCCACAGGTTGGAGGCCAGCCACGCCGTCATCCTCGGCGATGCGGAGTTGGCGCGCGGCGTCGCGCTGGTGCGCGACCTCGACAGCGGCGAACAGCATGAATGCTCCCTTGACCGCCTGGGAGAAGGCCTGCCACGCCCGGGTGCGTGACCATGGCGCCCAAGACCCACATTTCGGTGGCCGTGACCGGACCGGCCGCGCTCCCGCATCAGGGACATGAAGGGCTGATCACGCGTCTGAGGGACCTCGGAGTCACCGAGGCTCTCGTCATCCGGACGCCGGCGGGCATCGACCTTCACGTCATGGTGGCCGATTCCGAGGAGCTTCACGACCTCTTGAGGCAGTGTCTGGGAGAGGGGGCCGCGTACGGGATGATGACCGGTACCGACGCTCTTCGCCGCCTTCTCCAGTCGGCCGCCCGGACAGGCGACCCGGTCCTTGCCGGCGCCATCGACGAACTCAAGGAGAGCCACAGGCGGGCATGGCAGGCAGGCATGATCGGCGAGGCGATGCAGGATCGCCTCCAGCTTGCCTACCAGGTGGCACGGCAGGTGCGCAGCGACAGCGTGCTCCAGGATCGCCCCGTGTCGATCGTATCGTCCGCAGTCCACGTCGCCCGGGGTATCCACGGTGACCTTGCGGCGGTCCGTGGACTCCTCATCGGCACCGATGAAGCCGGAGAGATGATCGCCGCGCGGCTCCTCGAATGCGGGCTGGCGACGCTTGTGGTTATGCACGAGCGCCGTCACCTGGCAGCCGCCCTTGCCGAACGCCTCGGCGCGACAAGCGCCGTCACGGGGGATCTTGAAGCCGAACTCGTTCGTGCCGACATCGTCATCCTGTCTGCCGGCGGCGGTGAACACGCCCTGACTGCAGAGGATGTCTCGAAAGCGCTGGCGGCGCGGCGCGCGCGCCCTGTGTTCCTTGTCGACGCCGGTGTTCCTCCTGAGGCGGACCCGGCCATCGAGTCACTCGACGACGTGTTCTACTACACTCTCGATCACCTTGAACGCGCGGCCTTCGAGGGAGGACGCCGACGCCCGAAACAGGACGAGGCGGTTGCGGTCGTTGTCGAAAACGCCGTCGCTTCATTTGCCGGGCATGTGTCCGGCAGTGGTGACACGCCAGGGGCGGGACGGGTCAAAGAGATCCTCGAAAATGCCCGCGGCAGGGTTCTTGCCGAGACTCCCGATGCCGACGCCTTCGAGGCGACAGCCGCACTGGTCGATCTTGCTGCTCGTGAGATCGACACATGAGCCTGGAAGACAGTCTCGCGAAGGTCGTCCTTCGCCATGCCGAGCTGGCGGCCCGCCTCAGCGGAGAAACGCCCGGGGGAGAGGAGTACGTCAGCATGTCACGGGAGTATGCGGAACTCGCTCCCGTGGTCGAGGCCGTCCAGGCGCTCGCGGACGCCAGGCAACAGGGCGTCGATCTCGCCGCCATGATCGACAGCGAGACAGACGAGGAGATGCGCCAGCTCGCCCGGGAAGAACACACGGCTGTGGGCGACCGCATTGCCGAACTCGAACAGTCGGTTCGCCTCGCCCTGCTTCCGCGCGACGAGGCGGACGGACGCGACGTCGTACTCGAGGTGCGCGCCGGTACCGGGGGAGAGGAGGCGATGCTGTTTGCCGGCGTTCTGGTGGAGATGTATCGCCGGTACGCCATGACCCGGGGCTGGACATTCGAAGTCGTCGGCAAGACAACATCCAGCACCGGTGGAGTCCGGGAGTGCATCGCCCTGGTCCGCGGGCGCGACGTGTTCGCCCGTTTGAAGTTTGAATCCGGCGTTCACCGGGTACAGCGGGTGCCGGCCACGGAATCGCAGGGTCGAATCCACACGTCGACGGCCACCGTTGCAATTCTGCCCGAAGCTGCGGAGTTCGATGTCACGATTGACGTGAGCGACCTCAGGATCGATACGTTCCGGGCTTCGGGAGCAGGTGGTCAGCACGTCAACAAGACGGACAGCGCCGTCAGGATCACGCACCTTCCCACCGGCATCGTGGTGTCTCAACAGAGCGACCGCTCCCAGCACAAGAACCGGGCCAGGGCCATGACCGTCCTGAGATCCCGCCTCTATGACCTGGAGCGCAGGCAGCGCGATGCCGCCGAAGCGCGGTCCCGCAGGGAGCAAGTGGGCAGTGGTGACCGTTCGGAGCGCATCCGTACCTACAACTACCCCCAGGGACGCATCAGCGATCACCGGATCAATCTCACGCTCTTCAAGCTCGAGGACATCGTCTCCGGTCAGGCTCTCGATGAGGTCATCGAACCGCTGATGTCCAGCGACCGGGCGGCGCGGCTGGCGGCGCTTGGCTGACGTGACGGCGGCCAGCCTCGACGATGCCCTGCGGGAAGCGACGGCGACGTTGCGTGCCTCCGGCGTCGAATACCCTGCCAGGGAGGCCCGGCTTCTGGCCGAGCTTGTCGTCGGCCGCGATGACCCGCGGACGCTTTCTTCCGCGGAAGGCCGCCATCTCGCCACCCTGGTCGCCCGGCGGGCGCGGCGTGAGCCCTTTGCGCAAATCGCCGGAGTACGCGAGTTCTGGAGCCTCGATTTCGAGGTCACGATGGACACCCTTATCCCGCGTCCGGACAGTGAAACGCTCATCGAATGCTGTCTTGACCGCTTTGGCCGGCGCCCGCCGGCGCGCATCCTTGATCTTGGCACCGGATCGGGATGTCTCATCGTCACGCTCCTGGTGACCTGGACCGGGAGCTCGGGAATTGGCGTTGACGTCAGTGAGCGGACATGTGCCGTGGCGGCCCGCAACGTGCTCCGCCACGGTGTTGGCGACCGTGCCTGGATCGTGTGTGGAGACTGGGCTGGCGCCCTCGATTCGACATTCGATCTTGTCGTCGCCAATCCTCCCTACGTGCCGGGACACGACCTGGCCGGTCTTGATCCGGAAGTCGCTCTTCATGAGCCTCGTCTGGCCATCGATGGCGGCGTGGACGGATACGCCTGCTATCGCCGCATTGTTCCGCGCCTGCCCACACTTCTTTCGCGGCACGGCATGGCCGTCATCGAACATGGCCCCGACCAGCGGGACGGACTCTCGGGTCTCGCCAGCGACCACGGCCTCGACGTGGCGGGGACGGCCGACGACTTGGGCGGGCGGCACCGTGTCCTTTTTCTGGCGCATCGGGAACCGTGGAGAAAGTCCTTGGAAAGCGCTGACGGATTGGTTACCGTCAGGTGACGGAAAAGAAATTCCCGTCAGCTGGAATGTGCGTTACCTTCGAGAGCGGAACCGGAATGTGACCCCGCGGAACACCGAACGCACGCACCCGGCAGGGCCGTCGCTTCCAACCAAACAGAAACCGTCGAGAGCGAGTTTTCCATGAGATCAGGTGGATCGGGCAGACGTTTCCGCAACAATCGCGGCAATGCGCGTCGTGCCGGAGGGAACAACCGCAACCAGTCATTCGAAAGTACCGGCCCGGACGTCAAGGTACGGGGGACAGCCCAGCAGATTGCCGACAGGTACCTCATGCTGGCGCGAGACGCATCCTCATCCGGTGATCTGGTGGTGGCAGAAAACTGCCTGCAACACGCAGAGCACTACCAGAGAATCGTCAATCAGCATGCCGAGCGCGCCGCCGAACAGCAGCGTGAACGCGAGGAGCGGGCCGAGCGACAGCACCGCCCGCCGGACGACCAGCCCCAGGGAGATTCGGTGGTGTCCTGCTCGCCTGCTCCTGACAACGAGGCGTCTGCGCAACTCCATGGCGGCGTGGTCGAGAAGGGGAACGATCAGCCCCGGCCGCGTACCCGGCGCAGAACCAACGGCGCCGGAGCCGACGACGAACCCACACCGGCCACACCCGACAGCGAGCAGCGGGTCATGACCTGACAGGGTGCCTGCCGCCCGTCATTCCCCAAGGACTTCTGAATTTCCTCTCCATCCAGGAACCCCGGCCGATTCTCGGGACCTCTTGTGTTGCACAAATGCAACACTACATGGGATGCAGGTCACGGGGATGATGGTCGATGGATCTTGAAAAGTTCACGGAGAGGTCGCGTGGATTCATTCAGGCGGCCCACAGTCTTGCCGAGGCAAGGGGCCACCAGCACATCGTCCCCAGCCATCTGGCCAGGGAGCTTCTCGCCGATCGCCAGGGGCTTGCGGCGGAACTGATGCGCGCCGCCGGCGCCGACCCGGAAAGGGCGCTGGCCGACACCGACAGGGCGCTCCAGCGCCTGCCGAGGATAACCGGAAGCGGCGCGGCGCATCTCTACGCATCCCCGGAGTTCCTCCAGGTCATCAAGGACGCCGGCAAGCGCGCCGCGGAGACCGGCGACAGCTTTGTCACCGCCGAACGCATGTTCGAGGCACTGGCCAGTCCTGACAGCGACACAGGGAGAATCCTCGCCGCAGCCGGACTGGCGCCTGCTGCATTGGCCTCCGCCATCGCCGGCATGCGCAAGGGTCGCACCGCTGACAGCGAGACGGCCGAAGATTCCTTCGAGGCGCTTCGCAAGTATGCCCGGGATCTGACGGCGGCAGCCCGGGAAGGCGACCTCGATCCGGTCATCGGCCGTGACGAGGAGATTCGCCGCACCATGCAGGTTCTGTCCCGCAGGACCAAGAACAACCCGGTGCTGATCGGCGAGCCGGGGGTGGGAAAGACGGCCATCGTCGAGGGTCTCGCCCAGCGCATCGTCAACCACGATGTGCCGGAATCCCTTGCCAACCGGACCGTGATTGCCCTTGACCTGGGGTCGATGGTCGCCGGATCGAAGTTCCGGGGAGAGTTCGAGGAGCGCATGAAGGCGGTTCTCCGGGAGATCGAGGACTCGTCGGGTGACATCATCTGTTTCATCGACGAGCTTCACACTCTCGTCGGCGCCGGCGCGGCGGACGGCGCGATGGATGCCTCCAACTTGCTGAAGCCTCTCCTGGCGCGCGGCAAGCTCCACTGCGTCGGCGCCACGACTCTCGACGAGTACCGCAAGCATATCGAGAAGGACGCGGCACTCGCCCGGCGTTTCCAGCCGGTCCTGATCGATGAACCGGGGGTCGAGGCCACAGTCTCCATCCTTCGTGGTCTCAAGGAGAAGTACGAACTGCACCACGGCGTCAGAATCAGCGACGGTGCGACGGTCGCTGCGGCGCGGCTCTCCAGCCGCTACATCACGGACCGCTTCCTGCCCGACAAGGCCATTGACCTCATCGACGAAGCGGCCAGCAGGCTGAGGATGGAGATCGACTCCAGGCCCGAAGAGATCGATGAACTCGAGCGCCGCATCATCCAGCTCAAGATCGAACGCGAGGCTCTCGGACGGGAGGATGACCGGGTGTCGCGTGAACGCCTCGAACGCCTCGAGCGGGAGCTCGCCGATCTGGAAGGCCGCGCCTTTGCGCTCAACTCCGAATGGATGAAGGAGCGGGGCCGTCTCGAGGAGATGCGCCATCTCAAGGAGGGCCTCGACGAGGCCCGCCTGGAGCTCGAGCAGGTGCAGCGCCAGGGTGATCTTGCCCGTGCCGGCGAGGTTGCCTACAGCGTGATACCCGATCTCGAGCGCCGTCTTGCGGCCATCGGGGAAGCGGAGAGCGACCAGATGCCCGGCGAGGAGGTCACGGAAGAAGCCATCGCCTCGGTGGTGTCGAAGTGGACCGGCATACCCGTGGAGCGCATGCTCGAAGGCGAGCGCGAACGGCTTGTCGACATGGAGCGTTCGCTTTCGGCCCGCGTGGTCGGCCAGGACGAGGCGCTCGGCGTCGTCGCCAACGCCGTGAGGCGATCGCGTGCCGGACTGCAGGATCCCTCGCGACCGATCGGCAGTTTCATGTTTCTTGGTCCCACGGGAGTGGGCAAGACCGAACTCGTCAAGGCCCTTGCCGAGTTCCTGTTCGATGATGAATCCGCGATGGTGCGCATCGACATGTCCGAGTACATGGAAAAGCACGCCGTCGCGAGGCTGATCGGGGCGCCCCCGGGCTACGTCGGGTACGAGGAGGGCGGAGTCTTGACCGAGGCGGTACGCCGCCGGCCCTACCGTGTGGTGCTCTTCGACGAGGTTGAGAAGGCGCACGCGGATGTCTTCAACATCCTCCTGCAGGTTCTCGACGACGGCCGCCTGACGGATGGCCACGGTCGTACCGTCGACTTCAGGAACACGGTGATCGTCATGACGTCCAACACCGGGGCCGGATACCTCGCGGACCTCTCGGGCGACGGGGACGACGAAAGGGCCAGGGACCTGGTGATGGCGGAACTCAGGACGCAGTTTCGGCCGGAGTTCCTCAACCGGCCGGACGAGATCATCTTCTTCCGCCGGCTTGGCCGCGAACAGATGTCCGCAATCGTCGACATCCAGCTTCGCCGCGTTGGCACGCTGCTCGAGGACCGCAACATCACCATCGATACCGATGAGGGGGCACGTGAGTGGCTTGCCGGGGAAGGGTACGACCCGGTCAACGGCGCCCGCCCGCTCAAGCGCGTGCTGCAGCGCGCCCTGCAGGATCCCCTCGCGGCCCTGATTCTCAAGGGCGAGGTCGCCGATGGTTCGGTCGTCAGGGTCACCGCCGATGCCTCGGGCCTGGTGATCGAACCCGGTGCCGCTCTCTGCAAGGCGGCCTGAACTCCCGCCGGGCGGCCTCGACACGCCCGGCAAGACGGGGAGATGCCGGTCTGTCGTGCCAGGAGCCGAACGGACGCGCTTTGATCAGTACAAGGCGGGTGCCTTCGACAGCAAGGATCCGGCGTTCACGGTGCGGATTCCCGCACGCGCCGTGCATCTCCCGAGTCATCCGCTGTTGCCGTTTCCGGCATTCTTGCTCACGACCCGAGGCCTCTCCCCAGACGTTGCGCAAGGGCAGCGATATGGTGCTGGCTCATGCCGCAGCAGCCACCGATCGCGATGACGCCGCGATCGAGATAGGTGGCGGCCTCACGGGCAAACGCATCCGGTTCGATCTCGTCGTCGAACTGCCAGTTGGGCATCCTGAAACTTCCGGAATGAGGATAGGCGAAGAGCGGGCCCGACCAGGCCTCCTTCAACAGATCGAGGCCGGGAGGCGTGTCGGACATCTCGCTGTGCATGATACCGGCGGCATGGACGTCACCTGCGCCAAGACAGTCGTCACGGATTCTCTCGAATGCAATGTCGTCACGCCCGTTGAGGCCGACGATCCGCCCGTTCGCGGTACGCACGCTGAAGCCGACCCACACGGGAAGGCCGGTGGCCGTGGCGGCGCGGACGGCCAGTGGCGATACGGTTGTATCGAGCATCATTTCCGTGATCAGGAGATCACAGCCGGCCGCGGCGAGGGTTTCGGCCTGCAGCGCATAGCTTCGCGCGGCCTCGTCCTTCGACGGCCAGCCGTCGGTGCTGAGGCCGGCAAAGAAGCTCGACAGCGAACCGGCGATCCAGATCCGGCGGTCCGGCGCCGCCTCCGCGACGGCCTCGCGCACGAGATCGCAGGCAAGGCGGTTGAGGGCGAGTGCCTCGGACTCGGAAATGCCGGCATGGCAGAGGACGTGGGGAGCGGCAGCATAGGTGTTGGCAATCAGGATGTCCGCGCCGGCATCGATGAAGTCCCGGTGGATGGTGCGGATCATGTCCGGGTGGTTCTTCAGGGCGGACCCGGCCCACGACTGGGCGTCCATCGGCACTCCCCGGCGTTCGAGTTCGGTGCCCATGCCGCCGTCGATGACAAGGATGTCGCCGGCCTCCATGCGGTCCTGGACGGTTTCCATGGTCATCCCTCCCGAAGCGTCTGCGTCGAAGGGTACAGTGCTTCACCGCCCCTTCAAGCGGGGGCCGGTCACCGTTTCCCTTCGCCCCCTCAATGTGGCACCCGTGGCGCGTCAGGGCGCCATGATGACCTCGTGCAGATAGCTGGCGATTCCCCGCTCCGGGTCCCACTGGGGCGGATTGCCGAGGGAGACCTCCTGGAACGGAATGCCGTCGAGCCAGGTGGTGGCGCGCAGGTGCAGGTGACCGTAGATCACGGCGCGGGCATTGTAACGGAGGTGCCATCCCTTCGTTTGCCGTGTGCCGCACCACGGGCTGAAACGCGGAATGCTCGGCAGGTGGGCGTGCCGCTCTTCCAGGGGGAAGTGGTTGACGAGGATCGTCGGCTGACCGGCGGGCAGGGATTCAAGCCGGCGTGCCGCCCCGGCGCACAGGTGGGCGCACCATGACGCACGGTCGGCAAAGGGATCGGGAAAGAGATGGAACTCGTCAGCGCATCCGATACCGTCCTCGCGTGCCCAGGCGATCACCTCATCGGCGGCCACGGTGTCGGGGCGGAAGCTGTAGTCATAGAGAAGGAAGAGCGGTGCGATGACGGTATCCTCGCCGGCTCCGGAATAGACCGGCCAGGGATCGTCCGGCGTGATGATGCCATGCGAGCGGGCAATGGCCACCAGCGTGTCATAGAGCGCCTTGCCGCGCGGGCCGTCCTTTCTGGACCACAGCTCGTGGTTGCCAGGAACCCAGATAACCGTCGCGAAGCGCTGTTTCAGGACCCGGAAACACCAGTCGAGATAGAGGGTGCCGTTGGTCACATCCCCGGCGACGATGAGCCAGTCATCCGGCTTCGCCGGAAGCTCCTCAAGGGCGCTCCGGTTGACTGGATGCGTGATGTGGAGGTCGGAAATGGCCCAGAGTGTCACGATTCGACGGACCGTGCTGCCTGATAGCGTCCCATGACCTCGCCCGGCCACGTCACCCGCGGATCGTAGAAGGCCTCGAAGACCGGCACACCGTCGGCCAGGTGCACCCAGGGGCGGCGGGTGGAGGTGTAGATGTGGACGTCCGGCGCCATGACGTGCTGGTCGTCGAGCGTGCCGACCCGCACGAAGGCAATCGCCTTGCCCGATGCGCCGTAGTGGCTCCACACGGCAACCCGGCACTTCGGACATCGCACGATTTTCTGACCCGTGCCGCTCGCGCTCGGCGTGTCGACGGTCTCGGGCGTGCCGCTGAGAGTTTCGATGAGGCTGCTCTCGATCATGGCGTTGAGCGCAAACGCCGATCCGGTCTCGCGCTGGCACCATGTGCAGTGGCAACAGTGAACAAAGAGCGGCGCACCGTTGACCCGGAATCTGACGAACCCGCAACCGCAACCGCCTTCAACAGGTGACGATGTCATGATCTCCTCCCAGTCGGTCCGCAAGCATTGTTGCGATCACGACCCTTGCCTCAAGTGGTCCGCTCCCTAGTGGACGGTTCCGAAGCTCTTCGCCTATAAGGCGCCTGACAAACCTCATCTTCCAGTATCCAGGAACTCATTCATGACGGAGCGAACACTCTCGATCATCAAGCCCGACGCCACGCGTCGCAACCTCACCGGCAGGATCAATGCCATGCTCGAAGAGGCCGGACTGCGGATCGTCGCCCAGAAACGCACCCGGCTCACCGTTGATGAGGCCAGGGCCTTCTACGCCGTGCACGAGGAACGCCCTTTCTTTGAATCCCTTGTCACATTCATGACGTCCGGCCCGGTGGTGGTGCAGGTTCTTGAAGGCCACGATGCCGTCGCCCGCAACCGCGAGATCATGGGGGCCACCAATCCCGCTCAGGCCGCCGCCGGGACCATCCGCAAGGTGTTCGCCGAATCCCTGGAGGCCAATTCGGTTCATGGATCCGATTCGCCGGACAACGCGGCAACCGAGATTGCCTTCTTCTTTTCGGCGCGGGACATCATCGGCTAAATGCCGCCTCACGGCGCCGGGTTGACCAGCATGTCGTCTGCCCGGACCGGAGCATCGACAACAACGCGCTCTCCGATCACCCTGACACGGCCCTCCAGCACGAGATTGAGGGCCATGGGATAGATCCTGTGTTCTGCAACAAGAACGCGGTCCGCGAGACTCTTTTCGTCGTCTCCGGGAAGGACCGGGACGGCGGCCTGGGCGATGATGGGGCCGGCGTCGAGTGCCGGGCGCACAAAGTGCACCGTGCAGCCGGTGATCGTGACGCCGCTCTCCAGGACACGGCGATGACAGGAGGTTCCCGGAAAGGCGGGGAGCAGGGCAGGGTGAATGTTGACGAGACGGTTGCGCCACGCCTCCGCAAATGCGGGTGTCAGAATCCGCATGAATCCGGCAAGGCAGATCAGGCCGCACCCTGCCTGGTTCGCCACGTGATCGAGTTCGGTGTCGAAGGCTTCCCTGCTCGCGTAGCCGGCCGGATCGACGACGCAGTGCGGAAGGCCGGCCTCCTCAGCCTTCTCGAGGCCCGGAGCTCCGGTCCGGCTGGACACGACGACACCGATTTCTCCGGCAAGCTCACCCCTGGCCCGGGCCTCGATCAGTGCCTGCAGATTCGAGCCGCGCCCCGAGATGAAGACGGCCAGCTTCGTCATGCCAGCCAGTTGTCGGGAACTTCGAGGAGGACACGCGGTTTGCCATCAGCCGATTCGAGAGCGCCGACAACCGACACGGTCTCGCCATGGCTTTCCAGCGTGCGTTCGACATGCTCGCTGTGTTCGCCTGCCACCACCAGCACCATGCCGATGCCGCAGTTGAACGTGCGCAGCATTTCGCCGGTCTCGACGGTGTCCCGGGCCAGCCAGGAAAACACCGGATCCACCGGCCAGCTGCCGACCTGAAGGCGCGCGGCAAGGCCGTCGGGGAGAATCCGGGGAATGTTCTCGATGAGGCCGCCACCGGTGATGTGGGCAACGCCCTTCACGTGGCCTGTGGAGATGGCTGCAAGGACGCTCCTGACGTAGATGCGGGTGGGCCGCATCAGCACGTCGGCCATGCGCTGGTCAGCGTCAAAGGGGGCTCTCGCCTCGAGCGGGACCGCACGCTCGTCAAGAATGCGGCGGACCAGCGAGTACCCGTTGGCGTGGATGCCGTCGGAGGCGAGCGCCAGAAGGGTGTCGCCGGACTCCATGGTATCCACCGGGAGCAGGGCGCCCCGGTGCGCGGCGCCCCCACACAAAACCGCGCGATAGTAGTACCCCGCCCCGGAGATAACCGGGCTTTAGGGAGTTTTACCACCCACCAGGGCGCCACCCCCCCGCCGGCCA
>JAPPGE010000079.1:0-15191 GCA_028821455.1 bacterium | reverse complement strand
GTTTGCGGGGGGGGGGTTGGCGCGGGGGGGGCCCGGGCCTTTTGGGGGCCGCCCCCCCCCCGCTTCCCCCCCGCCCCCCCGGCGCGGGGGCCCCCCCCCCCCGACACAGAATCCGGCGAGATCGTAGTCCCCGGCAGCGTAGATACCGGGCATTTCGGCAGTTTCCCCTCCGACGAGGGCGCATCCCGCCGTCCGGCAACCAGCGGCGATGCCGGCAATGACGTCGGCGCCGGTCCCGGCATCGAGTTCGCCCATGGCGAGGTAATCGAGAAAGAACAGCGGTTCTGCGCCCTGGGCCAGAACGTCGTTGACGCACATGGCGACAAGGTCGATGCCGATGGTGTCGTGAATGCCCGTCTGTACCGCAAGGCGCACCTTGGTGCCGGCCCCGTCCGTGGCCGAGACCAGGACCGGGTCGCGGTAACCTGCCGCCCGAAGATCGAAGAGACCGCCGAAACCGCCGAGCCTGGCATCGGCGCCGGGGCGCTTCGTGGAAGCGGCGAGAGGGGTCGCAGCATCGACAATCCGGCGTCCGGCATCGAGATTGACGCCTGCATCCCCGTAAGTGAGACCTGCCATTGCGGTCATTCCCTCGCACTTGGCCTCGCCGGGCAGTGCGCGGCATCCGGCACCGGCGAGGCCGCTATCCCGGTCTCGCACCCCACCCCCGGCGCTGGTAGGATGGGCGCACATTACGTCATGATCGCATCATTGCAACGAGGGGCCGGCAGACCATGCCTTTGAAGATGTGGAGGCTTGGCCTTGTCACATGTGTCGTGCTCGTTGCCGCTCCGCTGCCCGCGGCTGACGCGGAGGTCTTCACGATCTCAGGTGTCGCCGTCGACGAAACGGCCGAAGACACCCCTCAGGCCCGCATCAAGGCCCTCCACTCGGCGCTGCACATCGCATGGCGTGACCTCGCGAAGCGCCTCGTGCGTGGCGACCCAGGAGCAGTCCTCGATCAGGAGGTCGCCACGCTCGACACTCTCGTGCAGGGTCTCGAATTCGATGACGAAAAAATGTCGGACGGACGCTACCAGGCGGTCATCAGCGTCCGTTTCCAGGCGGAGGCGGTACTGGAGATTCTTGACGAGGCCGGTGTCAGCCGCCTGGATACGCCAGGACCGGTTCTCGTGGTGCTGCCGGTCCTGCAGACCGGTCCGCAACTTGTCCTTTGGGAGGATTCGAACGTCTGGCTTTCGGCCTGGCAGCGATCCAACGGGGGAAACAGCGCTGTCGAACTCATCGTGCCCGGCGGAGATCTTCGGGATATCAGTCTTGTCGATGCCTCCGATGCACTCTCACAGAACCGGGATGAGCTGGCACCGCTGGTGTCGCGCCATCGCGCCGACGGCGTCCTCATCGCTCATGCACGCCAGAACGAGGACACCCTTCGTCCACGTCTAACCTGGCTTGACGCGGGCGGAGCGAGCCCTGTCCTTCTGGCGCGCAACGTGCCGCAGGCGTGGCCGATGGACGCTCTCGGGCGCGCGGTCGAGGCGAGCCGTACCGGTGTCGACGAGCACTGGGCAGCAATGGCGCTGGCGCCAGCTGGGCCGACCGTCTCCGTCTTTGCCGATATTCCAGTGACAAGCCTCGCGGAGTGGATCGACGTCCGTGATCGCCTCGAAAGCTCTCCGGCCCTGCAGGCGGTCGTGCCGCTTCTCGTCTCGACCACGAGGGTACGCGCCAGGCTGCTGTACACGGGAACCCGCGAGGACCTCCTCTTCCGCATGCGTCGTGCCGGTCTTGATGTCGGAGGTCAGACGGGCTTGCTCACGATCAGGACGCAGTGAACCAGTACGTCTTCGAATACGATGACCAGCCGGCCTTCGACGAGTCGGAGTTCCTCGTCGCCGACAGCAACGCTGATGCCAGGGCCTGGATCGATCGGTGGCCGGACTGGGACGGCCGGGGTCTCGCCATCTGGGGCCCGGAGGGGTCGGGCAAGACGCACCTGGCGGACATCTGGCGCCAGAGGAGCGGTGCCCGCGTGGTGAACGCTGCCGAGATTGGTCCCGATTTCTTCGACTCCTGGCAAGGCGGCAACCTGGTTCTGGAAGACCGGGTGGACGGTGTCAGCGAGTCCTCTCTGCTGCATGTCATCAATCTCGCGAGAGAGGAGGGTGGTTACCTGCTCATCACGGATACGGCACCGCCTGCCCGCTGGCACGTCTCGCTGCCCGATCTGCGTTCGCGGCTGGCGGCGTTGCCGGCTGTGGCGATCGGCCGTCCGGAGGACAACCTGATCGCCGCCGTGCTGGCAAAGCAGTTCCGCGATCGCCAGATCAAGGTCAGTGACGGAGTCATTTCATATCTCGTCTTGCGCATGGAACGGTCCTTCGACGCCATCGGCACCATCGTCGCGACCCTCGACCTGCTGTCGCTTGTCGAGAAGAGGCCGATCACCGTGCCCCGGGCAAGGCGTGCCCTCGAGGCTGCATTTGTGAAATCTTCACCCGATCGGGAGACATGACGATGAAGACAGGACTGGCAGGCCGCAAGGCCATCGTGTGTGCATCGAGCAAGGGCCTGGGACGGGCCTGCGCCGAGGCGTTGGCAGCTGAAGGCTGTGACGTGCTGATCAATGGCCGGACAGTCGAGACGGTGACCGAGACGGCGGCGGCGGTCAGGAAGGCCTTTCCGGCGGTCGAGGTGAGGGAAGTGCCCGGTGATGTCACGCGCGGCGACGTCCAGGAAGCACTGGCCCATGCCTGGGATGCTCCCGATATCCTCGTCAACAACGCCGGTGGGCCGCCGCCTGGCGATTTTCGCGAGTGGGCGAAGGATGACTGGATCCGGGCGCTCGATGCCAACATGCTGACCGCAATCATGCTGATCAAGGCGACGGTGGACGGCATGATGGAGCGGGGATTCGGGCGCATCGTCAACATCACGTCGGCGGCGGTGAAGTCGCCCATTGAGACACTCGGCCTCTCCAATGGCGCGCGTGCCGGACTGACCGGCTTCTGTGCCGGTCTTGCCCGCCAGACCGTGGCCCGCAACGTCACCATCAACGGTCTGCTCCCGGGCCCCTTTGCGACCGACAGGTTGCGCCAGACCATGACCGGGCGCGCGGCATCGGGAGAGAGTCTGGAAGAGGCCATGGCGCGTGAAGCCCGTGACAATCCGGCCGGACGCTTTGGTGATCCCGATGAATTCGGGGCGGCCTGCGTGTTCCTGTGCAGCGCGCAGGCCGGCTTCATCACCGGCCAGAATCTGGTGCTCGACGGCGGCGCCTTCAGAGGCACGCTGTAGGCATCCGACCCTCGTCAAGACGATACGGGTCAGCGCCGTCTGGTGAGGCCTCGTCTCAGGAGGGAGGGAAGCTGGCGTGCGAAGGATCCGGCGTACTGGCTGCGCGAGAGAACGACCCGTTCAGCCAGGGGATCACGGCGCTCGAGTTCCGACCTGAGTCTCCCGGCAATCGAGACGATCACCGCGCATTCCATGGAAAAGCGCAGTCCACGAATCCGGTCGGGCAACGGTGCCGCCCGTTCGAGCAGGCCTCCGGTGGCGGCAAGGCAGCGGTCGAGAACGTGGCGCATGGCAGCGGTCGATCGGGTGCCGTCAAGTGCCTCGACGCCAGTACCGGCCTCGCGAAACCAGGTGAGAGGAAGGTAGACCCTGTCGAGGCGAGCACGGTCCGCCTTGCAGTCCTGCAGGTGATTGAGCACCTGGAGGGCGTTGCAGAGATTGTCCGAAGCCTCGTAGGCCGAGGCAGCTTCACCATGAAGGTCGATGAGGTACCGCCCCACGGGGGCAGCCGAACGGTTGCAGTAGTCCAGGAGGTCGTCCCAGGTTTCGTAGCGCAGCGTCGTTGCGTCCTGGCGAAAGGCGTCCAGAAGATCGAGCGGGTGGCGCGCCGGCACGCCGGTCTCACTGAGACTGCGGGCGAGGGCGAGTGCTGAAGAGGGAGCCCCGGAGGCAGCGCGAGGGTTGACGAGGGACTCGGCGAAGAGGTCGAGGCGGGCGATCTTGTCCTCCGCCTCGAGTTCCGGGTTGTCGGCAATGTCGTCGGCTGCCCGGGCGAACGCGTAGAAGAGATGCACATGGCGGCGCAAGGGGCGGGCAATGAGCCGTGACGCAACAGGAAAGTTCTCGTCTGCAGACCCCTTGCCCGACGGAGTTTCGAGTTGTTCCTGGAGAGACGTCACGGCGTGCCATGCCCTCCGCTGGCACGTTGCCGCATTCCCTTGCGCGCCAACCGGTCAGCGCATTCGTTGCCAGGGTTGCCTGCATGCCCCTTGACCCATCGCCAGTCGATATCGTGACGGGTGATCAGAGAATCGAGCTCGCGCCACAGATCGGCATTCTTGACCGGCTGGCGGCCGGCGGTGGTCCAGCCGTTGACCTTCCAGCGGTGGATCCACGAGGTGATTCCCTGGCGCAGGTACGTGCTGTCGGTGAAGAGCGTGACCCGGGAGGGTTGGCGGAGCGCCTCCAGGGCACGGATGGCCGCGGTCAGTTCCATGCGGTTGGAGGTGGTCCAGCTCTCCCCGCCGCAGATTTCCTTCCTGTGTTCCTGCCACTCGAGCAGCGCCCCCCAGCCACCCGGCCCGGGATTGCCCGAACAGGCTCCATCGGTGTGAATCACGATGCGGTCCGGCGGCACGGTCACGGTTCCAGCGACGGGTGGTCGCGGTGATAGCGCATGACCCTGAGGAACTCTCCGGGGTCCTTCGGCGTCACGATGGCCCCTCCCACGGGGTTGAGCCAGTCATAGAGACGGGTCAGCAGGAAGCGAAGCGCGGCGCCCCGCGCCAGCAGGGAGAGAGCCGCTCTTTCTGCATCATCGAGGGGTCGGCGGGAGGTGTAGGCGTCGATCAGGGCACGCCCCCTGATGACGTCGAACCGGCCCTCGCTGGTGAAGCACCATGCGTTGAGGCACACCGCAATATCGTAGGCGAGGAGATCGTTGCAGGCGAAGTAGAAGTCGATCAGACCCGTCAGTCGCGGTCCGCGGAAGAACACGTTGTCACTGAAGAGGTCAGCGTGAATGACGCCGCGTGGCAGGTCCCGGGGCCAGCATTCATGAAGTATGTCGAGTTCCCTGGAGATCTCGTCTGCAAGGCCCGATTCCACCTCGTCGGCACGCTCGCGGCACTGGCCCGCCAGGGTGCTCCACGACGATAGCCCCAGGGCATTGGGGCGATGCATGGCAAAGTCGGCTCCCGTGAGATGCATCTCTGCCAGCGCGTTCCCCACGGCGCTGCAATGGCGGGCCTCGATGACGCCTGGCGACACCCCTTCGAGGAAACTGATCAGGGCAGCTGCCTTGCCCTTGAGGCGCTGGAGTGCCTTCCCCTTGCGGTCCCTGATCGGGGTGGGGCACGGCACACCCCGGGCGGCGAGGTGTTCCATGAGACCGAGAAAGAAGGGCAGATCGTCCTCTTTCACCCGTTTCTCGTAAAGGGTGAGGATGTAGGATCCGGTGTCGGTCATGACGAGGTAGTTGCTGTTCTCGACGCCTTCCGCGATGCCCTTCATGGCAAGGATACTGCCCACCTCGTAGTCGGCAAGGAAGGCTGCGAGCTCCTCGATCGCAACATCGGTGTAGACGGCCATTGAACCGCCCGTTCAGTGGGCCAGGGCGCGGGGCAGTCTGAAGTGAACGTTCTCCTCGGAGACCCGAACCTCCCTGATTGTCACATCATGGTTGTCGCGCAGGTACCCGAGCACGTCCTGAACGAGGGTTTCGGGCGCTGATGCACCAGCCGTGAGGCCAAGTGTCGATACGCCTTTGAGATCGAAACTCTCCAGATGGCTGGCATTCTCGATGAGACAGGCACCTCCTGCCCCCGCCTTGAGCGCCACCTCGACGAGCCTGGAGGAATTCGATGATGTAGCGGATCCCACCACCAGCACCAGATCGCAGTCGGGAGCGATGGCCCGGACGGCTGCCTGCCGGTTGGTGGTGGCATAGCAGATATCCTGGCGATGTGGCCCGTGGATGCCGGGAAAGCGTCTCGTCAGAATGTCAACGATGTCCCGTGTGTCATCCACCGAGAGTGTGGTCTGGGTGATGTAGGCGAGCTCCCGGTCATCGCCGGGGTCCACGGTTTCGGCGTCCTCCTGATTCTGCACGAGAATGATGCTGCCTTCCGGCAGTTGTCCCATGGTGCCCACCACCTCCGGGTGACCCTCGTGGCCAATGAGAATCATCAGCCGGCCCTTGCGGTGATGTTTCTGCGCCTCGATGTGAACCTTGGAAACGAGCGGGCATGTGGCATCGAAATAGACGAGGTTCCGCTGGCGGGCTTCCGCCGGCACCGCCTTCGGCACACCGTGCGCCGAGAACACGACAGGCCGGTCGGTTCGCTCGATCTCGTCGAGTTCCTCGACGAAGACAACGCCCTTCGCTTCGAGAGACGCCACCACGTGCCGGTTGTGGACGATTTCGTGCCGGACGTAGACCGGAGCCCCGTGGAGTTCGAGCGCCCGCTCGACGATCTCGATTGCCCGGTCGACACCGGCACAGCAACCCCTGGGACTGGCAAGGAGAATCTCCATGGTCTTTTCGTTCCGCTTGTTTGCGTCCGCGCCGGGTTCTATTCTGGAACCTCCAACCATAACTTGCCGTGTGAGAGAAGGACAAGGGATGAGTGACGGTGCCGTCATGGCCGCGAAGTCTCCTTTCAAGGTGGAACTCAAGGCGGGAGAAAAGCAGTTCTGGTGCAGTTGCGGGCGCAGTGCCCGGCAGCCGTTTTGTGACGGCTCCCACAAGGGAACCGGTTTCATGCCCGTCATCTTCACTCCCGACAAGGCGGGTGCTGCCTGGCTCTGCGCCTGCAAGCGGACCGGCAACCGGCCCTACTGTGACGGAACCCACAGTTCCCTCTAGTCCCGTCAGTTCGCGACAATCCCGGGGGACGACCGGGTCCATGCGACATCGACTGCCCCTGCTGGCAGCCGGCCGGCAGTCCGTCACCTGGGTTCGTCGGGGTGGTGCCGCCTGGCTGTGTCTGACCGTGCTGCCCATCCTCCTTCATGCCTGCGCTGGTGAAGAGTTCGTTCCGGTCGAGGCCACCTGTCCCGACTTGCTGCTGGTGGCCGAGGCATCGCGTGTGGTTGCCCACACCGATCAGGATGACCCGGCCAGCCACGTCGCGAGTATTGGCGGACTCAGATGGTCATGCACGTTCCTGCCGGAGAGCCACCGCACCCGATTCACCGCCCATCTCGAGATTATGGTGACCACGACTCCGCGCGATGCGCCGCAGGATGTTTCCTTCCCGTTGTTCGTGGCGCTCGAGGACCGGGAGGGCAGGATCATCTCCAAGCAGGTGGTCGACTCGGCCGTGCGCATTCCCTCGGGCTCGGAGGAGATCGTCTACAGCCAGACGATCGACCAGGAGTTTGGCTACGCCCGCATGACCGATGTCGCCGCCCACACGATCTACACCGGTTTCCAGATCAGACCTGAGGACCTTGCACGGTCCCGGACTGAAGAGTGAGCGTCCTCGCGCCCGCATGCTGAGGCAGAGTCCCGGCATCTCTGTCCGGGGCCTGACCACGCGGACGTGACTCAGCACAAGGATCCCGATCAATGGCGAACGTCGTGGTTGTCGGCTCCCAGTGGGGAGACGAGGGCAAGGGAAAGATCGTCGACTGGCTTTGCGAGCGCGCCGACGTCGTTGTGCGCTTCCAGGGCGGACACAATGCCGGCCACACACTTGAGGTGGGCAACCAGGTCTTCAGGCTGTCGCTGCTGCCGTCGGGCGTGGTGCGGCCGGACAAGCTGTCAGTTGTCGGCAATGGCGTGGTGATCGATCCGTGGGCCCTCTTCCAAGAGATCGGGAAGATCAGCGAACAGGGTGTGACGGTCACGCCCGACAATCTGCTGATCTCGGAGAGCGCCCATCTCATCCTGCCGTTTCACGGCGAGCTCGATCGCGCCCGGGAGGCGGCGCAGCGCGGTGCGGCCATCGGCACGACCGGGCGGGGCATCGGTCCGGCCTACGAGGACAGGGCGGCGCGTCGGGGCCTGCGCGTGTGTGATCTTGGCGATGACGGAACGCTCCAGACGCGGCTTTCCCTGCTCGTCGATCATCACGACGTGCTGCGCCGGTCACTGGGACTCGACGTGGTCGACCGGGAGGCGCTGCTCGCGGACCTGCGGCAGGTCGCCGGGCGCCTGCTGGAATTCGCCCGACCGGTCTGGCAGGAGCTCGAACGCCTTCGCCGCAGCGGCAGACGCATTCTGTTCGAGGGAGCGCAAGGTCATTTTCTCGATGTCGATCACGGGACCTTTCCCTACGTCACGTCGTCGAACACGCTGGCTGCGGCGGCGGCAACGGGTTCGGGGATCGGGCCCCATGCCCTTCACTATGTCCTGGGCATTACCAAGGCCTACACAACCAGGGTGGGCGCCGGACCCTTTCCCACGGAGCAGATGAATGACGTCGGCAGGACACTCCGGGAGCGGGGCCGGGAGTTCGGTACGGTGACGGGACGGCCACGGCGTTGCGGCTGGTTCGACGCGGTCATGGTCCGCCAGGCCATCAAGGTCGGAGGCATGCAGGGCATTGCATTGACCAAGCTCGATGTGCTGGACGGCATGGACGAACTCAAGGTCTGCACGGGATATCGATGGCAAGGCGGTGATCTTGATCACCTACCCGCCACCGCGACCCGGCAGGCCGACGTGGAAGCGTGCTACGAGACCTTTGACGGGTGGCGGGAGAACACCCGAGGCGCCCGTTCCTGGGGGGAGTTGCCGGCGACCTGCGTCAAGTATGTCCGCCGCATCGAGGAATTGATCGAGGCCCCCGTGGCCCTGCTGTCAACCGGACCGAAACGGGACGACACGATCCTCGTCACCGACCCCTTCGCCGATTGACGTATTCAGGCGCCGGCGATACGCAGTCGTTCTGACGCTGCCTTGTGCACTGCCTTCTGGATCTTCTCGAAGGCCCGGGCCTCGATCTGGCGAACCCGTTCCCGGCTGATGCCATACTCCCGAGAGAGATCTTCCAGGGTCTTGGGGTCTTCCGACAGGCGGCGTTCAACGAAGATGTGGCGTTCGCGGGCGTTCAGGATCTCCATGGCGTCAGCGAGGAGTTCACGGCGCGTTTCCAGTTCCTCGGACTCCCCCAGGGTCTCTTCCTGGTTCTTCTGGTCATCGACCAGAAAATCCATCCATTCGCCGTCACCGCCTGGTTGCAGCGGAGCGTTCAGCGAGTGGTCCGGACTGGAGAGGCGCCGGTTCATGCTGATGACGTCCTGCTCCGTCACATCGAGACGCGATGCGATCTCCTGCACCGTCTCAGGGGGCAGATCGCCATCATCGATCGCCTGAAGCTGCCGCTTGAGTTTCCGCAGGTTGAAAAACAGCTTCTTCTGCGCCGCGGTCGTGCCGATCTTGACCAGGGACCAGGAGTGAAGGATGTACTCCTGGATGGCGGCGCGGATCCACCACATGGCGTAGGTGGCAAGACGGAAGCCCCTGTCGGGGTCGAACCGCTTGACCGCCTGCATGAGGCCGACATTGCCTTCGGAAATGAGCTCAGCCAGGGGAAGGCCGTAGCCCCGGTAACCCATGGCGATCTTGGCGACAAGGCGCAGATGACTGGTGACGAGTTGGTGGGCCGCATCGACATCGCCGGCATCGCGCCACCGCTTGGCCAACTCGAACTCCTGGTCGGCCTCCAGCATCGGGAACTTCCTGATTTCCCTCAGATAGCCGGAAAGGCTGCTTTCCGGAGTCAACGCCGGAAGATTTGCACGCGCCATGAGATCCTGTTCCCGAAAGCACGATCATTCTACCACGACTGTAAAGGTCCCCCTCTATGCGGCGGCTGCACTGCAGCCCTGCGTCCGACTCATCGCTTTCGCTGCCGAACCGGGTTTCGTCGCCCCAATCCTGCCGGCCGTCTCTGGAACACTCCCTGCGTGGCCCGAGTTCGAAGAGGGGTGTGGCGGTGCAATCCCCCGAAGCGCCCCTCTCGGGCCATCACGCAACGAAGCGCATCTCGCCCGGAAACTGCCAATGCCCTGAGCGGAACAGGTCGACTACGCTCGGGTTGCCTCGGGGCTGTCGAGGTGGGCGATGAAGGTGCGAATGTCCGGGGGAAGTTCGGAGCGGTAGTCGTGGTAGTCGTCTGTCGCCGGATGATGGAATCCCAGGCTTGCCGCATGGAGAGCCTGCCGCGCCATGCGGTCGGACGCGCCGCCATAGAGGGAATCACCCAGTACAGGGTGGCCTTTCGAGGACATGTGAACGCGAATCTGATGGGTTCTTCCGGTGGCGAGGGAGCACTGGAGAAGTGTCGCTTTATGGCCCCAGCTGCGCTGTGTCCTGTAGCGGGTCAGTGCCGGTTTGCCACCTGTCCGGACGACTGCCATGCGCTTGCGGTGGCGGGGGTCACGCCCGATGGCACCGGTGATGTCTCCGGCTGGAGGAAGCATGCGCCCCCTGACAAGGGCGACGTACTCCCTGGCGATGCGGCGGGCGGAGAGTGCAGCCGAGAGCCTGACGTGGGCCTCGTCGGTCTTGGCAACGATCATCAGTCCGCTGGTATCCTTGTCGAGGCGGTGAACGATGCCGGGGCGTGCCTGGCCGCCGATGCCGGAAAGGGAGTCCCCACAGTGGGCGAGCAACGCATGGACGAGCGTTCCACGGGCATGGCCGGCGCCAGGATGGACCACGAGCCCGGCCGGCTTGTCGATGACGAGCAGGTGTTCGTCCTCGTGGACGATGACCAGCGGAATATCCTCGCCCACCAGGGCTGAGTCGGCTGGCCGCGGCACCGCAAGAACAAGATGCTCGCCCGGTTTGACCCTCAGGGATGTCTCCGTTACCGTCCGCCCGCCGCTTGTGAGGCACCCTTTCTGGATGAGGGCCTTGATGCGGGTTCGCGACAGGTCCGCAAAGACGTGGGCGAGGACCCTGTCAATCCTGTTTCCCGCCTCCTCGGCAGTGACGGTATGTTCGCGCATTCCCGTCATGACACTCCCCTGAACCCTGAAGTCCTGTCGGGAACCAGAATGGAACGCTCCCAGGCAATGATCAAAGCCGTCGTCATCGGACTTGGTGTTCTCATCGTCGTGCTGACAGGGATCCTCGTTGCCGGCGTTCTCGACCGGGTCGGCGATTCCACGGCGGTCAGTGACCACAGGGACGGCGCGGTCGCCTTGCCGGCAGGGTCCCGGGTGGTGTCCATCACATCGGATGACGATCGGCTGTCACTGCTCCTCGAACTTGCTTCCGGCTCCCAGGCCATCTTGACCATTGATGGTCTGACCGGGGAACCACTTTCCACACTTGAACTCATTCCGCGGCCCTGACCTGACTTGGCCACCCTGGTTCCGGAACCGTCCCGCCCTCGATGTCAGGCATCATTCCTGCTGCCGTCCTCGGGCAACATCCGGCCTGTGGCTTCAGGTCGTGGAACGACGGAGGTGCGCGAGTGCCCGCCGAATGTTCCTGCCAGGCGCAAGGTCGGGGCCGGAGACCGGTGCACCACCTCTTCCTGGTCCGGAGCAGCTCACTGCCAGGAGACCTGTCGAACGAGATGCCGGCTGAAGAGCTCGTCGAGCTGGTCCCGCTGCGAATAGAATCTCTCGAGTTCGTCGCCGGCGAGGATTTCACCGGCTGGCAGACGGAGATCGAGGGGATTGATCTGCACGTTGTTGACCAGAACCTCGTAGTGAAGGTGGGGTCCCGTGGATCGCCCGGTACTGCCGACAAAACCGATTGTCTGACCCTGTCTGACGCGGCTGCCGGCGGCGAGGCCCTGGGCGAATCGACTCATGTGGGCGTAGGCCGTCTTGTAGGTGCTGTTGTGGCGGATACGGATGTAGTTGCCGTATCCGCCGTTGTAGCCGATAGCTTCGATGACGCCATTGCCCGCTGCCATCACGGGAGTTCCTGTCGGAACACCGAAGTCGACGCCCTTGTGCATCGCGGTGTAGCCGAACAGCGTGCGCTGGCCGAAGCCTGACGTGATGCGGGCGCCGTCGACAGGAGTACGCAGGAGCGCCTTGCGCACACTCTCTCCGACATCGTTGAAGTAGTCCGCAAAGCCGCTTTGCGGGGTGAACCGGTAGACGGGCAGGGTCGCTCCGGAAACGTTGAGCGACATGAACAGCGGCAGGCCGTGACGCACGACCTCTCCGGCCTCGTCAACGTAGCGTTCATAGAGAATGGAGAAACTGTCGCCACGCTGGATTTCACGCTGGAAATCGACGTCGAAACTGTAGGAAAGGATCATGCGATGGAGGACATCCAGCGGTACGCCCTGATCGACCGCGGCCTGGTAGAGGCTGCTGACGATCCTTCCCTCGACCGCCACATACTGGAGTTCAAGGGGCAGTTCCGTGCGTTCGGCAGTGTAGGCGCCGTCGTCACCGCGCCGGACGACGATACGTTCTCCTGGCACCGGCGTCATGGCGAGTTCCAGAAGACCATCAGCATCGAAGACGGCATCGACGTGCTGTCCGGCACGGATGCGACGCAGGTTGAACACCTCGCCGAGCGCGAGCGTTGCCGCATGAGCCTGGCGCGTGTCGGTTTCGATCTCCAGGAGTTCCGTCATGAGAATCTCGCCCACTTCGACCACGAAGGCCTTGTGAGTGAGGGAAGGCGTTTCCAGGGCTGCGGTCTCAGTCTGCGGCAGCGCCTCGACCGGTGCAGCATCGTCGATGACCGCGTCATCGGGTCTTTCCGCCACCTGGACGTCTTCTGTCGTCTCCCGGTCGACGATGATGCCGCGCCCGAAGCGCTTCGGGCTGTCGACAGGCAGGGTCTCGCTCGCCTCGTCAACCGGACTGTCGGCCACGACGGCCTCGTCGGCGTCGGCGACGGGAGCAAAGGCAGGCCGATAGGGAGTCGCGGTGATTTCGGAAACGTATCCGGCTCCGGAAAGGCTGGCTTGCGCGTAGCGATCGTCACCAAGAGAGACGGATACCGTCACAAGCCGCGCTTCATCGCCCTCGGAATCAAGGATGACGCGCACTTCCTGCCCGGGTTGCAGACGTCGTGGATTGAAATGACGGGTCAGCGCCCTGATCGCCCGGTCCGCCTCTTCGCGCCGGGAGCCCGCATCCAGCAGCACGGACATCAGCGTGTCACCGGGTTTGATCACGATGTTGCTGCTTGTGGCGTCTTCCGTCACCTCGATCATCGCCACTGCGGGTTCTTCCGATTCGGGCGGAATCACCTCCCGGATGACGTTGAGCACCGTTTCGACGCTGAACGCCCTCTGACCGGTGAAGCCGCCTCCGTCCGGATTCCGCCGGGCAAGGATGAGTCCCTCCTCGTCCGCGTCGAGGATGGCGATGCCAAGGACCTGGAGACTTGGTCCGGCCGGTCCGGGAACGAACGCGAGATGCAGACGCTGGCCGATTCGCAGGCGTCTGGGATCATAGTGGTTGCCGATGGCACGCGCCGACTCGATGGCTTCGTTGATCGTTGTTCCGCCGCTGACCAGGAGGCTCGTGAGCGTGTCCCCCGACGTGACGTTGAGCGCCACGCGACGCAGGGAGCCTGATTCCAGACCCTGCAGCGCCGCGGAGAGGTCGGCGCGGGAGATGTCCGGCGAAACCTCTTCGGCGACAAACGGCCTGTCGTCATGTCTGGCGACCCATGAGTCGTCAGCCTTGCGCAGGGCAATGGCATGACGGTGCTCCTCCACGGCAATGCCGAGAACCTCGAGCAACGGACCGGCTTCGCCGTCGGAGAAGACGAACTGCAGTTTCTGGCCGATCTGCAGGGACCGCGGGTCGACCAGTCGACCGATCGCCCTGATCGCGGCGTCAGCATCGCTCCGCGAAGCTCCGGCACGCACCGCAAGGCGCATGAGCGTGTCGCCCCTGCGCACGTCAAAGTGCCGGCTGAAGAGACCACTCGCCGTAATGCGTGGCGGCAGTTCAGGTACCGGCACGGTCAGTGTCTCGTCGAGCGGACCATCTACCCGGGTGGCGCGGTAGCTGCCATCCTCGAGGCGGCTCGTGACGACATGGAACCCGTCATCGAGAGTGAGAATGATCTCGACGAGTTCGCTGCCGCTGTCGCCGCCCGGGCGTGATCCCACGGTGACGGTATCACCGATCTGCAGGGTTCTTGGATCAAAGACCTGCTTCAACGCATCGATGGCGTGTGCAGCATCCCGGGCGTCGCTGTCGGCCTCGTTGAGGAGTTCGACGAGCGTATCTCCGGCGGTCACGCGGAAGTGCACCGTATCGGCGGTTTCACTGGAGGCCCATGCAAGCAACGACGATGCGAGGACCAGGAGAGAGATCCTGATCGTCAAGCGGGGTACCATGAACGTTGAACTTCTTGGCCTGGACATAGCCCCGGCATCGCGGCGTGGAATGATCCGTGGCGGCAAACCTGATGAACGGGTCCGGGTTTGTCAAACCCATCGGGGACAACGTCAAAAAGGTGTTTGACAGGCAACACCCGAACTGTCTATAACCGCCGTTCCCTCTGGTCGCCGGAGTCGGTGACCGGGCAGGGGTTGTTTGACACGTGAAGAGATGGAAGAGATGCGTGGGCGGCGGTGCGTCACGCACTGCACGTGCATGGCACGTCAGGCCACGCATACTCTCGGACCGGGATTCCTTTGAGTAGGGGTCCCGGCCAAGTACAGTCAATGGATCCCAAGAGATCCTTTGAGCGTGACCGAACACGTAACATGTTCGTGCCAGAGAAGTCTCAAGCTTCAAAGCAAACTTGAGAGTTTGATCCTGGCTCAGAACGAACGCTGGCGGCGTGCCTAACACATGCAAGTCGAACGAAGGCGCCCCTTCGGGGGCATCCTTAGTGGCGGACGGGTGAGTAACGCGTGGGAACCTGCCCTGGTGTGGGGAATAACTACGGGAAACTGTAGCTAATACCGCATACGCCCTTCGGGGGAAAGGCTTCGGCCGTACCGGGAGGGGCCCGCGTCGGATTAGCTTGTTGGTGGGGTAATGGCCTACCAAGGCCGCGATCCGTAACTGGTCTGAGAGGACGATCAGTCACACTGGAACTGAGACACGGTCCAGACTCCTACGGGAGGCAGCAGTGGGGAATTTTGCACAATAGGGGAAACCCTGATGCAGCGACGCCGCGTGGGTGAAGAAGGCCCTAGGGTTGTAAAACCCTTTCAGCAGGGAAGATGATGACGGTACCTGCAGAAGAAGCCCCGGCAAACTCCGTGCCAGCAGCCGCGGTAATACGGAGGGGGCTAGCGTTGTTCGGAATT
>JAPPGE010000022.1 GCA_028821455.1 bacterium | reverse complement strand
GACAGCCTGGTGGCGGCCGGGCGCCTCGGGATCTTCACCCCGATGTACTTCCACAGGGCGCGCAAACCGGGCTGATCGAAGCACCGCGATTCTCCCTCGGCCCGGGCCCGGCGCATGACAGCATGATGGCTCATGCCCTGTTCGCTGGCCGACAAGGTTGACGACGCCGTGCCCGGGATCCCGAACCAAGGCAGGACCAAACATGCCTCTTACGAGGGTCCCTACTGTCAATCGGTGGGCGCGTCGTTATCTACAGCATGGTCACGTCTCCTCCAGCGGAGCGGGTCGGCGTCCGGTCATGCCGGATCGGAACGCGTTGGCACCGGTCGCGCCTGGCGGCGCGCGCTCAACTCCTATCCGGGCGCTTGACAGCAGGTTCGCCGGGACGTCCCTCAATCCCGCTGGATGCGGTCGCAACGTTCCGGGGGCGGGTCCGTCTTGAAGTCGGTGTCTTGCAGCCCAACATCGTATCGGCCACACACCGACGAATCAGAGCGCGTGATCGCGTCACGTATCAGGGCGACGAGGGACGCCGCGTAACTGCGCGGCACGAGGATCGCGACCTCGCCGGACGATCGTGGCATCACGATGGCCGGATGCCTGGCGAGATGGGTGACGCAAGCGGTTCCTTCGACCGCACCGATATCGATCGGGCAGAACTGCGCGACGATGTCGCCGGCACCCTTTCCCTGCAGCCGGAACAACCTCCACGCGTCGCTTTCGTCAAGGACGAAGAACGGCTGCCCGGGAACAATCGTGGGGTCCAACGAGCCCACCGACTCCTGGTTCAGAACGAGCCACTCTGCCGGGCCGAGCATCATCGCCGTCCTCGACCCCTCATGCAGGGCTTCGCTGACCCGTGACGGCAGTTTCGCCTCGTCCATGACGTCGTTGCTTCGCCTGGCGCCGAGGAGTCGATGAACCGACAGCGGTGTGATCTCGGACAACGTCGTCATGCGCGCATCCTGGCGCCATCGGCATCGTAGAATGGCAAGTCGCCGATCTCGACCGCGACATCGAGGCCGGCGACGGGCGAGACGGCACGGAGTTCGCCGTCGCCGGGACTGACTGATCCCTGCAGCATGGCCAGGGCGATGGGGTGGCCGAGGGTCGGACTGACGACGGCTGCGGTGACGTGGCCGAGGGCCCGGGACCGTGCCATCCCGGCAACGAGAATCGCACCGCGGGGAATGGGTGTGCGCCGGTCCGCCGAAACGAGGCCGACCAGACGCTGACGGATGGAATGCTGACACGCAAGCGCATGACCCAGGAACGGTACGTCACGCTTGATCATGCGTCCGAGACCCAGTTCGGCCGCTGTCGTGCGGCCGTCGAACTCGCTGCCGGCGCAATGGCCTTTTTCGATGCGCATGACATCGAGGGCTTCGACGCCGTAGGGCGCGATACCGAAGGGCGTGCCGGCCTCTGACACCGCATCCCACAACCGGTCGGCGTGCCGCGCGCCGACATAGACCTCGAAGCCCAGTTCACCGGAATAGCTGATGCGGAAGACGCGTGCGCGACCGCCATCGAACCCGATTTCCCTGCAGCCCAGGAACGGCAGCGCCTCGGGCGAGACATCGAAGTCCGGCAGGACAGCGGCGAGAACATCGCGCGCACGCGGTCCGGCTATGGCGAGACCGGCCCGCTGTTCACCGACATCGACAAGGAGAACATCGAGCTCGGGCCACTCGACCTGGCGCAGACGCTCGAGATGACGCCACACGTCGTCGGCATGGGCCGTCGATGCGGTGACGTGCCAGCGGTCTTTCGCCATGCGCGCCACTGTGCCGTCATCGCGCACGACGCCGTCCTCGCGCAGCATCAGCGCATAGCGGCAGCGCCCCTCGGCAAGAGTGGAGAGACGGTTGGCATAGGCACGTTCGAGAAAGATCCCGGAGTCGGGCCCCACGACCTCGAACTTGCCCAGGGTGGACATGTCGACGAACCCGACCGCGCTGCGCACGGTCCGCACTTCGCGCTCAATCGCGGCGTCCACCGATTCGCCGTCGCGCGGATAACATTTCGGGTAGTGCCAGGGTCCCGCGAGTTCCATCAGCGCGCCGCGGGCCAGATGACGGTGGTGGAACGGCGTCTCGCGGGTCGGAAACAGGCGCTCGCCCCTGGCGTGGCCGACGAGCGCGCCAAGCGTCACCGGCGTGTAGGGCGGACGAAATGTCGTGTGGCCGATCTTCTCGACCGGCATTCCGGTCGCTTCGGCAACCATGTCGATCGCCATGACGTTGCCGAGTTTGCCCTGGTCCGTTCCCATGCCGGACGTCGTGTAGCGTTTCAGGTGCTCGATTGCGCCGTAGCCCTCGTCGAGCGCCCGCATCACGTCGTGGGCCGTGACGTCGTTCTGCAGATCGACGAAGGCTTTGCGCTGCTGCCTTGCGTCGAGGGTTGGGCAGGAGGGACCGTTCGGTTCTCCCGACAACGTACCTGTCTCGTCGTCAGGCACCGGCATCCGGGGCGCCGGGACTTTCCGGCCCAACGCCTTGAGCACCGCGCCGGCCACTCTGGCGCCATCGGCGAGACATGCGGCAAGGCCCGTGACCCAGGCTGCAACGCCCGTAATCGCCACGTCATCTCCAGGCGCCGCGGCCGAAGAGGCGTGCTTCGACTCGTCACGGCGCACGGTGCCGCCACGATGACCCAGCAAGTGGCGCGTCGGGGACCAGCCACCGGCGACACACAGGAGGTCGGCGTCGATGACACGTGCTTGGCGGGAACCGTCAGCAGGCCCGACACGGATGCGGCTGAGCCGGTGACGACCGGCGGTCGAGACGATCCGGTGGCCGGGCAGCAGGTCGACATCGCGGACCACGCGCAACGCCGCCTCATCGATCAATTCGCGGGGCCGCGTATCGATGATCGCCCTCACGTCGATTTCCGCCTGGCGGAGATGCTGGAGAGCGCCATAGCCGGAATCGTTGTTGGTGTGGATCACCGCTCGCTTGCCGGGCGCGACTCCATAGCGATGTATGTAGGCAGCGGTGGCCGAGGCCAGCATGATGCCGGGCCGGTCGTTCCCGGGGAAACAAAGAGGCCGCTCGATCGCGCCGGTCGCCAGCACGACATGGCGTGGCCGCACGAGCCAAAGCCGCTCGGCAACGCCGCTTTCGCCGGGTCTGCGCTCGACCAGGGCCACCAACTGATGATCTCCCAGCCACACGGCGCACGTCTCCAGCAACACCAACGCACGCGGTGAAGCCGCGATGTCTGCGGCAGTCTGTCGCGCCCATGCGCTGGCTGGCTCGCCGTCGATGCGCTGCATCGTGCCGGTCAGGGAACCGCCGGGTCTTGAACGCTCGTCGCACAGGAGAAGGCGCAGTCCGGCCTGGGCGAGCACACGTGCCGCGGCGAGCCCCGCCGGGCCGGCGCCGACGATGAGGACGTCACAATGGAAGTGCCGATGCTCGTAGAGATCGGGGTCATGGCCTTCCGGTGCCCGTCCCAGACCGGCGGCACGGCGGATCAGCCGCTCGTAGAGACCTGGCCATGCGCCGCGGGGCGCCATGAATGTCTTGTAGTAGAACCCGGCGCCAAGCAGGGGGGCTGCAAGACCCGCCACGGCGCCCACGTCGTGATTCACGGACGGCCAGCAGTTCTGTGACCGTGTGACGAGCCCGTCATGGAGGATGACCTCGGTGGCCTTGAGATTGGGTGTGCGTGATGACCCTTCGCCGACGGTGACGACGGCATTGGGCTCCTCGGGGCCGTCGGTCATGATGCCACGCGGCCGATGGTACTTGAGACTGCGCGCCACCACGTCGACACCATTGGCCATCAGGGCCGAAGCCAGTGTATCGCCCTCGTAACCGGACAAGGTCCGGCCATTGAAGGCAAAGGCAAGCGGCCGCGAGCGGTCGATCATACCGCCCTTTGCCAGGCGGCGGCTGTGGCCTGCCGCGGTCACGGCGGGGTCTCCGGTGGCCGGCTGTCGGCAATCTCCTGGGACACCGTGTGTCTGGAGACGACGATCCACTGCCGGCAACCAAAGCCGTGGAACCACAATTCTTCGTGCCACCCCTTGGGGTTGTCACGGGTGTAGAGAGCGCGGCGCCACGCCGCCGCGTCCGCATCCAGTGGCGGCAGGGGCCGCGCGGGACCGCCGTAGCTGAATTCGCTCTCGTCTCGTTCGCCGCACCACGGGCAGGAAATGATCAGCATGGCGCGGCGTCAGTGGAGCCAGGTGTAGGGACCGGCACCGCCTTCATCGAGCAGGGCGCCGGTCGTGAACCGTTCGAGACCCAGCGGCCGAATCAGTGGATGAACTTCGCCGGTCGCCACCGTATGGGCCATGCACCAGCCGGCGGCCGGTGTCGCCTTGAAGCCGGAGTATCCCCAGCCGGCGTTGAGATAGAGGCCGCCGACCGGTGTCGGACCGACGATCGCACTGCCGTCGGCGGTGACATCGGCAATGCCGCCCCAGGCACGCATCAGTCGCACGCGGCTCAGGAACGGCATGATGTGCACGAGCCTGGAAGCGGTCTCGCCGAGCCTGACGACGCTGCCGCGCTGGGCATAACTTGCCAGCGGTTCGAGATTGCCGCCCATGACAATTTCGCCCTTGTCTGTCTGGCTGGCATAGGCGAAACCGATGTTCATGTTGGTGACGCGCTTGAGAACCGGTTTCAAGGGTTCGGAGACGAAGGCCTGTACGGCATAGGTCTCGATCGGCAGGTCGATCCCCGCCATGGCCGCAAGCCGGCTGGAATGGCCGGCGACGGAAACGACAACTTTATCGGCCTTGATCATGCCGTGACTGGTCTCGACGCCGGCGATGCGTCCATGCTCAAGCCTCAGTCCGGTCACCTCGCAATTCTGAACGATGTCAACGCCGAGCCCGTGTGCGCCCCTGGCGTATCCCCAGGCGACGGCGTCATGGCGGGCCGTCCCGGCGCCGTCCTGGACCAGACCGCCGAGCACCGGGACCGGTGGTTTGGAGCCCACGTCGAGGGCGGGTTCCAGTTCGCGCAGGGTCTGGGGATCGACAACCCGAGCCTGAATCCCCTTGAGGTTCAGCATGTTGGCACGGCGGACGAAGTGGTCGAGCTGGCCGTCCGAATGGGCAAGGTCCAGGTATCCGCGCGGGCTGAACATGACATTGAAATTGAGTTCGCGCGACAGGTCCGGCCACATCGAGAGCGCGTGGCCGAAGAACTCCAGGTTGCCCGGCAAAAGGTAGTCGGCGCGCACGATGGTCGTGTTGCGCCCGGTGTTGCCACCGCCCAGCCAGCCCTTCTCGATGACCACGACATCGCTGACACCGTGTTCCCTGGCCAGGTAGTAGGCGGTCGCCAGACCATGACCGCCGCCGCCTACGATCGCGACGTCGTATCGTGCCCGGGGCACGGCCCGGCCGAACGCGGGCCCCGAACGGGGACCAAGACCGAGAGCAGTCGCCACCAGGTGAAAGAAGGAGTAGTGGGCCATGGCACGCTCCGGCAATCTGCTCGGTCCCGACCTTTCCTGTCAATCCGTGATCACAGTCTTGACGAGTGGCGGGGCCTGTACAGGATTGAGGCTCGACATTCGTTCGAGGACCCGGTTTTGCTGCGGGCACGTCAGGGCGGATGAAGACTGGCGACAGGTCCGGCTACGCCGCCCCATGTTCATTGCTGTTGCCCTTTCACACCGTGAGAAGGCGTGACCTCGAGCACCAGCGGCACGTGGTCGCTCAAGCCTGATCCAATCCAGTCCTCGTAACGGCCAACGTCCAGGTCGAAGGGCCGCTTCGTCCATTCCTGCGGCATGAATACGTAGTCAATGTGGTAGGTCGGCGTGTCGATTGTCCGGCTGCGCCAGTAGAATGTCGGTTCAGGCTCGTCGCCGGCCTCGACACCGCGCGAGGCATGGTAGGCGCTGACCAGTCCAAGGCGCGCCAGACTGCGGACTTCGTTGGCATGGTTCGACTGCCATCCGGGACGGTCCCACAGGACGTGGTTGTTGAAATCGCCGGCAACGACGGAAGGAGCCGACCGCAGGAACCGGCGATAGCGCCGCAGTGCCTGCTGAACGTATCCGGGATTGTCCTTTCGCCAGTTGCCTTCGCTGGCGTTCTGCGCCCAGACGCCGAGAAGGTGGAGAGGTCCATCCAGGCCGGGAAGCCCGTGCGCAGCGACAGGCGCCATCCAGTGCAGCCTGCCGTCATGGCGGTGTCGGTTGAACTCGAGACGCGTCGTGCCGAAACCGGCCAGCAGGAGCCCCTTGTGCGGATTCCTGCCGACCCAGACCAGGGATGCTTCCGCCAGGGCCGGATTCCGCTCTACCAGACGTTCCGGCGCGCCCGCTTCCGGGATCACGGCAAGGTCCGGGCGCAGCGCCATCAGGGCATCGATCTTGCGATGCAATGCCATCCTGCAGTTCCATGTGACTATGCGCATCCCGGTTGCCGAACATTGCCCGCAGATACTTGATAACCGGATTTCACGGGGACAAGCGAGTTCTTCACCCCGCCCACATTCAATTGTGGCTCACGTTCAGCAACCGGGAAGGATTTCCATCATCGAATCAGTTCGATAATGACGTCTCCCGTGGAACCGTCGCTGGAAGAAGGGAACACCCCGACGCCCGGTACTGTGATCACAGTGTTGACGGGGGACGGACCGGCTACCTAGGCTGGTGAGCGTGGAAGGTCGGTGCTTTGTGAATGTGTCACGACGGACCTTTCGGGGAAAGGACGATGGCCGACCCGATCTGCTGGCTTGACATTGTTGTACCGGAGCATGCCGACGGTCCGGGATCAGCACCATGAACCATCGGCCGGAGCAAGACCGCATGTCCGGAGAAGGACGGCTTGAGCCCGACCTCGAAGAGATGCGGCGTGACGGCTATGCCGCCATCGACCTGCTGGTCGAACACCTCGCCACGCTTTCAGACCGTACGGTCGGTCATGTCGGCTCCGCGGGCGAGATGGCGGAACTCTTCTCCGCCGATCCACCCGACAGGGGACGCCCCTTCGCGGAAGTCCTGTCACACGTCGAGAAAGACATTTTCGGCAACAGCCTGCTTTGCAACCACCCCCGATACTTCGCCTTCGTACCCGGTCCCAGCAACTTCTATGGCGTGCTGGGCGACGTATTGGCGTCCGGTTTCAACGTCTTTACCGGCACCTGGCTCGAAAGCTCCGGACCGGCTGCCCTCGAACTCTCCCTGATCGACTGGTTGTGCCGAACGGTCGGCCTGCCGCCACAGTCGGGGGGTCTGTTTGTCAGCGGCGGTTCGGTGGCCAATCTGACCGGTCTGGCGGTCGCGCGCCGCGACAGGCTCGGTGATCGAACGGACGACGCTGTCATCTATTGCTCCGATCAGGTGCACGCGTCCGTCGACAAGGCGCTCTACCTGCTCGGCTTCGGATCGTATCAGCTGCACCGGATCGGGGCCGACCGCCACTTCAGGCTCGATCCCGATCGTCTTCGCCTGGCCATTGCCAGTGATCGCGCCCAGGGGAAACAGCCATTCTGTGTCGTTGCCAATGCAGGCTCGACCAACACCGGTGCCGTCGATCCACTGGCTCCCCTGGCCGACATCTGCAGTGACGAAGAGATGTGGTTTCACATTGACGGTGCCTACGGTGCAAGCGCGGCGCTCGGCCGGCGGTCCGGGGAACTGCTGGCGGACCTCGGGCGCGCCGATTCCCTGGTTCTCGATCCCCACAAGTGGATGTTCCAGCCGTACGAAATCGGCGCCGTCCTGGTTCGTGACAGGGTCCTGCTGGCCGAGACGTTTCGCACTTCCGCCGACTACATGCAGGACGCAAAGACAATCGGTCAGGAAATCAACTTCTGCGACTACGGCATCCAGTTGAGCCGCGGATTCCGGGCCCTCAAGCTCTGGGTGAGCCTTCAGTGCCTGGGGCTGGACGCCATCAGGGAGGCGATCGACAGGGGCATTGTCCTTGCAGAGGTGGCGGCCAGGGAAGTCGAACGCGATGACCGGTTCGAGGTGACCTCGCCGGCCTCATTGGGCATCGTCACGTTTCGCTATGTCGGCAACGGACCTTGCGGGGATGCGAGGCTCGACGAGATCAATCGCGCGATACCGCACGAGATTGTGGCGACTGGTGAGGCTGTCGTCACCTCAACTGTTCTGGACAGTCGAACTGTCCAGCGCATGTGCCTCATCAACCCCCGCACCAGCGAGGACGACATACGCCGTACGATCACCATGCTCGCCGATGCGGGCGACCGCTTGACACGCTCTGGAACCCGGAACTGATGGAGTCGGTTGAACCTCCATCGACGTGGCTGGCGTCCTGCAAGGGCCGTCTCGTGGCCACGGATCTGACGATCCAGCTGAATTTCCAGGCACGGTTCCCATGTGCCCCGGCTTCCGGGTTTCCTGCCGGAAAGCCACGCGAGAGAGGAGACAGTCCATGACGGCCTGGATCACCATGATCGAGGATGCGAAGGCCTCGCCCGAATTGAAGGCCACTCTCGAAAGAGCCCGCGGCCCCTCCGGCCGGGTGGACAATGTCATGCGTGTCCATTCGCTGCGGCCGCACACCATGATGGGCCACTGGGAGCTCTACATGAGCGTCCTGCACAACGATGGAAACGAGCTGCCGATGTGGTTTCAGGAAGTGATCGCCTCCTGGGTCAGCATTCTCAACCGTTGCGACTACTCCCTCTCCAACCACTTCGCCAACGCCCGCCACCTCATCGCGGATGACGAACGCGCCGACGCCATCCTGGCCGCGCTCAGATCCGGGCGTCCGGAGACTGCATTCGAGACAGCTCATCTCGCCATGCTCCGCTATGCCGAGAAACTGACCCTCGAGCCCGGCGCGATGGTCGAAAGCGATCTTGCAGCCATGCGGGAATGCGGCGTTGACGACGGCGCAATTCTTGAAGTCAACCAGATCTGCGGCTACTTCAACTACGTCAACCGCCTGCTCAACGGGCTTGGCGTGACCCTCGCGGGTGACGTGGTGGGATTCTATGTCTCACCCGGGAAAGCAGCCGGTGAGACGACAGGAGAGACCTGACATGGGTTACGCCGCACACAAGGAGATCGACACCTCCGTCATACCGATCATCGACATCGGTCCGTTGCGCGACGGTTCCGCAGAATTCGGTGTTGCCAGGGAAATCCACGAAGCGAGCCGGGATGTCGGGTTTCTCTATATCCGCAACCACGGAATCGATCCGGAGCTGATCGCAGAAGCACATCAAATGGGACTGGAATTCTTCCGGCAGGACGACGAGAGCAAGCGGGCAGTCTCCATCAGCAAGGACCACCGGGGCTACCTGAGACCCGGCGCCTCAAAGATGGATGACGACGCCATTGCGGACCTCAAGGAGAGTTTCGTGTGGGGTCATGACTTCCCCCGATCACAACACCGCAGGCCCTTGCAGGGTGTCAATCAGTGGCCCGTGTCGATGCCGGGTCTGCGTCCGCTTCTGGAACGCTATCTCGTGAGCGCCAGCGACGTTGCCCGACATGTCCTGCGCGGTTGCGCCCTGGGGCTTGGCCTGCCAGCCAACGCTTTTCTTCAAACCACCTCCAGGCCGCTCAGCCGGGCTTCACTGACCTACTATCCGCCTCAACCCGACACACTGGGACCGGAAGTCTTCGGCGTATCCCCGCACACTGATTTCGGAGTTCTGACCGTGCTCTGCCAGGACGAGGTCGGAGGCCTCCACGTGCAGGACTACGAAGGCGAATGGGTCGCCGCACCTCCCGTTCCGGGCACACTTGTCGTCAATGTGGGTGACCTGCTGGAGCGGTGGAGTAACGGAAAGCTGCGTTCGACACCGCACCGGGTGATCAACAGGTCGGGACGCGAGAGACTGTCGATCGTTCTGGCTTTCGACCCCGATTTCGACACCCTGATCGATCCCTTGGTATCGTGCACGGACGGCGAGATTCCGGGTCACGATCCGATTGCCTGCGGCGACTATCTGGTATCGCGGATGGCCCGAGCATTCTCCTATGACGACGGACCTTCGTGATCGACCTCCTCGACGGTGACCTCCGGGACGGTGCGCGCAGCCTGCTCCCTGATTGACGGCGAGAACTTCTGGACGTGCAGCCCGCTGGAATTCCTTCACCGCCCGCAGGTCCGTGATCTCCTGGGGCGCAATCCCGGCGCCGGACCTGCCTTCGAGATGCGGTGCGATATCGGCATCTGAGTCCGCAAGGCGTCTTCCGGGAGTCCGTGCGGGTTGCAATTCCGGCAGGTGCCCCTACTCGTCATCCAGCTTGGCAGGCGGAGTCCAGTATCGAAACTGGGGTGTCCAGTCGTCTTCGTCCATGCCGGCGAGTGCCAGCAGGTTCCACATCGAGCAGTAGAGGTCACCGGGGCCGAAAACAACGCTGTTCCTGCGCAGCACCCGGTTGCCTGAGCGCTCGTAGAGGACCGCCCCTGGCATGTTGTCCCCACCCTTCATCACGGTCTGCTCGCGGATGTAGGATCCGCCGCCGTGAGAAGCGAGACGGAAGCGCCAGTTCCTGGAGTTGGCGAAGTCTCGCTGGAGGCGGGGTGGATCCCGCGACAGCAGAACCACGGACATGACGGATTCCAGGTGTGCCAGAACGCCGTTGAAGCCGTCCGCCCACAGGGTGCAGAAGCGGCATCCCTGGCCCATATTGTGGATGGCAAGCAGGTGTCGTCTGTCTGCGAAGAGTTCGAGCAGCGTGACATCACCACTCAGGGTCGCGAAGCGGTAGTCCGGCACCGGCTTCGGCTCTGCCGCCTTGCGCAACCTGTTCAGCTTTGCCGTGAGATCGAAGATTTCCCGTTCGAGTTCGGCAATTTCCCGCTCAGACATGATGATCTCCATTGAACGACTTGCAAGGGAGGATGACTTCGGTCACGCGACTGTACAGCCTCGCGCTCCTTCGGCAATTGCAGATGGACCTCCGCCTTGCTGGCAGCCTGTCCTTCGGAGACGGCGACGAGACAGGGATCGCCTCGACTCAATGCTGTTGCTCGAGGGATGACGGGTGATCCTGGCGGTCAACGTCTCTCGCGTTCAGCAGAACCCCGGAATGCTACCCGCGGACGCTGCATGTCCATGGAACCGTCCTTGTCCCCGCGATAGTATGGAACGACCTTCAGGAGGTGCCGAATCATGACGAACCATCGGGACATGCGGGCGCCGTGACGGAGGCCTTTCCTCTCATCGAGGCGGCGGGACCACCGTTCGAGCGCGGGGTGGCGATCGGGCGCCAGGGCGGCGAGAGGATCGCGAGGAGCATTGCCCTCTACGACCGGCTCCTTGACCCCGACTGGGAGGATGTCCGCCGCATCGCCATGCAATACCTGCCGCGTCTCGAGGCCTTCGATTCGGCCCTTGTCGAGGAAATGCGCGGTATCGCCTCGGGGGCGGAGCGGGCGATCGGTGACATTGTCGCCCTCAATGCCCGGACCGAACTCATTCATGACATCGGCGGCATCTCCGGTCCCGATGGCTGCACCGGCGCCATCGCTCTGCCGGAGGCAACGGCCAACGGTCACCTCCTCCACGGTCAGAACTGGGACTGGTTCGACGCCTGCAAGGACACGGCCGTGGTCATGCGCATCGAACGCGAGGACGGCCTGCGGCTGCTGATCTTCGTGGAGGCGGGAATCGTCGCCCGCGCCGGCATGAACAGCCACGGGATCGCCGTCACCGGCAATTTCCTGGCCTGCCCCGGATCTCCTCCGAAAGACGCCGTGCCGGTCCCCTTCATCCGCCGCCGGGTTCTTGAATCGGCCGGGCTCGCGGTGGCCGTGGGCTGCGTTCTCAATGCAAAACGCTCCTTCCCCGTCAACCTGATGATTTCCGATGCGGCAGGCGAGGCCGTGGACCTCGAGACGACACCGCAAGAGGTCTTCTGGGAGAAGCCCGGGCGCGGGCTCCTGGTTCACGCCAATCATTTCCGCAGCGCCGCGGCGCGGGCCCGGGTGATTGATACGGGCCTTGCCCAGGCGCCCAGTTCGATCTACCGCGACAGCCGGGTGGAACGGCGCCTCGGCCAGAGCCTTGGCCACATCACCTCTGCCGACATGGAGGAGGCCTTTGCCGATACGTGGGGCGCGCCTTCGGCCGTCCTCGCCTCCCCCGGTGCGGACAGCCAGGGAGACACGGAGCCCTCTTCAACCGTTGCCACTGTGATCATGGACACGACGGAGCGCGTCATGCGCGTTGCCCGAGCACCCTATGCCGGCCCGATCACGTTCAGCGAATACCGCCTTGATGGCTGACTACCGGTAGGGATCGGCGGCGTCGCGCAATCCGTCGCCGAGAAAGTTGAAGGCGAGAACGACGATGATGACGGGAACGACGGGAAGCATGAGCCAGGGGTAGAGCGCCACGATATTGATGTTCTGGGCCTCGTTCAGGAGAACACCCCAGCTCGTGATCGGTGGCCTCAGACCCAGACCCAGGAAGGAGAGCGCCGTCTCGCCGAGGATCATGCCGGGAACCGACAGGGTTGCCGAGGCAATGAGATGGCTGGTGAAGCCGGGAAGCAGGTGACGGAAGATGACCCGTGACGGTTTCGCACCCATGAGTACCGCGGCCGTGGCAAAGTCCTCCTCCCGCAGGGCCAGCAGTTTCGAACGGACCGCCCGCGCCAGACCGGTCCAGTCGAAGAGACCGAGAATGATGGTGATGCCGAAGTAGACCAGGACCGGACTCCAGGTGATCGGCAGGGCCGCCGACAACGCCATCCACAGAGGCAACTCCGGGAAGCTGCGAATGATCTCGATCGTGCGCTGGACAAGGCTGTCGACCCAGCCGCCGTAGTAGCCCGAAAGGCCGCCCAGGACGATTCCCAGGAGAAAGCTGATGGCGATGCCGATGAGGCCCACGGTAAGCGAAATCCTGGCGCCCATGAGGATTCTCGACAGGAGATCGCGTCCCAGCCTGTCGGTCCCCAGCAGGAAGAGCGTGCCGCCCTCGGCCGGACAGACGACGTGAAAGCGCATCTCGACCATGCCCCAGAACGTGTACGCGTCGCCCAGGCAGAAGAACCGCAGACGCTCGATCCTGGTCCGGTCCGGGGTGTAGACCCGCTGCAGGTTGGACATGTCGAGGTGGTAGTCGTAGCCGTAAACGAAGGGCCCGACAAACCGGCCTTCGTGAAACAGCCGCACCATTTGCGGAGGCGCGTAGATGTGGTCGGTGTTGCGCGTGTGGAGGTTGTAGGGGGCGAGCATCTCCGAAATGACGATGGAAAAGAACGTCGCCAGAAGGATGATGCCGGAGATGACGGCAAGGCGGTGGCGGCGGAACTTCCACCACATCAGCGTCCACTGGTTGGCGAGATAGAAGCGCTCGAGTTCCGGCGACAGCCTGTCGACATCGTGAGGATCCCACGGCCCGGAGTCGGTCCAGTGATCGGACTGGCCGGGTGCGCCGCGCATCACCGGTTCCCGCTGGCGCCCAGTCGGATGCGTGGATCGAGCAGCGCCAGCAGCAGATCGGAAACCAGCACTCCGAGGACGGTGAGCAGCGCCAGGCACATCAGGAACGAACCGGCGAGATACATGTCCTGGGTCTGCAGGGCGCGCAGCAGGATGGGGCCGGTGGTGGGGAGCGACAGCACCACCGACACGATCACCGCTCCGGAGATGACCTGGGGAAGCAGATTGCCGATATCCGCGATGAACGGATTGAGGGCCATGCGCAGCGGATAGCGGACAAGCACTCTCGTCGGATGCAGCCCCTTCGCCTTCGCCGTGACGACATACTGCTTGTGAAGCTCGTCAAGCAGATTGGCGCGCAGGCGGCGGATCATGCCCGCCGTACCGGACGTGCCGATCACCACCACCGGAATCCACAGGTGTTCCAGGATCGAGAGGAACTTACCCCAGGTCCAGGGCTGATCGATGTACATGGGGTCCATGAGGCCGCCAATCGACGTCCCGAACCACACGTTCCCGAGGAACAGCAGCACCAGGGCCAGCAGGAAATTGGGCGTGGCCAGACCCAGAAATCCGAGGAAGGTGAGACCGTGATCGCCCCAGGAGTACTGGTGGGTCGCCGAGTAGACTCCGATGGGAAAGGCGACGACCCAGGTGAAGATGATGGTCGCGCCGGAAACAATGATGGTGAGCCAGAGGCTCTCGCCTATGACCTCGGCCACCGGCTTGTTGTATTCGAAGCTGATTCCCATGTCGCCCTGGACAAGGTCGGCGACCCAGATCACGTACTGCTGCCACATGGGCCGGTCGAGGCCGAACTCCTGGCGGTAGATGCCGATCTGTTCCATGCAGCCCGATTCACCCTGGGCCTCGCATTCGGCGATCATGGTCGACAGGAAGTCGCCGGGCGGAAGCTGGATGATGATGAAGGTGATGAGGCTAATGCCGATCAGCGTCGGCACCATGATGATGAGGCGGTGAACGGTGAAGGCGATCATGGCCGGCCGTCGTCGCCATCGACGAAGAAGAACGTGTCGGGTTGCCACACCCCGAGCTGGGCTCCGGGATCCCAGTTGTAGATGGCTTCCTCCGGCACGTTCCTCATCCGGTTCGAGACGGCAAGGGGCTGGAGGATGCCGGCAACCAGGCCGATGGAATAGACGCCGTCGCAGTAGAGCTCCAGCATCTCTTCCCAAATGGCCCGACGCTCGTCGGAGGTTCGGCTGGTGCGCCAGGCGCTATAGAGATCCATGAGGCGGCGCGGCGCTTCCATGTCGATCGGCTCTCCGGCGGCACCACTGGTCTCGTGGTACTGGCCCCACCGCGGCCACATCAGCAGTTGCTGGGTGGTGGGAGCGAACTCGCCGGGGCTCATGTCGGCCACGGGCACGCCGTTCTCGTTGCCGAACCACATGGCCATCACCGTCTTTCCGGCGAATATGCGGTTGCGCAGGACCTCGCGCTGCAGGGGCTTGGGATAGAGCTTGATCCCGGCCGCCGCCCACGAATCGTGGATCAGTTCGAGTATGTCGGTCTCTTCAGGGTTCTCGCCGGCGGTCTCGACGATGACTTCCAGCGGTCTGCCATCGGGAAGCAGGCGCATGCCGTCGTCGACGGCAAGACCCATGTCGTCGAGCAGCCGGTTGGCCTCCTCGAGATCGAACCGGGCCCAGGCATCCCGGAACTCGGCGCGGTAGAGGGGCGATGCGGGAAGAACCGTGTTCTGGCCCTCGATGCCGAGACCGAAGTAGATGACCTGGTTGATCTCATGACGGTTGATGGCCAGCGAAAGGGCCCGCCTGAAGCGAAGGTCCCGCAGCACCGTGCGCCACACCGGATCGGCCACGTTGAGATTGGGATAGAGTGCGAGCTGGCTTCCTCTCGCCGTCTGCCACAGCCGCACCCGGTAGTCGTTGTGCTCCTCTCCTTCCTTCAGGAAAGTGTAGTCGTTGAAGGCAAGCCCCCGCACCTGAAGGTCGGCTTCTCCAGCCCACGTCTTGAGCGGGATGAGCTTGCTGTCGACAACGGTCATGACGACGCGGTCGATGTAGGGAAGCTGCCGGCCCCGGGCGTCCACCTTGTGAAAGAAGGGATTTCGCTCTGCGATGAACCGCTGGGCCGGCGCCTCGTTGGTAATGGCCCATGGCTGCAGGGTGGGAAGGTCGGGATTGTCGAAGCGATAGAGATTGTCGAGGGAGTTGTGGAGCGATGCCCAGCCGGGTTTGCCGACCTCGGCGGCCTGGCGCTCGATGGCCTCGCCGTCACCATGGTCCGCGTGGAACCGCTTCATGTAGTGGGCCGGGCGGTAGATGAAGAGGGGCGCTGCGCCGGCCAGCGCCGGCAGGAAATCGGGGTTGGGAGCGGGCCAGGTGTAGCGCACGACCTCATCGCTGATGACTTCGAAGAGAGGCAGGGCGCCGCCGGCGCGCATGACCGTCGGCGGTCCCGACGGAGAGAGCTCCGGGTTGCCCGCGACGTCCTCCCACCAGTAGCGAAAATCCTCGGAGGTAAAGGGATGACCGTCCGACCATCGGTGGCCGTGGCGCAACCGGAAAGTGAAGATGCGCCCGTCCTCGACGGTGAAGGAGTCGAGGAGGTCCGGCACCAGGGTGAAGGCCCCGTCATATCCGATCAGCCGGGCGTAACCGAAAACGGCAAGGATCCTTGTGTCCTTGCTGCGGCTGATCAGCATGTTCCAGTCGCCGCCGTAGTCACCGATGGCCCGGCCGTCATCGACGACGAGAGGTTCATCAGGCAGACGTTCGTCAAGGGGCGGCAGATCACCGGCAACAACCCTCGCCGCGAGCCAGGGCACCTCATCGGCGACGGCCGGCGTGGCAAGTATCGCCACAAGGAGCGCCACGATGACCCTCCCGCTCAAGACGGGACATCCCCCGGAGCGGCTGTGGCCCGCACCCAGTGACTGTCTCCGACGCGAACGATCCCCAGACCACCGGTCTCCGTGAAGGGCTCGGGCCATTCCGCCGGAACGGAGGCGCGGCCTTCCATGAGGAGCGACAGGTCAAGCTGGCGTTCAGGGTCGGGCTCCGGAACGGCGGCGAGCAGGGCCTTCGTGTAGGGATGCACGGGATTGCCGAAGAGTTCTTCGCGGCTCGCCTGCTCGACGAGGCGCCCGGCACACATCACGGCAATGCGGTCAGCCATGTAGTCGACCACGGCGAGATTGTGCGAAATGAAAATGTACGTGAGACCCATCTCCTTTTGCAGGTCCTTCAGCAGGTTGAGAACCTGCGCCTGGATCGAGACGTCGAGAGCGGAGACCGGTTCGTCGCAGATCAGCAGTTCCGGCTCGAGGGCAAGGGCCCGGGCGATGCCGATCCGCTGGCGTTGCCCGCCGGAAAAACTGTGCGGATAGCGGCGCAGGTGCCGGACATCCAGGCCGACGACATTGATGAGGTCCTTGACCCTGTCGGCGCGCTCTTCGGCATTGCCCACACCGTGAATCAGCAGCGGTTCGACGATGATGTCGAACACCGTCATGCGCGGATTGAGCGATCCGAAGGGGTCCTGGAAGATGAACTGCACCTTCCTGCGATAGGCGAAGAGGTCCGTGTCCTTCAGGGCAAAGACGTTCCGCGGCTCGCCGTCGTCAACGAAGGTGATGGTTCCCGCATCGGGCTCCAGCGCCTTCAGTATGAGCTTGCTTGTCGTGGTCTTGCCGCATCCCGACTCGCCGACCAGACCAAGGCATTCGCCGCGCCGTACCTCGAAACTGACATCGTTGACCGCAACGTGGGGAGTCCTGGCGCGGGACAGCAGTCCGGACTTGCGGGTGGTGAATGTCTTCGTCAGTCCCTTCACCGAAAGCAGCGTTTCGCCGGTCATCCCGCGAGCTGCCGTCCGGCCCATGGAAGCAATATTCGCCGTCGGTATCTCGCGCAGCGGAACCAGTCGCTCCCCGGGGCGAAGGCCGAAGCGTGGCACCGCCGCTAGCAGCCCCTTGAGATAGGGATGGCGGGCCCGATGGAAGATGTCATCGAGGGAGCCCTGTTCCATGATCCTGCCGTGGTACATGACCACGATGTCCTCGGCGACGTTGGCGACAACACCCAGATCATGGGTGATCATCAGCACCGCCATGGACAGTTCGGCCTTGAGGTCGTTCACCAGCTTGAGGATCTGCGCCTGGACGGTGACATCGAGAGCGGTGGTGGGTTCATCGGCGATCAGCAACGCCGGACGACAGACCAGCGCCATAGCGATCATGGCGCGTTGGCGCAGACCGCCCGAGAGTTCGAAGGGGTAGCTGTTGAAGGCAGCGTGCGCATCCGGAAAACCGGCGAGACGCAGCATGTCGATGGTCAGTTCACGGCCTTCGGCCCTCGAGCAGCGGCGGTGGAGATGGAGGGCTTCACCGACCTGGTCACCCACCGTGTGCAACGGCGACAGGGACGTCATGGGCTCCTGGAAGATCACCGATATGCGCCCGCCACGGATGGCTCTCATTGCCCGGCCATTCTCCTCGAGGGAGACGATGTCGACCGGCCTTCCATCGTGGTTGTGGGGATCCCGAAACAGGATGCGGCCAGACGTGATCTCGGCTGCGCGCGGCAGAATGCGCATGATCGCCTGGGAAATCACGGTCTTGCCGGAGCCCGATTCACCTACCAGGGCAAGAGTGCGCGCCGGCCACATGGTGAGCGAAGCCCCCTTGACAGCCTCGACGGTGCCGTCGCCGACCCGGAAGCGGATGTGGAGATCCCTGACCTCGATGAGGGGGGTCACGACAAGATCTCCTCCCCTTCTACCGGCGCGTGGACGAACCCCATGGCCTCCAGATTGGCAAGGGTGACCGGGTTGAGCGTCAGCCCACGCTCGCGGGCAACCCGGGCGGCCTCGCCGACGACGTCATCGAATCCCTGAAGGGAGGAATCGATCTTGATGGTCTGGCGGTCCTCGCGAAGCGTGAGCTCCATCCAGCCTCCAGGAGACTTTACGATGACTTTCCGCCTTGGGCGGGTCTGGAAATACGCGAGATTGACGGCTGTCATATTCTTCCAGGAGACAGAGGCGCCAAGCGGTCCCGCGGCTCTGATTCCTTCCGGTGAGAGCTCGTACACGGTCAGGTGGCGCAGCAGGGTTCGCAGGCCGAAGGCCACGAACAGCGCCCCCACCGCCACCAGGATCCACGCCAGCACGGCAGTCACGTCCACAAGCAGCGGCGGCGCCAGACACGCCACCGCACCGAACGCAGCGCGCGCATAGTCGGCTGCGATGCTCCGGGTGCCATAGCGCAGGACTCCGGGCTCTTTCATGGATCCGTTCTCCTTGAAGCGCCAAACACCGCACCGGCGGAAAGCCAGAGGCCCGCCGGATGCCGCGCAACGGTATGGACGAACCGGTCGATGAAGGCGTGGCATGCGGTGTCGTGGACGAGATGGTGGGTCATCAGTCCCGTGGCTTCCGAGGAGTCCACGACACCGTGGCGGCGGTCTTCGAGATGCCGGACCGATGCCTCCAGGCAGGCCTCATCGCCGGCAAACCGTCTCCCGACCTTCCAGTCGATGATGTCGATGTGAACGTTGTTGACGACGAGACCGTGTTCTCGTGCGCCGCGCCGTGGACCGAGTATCGACAGGCCAAGAAAACCGCTCCCGGCAAGGATGGAGAGAACCGCCTCGTCGATCCTGTTCCACGGGGGCACCATGACCTCGATCAGAGACGACGGGAAGGACGTGCGAAGCACGTTGCGCGACCGTATCAGGGCTTGCCGGAGACCGGAAGGCAGGGCCCCGGCGCAGAGTTCAATTCTGCGCCCCCTGCCCCCGCTGTGATCGGCATGGGCGACGCCGTGCTGCAACACATGGATGTCGCCCGACCCGGTGATGAGTGAAGCGACGTCGGCCGTCAGCCAGTCCGGCACCACGGCCATGGCGAGAGGAACTCCCAGATCCTGCCGCAGATCAAGGAGCTCCTTCAGTTTCACGGCATCGGCGCCGGCATCGTCGTCACGCCACCAGAACGTCGCCGTTTGCCCCGATTGCGCCCACATGTCGAGCTCCCGCGCCAGTGCCGTCCAGTCAGCCATGGCGCAGCCATTCATCGAGGAGCCTGGCGCTCTCGCGGGCTCCGTCGAGGCTGATGTCCGCCATGTCACCGGGCTCGAGATCGAAGGCTTCATCGACAGCCCTGGCCACCCCCCGGGGTGTCGGCGCCGCTTCATCGAGAACCACGGCCAGCCGGCGACGCTGCAGGTGCTTCGCCCGCTCCTGCTGTTCGGTTTCACCGGCCCCGGACCATGGCGCCACGACGGCTCGGGCGCGGGCGCCAAGGAGTTCCACCACCGTGTTGTAGCCGCCCTGCGACACCGAAACGGCACAGCGGCGCAGAAGTTCGGGGAAGTCGGACCGGTTGGATTCGATGACCATGCGCTGACCTTCGCAGGGAGCGATTCCGCTGTCGCCGACGAGCAGGCGCCATCGGCTCCGGCAGGCCCGTTTCGAATAAGGTGGTGCGGCCATCGCTGCCTCGAAGAGTCCTCTTCCGACGGCCCCGCCACCGGCAGACACCACGACTTCGTCCCGCCCGGGACCACGGTCGCTGACGGCCTTCGGCATGTCGGCAACATAGCCCGTGTAGTGAAGCAGGTGTTTCAAGGCGCCCGCATGGAGGAAGGTCTCTTCGAATGGCACGAAACTCTCGACTCCGTGCACCATCACATGATTGCAGTGCTGCAGCGCCAGGTCGCGCATCGCGTCGTGGCGTTCGGGTCTTGACGGGCGTTGCAGAATGTCCCGTACCGAACTGACCACCACTGTGCCGGGACGATTGCGACGGGCGGCAGCGATGAGGGCCAGCACTTCCGGTGTGAACTTGCGCCGGCCAAACGGCCAGGTCTCGGTCACGACAAGACGCGCATCCAGTTGGCGGACCAGATCTTCGAGGCGTCGACGGCGCTCGTCGAAACAGGCCTCGTCCACCCGCCGCCCGGCATCGTCAACCAGCGTCGAGAATCCTTCATCGCCGGCACGGATCGCAGGCAACTGGACGAGACGGGCCCTTCCCGTATCGAGGGTCGCCACAGGCATGCCTCCCGACGCGATCACCGACGCGGTACCGCTCTCGGCCAATGCCGTTGCGATGCGCGCCACGCGCCTGAGATGACCACTCCCCAGAAGGTGCTGAACCCAGAAGAGAACCGGTCCCTTCATCTACCCCCTCCTGTCGCGATGACCGGGGGATCGTCGGGAAAGAGAGCCGCGTTGTCGTCCATGGTGAGCATCAGCAGTCCGTACCGCGGCATCCTGACCGGTGGTGCGCCTGTGAAATCCCAGCCTGTGGCCGCCGAGAGGGCGGCGCGCATTACGCCGCGGTGCGTCACGGCGACCGTGTCGCGGCCGTCTGCGCCAAGATCCCGAACAAGATCGAGAAGTCGGCTGCGGACCTCCCGGGGGCTTTCGCCGTCAGGGGGGCGAAAATCGAGGCCCGCTGCCTCGTTGGTGGCCATGGCCGTTGGATCGGCATGACGCAGGCTGTCGAGTGTCTGACCCTCCCAGTTTCCCCAGTCCATTTCGCGCAGTCGCGGGTCGATCTCTGGATCTTGCAGTCCCGTCAGCGCGGCCGTTTCCAGCGCTCTCAGCAACGGACTGGAAATCCGCCGCCAGCCGTACAGGCGATCAGGCAGCCGCCAGCCCCTGGCCGCGGCCCTGCCTGCCCGCGAGAGGTGTATGTCGCTCAGCCCCTGGAGCCGGCCTTCCTCGTTCCACGTTGTCGGCGCATGTCTGAGAAGGGCGAGCTTCACGGCCGCATCTCCAGCACCCGGGCCAGAACGTGCCGTGCCGTATCGCACGAGTGATGCCGGAGGACATGGCGTCGTCCGGCATCGCCCATGGACCGGCGCAGAGCGGGATCGTCGAGCAGACCGGAGACGGCCGCCGCCAGCGTTTCCGCATCACCTGCCGGTGCCAGAAGACCGGTATCGCCATGGTTGACGATCTCGCCCACTCCCGGCGCATCGCCAGCGGCCACCGGGCATCCGCAGGCCTGGGCGAGAAGGATCGCCATGCCGTAGGCCTCGTTGATGGCGGGCCAGATGAAGAGGTCGCATCCGGCCATGATTCGGCGGATCCACTCCTCTTCGCGGATTCCGGCGAAGACGGCGCGACCGGCAAGAAGGTGTTCGACTTCGCCGCGTGACGGGCCGTCGCCGATGACGAGAAGCTGCATGTCGTCGCGGTTCAGTGTGGCAAGGGTCCGGGCCAGGACCCGGTAGGATTCGAGCTTGTCGCCGGGGCGCATCATGGCGACGGTGACGGCGATGACGCGGTCGCGATCGAGACCGAACTCCCGGACAAGGGCGCCACGGGCCTCATTCCTGCAGGTGGACACGTCCGTAGCGTCGATGAAGGGGAGCAGACGCACGATCTTCCGGCGCGGCAGACCGGCGGCAAGCAGGCCCCGTTCATCCTTGAGCGTGATGGCGAGCAGGGCATCGGCACGCTCCATGGCCGCCCGGGCCTGGGTCCAGGGGCGCCGCCACCGGCCGTTCGCCCGGGCAGGGGATATCGATGGTTCGGCAACGACGTAAGCAATGTCGAGGGCATCGGCAATGGCCGGACCGAGGTGATCCGGCGCCTTGTGGTAGAGATGATAGGTAAACCACAGGTCGGGCGGCCGGGCCTGCCAGCGGCCAAGAAGGCTGTCCCTTTCCCGGATTGCCGCAGCGAGGATCGCCTCCTGGCGTTCCTCGCTGCCCGCCTCCCACGTGCGCAGCGTCGAGGCGATTTCCACGTCGTGTCCAAGTTCGCCCAGAAGGCGCAGGAACTGGCGCGCCATCGTTCGATCGCCTGAGGGCCGTTCGTGGTCCGGCGCCTTCATTGGTGCATAGAAGGCTATTCGCATGTGATCCCGCTCGACGAGAAGAGATCGACAAGCCTGTCGATGCCGCTCTCCATGGAAAACTCCGTTCTCACGCGATCCTCACCGTTGCGGCCCATGCGGTCGCGCAGCTGCGGGTTGCGGACAAGGTGGCACAGCCGGGAGGCCAGCGCCGGGGCATCGTCCGGGGGAACCAGGCAGCCGTTGGCGCCGTCGGTCACCAGTTCACCGACCGCCGAGACATCCGTCGTAACCACCGCCAGGGCCTGGCTCTGCGCTTCGAGGAGAACATTGGGAAGCCCGTCACGGTCCCCGTCGCGGGCGATGAGGGGCGCCAGGACGAAGAGGTCGCCTTCCTGGAGCACTTCAAGGATCTCGTCCTGGCGCCTGGCGCCAAGCCACGTAACTCGCCTCTCCAGTCCTCTCCGGGCAGCCGTTTCGACAAGCGACGAGAGCAGCGGTCCGTCGCCGGCATGGGTGAGGTGCCAGTGGAGATCGTCAGGCAGCAGGGCCAGTGCGGCAAGGAGCGTGCCGTACCCCTTCTTCTCGACGGCTCGCCCCACCGTGACGAGGCGCACGGGATCGTCCGGATTCCTGCCGTCACGCATCGCCGGGGAACGAACCGGTGACGGCCACCGCGCCTGATCGATCCCGTGATAGGCGAGCGAGACACGTCGTCCCGGAACCAGCGATTCGAGCCAGTCGCGATTGGCCGCCGTACACGTTACCAGCCAGGAGCACCCGGACATCTTGTCTGCAAGATCGCGGCGCGGCGTGGTGTAGATGTCCCTCGCGTGGGCCGACGCCGACCACGAAAGCCCGGTCATCATCGCCGCATAGCGGGTCACGGATGCCGGGGTGTGGAGAAAATGGGCATGAAGGTGATTCACGGCCGGTGCGATCTCCGTGGCAACAACGCAGGCCTGGCCGAAGCGCCGCACCCGATTGCGGGTCGGATCCCGCCACAGATCGGCAAGCCAGTGCCGCCTCGCGCTGGCGTAGCCGGGCAGCTTCCGGGCCCGCCGCCAGGCCTTCCAGGTGCGCCCGGGTTCCTCGTGAAGGTACTCAGGCAACCAGGTGACCGGCGCCTTCACGGCATCGTGGATCGCGTGGCGAGCCGCCGTCGACGGATGGCGCAGGGAGACGATCCGGATGTCGAGCCCACGCCGTTCCAGGGCCAGGATCTCCTGGGCGATGAAGGTCTCGGAGAGTCGGGGCCAGCCCTTCACCACGAAGGCAACGCTACCGGGCACGAGTCAGCGGCGCCCGCCAGGAGCGCCTGTATCGGGCGCCGCGTCGGCGAAGTAGTCTCTTGCGGACACCGGGCATCTGGACAGGTCCGTCATGAACAGTCATTCCCTTTCATCACCCGGGGACGCCCCCGGACGGCACACCATGATACGAAATCTCGTGTTGCTGTTCGCGGGCAATGCCGTGCTCGGGGCCCAGATGCCCATGCTCATCATCATGGGGGGACTTGCCGGGGCCTACGTGGCGCCTGTGCCCAGCCTCGCCACCGTCGCCATTTCCCTGCAGATGCTGAGCGCCATGGTCACGGCCACCCCCATATCCCTCATCATGGGGCGATTCGGACGCCGCGTCGGGTTTCTGGGCGGCGCAGGATGCGCCATGGCGGGAGGCTGGCTGGGAGCGGTGGCGCTCTTCGAACGGGACTTCATCTACCTCTGCCTCGCCCACGTGTGCTTTGGCGCCATGCAGAGCAGCCTGTGGTACTTCCGCTTCGCCGCCGCCGATGCCGTCCGCGGGCCCTGGAAACCCAAGGCGATCGCCATCATCACCGGTGCGGGTCTGATCGCCGCGCTGCTCGGCCCGGAAATTCTGATCCACACCCGCGATCACTTCTTCCCCGTGCCCTTTGCCGGCGCCTATGCGGCCATCGTGGTGATCTGTCTTGTCGGATGTCTCCCGGTCGCCTTTCTCGATCTTGCGAAACCTCCTCCGCGTTCACCGGCAACGGTCCAGCCGCTGGGCCGGATTCTTGGCAGTCCGCCGGTGGTGACCGCCATCATCTGCGCCGCCGCCGCCCACGCCATGATGGTGTTCGTGATGACGCCCACCACCCTCGCGATGGCCGATTGCGGGCTGTCGACCGATCAGTCCGCCGACGTGGTGCGCTGGCACGTCGTCGCCATGTTCGGCCCGAGCTTCTTCACCGGATCGCTGATCGCGCGCTGGGGGTCGCGCCGTGTCATCGCCATCGGTCTTGCCCTGCTGGCGGCGGCGGCCCTGGCCGCGTGGTCCGGTGTCGCACTGGAGAACTTCTATCTTGCCCTCGTCCTGCTTGGGGTCGGCTGGAATTTCGGCTTCATCGGAGCGACAAGCCTGCTTGCCGAACATGTCCGGCCAGAGGATCAGTCGCGGGTCCAGGGCCTCAACGAGACTCTCATCGCGCTCGCGGCAGCGGTTGCGTCCTTTGCCTCCGGAGCGTTGACCGTGACCCTGGGCTGGTCGACATTCATCCTCACCTCGATACCGCTCTTCCTCATACCGGCGCTGTGGCTGGCGCGGAGTGCTCTCGTCCACCGCCGAGCCGCCGGCTGACGGTCAACCTTGCCGGCGCAGGGCGTGGCGCCGAGGCGGGCCGGCGCGGTCTTCGGCGAGGTGCATTCCGACCAGCCGGTTGACATTCTCCAGGCCGTCGAGGAGTCCCGGAACCACGACCTGGCCCGGACGGCGCTGTTGCGGGAGCTGGCGAATCGCCGTCGCCATCGCATCGGCCCGGGCGGCGGCCTCCTCGGTCAGCATGGAGACAAGACCGAGTTCGCGGGCGCGGCTGGCCCGAATGATCTGCTCGCGGCGCGGCGCCTGTCTTGGAACGATGAGCGCCGGCTTGTCGAATGACAGGATCTCGCAGAACGTGTTGTAGCCCCCCATGGCCACCACGCCCGCGGCCCGTGCCATCAGCGATTCGAGGTGGGTTTCGAAGGTGATGGCCGATACCCGTTCAAGGCGATCGACCCGGGTCTGAAAATCGGTCTTGACCTCGGGCTGCATGAAGGGCCCGAAGACGACCAGAGCCGGAAGCTCGGGCGCCATGGCGCATTCATAGGCCGCCAGTACCCGATCGACCAGGAGATCACCGTCGCCGCCGCCACCGGTGGTGACGAGCACAAAGGGCTCTTCAATGGCTTCCGGCAGCGTCGCCTCCGGGCTCAACTCGGGCACCGTGCGCTTGAGATACCCGGTGTAGACCACCTTGCGGCGCACCGAGTCCGGCAGTTCGATCTCGGCAAGCGGGTCGTGAATCTGGGGCAGACCGTAGATCCAGATCTCGTCGTAGAGATCGCTCAGGGCCGGCACGGCGTTCTTGCGTTCCCATTCCGGCTTGAGGAGCTCGGGGTCATCCATGACATCACGCAGACCGAGGATGATCCTGGTACCGCGCTCCTTGAGCATGTCGATCGTCTCGCGGACCTCGCCCCGCAATCCGAGCGGCTCCTTGTCAACGAGGAAGATGTCGGGATCGAAGATGTCGGCGGTGTGCCGCATGATGGAAGAGCGCAACGCCATGGTCTGCTCGATGCCAAGCATCGGATTGAGCGGTGAGTACTCCCCGTTACGCAGCTTGATGACGCCGGGAACGCGCACGAAGTCCACCCGGGCACGGAAATCAAAACTGCCAATGATGGGAAGGCCCGAGAGAATGAGGACGGCCAGGTTGTCGACGGCTCCCACCATGGCATGGGCGATGGCCCGGCATCGGCGCAAGTGCCCCAGTCCGAAACTGTCATGACTGTAGATCAGGACGCGCGGGCGCTCCGGCACCTTGCTCATGACACACCCGTCTGTTTCCAAAAAACGGCGCGCATCCTGCCACATTCGCCATCCTGTCGTCACCGGATGAATGCCGGCACACTCGCAGAGCCTTGATCCGACGCCAAGCGAACCTAGTATCCTCGGGAACGGATTGCCGGGCCGGGACCATGGAATCCACCATCTACAAGTTCATCTTCCGGTACTCGCGGAAGGAGCAGGTATTCATCCTGCTCTTCACGCTGTTCTCCCTGCCGTTCTATTACGCCTCTCTCGACATTCCCAAGCTCATCGTCAACCACGTGCTGTCGGACCCGGACTCCCTTTCTCCCGGGTCGGCGGACCTTCGCCCGGTCGAAATCCTCGGCATTCCCCTGGGCGAGATGGAACGCCTGGGGCTGCTGGCCCTCTACTGCGGTCTCTTCCTGGCCCTCGTGCTCGCCAACGGTGGCTTCAAGTACGTCATCAATGTCTACAAGGGGTTGCTGGGGGAGCGCATGCTGCGGCGGCTGCGCTACCAGCTCTACAGCCGGATCCTGCGCTTTCCCTCGCCTCACTTCCGGCGGGTGAGCTCCGGCGAACTGATCCCCATGGTGACACAGGAAGTCGAGCCGCTCGGCGGCTTCATCGGCGATGCCCTGGCTCTCCCCATGTACCAGGGCGGCCTCCTGATCACGGCTCTCTTCTTCATCTTCATGCAGGATCCCCTGATGGGCCTCGCCTCGGTGGCGCTCTACCCCATGCAGGGCTGGATCATCCCGAAACTCCAGCGCCAGGTGAATCTCCTTGCCAAGGAGCGCGTCCGGGAAGTGCGCAAGGTCTCGGAGCGCATCTCGGAAACCGTTCAGGGTGTCGAGGAGTTGCACGCCAACGGCATGGCGCGCTGGGAGGCAGCCGAGTTTACCGCGCGCATGGGACGGATCTTCGACATCCGCTACCAGATCTACCGCAAGAAGTTCTTCATCAAGTTTCTCAACAACTTCCTGGCGCAGATCACGCCATTCTTCTTCTACGCCATCGGCGGCTGGTTCGTGATCGATGGCTCGCTCAGCCTTGGTGGCCTGGTCGCCGTCCTGGCTGCCTACAAGGACTTGCCGCCTCCCTGGAAGGAGCTGCTCAATCACTACCAGATCCGCGAGGACTCCAAGATCAAGTACGACCAGGTCGTCACCCAGTTTGCGCCAGCCGGCATGAGAAGCGATGCCGTCGTCTTTGGCGACCGCGAGATCACGCCGTTTGCGGGGAGTCTGGTGGCAACCAGCGTGAAGTACATCGAGGACGATGATACCCTCATCGATGGTCTCAATCTCGACATTCCGCTTGGCAGTCATGTGGCTGTCACGGGCGATGCGGTGAGCGGCCGGGACAGGTTCGCGGCACTGGTGGCCCGCCTCGTCGACACCAGCCAGGGTCGTCTCGCCTACGGCGCAGAGGATTCCGGTGATCTTCCGGAGGCCGCCCTGGGACGTCGGATCGGCTATGTCGGACCCGCGACGTCACTCTTTTCCGCATCGCTCCTCGACAATCTCCTCTACGGGCTGCGCCAGACTCCACAAGCACCCCGGAGTATCCCGCAGGGGATGGAGAGTGTGGTGGCCCGCCAGGCGCGAGAGCGCCAGTTGACCGCCAACAGTCCCGATGACATCGAAGACGACTGGGTAAACCTCGATCTCGCAGGTGTGGATACGAGGTCCGGCCTGGGCGATGCGGTGCGCCGCGCCCTCGCGGTGGCCGATTTCGAGGATGACGTCTACCGCATGGGATTGAGGCGCCAGCTCGATCCCTCAAGCCGCCCCCGGGAGGCGGAAAGGCTTCTCGAGGCACGGCGCATTCTCGAGGAGCGCTTCGCGTCCGATACTCTCTCAGGTCTGGTCGAGCCCTTTGATCGCGACACCTACAACACCAATGCGACGGTCGGCGAGAACCTGCTCTTCGGCACTCCTGTCGGTGATACCTTCGATCTTGATCGCCTGCCGGAAAACGAACACGTCATGTCTCTCCTCGCCGATGCCGGGCTGACGGATGAGTTCCTCGCCATGGGCTGCGAGGTGGCCCGCACCATGGTCGAGCTCTTCGCCGACCTGCCGGCAGATCACGAGTTCTTCCCCCAGTTCTCGTTCATTTCTCCGGACGATCTTCCCGGATACCGCGCACTGCTCGCAAAGGTGGAGCGCAGCGGGGAACAGGGCCTCGATGACGAGGAACGCCTGCGCTTCCTCGCACTTCCCTTCCGTCTCGCTCCAGCACGCCATCGTCTCGGCCTGATCGATGACGCCATGCAGGCCCGGCTTCTCGAGGTGCGTCATGCCTTTGCCGCCGACCTGCCCGAAGACCTGAAGAGCGCCATCTCTTTCTTCGACCGGGCGGAGTACAATTCCGCGTTGTCACTCCAGGACAACATTCTCTTCGGCAAGGTCGCCTGGGGCGTGGCCGGGTCCCAGACGAAGGTGGGAGACCTCATGGCCGACGTCATCGGCGACCTCGATCTTCGCCCGCTGGTGATCGAACTCGGTCTGGAGACGGAGGTCGGTATCGGCGGCGCCCGGCTCACGCCGGCACAACGGCAGAAGACTGCCATCGCCCGGGCCGTCCTCAAGCACCCTGCTATCATGGTCTTGTCGGAAGCGACAGCTGTGCTCGACGGAGCCTCCCAGGCCGCAGTCATGAACAATGTTCGCGAGGAATTTCGCGCCAGAACCCTGATCTGGGTGGTTCACAGGCCGAGCGATGCGGCCCGGTTCGACCAGGTTCTCGTCATGAAGTACGGCAAGCTGGCCGAAAAGGGCACCTTCGGGGAGCTCATGGAGCGCGACAACTCGGTTCTCGCCACCCTGGTGGCACATGAATGACATGGGGGAGCAGGACTCATGAGTCTGCAGGAGGAAGTCGATCTGTTGCGCACCATCCCGCTGTTCTCGAGGATCGAGCCGAGCCGGCTCAAGCTCCTGGCCTTCACGGCCCAGCGCCTGACGTTCGCCCCGGGGGACCTCCTGTGCCGCCAGGGTGACGAGGGAGATGCCGCCTACATCATCATCACCGGCGATGCCGACGTCCTCGTCGAATCCGAATCCGGGCCTGTGAAGGTGGCGACGCTGGGCCCCAACGATCTCTTGGGCGAGAACGCGATCCTGTGCGACGTGCCGCGGACGGCGACGGTGAAGGCAACAACGAAGGTGGAGACGCTGATGATTTCCAAGGAGCTCTTCTTCCAGCTGATCAACCAGTTCCCGTCGATCTCGATCGAGATCATGCGCGAACTCGCCCGCCGGGTGGAGAAAACGACGACCATGCTGCGCGATGCCATGGCCACCCGGACCGGCACCTGAAAGAGTGAGCCGGCTCGACAGCGTCATCCGCCGCCTCGAGGCCCAGCGTCTGTGCCTCAACGAGGCCGCCAGCCTTGTCGACGGCCGGCCCGGTCACATCCTTGAAATCGGGCTCGGCAACGGCCGCACGTACGACCACCTGCGCTGTCTCTTTCCGGAACGGGACATCTACTGTTTCGATCGCCGGATCGCCGCCCATCCAGACTGCATCCCCGACGACGGCCACATGTTTCTTGGTGATCTCGCTGAGACAATCCCCCTCGCCGCGCGCCGTCTCGGACCGGCGGCCATCCTTGCCCACGCCGATATCGGTTCAGGCGATCGTCAGACGAGTCTCGACCTCGCCATCTGGCTCGCCGAAGCCCTGCCGCGCCTTCTAGCTGGCGGCGCCATAGTCATGGGCGATCAACCCCTTCCCAACCCCGCCTGGACCGCACTCGATCTCCCCAGAGGTATCGCCCAGGGCCGCTACCACATGTACCGGGCGACGCCCTGAACACCACTCAAGGGATCCGTGACTATGCGAGCGAGTACCACGTGCCGCGGCCGGCACCGTGGCGTTCAAGGTGTCCGGCCTCGGTCAGCGCGCGAAGGTGGTCCTTGACGGTGTTCCGGCTTGAGCCGGTCGCGCTGGCAGCCTCGGCAACGGTCGTGCGGCCGTGTTCGCGGACCAGCTCCAGAATCCGCACCGACAGTTCCGGTAGATCCCCCAGAATGAGCCGTTCGCGCTCGAGCTTTCGCTCCAGTCGATGCTTGTGTTGTTTCAGTGTCCTCAGAAAGTAAAGTACCCATGGCTGCCAATCAGGTTGGACCGTGCGGATGGTTCCCTGGGTCTGACGCAAGGCTAGGTAGTAGGAATCCTTGGTTTGCTCGATGACGCTTTCCAGGGAGCCGTAGGGCACATAGCCATAGCCCGCCCGCAAGAGCAGGAGTGTCGTCAAGATGCGGGACAAGCGCCCGTTGCCGTCCTGGAACGGGTGGATTTCCAGAAACGCGACCACGAACACGGCAATCGCCAGGAGCGGATGGAACTCTCGAGCATTTGAGTTCTGACCAATCCAATCGACCAGTTCGGCCATGAGACGAGGTGTGTCGAACGGCGAAGCCGTCCGAAACACCACGCCCAGGCTTTCTCCATCCGGGCCGAAGGCTTCGAGATGATTGGGGAGGGTTTTGTATTCCCCGCGATGGTGCTCGTCCTTGACGGAGTACCTCAGCAGATCACGGTGGAGCTGCCTGATGTGATTTTCGGTGAGGTCGATCACTTCCCAGTTCGAGAAGATCGTTTCCATAGCATCGGCGTAACCGGCAACTTCCTGCTCGTCTCTGGTCGCCAGGAACCTGATTTCGAGGTTCGAAAACAGCTTCTCGACCTCGCGGTCGGTCAGCTTCGCACCTTCGATACGTGTCGACGATCCGATGCTTTCGATGGTGGCGACGCGCTTGAGGTTGGTCAGCCGATCAGGAGCCATGCGTCCGAGCGCCAGCCATGCACCCTTGAACTCGTCGATTTCAGAGACCAGCGACAGAATCTCGTTGGTGACCTTTAAAGTAGAGGTGTTGATCGCGGCGTCCATTCATCCATCCAATTTCATCCAATTCAAGAATGCCGCATCGACATCCAATTGTCCATCCAATTCCATCCAATAAAGCGGATGGAGCGCAGTCGACCTGCAGCATGCCTCGTTTGCCATCTCGGACATCAACAACCACGTCGCCTTCGATGTCGGGACCGTGGCACTGAACACCCTGTTCCATGGCCGTCCCGGAACAGGTCACAGCCAACCGCCGCACAACGATCGGGACTGATCTGCCGCACAGAAAACCGGTCCAGGCCAACGTTCATCAAACCATGCGGTAACCGTCGCGATGCCTACTGGCGGCGCTCCCGGCGCAGCCAGTTGAGGAGGTCGATGCGGGTGATGACGCCAAGAAAGGCGTCGTCGTCGACAACGATCGCCGTCAGGTCACGGCGGAAGATGGTCATCAGCGTGTCGATGTCGGCGGTCGCCTCGACGGTTTCCGGGCTCACCGACATCGCCGATGCCACCCGGTCCGTGAAGGCGCCATGACGGCGGTGAATGGCCCACAGGATGTCGGATTCATCGATGATGCCGACCACGTTGTCGTCCGCCAGGACAGGCAACTGGCTGATGTCATAGAGTTTCATGCGCGACAGCGCGGTGGCGAGCGTGTCGTCCGGTGATGTCGTGACGGAGGCCCGGTCGGCATGGGGGCGGGCGATGAGATCGCGCAGGTCGCCGTGGGTCTCGCGCTCGAGAAACCCCTGATCCAGCATCCAGTAGTCGTTGTACATCTTGGAGAGGTACTTGTTGCCGCTGTCGCAGACCAGCGTCACCACGTTCTTCTCCTCGCCCTGTTCACGGCAGTAGGCCAGTGCGCCCGCCAGCAGGGTGCCCGACGACGAGCCTGCCAGGATGCCTTCATCCACGAGGAGTTTGCGGGCCGCGGCGAAGGCCTCGGCATCCGTCACCTTGTAGGCCTTCGAGACGAGGGAAAGATCGCTCACCTCGGGAATGAAATCCTCGCCGATGCCCTCGACAAGCCAGGATCCCAACGGGCCCGGGGTGCCCGTGTTGACCTGGTCGGCCAGCACCGATCCGAGGGGATCGGCGAGTATCATCTCGACATGCGGCGCCTGCCTGCCAAAGAAGCGGCCGATCCCGGTGATGGTGCCGCCCGATCCCACGCCACAAACGACGGCATCCACCTTGTGGTCCATCTGCTTCCAGATCTCCGGCCCCGTTCCCTGTTCGTGGGCCAGCGGATTCGCCGGATTGCCGAACTGGTTGACGAAGAAGCTGTTGGGAGTCTCGTCGGCCAGGCGGCTGGCGAGATCCTGGTAGTACTCGGGGTGCCCTCTCGTGACATCCGAGCGCGTCAGGCGGATTTCCGCCCCCATGGCCTGCAGGTTGAATATCTTTTCCTGGCTCATCTTGTCGGGGATCACGAGAAGCAGGCGATAGCCCTTCTGGCGCGCCACGAGGGCAAGCCCGATGCCGGTGTTCCCCGCCGTCGCCTCGATCAGCGTGCCGCCGGGCCCGATGGCCCCCGACCGTTCGGCGGCCTCCACCATGGAAAGCGCCGGGCGATCCTTGATCGATCCCCCCGGATTCTGGTTTTCCAGCTTCAGGAAGAGACGGCAGGGACCGGTATCGAAGGATCTCACCTCGACCATCGGCGTGTTGCCGATCGTCTCGAGAATGTTCGTGCTTGCTGCCATGGTGCATCTTCCGGTAGAGCCGACAGTCGACGTTTCTACAGCAGGCGATCTTCCATGACACGAATGCGGTCGGTGCCCGCCCCATGACTCATCCACAGAACTACCGTGTCTACGGAGTCCTGCTGCGCAACCGCCAGGTCCTCATTGCCGCCGAATACGTCGGCGGGCTCTTCGTGTGGAAGTATCCAGGCGGCGGCGTCGATCATGGCGAGACTGCATGTGAGGCGCTGGAAAGGGAATTCCGGGAAGAGACCGGCATGGAAATCCGGATCGTGCGCGAACTCCATGATCCGGGAACCCTGATCAGCCCGTGGACACGGGCGCCCTACACGCCCATCTACTATCTCGTCGAGTCGGACGATTCTCCGTGTGTGCCCGCCGGCGAGGAGATCGACATGCAGTTCATGGAGCCGGACGCGGTGTTCGCCAGCACCCTCGTCGCCGGCCCCGAGAGGGCAGCCCTTGCCGCCGCCCTGGAGGATCACGACGGATCCTGATCGGAGTCGGGATCGAGATAGCGCACCAGTTCCGGCAGCTCAGGAGTGTCGAGAACGGAGTCCGTGGGCCCGCTGAGAAGAACGCGTCCGCCGTCCATGAATGCGACCGAGTCGGCAATGCGCCGGGCATCCCCTGGATCATGGGTGACCATCACCACGGTCAGCCCGGACTCCCTCCCCAGCCGTGACACGAGATCGAGCATGGCCCGGCGCAATGCCGGTCCGAGAGCGGCGAAGGGCTCGTCCAGGAGCAGCACGGGTCGTTTCATCACCAGCGCCCTCGCAAGGGCGACCCGCTGGCGCTCGCCACCGGAGAGTTCGCCGGGCCGCCGATGCGCCATGGATTCGAGCTCCACACGGGAGAGGGCCTCATGGGCCGTTTGCCGGTCCGCTGCCGTCAGTCTCAGGCCGGGATGAAGACCAAGGGCGACGTTGTCGAGAGCAGTGAGGTGGGCAAAGAGATTGTGCTCCTGGAAAAGCGTGGTGATCGGTCTCGATGCGGGAGGAAGATCCGTCACCACCCTTCCATCGACGAGAATGCGCCCCGAGAGCGGCCTTTCGAATCCGGCGGCCAGAGACAGCAGCGTGCTCTTGCCGGCGCCGCTGGCGCCGATGAGCGCCAGCGATTCGCCGCGGCGCACCGCAAGATCGGCGGCGAGGGTCCAGCCTCCCTGGCCGAACGTGATGCCGTCGAGTTCAAGTCCGGGCGGCGACACGGCCGAGGCCCTCGACGACAACGAAGATGGCAAGGCACACCAGCACGAGAAACAGCGCGATCACGGCAGCCTCATCCATGCGGTAGCTGCCCAGTGCCCGGTAGAGAAGCAGGGCAAGGGTCGCCTCGCGCTCGGTTCCGAAGAGCGCGATGGCGGTGAGATCGCCCGCAGCCAGCGCCGTGGCCAGGGCCAGCGCCGTCGCCAGCGGTCGCAGCGCCAGGGGTCCCTCGAGCCAGACAATCCGGCGGATGCCTGCCAGACCGAGGCTGGCGCACAGCCGGTCATGATGGGCTGCGGTCCGGCGCAGGACCGGAGAGACGAGTCGCAGCACATAGGGGACGCAGACGAGCCCATTGACCAGGGCGGCAAGCGGCAGGGCCCAGTCGAACACCCGGATATGCCCGAGGAGGAGAACGAAGAGGCCGGCTCCCAGCACCACCGGTGACACGATAAGGGTCTGGCTGCCGGCAATCTCGAGGACATCGGCCAGACGGCGGCGGTGGCGGCGCATGGCCAGATCGCAGGTAGTGGCGCCGAGCAGGAGCCCGACGGTGACGGCAACGACACCGGCGCCAAGCCCGACCACCACACTGCGCAACGCCGCAAGCCAGACATCCTGGCGGGCGAGAACATCCGCCAGTGGGCCGGCCAGGCCGGAAATCGCGACCGCGGCAAGCGGCGCGCCAACCCAGAAGATGCCGGCGGCGATCAGGAGGGCATCGCCGACGCGGCCCAGCCGGCCATGGGAGTCGGGACGTCCGGCGATCCTGCCCGCCCCCGCCTCACTCAGGGAAAAGCGGGCGAAACGGAAGAGGACGACGGCGACGGCGCCGCAGATCACGACCTGGAGCACGGCGAGGAAGACGGCACGGACGATGTCGAAATCCAGCCTCAGCGCCTGGTAGATCGCCACTTCAAGCGTGGCTGCCCCCGGACCGCCGCCAAGTGCGAGGACGACGGTGAAGCTGGAGAATGTGAGGAGAAAGGCGAGCATGGCGATGCCAGGCAGAACTTCCGTAATGCGGGGCCACTCGATCAGCCGGAAGATCGGCCATGAGGACATGCCGAGCTGCGCCGCCAGTCTCCACGTCTCTCCGGGAATGGACTCCCAGACCGGCAGCAGCAGGCGCACGGCAAGCGGTATGTTGAAGAAGGTGTGGGCAATGAGAATGCCCTCGAGTCCGTAGATAGGACCGAGCCCCTCCAATCCGACCGTTCCCAGCGCGGCGTTGACGGCACCGTTCTGTCCCCACACGGCCACCACCCCGAACACGGCGACGATGGCCGGCAGCACCAGCGGAATGCCGAAGAGGCGGATCACGATGCCGCGTCCCGGAAAGACCGGACGGCGCGCCAGGGCCCGGGCAAGGGGAACAGCGAACACGAGGGAAAGCACCGTGGAGAGCGTCGCCTGGAGGACCGTGAAGCCGAGCACGTGGAGCGCATAGCGATCGAGCAGACGTCCGGTTTCTCCCAGGGGCGCCGCTTCGAGAAGCGCCACAAGCGCCAGCACCGCCAGGCCCGGAGAGGCGACGAGCGCCAGCACTCCGGGCCATAGCAGGGGCCGCAAGCCGACCATCATTCTCCGATGGCCGCCTCCAGCCACTCGTCGATCCACTGTCTGCGCATGGCGCCGGCCTCTTCCGGCGGCAGCAGCAGTGACACGGCCGGCGCCGGCAGTTCGCGGAAGACGTCCGGAAGGTCATCACCGAGATCGATCACCGGGTACATCCAGTTACCCGTCGGGATGGCGCCCTGGAACCCCGGCGTGGCAATGAAGCGCAGAAAATCGCGGGCAAGGTCTTCCTGGTCCGTGCCCTCGACCATGGCCGCCACCTCGATCTGCATGTAGTGGCCTTCCTCGAACATGGCGGCGCGGTACCTCGTCTCGCCCTCGACGAGCTGGTGATAGGCCGGAGAGGTCGTGTAGCTCAGCACCATCGGCGCCTCGCCCTCCAGGAACAGCCCGTAGGCCTCGCTCCATCCCGCGGTGACCGTGAGAACACGTGACGACAGCCTGCGCCAGGCATCGGCCGCGGAATCGCCGTAGACGGCCTTCATCCACAGCATGAGACCCAGCCCCGGGGTGCTGGTGCGGGGATCCTGGATGATGAGATCGGCGCCGTTGCCACCCGACACCAGGTCATCGAGTGATGCCGGTGGCTGAGGCAGCGCCTGGTCATCGTAGATCACGGCAAAATACCCGTAGTCGAAGGGAACGAAGACGGGATCGTCCCATGGAACGGGGAGATCGAACTCCAGGCCGACAATGCCATGCCGGCGGACAAGGCCGAGATCGCTGGTTTCGGCCATCAGGTTGGTGTCGAGCCCGAGCACCACGTCCGCGTCGCCGCCCGACCCCTCGAGACGCAGTCTCGACAGCAGGATTGCGGCGTCATCGACCGCCGTCCAGCGGATGGTGCACGCGCAGCGGGCCTCGAAGGCCTCCTCGATCTGCGGTCCCGGGCCCCACTCGCTGACAAAGGACTCATATGTGTAGACATCAAGCGTTTCGGCGCGCGCTGACAGGATGGTCAGCAGGGCGGCCGATAGAAAGGTCACCGTTCTTGGCATGGTTCCTCCTTCGGCGCCGGGGCCGGGGAGGGTGTCTTCCTGGTGAGAAAAGACTGTCGCCTCAATCCCTACGCCGGCATGATCCGGATCAGGTTCAACGGGTCGATGCCTATCGACATCTCTCAGCTCCCTAGGAGCTCCCCGTGAGTGACTGAAACCACCCTAGATCAAGAAAGGACAAGGATCAACGGCGGCGGATTTCGAACGTGTAGACGTCGGCATCCATCGACGTGGCGAGCAACACATGGCCGGTGGTGTCGGCAAAGGCCTCGAAATCCCTCTGCGAACCGGGATCCGTGGCAAGAACGACGAGAACATCCCCGCTCGCCATCTCCTTGAGGCGTTTGCGCGCCTTGAGCACGGGCAGGGGACAGGCGAGCCCCCGCACATCGAGTTCCTGTTTCATGGCCGCAACGATACCCGCCAGGGACCCGCTTCTCCAGTCCCGACGCCAAGTGCGTGCCGGATGGCTGCTCCTTCTCCGGACAGGGGTGGCGTGGTAAGGGTCGGGCCGGAGCAATCTCCGGGATCACGCCTGATGGACATCCGCGACATTCCGGAAGACTCCCGTCACGCGGCAACCGGGCTCGCCACTTCATCCCATGACCGCTGACTTTCAGGAACGGCCTCTCGCCACCCGGCAGCTGCCGGACGAAGCCGACACGCTCGCGCCCGATGGTGCGGAGGTCCGCATCCTCTGCTCCCTTGCCGGCGGCAGTGCCGCACACTTCCGTCTGGCGCCGGGCAGGGTGTCGCGCGCCGGACGCCACCGGAGTGTGGAAGAAATCTGGTACATCCTCGAGGGCCGCGGCGAGATGTGGCGCCGCACGGACAAGCAAGAGGACGTTGTCGCGCTGACACCCGGTCTCTGCCTGACAATTCCGCTTGGCACGTCCTTCCAGTTCCGCGCCGGTCACGGCACGGCGCTCTCGGCCTTCGCGGTGACCATGCCGCCATGGCCTGAAGACTCGGATGACGAGTGGACCGAAGTGGAGCCCCACTGGCAGGTGCGCCTGTGAGCGTCCCCACATCTGCTGCTTGCGAGCGCTGATCGAACACCCCTTTGCGCCGCATATCGTGTGGCGCAATCCGCACGAATCAGGGCAAGCGGAGAAACGCCGGTGCGCGACGTCTGCCCGGCCCATCTCCTGGCGGCGTGGAAGCCTGCCCGTAATCCGCGTTTCCGGTTCCCACCGCCCGTCTGCCCATTCCAAACGGCGATCGGCGGACGGCATGGCGCCATCCGCCGATCGCGTGAAACAGGGGGCGGTGGGTCACCGCCCCCTGGAGATGGTTACTGCCCGTCAGTCGAGCATGGCGTCATGGCGCCCTCGATGATCGAGGGCCTTGTCCATGCCGACGTCCTGGTAGTGTTGGACCGCCGCATCGTACTCGGAATTCTCCGAACGGATCTGCCAGACGTGCCAGATCACCCAGATGGCGACGCCAGCCAGGACGAGGAGCCATTCGATTCCCGGGAAGGGATAGATGGCGCCCAGAGACGCAACATCGGACCAGCTTTCAACGTTGGTAGACATGGTTTCCTGTCTCCTTTCCGGGACCGCTCAGCTCTTTGCGAGATCGCGGTCGACGTCTTCCATCGCCGTGTCACGATAGGCGTGGTACGGGAAGGCATCCCCGTAGTCATGGGTATCGAGACCGGCAAGTTCGACTTCGCGCGGCACACGCAACCAGCCCATGCCATTGAGAACCTTGGCCAGAACCCAGCAGGGCAGGAAGCCAAGACCCCAGAACATCAGCACGGCGCCCAGGAACTGGCCGAGCGGATTGATGGATGCCACACCGTCGGTATTGCCGAACCAGCCCGTCGCTTCGTAGGCGACGTTGGAGGGATAACCCCAGAGCATGAAGCCCGCGATCACCGTCCCGGCGAAACCGGCGTAACCGTGCACGGCCACGGCGCCCACCGCATCGTCGATCTTGAACCTCCTCTCCACCCAGTGGTGCATCTTGTAGGCGATCCACACACCGACCATGGCGATGACCATTGACTCGATCGGATGATAGAGATCGTTGCCAGCAGAGGCGCAGATGACGCCTGCAAGACCTCCCGAATAGCTCCAGAACGGCTGACCCCTCGAGACCAGATAGCCTGCCAGGAGACCGCCCGAAAGCGACATCAGGAAGTTGAAGGTAATGGCGGAAAGCGATGTCGGTGTCAGGTAGATGTTGGTCGCCGTGAAGAAGGCTGCTCCCTCGGCTCCCATGACATCAGCGGTGTAGTCGATGATGGGAATGTTGCACGCGGCATAGAATCCCCAGAACCCGGTATAGATCAGGAACAGCCCGACCGTGACGAGCCAGGGATTGTTCTGGGGTATGTTGCGCGGTGTCCCATCGGCGGCGAACTTGCCGAGTCTGGGACCCAGCACGACCAGGATGCCCAGCGCCGAGCCACCGGCAATGCCGTGCACCACCGAGGATGCGTAGGCATCGTGATAGCCCCACAGCTGCACCATCCAGCCATTCCAGCTCCAGCCCCAGGCGGCATCGATGATCCATGTCACCGAACCGACAAGAACTACCACGAGCAGGAACGCCTGTGTCTTGATGCGTTCGATGACGGCACCGGAGACGATGGACGCGGTGGTCCATGAGAACAGCAGGAAGGCTGCCCAGAAGACCCCGTTGATGCGGGCCCAGAACATGGTGTCATCCGACGTCAGGCTCGCAGCCTGGACGGTGACCGCACCGCCCATATGGGTGCCCATGAGTTCGGACCACGGCACGGCGAAGGGCGCATCGAGAAATCCGCCCATCAGCGGGAAGTGGGGGAAGGCGAAGTAGATCCACCATCCGAAATAGAAGAACGTGATGGTGACCAGCGGGATCAGCATCGTGTTCTTCATCAGCGTGTGTTGAAGATTCTTGCGGCGCGACGCGCCGACCTCATAGACACAGAACCCTACGTGGATCAGGAACATGATGACGACCGTGACCCAGTAGTAGAACTCCGTGAAGATGACGGTAAGCGAAGCTAGTTGATCAGTCATCTCCCTGGATCCTCCCAGAAGTGATCAACAAGGGCTCAGGATCCCTTGCATCAGGTCCCCGGAAGTGTAGGACATTTATCGACCGCCGGAAAGCCGGGGCCTGATTCACCACCAGACCGGACCACATGCCCCATGAACCGACCGACGACGACGATGCCGGGCAGGGCAACGCCCGGCGACCTGATCGCCAGGCTCAAGGAGCTCGGCATCCCGTGCACGACCCACGAACATGAACCCGTCCATACCGTGGCCGACAACCGCGCGTTGCGCGGCAGCCTTCCCGGAATCCACTGCAAGACACTGTTCTTCAAGGACAAGAAGGCGCGGCTGTGGCTCACCGTGGTCGAGGAATCACGCGAACTCGACCTCAAGTCCCTCGCCGGACTCATCGGCTCGGCACGCCTGAGCTTCGCCCGCCCCGAAAGGGTGCGTGACATTCTCGGGGTCGAGCCCGGGGCCGTGACGCCCCTTGCGCTCATCAATGACACAGGCGAGGACATCGGTGTCTACATCGATCGCGCCATCATGGAAGCGGACCTCGTCAACCTGCATCCGCTCGTCAACAACCGGACGACGGCGCTTCATCCGCGCGATCTCCTGCGCTTCCTTTCGGCCTGCGGATACGACTCCAGGGTCATCGATCTGACACCCGCCACGAGAACCTGAATACGGTCGCTTCAGTACGTGTGTCCGGCGAGAACCAGTCCGGTGGCCTCTGCCGTGGCGAGCGTGAGGGCGCGCAGGTCCTCGGGTTCCAAGTTGTGGAGATTGGTCTTGCCGGTGCAACGGGCCATCATCGACGCCTCGCCCACCGCGGATTTCAGGATGTTGGCAACCGCCCGGGAGCACTCATCGGCCGTAAAATCGGGGGCAAACCGAAGCCGATGGGACTCGTCAAACTCGGCCCCGGCCGCCAGGGCCACGGTCATGCCCATGACCAGCGACTTCGCGCCCATGGCGATGAGCTTGGCGGCATCCGTGCCGGAACGCAGACCGCCGAACCAGAGGATGTCGATCTCCTCTTCCATGTTGAGCCGACGCAGGCAGGCAATGGTGTCGCGCATGAGCGTGAGGTCAGGGGCGCCGGTGAGTTCCGGCCAGTCGCGCCCGGTGGCAATGTTGCCGTTGACCAGCAGGACGTCGAGGTCCTGATCAAGGGCAAACCCGATGGCATCCTCGAGAGCGCTCCCGTGGGAGACGGCAAGGCCGAGGATCTGGTCCTCGCGAAGCCGCCGGATCCTCGTTGGCGCTTCGAAGCGGGGACCGATGACATGAATGAGACCCGCGGCGTCCTCCCGCGACGCAATCTGCCCCTCCACCACCAGCTGCAACCACGCCACATCGTCGGCAATCGGCTGCATGCCGATGTAGCCTGCCGCCGCTTGCGATATTCCCTGTCCGACCCCTCGCTTCACTTCCGCCGGTGCGTTGTCAAAGCCGGTCACGAAGAAAGGCTGCGCCACCTCCATGCGTCCGGATCCCAGGTCCGTCGCTACCTTGCAGGCCTCGCGATAGGGGTCGATCACCAGTCTCGACAGATTGGCCGGCAGGAACACCAGATCGTCGACGGTGGCCGGCCGATCTTGAGGAAACGGGTTGTCGCGCGACCGCAGGCGCTTGGTCAGCATGGCGGCCTGGCGCGACGTGTCCTCGCGCTTCATCCGCGCCATCAGGAAGATGTCCTCCCGGTTGGCGACAGAGTAATCGGCCGAGCCGGTCTCGGCGTCGCAGCGATAGCATCGCGCCGCCTCGTTGCGCGCCTCCTCCCAGGTGTAGGTCGACTCGATTTCCGGGAATGCGACCGGATTGTCGCCGACGCCGTGGAACGGCGGATGGTGCAGGCCCAGGAGTTCCCACTTGAGATCCTGGGCCACCGGCACACGCCGTGTCCGCCACGGCGTACGATAGGGAACGGGATCGTCGATGCCATCGAGCCACGCCTTGATGTAGTAGGCCAGCCGCTGGCCATGGCTCATGGCCATGACGATGGTGGAGCCCCCGAAGGCTCCGTCACCGGCGGCAAAGACCTGCGGATCATCGGTCCGCATGGTCTCCCAGTCGGTCCGCACGCGATCGCCGGACATGAGGTCCCGGGTGGCGGGATCGTCGCAGGCGCCGTACTGACCGACCGCGGCAATGACCATGCCACACATGATGTCGTGCTCGGATCCCTCGACCGTGACGGGCCGACGACGGCCATCTGCATCAGGTTCGCCGGCCGTGGTGCGCACACAGCGCAGTCTCAAGCGATCCTCGTTGTCGGCAAGGACCCCGACCTGCTGCGTGTTGTAGATGAACTCGATACCTTCCTCGATGGCGCCCTCGAGTTCGATCTTTCGCGCCGGGATATCCTCCGGGCCGCGCCGGTAGATGACCGTGACCTCCTCGCATCCCGGAAGGCGCAGGGCGGCTCGGCAGGCATCCATGGCGACATCGCCGCCGCCAACGACGACGACTTTCGCCGGCATTTCCGGGCGTTCTCCGGCGTTGACCCGGCGCAGGAACTCGACGCCGTCGATCACGCGGTCGTCGGCCTCGCCGGAGATCCCCATGGTCTTGCCCCACCAGGAACCGATGGTGAGCCCCACCGCATCGTGGCGTTCCTTGAGGTCGGCGAGCGTGATGTCCCGGCCCAGCGCAACATTCGTGTGGATGGTGAGTCCGGGACAGCGGGCCTCCAGCCTCTCCATGTCCTCGTTCAGGGTGCCGGCAGGCAGGCGAAACGCCGGAATGCCCCAGATCATCATGCCGCCGGGACGGTCGGTCATCTCATAGACATCGACCCTGAATCCGGCGACGGCAAGGTCGTGGGCCGCCACCAGTCCGGCCGGCCCGGCCCCGACGATGCCGATACTCTCGTCACGGGTGACGTGCGCCGCCGGCGGCACCCACTCGGCTCCGAGCTTGTCCATGACAAAGCGCTTGAGATTGCGGATCTGCACGGGGCCGTCGCTTGCCGTACGCCGACATGCCGGCTCGCAGGGTGCGTCGCAGACGCGCCCGCAGATCGAACTGAACGGGTTGGTCGCCGTGATGGCCTCGAAGGCCTCGGCGAACCTGCCTTCCCAGATGTGGGCGATGTAGGATGGCGCGTCCGTGCCGACCGGGCAGGCGATCTGGCAGGGAGCGGGCACGAAATGCCGGTCCGCGGTGTCGTCCGCGAGTTGCTCCGGCAGAAGATTGGCATCCGTCATCGAAGAGCCCGTTCCATTGCCGCATTGATTTCGGGAAGCCCCGAATCCCGGCGTTCGGGACAGAGGGGAAGGCCGGTGATCTCCGCCGCCTCGGGCGTGAGAGCCACAAGATCGTCGCGGCAGGGGCCGCGTACGTCATCGTATCCCAGTCCCCGTGTGACGGCCGCTATCTGCCAGCGCACGCTTTCCAGGAAAGTGTAGATGTGCTGCGCCTCGATCTCGGGCTTGTAGCGCTTCTCGTGCTCCGGATCCTGGGTGGCAATACCGGTCACGCACTGGCCGACATGACACTGCATGCAGGCGATGCAGCCCCCGGCAATGATGGCGGCGGTCCCCAGCGCCACGGCGTCGGCCCCCAGGCACAAAGCCTTGACGGCATCGACCCCGTCTCTCAGCCCGCCCATGAGGACAATCTCGATGTCCTGGCGCCGGCCGATGGACGCAAGGGCGCGTTCCGCCTCGCAGATGGCAGAGATGGTCGGGATGCCGACATACTCCATCACCTCGGCGCCACCGGCGCCGGTCGAACCCTGCATGCCGTCGAGCTCGACGAAGTCGAAGCCGTCCTTGACGGCAATCTTGATGTCGTCGTGAATCCGACCCGCCCCGAGCTTGACGCTGACCGGCACACGGTAGCCCGTCGCCTCGCGCAACTCCTCGACCTTGATGACGAGATCGTCGGCGCCGAGGATGTCGGGATGGCGTGATGGCGAACGAAGGTCGATGCCGGCCGGGATGCCGCGGATCTCGGCCAGTTCCTTCGTCACCTTCTTGGCCATGAGCTGACCGCCGAACCCCGGCTTTGCGCCCTGGGAAATGTAGATCTCCAGGCCGTCCGCCCGGTTCATGTCGTGGATGTTCCAGCCCAGACGGCCACCAAGCATCTGGAATATGAGCTGACCTGCCGCATCGCGCTGGGCGTCGCTCATGCCGCCTTCCCCGGTGTTCTCGGCGATTCCCGCCATGCCCGAGGCGATGGCGACCGCCTGCTTGGCGGAGCGGGAAAGAGCGCCATAGCTCATCGGAGCAATGAGGACAGGCATCGTCAGGTCAAGGGGTTTGGCGCCGTTCTTGCCGCCGATCAGCGTGTGCATCCGGACCCTCGAGACCGGATCGTCGCCGAGGGCACCTGGAATGATGTCCCTGGCAAAGGCAAGGTCGGAAAGGTGTGGCAACTCGCGGGCGCCGCCGTATCCCCTCACCCGGTAGCGGCCGATCTGGGACTTGATGTAGACGTCTTCCTGGACCTTGTGATTCCAGTAGCCGCTGTCGCCGGAAAAGTTGAAGTAGGGAATCGAGCGCACCTGTCGCTCCGGGGTGCCGTAGCGCAGTTTCTTTCCGGCATTCACGATCTTGCGGAGGCTGCCCCGGAAGGGAATCTCATAGCGGTCGAGAAAGGCCCGGATGTCATCGATCTCGTCTTCCGCGATATCGGTCTCCATGGCATCGGACCCCAGTGACACCAGGTCACCGCCAAGGAAGATCTCGCCTCCCGTCATGTCCTCGCCGAGACGCTCGCCTGACTCGCCGAGAATGATCATGCGTCCGCCATACATCATGTAGCCGGCCATGAAGTTGGCGTTCCCGCAGCACAGCAGCGTCCCCTTCTTCATGACCTGTCCGGCCCGTGACCCCATGTTGCCGCGGATCACGACCTCTGCGCCGCGGATCGCCACCCCGGCTATGGCGCCGGCGTTGCCGCCAACGACGACGGATCCCCGGTACATGTTGTCTGCCAGCCCCCAGCCGGCGTTGCGTTCGATGTGAAAGCGCGGAGTGTCGGTCAGTCCGGCGCAGAAGTATCCGGCGGATCCGCGGACATGGATGTCAACCGGGTGGATGACGCCGACACCGATGTGGTGGCGAGCGTCGGGATTGAGAACCTCGATGGTCTCGCCCCGTGCTGCCGCCTCGCGAATGCTCTCGTTGGCTTCGCGGGTCGACAGATCCTTCAGATCGACCGTGACCATGTTCTATAGCTTCCCGGAGGCGGTTCACGGGTATCGAGCGCGCGGCCCGGGAACAGGCGATTGAGCGAGACCTCTTCAGAGGCAATGGCAATGAGGTCGTCGTTCTCGAACATGATCATCGGCTTGGCAGCAAGCCGGTCCTTCGCGTAGCCGATCTCGTCGCGGGTCGAGACGAGGAAGGAGAATGTCCCGTCCATGTCGTCAATGGACGAGGCCAGGGAGTCCTTCAGGGGAATCCCCTGGTTCATCTTGTCGGCGAGATAGACGGCAATGAGTTCGCTGTCGTTGTCGGTCGCGAATGCGAACCCGCGGCGCTCGAGACGACGGCGCATCTTCCAGTAGTTCGTGATCTGTCCGTTGTGGACAATCGCGACATCGGCAAACCCGGTCGCCCAGAAGGGGTGCGAGGCCTCCGGCTTGACATCCGATTCGGTGGCAAGGCGCACATGTCCCAGGCCATGCGAGCCCCTGAACAGATGGACGTCATAGGTGTCATCGACATCATGGGCGCCGCCCACGTCCTTCACGATCTCCAGGCTCTCGCCGATCGACACCACCTTGGCGGCGTGTTCCACGGCGTACGAGAACTTCTGCAAGTCGCCGCTGAAACGCACCACGACGCGATAGCTGCCGGCGATGCGCTCTTCCTCGATGACCTCGGCGCCATGTTCGTCGAAGACCGCCTTGAGGGCCGCAACGGCGTCGCCCGCCTCGTTGTCGGAGCCGACATGGAACCGCAGCTTCAGCTGTCCTTCCTCGCCGCTCTCATAAAGGGCGAACCCAGTGGAGTCCGGACCCCGGTGCTGACAGCCGTCGAGCATGTCGATCAGCGCCGTCCCGGTATCGATGCCACTGTCCCCATTCTTCAACAGGATACCGGCAATTCCGCACATGGCCTGTTTCCTCTGATGAAACGAAGTTTCCTGCTATTGATGCTTATAGACTTTTCTCGGTGTCAATGCAAACCGTCTCAAAGGATCATCTGATCGACAAAATCCGCCCCGAGACGGTCCGTCGCGCCTCGCCTTGGCGGCGCTTCCGGTGCTGCCCCCACTAATGGAACGATGAAGGCACCAGCATTGGATGTTTCGAGGCTCAATGTTCGTCGCTTTGCCACCCCCTGTGTACGCTTCGCGACGCGCGTTACCACGCGCCACGCAACACTCGGTCCCGGCCGGCGGACTGCGCCTTTACCGGGCGGGAGTCGAACCCGCTGGCCTGCGATGAAGGGTCTCTGGCTCATCGCTTCCTCCTCTCCAGAGCTTCGCCTGGCGCAATCCACTCCACCGCTTACCTCGATCTGGTTGCGCTCCTTGTACATCTGGCGGCCGTGCACCCAAGGGTCGTGCCGGTTCTTGCGCTCAGGGCACCATGGGCCTACATCGGTTGCCGTCCGGGTCCGAAACCGACCCGCCACGCCCCGATGGAGACTGTCCCCTTGCTTACGCCCGAAATGACGATGCTCATCCGCGAAAACACGTTGGCGCTGGTGGCGACGGTGACGCCGGAGGGCGCCCCCGCGGTCTCACCTAAGGGAACCGTCGTCGTGCTCGACCCGGTACGGCTTGTCTTTTCGGACCTACGCTCCCCGGGGACGAAGCGCAACCTCGCCGCCAACCCGGCTTGCGAACTCGCTTTTGTCGATGTGTTCCGGCGTAAGGCGGTGCGCGTGTGCGGCCGAGGTTCTTACCATGCACGTGGTGCGCCGGAGTTCGATGCCCTCCTGCCCCGCTTCACCGAATGGCCGGACCTGCAGCCCCGCATGCGCGGAATCTTCGACATCACCATCACCGCGGCAGAGATGGTGGTGTCGCCAGCCTATGACCTGGGCGCCGATGAGGCGGAACTGGCCGCCCAGTGGCTCACCCGCTACCGCAAGCTCATCGAAGGCTGAACCCTGAGCGACCGGACGTCGAGGATCCGTCACCCTTCGAGATGTCCGAGTGGAAAGCGCGCCCTCATGGTGAAGGGTTCTTCGCGTGTTGCCTGGTGGAAGAGGGAGATGGAATCAAGGCACCACTGCCGCCCGATGAGATTGCCCATACTGCGTTCCAGGAAGCCGGCGATACGATCGCGCAGACCATCGTCGAGACGCCGGGTCAGCGACATGTGAAAGAGGAATTCGTCGAGGACGAACGGATAGCCCCAGCGGTCGAGCAACGCTTCCTGGCGCGCCGACAGGCCTTGCGCGACACGGCGTTCCCTTTCCCTGTCGGTCAACGGCGCGCGGAAGTGGTCGAGTTCCGTCACGCAGGCCGCGGCCAGGTCGTTCATTGCCGGACATGGATCACGAAGCACGAGCGCAAGGAACCCGTCGACATTGGCGAGATCCAGCGGCGGAGCCCTGAAGGCGGCAAAGTCCGCGGCGAGGGCGGCGGTAGCTGTAGCGAGTTCATCCCCGGTGGCCTCCGGGGCGAGGGCAAACGGGGCCTTCAGCGTGGCATGGAACCCGTACGCTGCGGGAATGCGGACGATGTCGCGGTGAAGGTCTTCCGGAATGCCGGCGGCGGCTCCTGCCTTGCCGCCCAGCCAGTCCGTAGCGAATCGCGCCAGTTCCGACGTGGTTGCAGGCGTGTAGTAGACGGCGAATCTGCCGTTCACCGTCCCTGGCCGTCACCGGCAAGCTTGGTGAAGAGAAGCGAGGCCGAATCGAGGACGTCATCCGGCAGGGACGCCTCTGACAACGTCACCGCCAGGGCCGTCGACAGCCGCCAGGAGCGGGGTAGCGCAATGTTCGCCGCCGCCGCTGCGCTCTCGATCCGACCGACGAGACCGGCCTGATGTCCATCATCGGCAAGCGACAGGCTGATCCCTGTCGCATTCCCGAGGCCTTCGAGGATGATGCTCTCTCCAAACAGGTCCTCGAGGCACACATCATGTCCGGACCAGCCGAGGGCTTCGTCGAGGAGAACAATCGAGCTGTCTCCCTCGTCAAGAAGATCCCTCACCAGTCCGTGCCGGCGAAGACGTGCAGCGTCGGTGCCGTCAAAGAGGATACGAGGTCGACGGTTCTCGGCCATGAGAAGTGACGCCAGGTAGCCGCACACGGCCGCGCCACCGCAGGGCACCACGTCGACGGAATTGCCCAGCGCGCTCCTCCCGGTCCGGCCACAGTGCCGCGACAGCGCCTCCAGGTAGCAAGCATCGCTGACCTGTTCGACAAGCAGCGATCGATCCTGTCCTGCAAGGGAATCGAACATCGCATATCCGGCAGCCGCCTTGAGTGCGAACACCGTTTCCGGATGGGCGGGCCACGAACCCTTGAGGATGCGGGCATGGCCCGTGTCGTCCTCGAACACCGGACGCACCCGGTCGAGGTGATCGCCGTCGATAAGGAAGGGTGAATGAGTCGTGTAGATGACCTGGTTCTGTTCCGACAGATGCTCGAAGAACACGAGCAGTTCGCGTTGCGCCGTCGGGTGAAGGCTGAGACCGGGTTCGTCCAGCAGAACGATGGCATCGCCCATTCCGCCCTCGGACTCCGCAGCAAAGACGAGGAAGAACGAGAGGAACCACTGGAAACCCTTGCCGCGGGATTCCAGCTCGATCTCCACATCCTCCAGCGAATCGTCGGCAACCCTGATGCGGAAATAGTCTCCGTCGACGTGATAGCGGATGCGATGGCGCCGCTGCGACCACAACTCGCTACAGCGACGGCTGATGTCGACCGACGCGGCATTGAGCCGGATGGCCCGCTCCTCCATCTGGCGTTGCATGTCCTCGCCCGATGCCCTGCTGCCCGGGGCGGCGAGTTCCGCGATGTCCCGCGGATCAAGACCCGCATGACGAAAGAGCGCCAGCGCGGTTCGAAAACGCGGCTCCGGTTCCTCGCGTTCAAGGCCCCGCAACATCTCCGGCAGCCAGATGGCGCTGTCGAGCACGCCGTAGTTCTCGAAGTAGACGAGGCGCGGCAGTTCGCGCTCCACCAGGGCGTTGACATGATCGATCACCCTGCTCCCGAAAGGCATCCGCAGCATCGTGGTGACGATCGCGCCAAGAGCCCCGAGGCGTTCATCATCGAGCCCGGAAATCTCGCCGTCGATCTCTGAGAGCATGGCACGGCCGGTGGCGCTTGTGACGTCATCAAGTCCGGCGAACCGGTCGTGCCACGCGCTGGACCATGCAGCCAGGCGCGACGAGTCGTCCGAAAGCGCGAGATCCTCGAGGGTCTCCATGAGAGGGTCAGGCCGAGCCGGTCTGGCTCCGATCTGCGGCATGTAGGAAAAACCGAGAGAGCCATCGTAGTGGCGCGTGACGATGACCGTCTCGGGTACGGCCCGGTCCGGGCCCAGCAGGGTCGCGATATCGCTCTTCTGCTGTTCCGGAATCTCGAACTCGATGGAACAGACAGGCCACTCCGCACCCGTGGAATCGGCAAGGACGTAGTCGCGCGTGTAGCGGTCACGCGGAAACTCGCGCTGGGCGTCATAGGTTTCCGCCGTGCCCGGATTGAACTTGTTGAGTGCCTTCAGAAGGGACGTCTTTCCCGACTCGTTGCGTCCGACGAGGACCGTGACCGGATCGAGTGGCACCCAGCCGCTGTCCTCGATGTTGCGATAGTTGCGAACCCGAAAGCGCAGCGCCTTCATGTCTGGTCTCCCGATGCGGCGGCAAGGGATATGCGCGCCGAGGCTTCCCCGGCGATGGACGAACCCAGGGTCACGCTGCCGCCATGACGCCTGAGGAGAGCGATGGCCAGCGCCAGCTCGTGGGAGGTGCCGGATGGCCTGAACGTGCGCTCCGTCAACCGCGGCAGCGGAGCGCCTCCGGTGATGGTGACGTGCACCTGGTCATCGCCGGCCGTGGTGAAGACGCGAATGGCGCTGTGGTCCAGTCCCGATACCCGGGAGGCCGTGAGGACGCGTTCGATGAGGGCCGTCAGGGCCAGCACGATGTCGGATGCCACACCCCTGACATGACCGACATTGGCAAGTTCCGTCATGACGGGAATCCGGTGGCCTGCCCTGATCGCCTCGAGTGCTTCCCTGACGCACGCGTTGATACTGGCCGTCGACGCCGGCGCTGTCTCCCCGGCAAGAGTCCACAGACGCTGGCCCAGAGCCGACAGTTCGCCGGTTTCGTCGCGCAGGGTGGCGAGATGACCATCCATCGCCTCCACTTCCCGGTGAAGGGGAGCATCGTCATTGAGCGACCGGTCGAGTCCGGCCTCCGCGATGGCGCTTTCAAGTCTCTGGCGGGACTCTCTGAGCGCATTGGTGTGCGAGGCGAGACGTTGCGCCCGCATCGCCACCGCTGCCGCCGTACCGCGGATGAACAGTGTTCCCGTTACGGGATCGGCCTTTTGTTGCGCCGGCTCACTGCGACGGCGACCGCGGATGCCGAGCAGAACCCAGAACAGCACCAGAGCACCGAGGGCGGCAACCGTACCATCGTCATAGTTGCGCACGACAAGCGCCCGGCGGGCACGCTCGATCTCCAGGGACATGACAAGTTGCTCGGCCACACCGGTCACCCTGTCGGAAGCCAGCCCCTGATGCAGCTCGTCCAGAGCGCGCCTTTCAGACACCAGCCTGTTTGCGGCCGCGACAAGAGTCACATCGCCGTGGGAACGCACGGCATCAAGTGGAGGAGCGGGGCCGGCCCCGGTGAGGTATCGGTCCATGTCCTCCGTGAGCCCGACAAGGTCCGGTGCTTCGCCGGCCGCCGATTCCACTGCCGATCTCCAGGCATCGATCGATTCGGAGAGTGCCGCATCCGCATCACGGATGGCATCGATCACGAGCCTTCTCTGTTGCAACCCTTCCCTCAATGCAACCACATCCTCAGCGAGATCGGCTGTAAGGTCGGGAACGGATTCAAGGGCCGCCACCAGCCGTGATGTCGTCTCCAGGGCTCCATCGACAGCCGACGCCCCGGTCTCCTGCACGCTGTCGCGAATCTCCGTTGCCATCGCGACCGCATCGGCGAACACCGCGTCGCCGCCTTGCCTTGCCAGCATGTTGAGCACACCGGCCGCGCCGATGAGCAGCACGGAAACGATCACGGCAAAGACGGTGGTGCCTCTGCTCATTGCTGCACCTCCCCGCCCTGTCGAACTGCCAGTGGTCTTGACCCATGACCCGGGATCGCGTCGGCCGCCTTGTCCATTTCGCCGTGGCCCTGGTAGGCCCCACGATTCACGCAATCGGGATGCCGGGTCAAGCCCTGCCTTCGCTCCAGCTTCTTGCGCAAGGTCTCCGCGGCGGACTGCCGGGGGCCGGATTCCGTCCGGATCGTTGTCCGGAACTTGCAGGCTCCGGGCAAACTGTTCCAGTCTCTTGCGCAGTTCAAGACGTGGAGGAACTGGCCATGCGTATGACCATCCTGACGGCGGTTGTCTCTCTTGTGCTGGGATCGGTAGCCTGGTCAGGCGACGACGCCGTCAGCCTCGAGGAGGCCGAGAGGCTGAGCCAGGAGCGCCAAGTGGTCATGAAGGAAATGGGAAAATCCATGCGGGCCATCAAGGGCTTCCTCTCCGGCCGCAACGATGCGGAGGAGGCGCTAGCGGCAACCGGTGTCCTGAAGGACGCGGCCACCGCCATTCCACCGCTCTTCCCTCCGGGGACCGGCGTGGATGCCCTGCCGCGGACCGGAGCCCTCGATGCCATCTGGGAGAACTGGTCGGACTTCGAGATGGCGGCACAGCTCCTGGGAGAGCGGGCGGCCCTGCTCGAGACGGCGCTGGCTTCGGGAGATGGCGACTCACAGGCTGAGGCCTTCATGGCCCTTGGGCGCGACGGGTGCGGCGGCTGTCACTCGGTCTTCCGCGCCGAGGACCACTGAACGCTATCCGGCGAGCGACACCACTCCGAGCACGGCTGAAGCTGCAACGGCGAGGGCGGCAAGGGCATAGAGATCCGGGACGAGGCGCAGGGCCTCACGTTCCGGAGGAAGTCGCTTGCGGCCCGTCACCATGGGAAGGACGAGATTGTCGCGCTTGTAGAGCCAGTGGAATCCGACAGCCGCGACATGGAGGGCGACAAGCACCAGCAGTATGTCGACCGTGACGGCGTGAACGCCCGAGGCGTTGCGTGCCGCTTCGTAGCTCACGACATGCGACAGCGGCCCTTCGTTCCATCCGTCGACATCCACCGCAAAGAGCCCGGACACCATGTGGACGACGAGAACGAACAGCATCAGGGCAACGGACAGTCCTCCAAGGGGATTGTGACCGGCATCGTGGCCGGGCCGTCGCTCACCAAGGGACCGCACATGGGCCACGATCTCGCCAACGGGCCGCAGAAAGTGGCGGAACCGGGCGGTATCGCTGCCCACGAACCCCCAGATGATCCGCGCCACGACAAGGATCAGCAAGGCCTGGCCGGCAATGACGTGGATATCGAACCTGCCACGGTCGCCGCTCACATAGCAGACGATGAAGAGGACGACGAGAACCCAGTGAAACACCCGCGTCGGGCGATCCCAGACGCGAACCTGTCGTCCGGGCTCCGGGTCCGCGCCCGTCACGCTGCCGGGCGTCCCGATGTCACCCGGAAGAGCCAGGTCCGGTGCCGGATCTCCGGTTCGCCCCCCGGCATGGACTGGAATGGCTCGCTCACCGACACCTGCTGCCACGATCCGGCTTCTGCGAGTTCATCGAATTTCTCGATGAACCCCGGTGGAGTCTGGTCGTGGCGCAACGTGAAGCAGACAAGCCCTTCTGGTTTCACGATACGGACGATTTCGTCCAATGAGGCCGGCGGCGCATGGCCGGGCGTGAAAACACCCGAACTGAGAACGGCATCATAGGCGTTGTCGGGATAGTCCAGCGCTTCGCCGAGAACGCCGGTCCGCACCTCGCGATAGACACCGCGGTCCCTCGCAACTTCCAGCATGCCCGCCGAGAGATCCATGGCGTCGACGTGGGTGAACCCCGCCCGTGCCGCTGCCAGTCCGACCATGCCGCTGCCAGCCCCGGCATCAAGAATCCTGGCGTCGTCGCCAAGATGGGGACGCACGGCATCGACAATGTATTCATGACCGCGGTAGTTCAGTGCCCCGGGTATTGTCGCGTCGTAGGTTTCGGCCCAGGAATCATAGATTCCGCGCAGCTCTTCGAGGTCCCCGCACTCGTAGACCCTCTGCAGAATATCGAGCTTCACCATGTCCTGCCCCTCTCGCCGGACACTATACACCGACGACCGACCGTAGCACGATTGCGGCGTTTTCTCGGCCTCCAGGAACCGGACCATGCATGAACCCGTGATCTCGATGTCGCGCCGCACCCGCCGCACCCCCTTCTCGTCACGGATCGAGGCACAGGGTGTCGGCGGCTTCACCGTCTACAACCACATGCTCCTGCCGACGTTCTTCCGTGGACTCGAGGAGGACTACCATCATCTCAAGCGGCATGTTCAGGTCTGGGATGTCACCTGCGAGCAGCAGGTCGAGGTGGTGGGCCCGGACGCGGCCCGCCTCGTACAGCTGATGACGCCGCGCGATATCTCCCGCCTGGCTCCGGGTCGGTGCGCCTACGCGCCCCTGGTGGACGAGGCGGGAGGCATGATCAACGATCCGGTCATTCTGCGGCTTGCCGACGACCGCTTCTGGATCTCCCTCGCCGATTCCGATGTGGCGCTGTGGGGCAAGGGCCTCGCCCTTGGCCTGGGCCTCGACGCGCGTGTCTTCGAACCGGGTGTCGGACCCATCGCCGTCCAGGGCCCCAGGGCCGACGACCTCCTCTCGAGAGTGCTCGGCGATCGGGTGCGCGACATCCGCTTCTTCGGCTTCGCGGTGCTGCCCTTTGCCGGCCATGCATTCGTGGTGGCGCGTTCGGGTTGGTCCAAGCAGGGCGGGTTCGAGATCTACATCGACGATGCGGCCAGCGGACAGGCCCTGTGGGATGCGCTGTTCGCCGCCGGCGGGGACCTTCATGTGGGGCCGGGCTGTCCGAATCTCATCGAGCGCATCGAGGGCGCCCTGCTCTCTCACGGCAACGACATGACGCTCGCCAACAATCCCTTCGAGTGTGCTCTCGACCGCTTCGTGAATCTCGAATCGCCCGCGGAGTTCATTGGCCGCGATGCCCTTGAGCGCATCCGCGACTCGGGCGGTCCAGCGAGAATCATCCGCGGCATCAGGTTCAATGGGCGAGCGGCGCCAGCCTGTATCGAACCCTGGCCCGTGCTGCGCTCCGGCGCACCGGCAGGGCAGGTGACATCCGCGGCCTTCTCGCCCGACCTTGCCGCCAACATCGCCCTCGCCATGATGGAACGCGACGCCTGGGATCCTGGAACGCCGGTGTCGGTCGCGACACCCGACGGCCAGCGCGACGGAGAGGTCACAGGCCTGCCGTTCATCGGGCGATGAACTCCGGGAAGCTTCACGGCACGCGGACTATCGTACAATCGCGACGCTTGACGTCATCCTTGCCGCAGACTGCCGGTTGTCCTTCGATCGGCTCGGGTCGAGGCTCGCCGTCGGGCGATGTACCGGAAAACCCCGGAAGCCCGTCACGGAAAGACGGTCGGCCAGATCTGCGTCTTGTGGCCGGCTCGAAGGTGCGCCAGGAAGAGCGCGAACAGCTCGCGTTCGCACGTGACATCCATCTTGAAGTAGAGCCTCTTGCGAAGGTTCTTCACCGTGCCTTCGCTGATGCCGAGCACGTCCGCGATGTGCACGTTGCCGAGACCGGAAAAGGCAAGGCAACAGATCTGGTGTTCCCGTCGGCTCAACAAGCCTCCGCCGAAACTCACCAACGCAGCGTCCAGATCAGTGTGATGCGAACCTGCGCCAAACACCACGATCCATGCCGATGGCGCCAAGGGGAAGCAATCGAGTTTGGTCACCGTCGCCGGACCAATTCTTGTCGGCACGATCCCGATATCGGACGCAGCGTGACACCGCACCGCTTCGATGGTGACGTCTTCGTGCCGTGGAACTGCCCGCAACGAGTCGGTCGCATAGGCGATCCGTCCTGAAGGCTCGACAATCGCAACTCCGCTGGAGTCGAGGCTGGCGTGATTCGTCGCCAGGGCACAGAACAACTGTCGCCTGTGGGCGACATGGAGGCGCCGAAGAGCCGGGAACAGACGCGACAGGAATTCGACTTCGGCGCGGCGGTAGTCATCGCCGCGCTGAACGAAGACACCGATGGCAGAACCCTTCAGGGCGGGAAACAGGAGCCCCAGTTCGTCTGCGTAGCCCGTGACGCTGTAGAAGCTGGTGTAGTAGCCGCCCTCATCGTAGTCCGGTGGCTGGACATCGCTCAGCCGGCGCAATCCTGGCCGATGGGTCATGCGCCAATCACGATAGAAGGGATCGTAGGGACAGAACCTGCGGTAGAGACGGCGCAGGCGCTCCGGCGTGTGTTCGTCGACGACATACTCGGGTCGACCGCCTGCAGGGTAGTGAATGACCTGGCAGTCGTCGGACGCCACTGTCTCGAACACCCCAAGCATGACATCGCAATAGAATGATCTGGTTCCGATCGAACCGGCAACCTCCATCAACATGTCGGTGACGGCCTGCATGGAACAATCATAGCGCCGATTGCCGTGTGTCCCAAATGGGACAATTGAACCCTGTCGTCTGCCAAACCGATACTGGTCGGCAATCCTGGGCCCAGCACCCACACAGACATGCGAAGACAATCATAAGGAGGCTACCGTGAAACATCCCCTTGTTGCGTTAAACCGCCGCAACGTGTTGGCAGGGCTGACGGCAGCAGGCGTCGTTCCGACGTTCCATCTTGCCTCGACCAGCCACGGCCTGCGGGCCGATGAAGGCCAGGCCACCTACTTCGGATGGGCCGGCTACGATGACGAGAATCTCTGGCAGGCCTATGTCGAACAGGAAGGCGCTGCTCCGGAGTTCACGTTCTGGGGCGACGAGGAAGAGGGCATCGCCAAGATGCGCGCGGGCTTCAAACCCGACGTGGTGTTTCCCTGCAACTACAGCATCAAGAAGTGGGTCGATTCGGGCCTGCTCCAGCCTGTCGATGTCTCGCGCCTTTCCAACTGGGATGACATCATTCCGGCATTGAAGGACGTTCCGGGAAGCACCATCGGCGGCGACCACTACTGGGTGCCGGTGGACTGGGGTCTCACCTCGATACTCTACCGAACCGATCTCGCGCCCGAGTATGTCGACGACGAATCCTGGATGATTCTCTGGGACCCCAAGTACAGGAACCAGGTGGCGGCATTCGACAGTCTCGTTGATGGCGTGGTCATCGCCGGAATCGTTGCGGGTCTCGACAATCCGTTTGACTATTCCACGCAGGACGCTCTCGATACGATCCGTCCCTATCTCGAGGATTTGACCGCCAACCTGCGCTACTACTCGAACGACTACACGAGCATGGAGCAGGGTCTGGCCAGCGGCGAACTGGTCGCAGCCACGACCTGGAACGAGTCGGTCGTCCGCCTCAAGGGCGAGGGTCTTCCGGTTGCGTTCATGAACCCGAAGGAAGGCGCCATGACCTGGGTCTGCGGCCTGTCGATCGCGACGGACAGTCCATATCCTGACAAGGCCCACGCGTTGATCAACGCCTTTCTCGATCCGCGCTCGCGCGCATACGAGATGGAGGTCTTCGGTTACGGTGCCGCCACGCAGTCGGCCTTCGACCTCGTGAGCGAAGATGTGCTTGCGGCGCTCGGACTGTCGAAGAACCCCCAGGAAATCCTCGCTGCGGGAATCTATCAGCAGCCGATTCAGGGGGAGTCCGACCTCCAGACCCTTTTCGAGGAAGTCAAGGCGGGACTGTGACGTCTGCCGGGGCGGTGGTCATCCAAGGCTGCCGCCCCGTTGATCCTGGACGGGAACTGACGACATGACACAACGCGACCCACGATACGACATACTGTTCGAGGAGGTCCGGATCGGGCCGGTCACGGCCCCAAATCGCTTTGTTCAGGTGCCCCATTGCACCGGCATGAGCGACTGGGCGCCGAAAGCCGTTGCCCGCATGCGCGAGATCAAGGCGGAAGGCGGCTGGGGGATCGTTTCGACCGAGATCGCGGAAGTCGGACCCGAATCCGAGTTCTGGCCCTTTCCGTCCCTCCATCTCTGGCATGACGACCACATCGCCTCGATTGCCCGGATTGCGGACGCCATTCATCGCCATGGCGCCCTTGCCGCGGTCGAACTGGGGCACATTGGATTGGCTGCCGGAAATCGGGCGAGCCGTCTCGCCGTGCTGGGACCGGCATCACATCTGACACTTGAGTCGGTGGAGCCCTTCCAGTCGCGGGCCATGGATGCTTGCGACATCCGGCGTGTGCGCGAGCAGCATCGAGCCGCCGCGCGGCGCGCACGATCTGCCGGCTTCGATGTCGTTTATGCGTACGCAAGCCATGGTCTGTCGATCTTCAGCCAGTTTCTGCAGCAGCGCTTCAACGACAGGGGAGATGAGTACGGTGGTTCTCTGGAGAATCGTGCGCGGTTGCTGCGCGAGGCTCTCGAGGACATGAAGGAAGACATCGGCGATGACTGCGCGGTGGCGTTCCGCTTTGCAGTCAACGAGATCGACAACGATCCCGTGCAGGGCCGTGAACTGGTGGAGATGCTCAAGGACATCCCGGATCTGTGGGATGTCAACATTTCCGAATGGCCGGCGGATTCCCAGACGTCCCGCTTTGCGAAGGAGGGCTTCCAGGAGCAGGACACGGCGTTCGTCAAATCGGTCGTCGACAAGCCGGTGGTCGGCGTCGGACGCTTCACGTCGCCCGACACCATGGTCTCGCAAATTCGGCGGGGCATCCTTGACCTTGTGGGTGCGGCACGTCCGTCAATCGCCGATCCGTTCCTGCCTCGCAAGATCAGGGAAGGGCGATCCGATGACATTCGTGAGTGCATCGGCTGCAACGTCTGCGTCTCGGGCGAGTTTTCCTATTCGCCCATTCGCTGCACGCAGAACCCGACGATGATGGAGGAATTGCGGCGCGGGTGGCATCCCGAAAGCCTGCCGCCAGCAGGTTCAAACGATACGATCCTCGTCATTGGAGGAGGACCCGCGGGTCTTGAATGCGCCCATGTCCTGGCTCGCCGTGGCTATACGGTCACGGTCGCCGAGGCGCGCGAGGAGCTGGGCGGACGCGTGCTGCGGGAAAGCGCTCTTCCCGGGCTCGGCGAGTGGTTGCGAGTCGCCGACCACCGCATCCACGGCCTGCAGCAAATGGCCAACGCCGAACTCTACACCTCCAGCGCTCTGGATGCCGAGACGGCGCTCTCCTTCGGCGCCCAGCACATCGTGGTGGCGACAGGCGCGAACTGGCGACGCGATGGCCGTGGCCGATGGTCGGCCGAATCCCTGACGGTTTCTGCCGGTGCTCACGTTCTGACGCCCGACGACATCATGGACGGCAGGGTTCCGACCGGACGGGTCGTCGTCTACGACGAGGACGGCACGTATCTCGGCAACGTCATCGCGGAGCGGCTCAAATCGCTCGGGCTCGATGTCACGCTGGTGACACCGGCATCGGAAGTTGCCCCGTTCCTGGCCCTGACGATGGAGCAGCACATCGTTGCCGCGCGCATGGTCGAGCTCGAGATTGCGGTCGTGCGCCTTAAGTCCATGAACAGGATCGCCGATGATCACGTCGTCCTCGATTGCGTTCACGGAGGCGCGGGCCTGAGTCTTCCGGCCTCGTCGGTGGTGTTGCTGACATCGCGCACGCCCGAAGACTCGCTCTATCGGGACCTGTGCGCCAATGTGCCGCCGGATGCTGCGGTCTCGATCTCGAAAATCGGCGATTGCGATGCGCCGCATCTGATTGCGGGCGCGGTCCACGCCGGGCATGGATGGGCGCGCGCCCTGGACAATCCAAACGAGAGGACGCCGCCGCCTCTACCCCATCCATGACGTCCAGAGGAGCCCCGACATGAACGATGCGTTCAACGTTACCGAGCGGCCCGTCGGTGAACGGGGCGCCTTCCAGACAAACCACCTGGAATCGCCGACCCTGCCCTCGCGCTACTACACCGATGACGGCATCTACCGGCGTGAACTTCACGCCGTCCACTGCAAGAGCTGGTGCTACGTCGGACATGTCAGCGACATTCCCAATCCCAGGGACTACTTTACCGACAGCATTGCAGGCCAGCCGATCGTCGTGATGCGCGATCAGAACGGTCAAGTCCGGGCATACTTCAATGTCTGTCAGCACCGGGGTCACGAACTGCTCAAAGGCCGCGGTTCACTCAAGGTCGGCATCACCTGCCCCTATCACGCGTGGTTCTACGGCCTTGACGGCGCGCTGCGGAACGCCCCGCACACCAAGTCACTCGCGAACTTCGATCGTGCGCAATTCTCCTTGCGAAGCATCAACGTCGCCGAGAGCGCCGGCCTGCTGTTCGTCAATCTCAATTCGGGATGCGAACCGTTCGAGACGACGATGGGCCGGTTCGGCGGGACAATCACACGGCATCTGCCGGACATCGAGAACTTCGTTGCGGTGGAACGTCTCCACTACGACATCGAGGCGAACTGGAAAGTCGTCGTCGACAACTTCGCGGAGGCCTATCACATTCCGGTGGCGCACCCGGAACTCGCCAGGGTGCTGGACGAAGGCCTTGACGATTTCGTCCAGGAGGAACGGTTCTCCTACTTCCTCTATCGCAGCAGGACGGGGTTCGAGGGTCTCGAGATCGAGGCCGGCTCCCCCTACGTCGCGTGGATGGCCTGGCCAACGCTGAACATGTTGAGCTTGCCGGGTTCCAGGAATCTGCTGGTGCTGCGCATGCTCCCGAACGGTGTCGGGCGATGCGCGGAACGCGTGGACATCTATGCCCCCGAGGGGCCCGTCGATCCCAAGCTCCTTGCCGTCAAGAGCCTGTTCATGGATCACTTCAACCAGCAGGACATCGCCATCGTCGAAAGCGTCCAGCGAGGCCTCACAAGCCTGGGCTACGATCAGGGGCGCTATGTTTGCGACCCTGAGGACTCGTGGTTCTCCGAGGTTCCGCTGCATACCTTCCACTCTCAGGTACTTGAAGCTCTGGAACGCCACGGTGGCTGAACTCGCCTGAACGCCTGAGACACCAACATTACGGTTGGCGCTCTCCCGAATTCTGAGGCCGTGACAGGCTGTTGACCTCCGAGATTCGGGCAGGCGCGATAGCGAGCCCTGGTTCCAGAAGACACCTCTCAAGTGCGGAGTTGCGCGGCGCGTTCGGCCTCTGCCTGGGCAAGGCGGACGGACAGCGCGACGAAAAGGTCGCGACTCTGCCGTTCACCGGGCGTCGGGTTCCGGATCGCCGAGGCTTTCGAGAAGACCGGCCAGAAGGCGCGCCCTGGGAACCAGGGAGGAGACGAGAATGTGCTCGTCGTGCGTGTGAGCGCCGTCACCGCACAGCCCGAGGCCGTCGAGCGTGGGAATGCCGAGTGCACCGGTAAAATTGCCGTCGCTGCCTCCGCCGAAGCTGCCGTGGCCGGGTACGAAACCGATGGATCCGGCGATCTCCTCGGCGCGTGAGTAGAGAGCGAGCGTGCCCTCCCCCGGTTCGAAGAGAGGTCGCACCGGTCCGGGCTCCACGGTGATTGTGACGTTCGCGTTGACCGGCTTCAGGGAGGACATGAACGCGGTGATGGAATCGAAGGCCTCACGGGTGGGGAAGACGGCCAGAACCTCGGCACGGCACTCTATCGGTACGACGTTGACGAACGTGCCGCCGTTGACGATGCCGACACTCATCGTGATCCCGGTACGGTGATCCGAATTTGTCTCGATGGCGTGGATCTGATGGGCCATTTCACGGATGGCGCTCGCACCCCGGGCGAGCGTCGCCCCGGCATGGGAGGGTCTGCCCCGGGTGGTCACGATGTAGCGCGCGATACCGTGTCGCCCGGTCACCAGCCGGCCCTCTTTGGCGGGTTCAGGAACCAGGACAAACCGGTGGCTCCGCGCCTCGTCCTCGATGCGCTGCCGGGTCGTCGGGCTGCCGACCTCCTCGTTGGGAATGAACATGAAGGTTATCGGAAGAACCGGTGCGCGGCCGGCGCGCAGCAGCTGCTTCATCGCGTAGCAGGCGGCGTACATGCCGCCCTTCATGTCGTAGATGCCCGGACCGTAGAGCCGGTCCCCGTCGCGGCGGAACGGGAGTGGGCCCGCCAGGGTGCCGACGCCGTGCACGGTATCGAGATGGCCGAGAACCAGGATTCCCTTCTCCTCGACGGCGCCTTCCAAGCGGGCGACAAGCACGTCGCCGTACCCGTCGCCTCCCGGTTCCCGGCTGATGGTCGCTCCCAGCGACACCATTTCGGCTTCGGCGAGATCCATCATGGCATTGACACCCTCGGGCACGTCGGTGGGGCTCTCCACGAGCACCCAGGTGCTGAGGCCCTCCAGCATCTCGTCCGTGTCGAATTCCGGCTCGTTTCTCATGGGCATGCTGCCACCACGTCGATGAATCGCTCCCAGAAGAGACCGGCATCCACGGCCACCGCAACCTCGGCATTGGGACAACCCAGAGGATCCCGCTGACGACGCAGAGTCAAGGGACAGAGGTGGCGAAGGTCGCATACCGTCATGCCCGTGGTATGGGCCCCTTTCCTCTCGATTCTGACCTCCATGGCCTCGAATCGCAGGATGTCGGGGTCACAAAGCGCCGCCACGGCAAGGGGATCGTGCATCGATGCTCCGGCGAGCCCGTAGCGTTCCTCGAGCCGGTCGCTGAAGTAGTCGAGGAGATCGGCCACCACCTGGCCCGTACGGTTGCCGAGGGATCTCAGGTGCCGCCGTCGTCCCGGCGTTGCCGCCACCTGGCGGGTGACGTTGAGCCCCACCATGCGGATCGGAACACCGCTGCCGAAGACGATATCGGCGGCCTCGGGATCGGCCTGGATGTTGTACTCGGCCACCGGGGTGGCGTTGCCCTGACCGGTCGATCCTCCCATGATGCTGATCCCGGCAAGGGTAGCGCGTGTTCCCGGAAAGGATGTCAGGGCTTGGGCGATGTTGGTGAGCGGGCCGGTGGCAACGAGATGGAGTCCCCTGGTCGAGGCAGCCGTGCGGGCTATGAAGTCCGCAGCCGGTTCATCGATAGGGCCGCCGGCCGGTGGCGGCAGGTCGTGGCCATCCATTCCCGTCATGCCGTGGACTCCGGCCTCATGGACAAAGGCGCCCTCGAGTGGCGCGGCCGCACCGGCGGCGACGGGAACATGGTCGAGTCCGGCGAGTTCCAGGATCCGGCACGTGTTGGTGGTGGTATCGGCGACGGTCGCATTGCCGAAGACGGTGGTCACTCCCCGCAAATCGAGCAACTGCCCGGCCATGAGGATGGCCATGGCGTCGTCATGGCCGGTGTCGCAGTCGAGGAGCGCCGGGATCATGCCTCATTCGATCGCGGGCAGGGTTTCCACCGGTACGGTGTAGTTCACCGGCATGCGTCCGCCGTCCGGATAGATGACCTGGCCCGTGACATAGGCTGCATCGTCGCTTGCCAGGAACGAGACGACGGAGGCGACTTCGTCCGCTTCGCCCAGACGACCCAGCGGCGTGCGCGACAGGATCATCCGGTAGGCTTCGTCGCTGGACAGCACGGCGCCTCGCGCCATGTCGGTGAGAATGGTGCCGGGCCCCACGGCATTGCACCTGACATTGTGGCTTGCCAGGGCGACAGAAAAGATCCTTGTCAGCTGGTTGATCCCCGCCTTCGAGACGCCGTAGGCAACACTGTTGGGAATCGCCAGTTCGGCCTGGACCGACGACATGTTGACGATGGCGCCACCGGATGCCTGCTCCACCATGACGCGTGCCGCAGCTTGCGAACCGAACAGCACGCCCTTGAGATTGACGCCGAGGATGCGGTCGAAGTCCTCCTCCTTGATGTCCAGGACGCCGGCGCTGAAGCCGACCCCGGCGTTGTTGACCATGATGTCGAGTCTGCCGTGGGTGTCGACAGCGCACCGGACCAGGGCGTCGACGTCCTCGCGGCGCGACACGTCCGAGGTCAAGGCGACGGCTCCCAGCGTCTCTGCCTCTTTGGCGACCTTCTCTCCCTGGATATCCCCCATGACGACCCGAGCGCCCTCGCCCGCAAGCCGCCTGGCACAGGCGAGCCCGATTCCCTGGGCCGCCCCGGTCACCACCGCAACCTTGCCTTCATGCCTCATCACGTTATCCTCGTCATGTCAGGGAGTGACCACGATCTTGCCACGGGCCCGGCGTCCGGCGAGGTCGGCGAGTGCTTGCGGCGCCTCCTCGAGGGTGAAGGTCCTCGAGACCAGCGGGCGCAGCTTCCCTTCGGAGATCCACGTGAAGATCCGGTCGAAGGAACGCTTGAGGAGTTCGGGCTGGCGTTCGCGGTAGTTGGACCAGTGAACGCCGATGACCGCGATGTTCTTGACCAAGAGGATGTTGGCCGGCGCCTGGGGAATGCGTCCCGAGGCAAATCCGATCGCGAGCAGGCGTCCTTCCCAGGCAATGCAGCGCAGTGACTGGTCGAACACATCACCCCCCACGGGATCGAAGATGACGTCGGCGCCGCCCTTCGTGAGTTCCTTGACCTCGTTGCGGAATTCACCGGCGCGATAGTCTATGACGTGGTCCGCGCCGTGACGGCGTGCCGTCTCCAGCTTGTCGGCGCTGCTCGCCGTGGCGATGACGAAGGCGCCCATGGCCTTGCCCACCTCGACTGCGGCGAGGCCGACACCGCCCGACGCTCCGTGCACGAGGAGACTCTCGCCCGGTCGAAGCATGCCCCGCACCTCGAGGCCGATGTGCGCCGTGCCATAGACGATGGGAATGGCGGCGGCTGTCACGGCATCGATGCCGGCGGGACGCCGCATCACCTGAGAGGCCTTGCATACCACCTGCTCGGCGAAACCACCGACACCGGGCATGCCGATGACCGCATCTCCGGGTCTGAAACCGTCTACCCCGGACCCGGTCTTCAGGACCGCGCCGGCCACTTCCATGCCCGGTGTGAACGGGTGCTCGGGCCTGACCTGGTACGTGCCCTGGATGATGAGGGTATCGGCGAAATTGACTCCACAGCCTTCGACTCGGATGACGATCTCACCGGGGCCCGGCTGAGGGTCGGGCACATCACCCACGACGAGGTCTTCAGGTCCCCCCCACGTGTGGCACAGCAAGGCTTTCAACGTCGCATCTCCCGGTTCGGCATCACCCTAAGGTACGTTCCCTCTCGCGCCATGCAAATGGGCGATCAGTGCCAGCAGCGTAAGGACGAGCATTATGACGATCACCGGCATCGGACTATCCGCCAGGGTGTGGCCGACAACGGTCATGGCAATTGCGCCCAGGCCCATCTGCATGGCGCCGGAGAGGCCTGAAGCCGTACCGGCGCGGTCGGGCTCGACGCTGACGATGCCGGCGAAGCCGTTGGGCATACTGAAGCCGTTGCCCAGGGACATTATGCCGGCCAGAACGAAGAAGTGGACCAGCCCGAACCAGCCGGAGACGAATAGGACCATCATGACGAGAGCGGCCGTGGACGAGAACGCGGTCCCGATGGTGATCATGCGGTCGATGCCGACGCGACGGCTGATGCGCCCGGAGATGAAGTTGCCGGTCATGTAGCTTCCCGAAACCAGCACGAACCAGAGGGCGTACTCCGACGGACTGCGTCCGTAGATGATCACCGCCACCGCCGCTGCGCCTCCCAGAAACGTGAAGAACGTTGCCGTGGTGAAAGTGACCTGCAGGGCGTAGCCCAGGAAGCGGCGCTTGCGCAGGAGACGCGCACAATCCCTCGTCATGTCCCGGAACGAGGTTCGGGACGTGCGCCTCGTGTTGGTTTCGCTCAAGGCAACGATGCAGGCTCCGGTGACGAGAACGCCGATGGCCAGCACCAGCAGCATGACCGACTGCCAGCCATACCATTCGTAGAGGTAGCCGCCGACGATGGCGCCGATCATCGGCGCCAGAATCATGCCCGCCGTGACATAGGCGAGCATCTGCGCCGATCCCTCGCGATCGTGGATGTCCCTGATGATGGCGCGCGCCAGCACGATCCCGGCGCTGCCGCCCAGCGCCTGGAATCCCCGGCCGATGATGAGCGGCACGATATCCCATGCCACCAGGCAAAAGAGGGTGCCGCCGACATAGACCACGAGGCCCGCCATGAGAACCGGACGGCGGCCGAACCGGTCGGAGAGCGGGCCATAGACGAGTTGTCCCGCCACCAAGCCGACGAGGTAGACCGAGAGAGACAATTGCGTGACGGAAAAATCCGTGTGGAAGTCGCTGGCGAGGCCCGGCATCGCCGGGACCAAGACCTGCAGCGCCAGGGGACCGATCGACGAGATCATCACCAGGACAAGCAGGGACGGCCTGCGCACAGGGGGCTGGCGCATTGTTCGATCCGTATCCTGTTTCCTGTGGGAGGGTTTCGCCGCGGCGCTCCTCATACCATGGCACAGGCCCCGCCGCTTTCGAACAATCGTTTCAGGCGCGAGCGGTCACTCGCCCCTGTTTGCGAGCGTCACGCCGAACAGTCAGGCGAACTCCGCCTCGCCCCCGGCGGCGGCAGGGTCAAGGCCGGCATGGCGGCGACATCAGGCGCCCAGAACCCGCGCAAAGCCATTCCTGCCGGCATTCCAACGCCCGGAGCTCCCATGCGGGCCGGGCTGCGGTCGTTCAGGCAGCCAGTCGATGAGGGAGCTGACCGTCGAGGGCACGGATGTGATCGAGGCCCATGCCGCAGCAGCCACCGATCACCTGCACGCCGTTGTCGGTCCATCGCCTGGCGGTCGCCACCCACTCCTCCATCGTATGCGGGTTCTCGGTGTTCGGATCCGCAAATGCCTGCGTGTAGTCCTTGCGCCCCGCCTCAGGATAGACACCGAGTGCGCCTTTCCACTTCGAGCGCACCACCGGTATGGCCTGGTTCGTGTCCTCGATAGTCGAATGGAAGATGCACAGGACGTCGGCATCAAGAGGAAGGCGCGCATCCAGTTCGTCAGAAAGCAAGTCGTCGGCCATGTAGCCCGAGCGGGGCGCCTCTTCTCCCTCGTTGACGTGACACTTGAAACCGGCCCAGTAGGGAATGCCGGCACCGGCAACTGCCTCCAGGACCCACTCGCGCTGCAGAGTGTTGCCCGTCGCTTCCGCGATCAGAAGGTCGACGCCGGCATCGACAAGAATGGCCACCTGCTCGGCCAGGTTGCGTTGCACCTGAGCTTCTGTAATGAGGCTGCGTTCCCGCAGCCCCGATGCCGCGGTGACGGGAGCTGACTTTCTGAACCACTGGTACTCGGACTCGCTCCAGGCGCCGAAGTTCGAAACCGAACCGGCGATGTAGACCGGCCGGTCGGCGACACGTTCCCGCGCCTGCTGCGCCAGCTGCACGGCACGGATGTTCAGTTCGATCACGAGGTCGCTCAGACCCGCGAGTTCGTAGTTGTGGCGGGCTGAGGAATAGGTGTTCGTGGTGATCACGTCGGCACCTGCACGTATATAGTCCTCGTGCATCTTCTGCACCGTGGAGGGATGGGTGTGGTTGCCGATTGCTGCCCAGCAATGAGGGTGCATGGGCACACCTGTCGCCTGGAGCTGGGTGCCGACCGCCCCATCGAGAATGATGATCTCCCTGTCATGCAATCTCGCCTTCAGGCTGCTGTAATCCGTCATCTGCTCCTCCTTCGTGCCGGGTTCCGGTCGCGAACGCCGCGATGCACGTCCACTGTGCACGGACTCGCAAGGTGTCGCCAGAAGCATGTAGGGCCGCACCGCGCACCGCAACGGAAACGTCGGGTGGGAACGCCGAAACATCATCCCGGGAGACATCGTCCGTGCAGACGCACACTTTCTGCTACATATCTGCGCATGAAAGTGACCATAGACGTCGACGACAAACTGCTGCGGTCCGTCAAGGTCCATGCGGCGGGCGAGCGCATGACGCTGAAGGCTGCATTCGAGCAGGCACTTCGGCAACTTCTCGCAGGTCCAGCCGCCGCCGGTGGAGACGCGCCGCCAACTCCGATGTTCGACGGGCGAGGCGCGCAGTGGGGCGTGGATCTGTCGAACAGCACCGCGCTTCGGAACATCATGGATGCAGAGCCCTGACGCCAATGTCCTCGTGTCCGCCTTCGGGATCACTGACACGAGCGGCGATCCGGAGACTTGTGTCGAACCGCCGGAAGGCGCCAGGCGTTCTGGTTTCGTGGTCGAGGGCGGCAACATCCCGGATGACCGCATCAAGGCAGGCCTGACGAATCGCTGCGGATCAGAGGCCGCAATCGCGCTTTCGGGGACGGGAATGCGGGAGTTGTCAGCGGTCTGATGATCTCTATTGTGCGCCCTTGGTGTCGTGTGATCAGGATGCGAGTCGATGCTGGCGAGCCAGGTCCCGAGAGGACGATCCGCATCGTCGCCGCTCCCTGCCCTTTCCCTGGAATGCCGCGCGGCTACCGGAATCCCCATTGTTGAGGAAGTGTCCTGATGAAGTCCCATGCCCGTGTCGTCATTGTGGGCGGCGGTGTCGTCGGCTGCGCGGTCGCCTGGCACCTGGTGCGCGCCGGCTGCCGAGACGTCCTGCTGCTCGAGCGTGCGGACCTGACGTCGGGATCGACATGGCATGCCGCCGCCAATATCCATGCCATGCACGCCAACGCCAGTCTGGCCCGCCTGCAGGACTATTCGCTGAGGCTCTATGACAGCCTCGAGGAGGAAACCGGGCAGTCCTGCGGTCTGCATCGCTGTGGCGGGCTCTATCTTGCCACCAGCACGGACCGCCTCGACGAACTGAAGATCCAGCGAGCGCGGGCTCGCTATCTCGGCCAGGACTTCGAGATCATCGGCCTCGACGAAATCCGCAGGCTCAATCCCCTTGTCGACACCAGCCGGATTCTGGGCGGCATGTGGGGGGCGACGGACGGCCACGTCGATCCTTCCGGAGTGACCCATGCCTTTGCCAGGGGCGTGCGCCAGGCTGGCGGTGTCATCGCGAGAAACACGCCGGTAACCGGCTTCACGCGCCGCCGCGACGGCGACTGGGACGTCGCCACGCACGCGGGCACGGTCGTTGCCGAAACGGTCGTCAACGCTGCAGGACTGTGGGCGAGGGAGGTGGCCGCCATGGCCGGCTACACGCTGCCGCTCGTTCCCATGGAGCACCAGTATGTCGTCACCGACGACATCGCTGACGTCGCCGCGCTGGACGGTGAGGTTCCGCTGACCCGCGACCAGGACAGCGAGTTCTACATGCGCCAGGAAGGCAGAGGCATGCTGATCGGGTGCTATGAGCGCGAGGGTGTCCACTGGGCCGTTGACGGCACACCGCAAGACTTTGGCATGGAACTCCTGCCTGATGACATCGACCGCATTTCCGCCAACATGGAGGCTGCCATCGGCATCGTTCCCTGCCTCGGATCCGCCGGGGTGAAGCGGGTCGTCAATGGTCCGATGATGTGGTCGCCCGACGGCGCGGCCCTTGTCGGTCCTGTCCCGGGCAAGGAGGGTCACTTTGTCGCCGCCGGCATGATCCCGGGGTTCTCCCAGAGTGCCGGCGTGGGCTGGGCGCTGGCCGAGTGGATTCTCGAAGGCGTGCCGCCGCTGGACATGATGCCGCTCGATGTCACCCGTTTCGGCCACTGGGCGGATCGGACCTTTGTCCTGGCACGCTCGGCCGAGACCTATTCGAAACGATTTGCCATCGGCTGGCCGGAAGAGGAGCGCGAGTCGGGACGACCCGTGAAGACATCTCCGGTGCATGACCTGCTGGCACAGAGCGGTGCGGTCTTCGGTGCCGCCTTCGGTCTCGAGCGCCCCTTGTGGTTTGCCGATCCCGGAGAGGAGGCGCGCGACATTCCCTCCTTCCGGCGGCCCAACTGGTTCACTGCCGTGGGCCGTGAATGCCGGGCCTTGCGCCGGGCTGTCGGCATGATCGAGATCACCGGTTTCGCCCGCTACGAGGTCGAGGGTCCGGACGCCACCGCTTTCCTCGATCAACTGCTGGCCTGCCGGCTTCCCCGAAAGCACGGACGCACGGTCCTCGCGCCCATGCTCAATGCCGCCGGCGGGATCATCGGCGATTTCACCGTGACGCGACTCTCCGATACGGCGTTCTGGCTGGTCGGCTCCGGTGCTGCCGAGGCCTTCCACCTGCGTCACTTCGCGAACTTTCTGCCTCGCCACGACGTCACGCTTCGGAGCGTCACCGGGGACTACGGCGGCTTTGCCATTGCCGGGCCCAACGCCCGGACACTCCTCGGGCGCCTTGCGCATGAGGATGTCTCGAATGCCGCATTCCCGTTCCTCGCGGCGCGTGACATGGAGATCGCCGGCCTGCCGGCCTTCGTCATGCGCATCGCCTTCACGGGCGATCTTGGATACGAGATCCACGTGGGACGCGAGGACCTGCGGTCCCTTCACGACGCCCTGACGGCGGCGGGCATGGATCTCGACCTGGCCGCTTGCGGAGCAAGGGCCCTCGACTCCCTGCGGCTCGAGAAGGGCTACGGTCGCTGGGGTGCGGAATTCACTGCCGACACGACGCCCTTCGAAGCGGGACTGGGGCGCTTCGTGGCCATGGACAAGGGTGACTTCATCGGCCGTGACGCGCTTCGCAAGGCGCACAACCAGGGGCCCCGCTACCAGCTAGTGACCCTCCTCGTCGATGCCGACGATGCCGACGCCTGGGGAAACGAGCCGGTCCTGATGAACGGCGAGGTGGTGGGCACGGTATCCTCGGGGGGCTTTGGTCATCATGTGGAGCAATCGATTGCGCTGGCCTACCTCGATCCCGGGATCGACCTTGCATCACGAGCGCTTCACGTCGAGATTCTCGGGGAACTGCGCCAGGCGCGCATTGCCCCGAAGGCGCCGTTCGACCCCGACAACACGCGTCTCCTTGGCTGACCCTTGGATCATCGGGCGACAGTGATCTAGGATGATGCCGTCGGAACGGGAAAGATTCATGAGTGACTCGATCAGAATCGAATACTGCCGCTCCTGAAACTATGAGCCTCGAGCGCTCCGTGCGAGGGATCAGCTCATCAGTGCAGGTGCAGGCGACGTCGAGATCTTTGGAGGGCGAACCGGGTCCTTCGAGATCACCAGGGGAGATGAGGTCCTGTTCTCGAAACTCGACCTCGGCCGCTTCCCCGAAGATGACGAGATTCCCGCGCTCGTGGCCTGAAACGGCCACCGCGCCGGAGTTGCCGGGGATTCCTGCTTCATGACCGATGGGGCCGACCGGATACCGGAGTCGGCTGAGGTCGTTGTGATCGGTGGCGGAATCATCGGCGTTTCGACGGCCTACTTCCTGGCCAGGCAGAATATCCCCGTTGTCCTCTTCGAGAAGGGCCGGATCGCCGGAGAACAGTCGAGCCGCAACTGGGGTTTCGTGCGCCAGCAGGGACGGGCGCCCGAGGAACTGCCGCTCATTGTCGAGTCCTTGCGAATCTGGCGGGGTATCGAAGCCGACATCGGTGATCATGTCGGGTTTCACCAGAACGGCGTTCTCTATACCGCCAGGAACGATGATGACATCGCGGCCTTCGAGGCGTTTGTCGATCATGCCAAGGAGTTCCAGATTGGATCAAAGCTGCTGTCGGCAGCGGAACTGAACGCGCTTGTTCCCGACATGAAGGAAGCGTTCAGAGCGGCCCTCTACACGCCAACGGACGGACGTGCGGAACCGCGCCTTGCGGTCCCCGCACTGGCTCGGGCAACGGAGCGCCTTGGCGGACGCATCGTCACCGGATGTGCGGTCCGGGGCCTTGATCTCAAGCGCGGCCGGGTGGCCGGCGTGGTAACGGAACGCGGCGTCACGGCCACCTCGACGGTGGTGCTCGCCGGAGGCATCTGGTCATCGCTCTTTTGTGGCAACCACGATATCGCCCTTCCCCAGCTTCGCATCCAGAACAACGTGATGAGGACCACACCGGCACCGTCCGTGTTCGATGGCGCAATCTGGGCCGACAACCTTGCGCTGAGGCGGCGCGAGGACGGCGGCTACACGGTGGCTCACGGCTACCAGGCCGACTTCCATCTTGGCCCCGATGCGCTGCGCTGGATGAGCGACTTCATTCCCGCGTGGCGCCACGAGAAGAATGCCCTGAAGTTTCGCCTGTCGCGCCAGAGCCTGCGTGACATGGTGACCCGCAGGCGATGGTCCCTCGACGACACGAGCCCCTTCGAGGCCACCCGCGTGATGAACCCGAAGCCCTACCGGAGTGTGATCATCGAGACCTTCTCCAACCTGTTGCAGACATTTCCCGCCCTTGCCGACATCGGCATCGAGGAAACCTGGGCCGGCCTGATCGATGTCACCCCCGACGCCATTCCCGTGATCTCCGGGGTGGACGGCATTCCCGGATTCCATATCTCGACCGGGTTCAGCGGCCATGGATTCGGCATCGGTCCGGGAGCAGGCCGCGTGACGGCCGAACTCGTGACGGGCCAGACCCCTTCGGTGGATCTCACCCCCTTCCGATTTCGCCGCTTCGCAGACGGCATGCCCAATCCCTTCGGCGGCGCCGGATAGCAGCCGCCGCTGTTCCCGGTGTAGGTCCATCTTCCGGTTTCGCCCCTTCTTGTGATGGTGCGGTTGTCCCGTGACCGGGAAGGCGCGGGCGAGGGCGCCCAATCCGGGGCCAACGTCTCCGGGAAAGACCTGGCACCCGCGCGTTCACAACCCCTTCCTGAATCGTGTCGTGCCGGCCCCTTCAAGGCGGAAATCCAAAGCATTACACTCTCGTGCCACATGGCCGGGCGCGGACACGTACCGTGTTGAAGTCCGCGACGGACCAGCTTTCTTTGAACGTCATCCGGGCTGCTGCAGGGAATGTCGGCCCCGGATCTTCCTTCGAGCCGGCGGCGAGGTGTGTGCAATGGACTACGATTTCGATCTTGGCCCGTACTCCCGGCCGGTCACCGTGCGCAGCCATCAGGGACAGACCTGGTTCGACCGTGGGCTGGCGTGGCTCTACGGCTTCAATCATGAGGAAGCCATCGACTGCTTTCGCGAGGCACAGAAGGCCGATCCAGACTGTGCGATGGCGTTCTGGGGAGAGGCGTACGCCGCCGGCCCCTTCATCAATCTGCCATGGTGCTGGAAGACCGAGGCCGAAGCGAAGGACTCGCTCGACACCTGCTTTGCCGCCACCGCGGCGGCCATGGCAAGACGGGATGGCACGACACCGGTCGAGCGGGCTCTCATCGAAGCCCTTCCCGCGCGCTACCAGAAGAGCCACGTCGTGCCGATGGAGGAATTCTCCCGCTGGGATGACGCCTTTGCCGACTGGATGCGCGACGCCCATCGCCGCTTTCCCGACGACGCGGACGTCGCCGCCCTCTTCGCGGAGTCCCTGATCACCCGCACGCCCTGGAAGCTCTGGGATCTCGACACCGGAGAGCCGGCCAGCGGCGCCGACACCCTCGAGGCTCAGGCCGTGCTGGAAGCCGCCATGCGCAAACGCAGCGAGAACGGCGAGGCGCCACATCCCGGGTTGTTGCACATGTACATTCACGTGGTGGAGATGTCGCGCACTCCCGAACTGGCCGAATCCGCAGCTGACAGCCTGCACCATGTGTCACCCGACAACGGCCATCTCAACCACATGCCGTGCCACGTCTATCTCCAGTGCGGTCGCTACGCAGACGCGGTTGCGGTGAGCCGCAAGGCCGTGCGGGCGGGCGCCAAGTACGCGCGCCGGGTGGGGCCCTACAACTTCTACACGACCGCGCGCTGCCATGACCTCCACGCCATGATGAGCGCGGCGATGATGCTGGGGGACCGCAGCAGCGCCATGGAGGCAGCGCGGGAAGTTTCCGTTACGGTCACGCCGGACCTGCTCCGCCAGGACAGCCCCCATCTGGTCGAGACCCTCGATGACTACTGTTCCTCGACGGTCCACGTGCCGGTGCGTTTCGGGCTGTGGCGCGACATCGTGGACCTTCCCATGCCCGTCCATCCGGAACTCTACGTGGTGACAACCCTGATGCACCACTACGCGAAGGGAGTGGCGCACGCAGCTCTCGGCAACTTCGATGCGGCTGAGGGGGAACTCGATGACCTGACTGCGGGGTGCAACGACCTCTCCGACACCCGCCTCTTCTTCAACGATACGGCGGTCAACATCATGGCGATTGCCCGGGACATGCTCTGCGGCGAACTGGCCTATCACCGGGGAGACCACGAGACGGGATTCGCCCACCTTCGCGAGGCCGTGCGTCGCAGCGACCTGCTGGCCTACAGCGAACCCTGGCCCTGGATGCATCCGCCACGCCATGCCCTGGGTGCACTGTTGCTGGAAAGGGGATTTGTGGAGGAGGCCGAAGCGGTCTACCGGCGCGATCTCGGACTCGACGATGAAGGCAGGCGCTGCCTGCAGAATCGCGGCAACGTGTGGGGTCTGCACGGCTATCACGAGTGCCTGAAGCGCCTTGGCCGGGATACGGAGGCAGCCGAACTGGCACCGCTCCTCGCGGCCGCCCTTGCCCGGAGCGACACGGCGATCGAGTCGTCATGCCATTGCCGCAAACAGGTGCTGCAACCTCATGCCGGAGACTGAGCGAAGACGACATGTTCCTTTCCGCCGGTGCCGCGGCGCCGCTCTCCTTGCGGTCGTCATGACCCCCGCGCCCGTGAACAAGGCGATGTCAACCCTTTCGGCTGCGCGCGACACCGCGATCGTATCGATGACCTGGTTTCACGGGCAAGGCAGGCACAGCGGAGTTCGAATTCACCGATATGGGACCGGTTGACCTGCGTGGCCGGTCCGAACCGGTGAGGCTCTACAGCCTGGCACCGTAGCGGGAGTTGTTTTGCCGGACCCCCGGGGAACCGGCGCATCGCACTGACGCAGCGTTCTCATTCGGTCGCATGGCACTGGATCCGGTTCGTTGCGGTCGGGGCACATGGCCCATACTGTGTGCCGGTGGCAACATACGGGAGCTCTGCATGGGGCGAATCAATCTGGCGTGCGCCGTTCTTCTCGCGGTTTCCGCTACGGTGACCGCCGATGATTCCGGCGAATTCTCCGCCATGAGCCTGTGCCAGACCGCCTACGTCGAGGTAGGTGATACGACGGCCGGCCAGTCCCGCTGCGACGTGGAGATCGTGGACCCCGCGGATGGGCCTTTCGAGGCCGGCCTCAGGGGCACGGCACATGGCCTGGCCTGGATCGGGGACGGCGACATCGTTGCCCTGTCCGAGTTGATCTTGCCGAACGGCAAGCTGTACGTGCTCTCGCGCAGGAGCGGAACTTCCGGAATTCACGGCATGGTTGGTGCCGACGGCGCCTATCGGGGTCTCAAGGCCACGTGCGACTACAGCGCGGCAGCGAGCGACACCAGCGAGGGTTCGATCGAGATTCATTCCCGTTGCCGTTTCGAACGTCCCGACCCATAAAGCGGGTCCGTCGCGCTCGGAGACTGAACCGTCGTCCTGGCTGTGAGCCAGGCTCCGTACCCTTGGCCACCGCTGTCAGGCGAGGAAACGGTTGAGGACGTTGCGGGTGACCTGGCAGACGGCGGGGTCGGCGAGACGCAGGCCATTGACCCACTCGCAGGTGGCGGCGGTGAAGACCTCGCCGGCACCCTTGGAGAAGGTCACGATCATGCCACTGCCTCGCGTCACCTTCTCCAGCGCCTCGGGTGTTTCCTCGCCATGGATCATTCGGGCGAGAAAGCGCCTGTCGTGGTCGGCGATGTAGAGATCCTCTCCCCACAACCCGAAGTCGGCCTCGACGGTGGTGGCGGGACCGAGCGCCAGGATCTCGAGGTCACCGGGTATGTCCTCGCCTGGAACCGGTGACGGGAGTCCATCGCGGATGACGTGATCGAGGCCGTCGACCTCGTATCCAAAGATCCTGCTGTCGGCGCCGAGGATGTCGCCGTAGCCAAGACAGCAATCGGCAAGGGCCCAGTGGTCGGGGCGATAGACCGTGAATCCACCGGCTCCGCGGCCGGCGCAGTGGCCGAGACCGGCGTAAATTCCCTTCGAACCGTTGACCCCGAAGGTGCGGGATCCAGGCCAGTTCACCTTGGGCGATTCCCACGAGGTGGTGGCGAGATGTTCCCGTGACGTGCCCATGACGGGATCCTCTTCGGCCGCGACGTACTTGTAGCAGACCTGGGTTTGGCCTTCGTTCTCCAGCCTGATCTGCCAGAAGAAGTTCCCGGCAAAGCGGGCCACCCTGCCACCTGCCTCGACAAAGCGATCGATGGCATCGCGCATGGGACGACTCCAGTACTCGTCATGCCCGACGATGACGACGCAGCGATGGCGGGCCAGCAGATCGGGCGTGTCATGAATGTCGTGGAGCGCAGCCACGTCCACCTCGTGGCCTTCCGCCTCGAGCCAGCGCGCCATGTGGCGCTCGTAGCTTGCCCATCCGGCCGACGCGTACTTCTTGGAAAAGCCGTGTGACCATGCCCATTCCATGTAGGGATAGCGTGCCGCCGTACCCTGGGGCAGTGGCATCGCCGGAAGGGCCCTCGGCGCTCCCGAAGGCAGCCTCGCAAAGCCGCGCGACCACGGCCGTTGAAGACTCAAATGTGTTGAGAACCGGTCGCCGGAGGCGCCGGCGATTCCGTCGTAGGCGTTCGAGCCGCCCCACTCGTTGTAGGAAACCCAGGTCGGGGTCGCCGCCAGCAACAGCAGCGGCGCACCCGCTTCATGCCGGGAACCCCCGATGAGGACGACGTGATCGTAGGTGACCCCCTCGCTGCCGCGCCGCGCCGTAAGGGTCATGATGTAGCCGCCGGGACGCCAGGTGGCGGGAATGGTCATGCGCCAGGCAACCGGCCAGCCACAGCCGGTGGCAGAGGCGTCATGCGGTGTCTCATGCCAGTGGCCGGCAAGATCCCGTTCGTGATGAACCGGGACGAATTCGCGGCCGTCCCTGGCGATGTCGAGGTCAAAGGTATCGGCGTTCGTCGACACATGGAGTTCGATGTCCTCGCCGACGCGACAGGAAAGGCGCGACGTGTAGGCCCAGATCTGCAGGACGGAGGGATCGTCGCTCGCCGCGTCGTACCACGTATCGACGATGTGGCGGGGCCGTCTTGTCGTGCGGGGCACCTGCATGGCCGCCATGGTGCGGTGGCGGTCACGCGCTTGCAATGATCCTTGAGACGACGATAAATCGGGCAAGGTTTGGCGAGAGGCGCGCGCAATGGCTGACATCTGGATCGAAGGACTCGGACGCAACGACGCCAACCACGTGGCGCTCTCCCCCGTGTCGTTCCTCAACCGGACGGCTGCGGTATGGCCGGACCGGATCGCCGTGATCCACGGCTCGCTGAAGAGGACATGGCACGACACGGCCGGGCGCTGCCGCAGGCTTGCCTCGGCACTGCAGGGGCGTGGCGTGGCCCGGGGCGATACCGTGGCCATCATGGCGCCCAATCTGCCGGAGTTCGTCGAAGCGAGCCTTGCCGTGCCGATGACGGGCGCCGTACTCAACTCCCTTAACATCCGTCTCGACGCCACCGCTATCCGCTTCATCCTCGAACACGGTGAAGCGAGCGTTCTCATCACCGACAGGGCCTTGTCACCAACGGTGAGCGAGGCCATCGCCGGTCTCGGACACCGGTTGCTCGTCGTCGATATCGACGATCCCCAGGCCAATGGCGCAGGGCAGCTTCTCGGTGAGCTGACCTACGAGGAGCTGCTCGCCGAGGGAGAGGAAACAGGTCAGTGGGCGGGACCCGACGACGAGTGGCAGCCGATTGCGCTCAACTACACGTCCGGCACTACCGGCAACCCCAAGGGTGTCGTCTACCACCACCGCGGCGCCTACCTGAACGCTCTGGGCAACGCCATCACCTGGTCGATGCCGCATCACCCCGTCTATCTGTGGACCCTGCCGATGTTCCACTGCAACGGCTGGTGTTTCCCATGGACGGTGACCGCCATGGCGGGAACACATGTCTGCCTGCGCGCACTCTCCGCCGAGACGATACTGGGCGCCATCGGCGAACACGGGGTGACGCACCTGTGCGGCGCACCTGTCGTCATGAACATGATGCTGACCGGCTCGGAGACCCTGTGGCAGGGTATTCGTCACCAGGTGAAGATGATGACCGCGGGCGCCGCGCCCCCGGCCGCCGTTCTCGAGCGCATGGCAGCGCGGGGCATCGACATCACCCATGTCTACGGCCTGACCGAAACCTATGGACCGGCCACCGTGTGCGCCTGGCATCCCGAATGGGACGATCTGCCGGCCTCCGGGCAGGCGGACCGGAAGGCCCGCCAGGGAGTGACCTACGCCGTTCAGGAGGCCATGATGGTCGCCGAGCCCCGGACCATGGAACCCGTGCCGGCGAATGGCGAGACCATGGGCGAGATCATGATGCGTGGCAACATCACCATGTCCGGCTATCTCAAGAACCCCGGGGCAAGCACGGAAGCCTTCCGCGGCGGATGGTTCCACACCGGCGATCTGGCGGTCACCCATCCCGATGGCTATGTCGAGATCAGGGATCGCAGCAAGGACATCATCATTTCCGGAGGAGAGAACATCTCGACCATCGAGGTGGAGGGTGTTCTCTATCGCCATCCTGCCGTGGCCGAGGCGGCGGTGGTGGCACGCCCCGATGACATGTGGGGTGAGACTCCGTGCGCCTTTGTCACTCTCAAGCCCGACACGACGGTCACCGCCGACGAACTGATTGCGTTCTGCCGGGACAACCTGGCGCACTTCAAGTGCCCGAAGCACGTGGTGTTCGGCGAACTGCCGAAGACCTCCACCGGCAAGATACAGAAGTTCGTCCTGAGAGAACGGGCCGCGTCCTGCTGACACGCCGAAGAACCCCATGACGGCCATCGCGCTTGCCGTCGCCTGCGTGGTGTTCGTCGCGGCGCTTCTCCAGGCGGCGACCGGCATGGGATTCGGCATCATTGCCGGACCGATCCTGCTGGTCGCCATGGGCGATACGGCGGCCATCCAGGTAACCATCGTGCTCTCGACCATTCCATCGCTGATCCTGGTCCGCAGGTCCCTCGACGCGGCCGATCCGGTCCTTCTCAAGCACCTCCTTGGCGGCGCCGCTGCCGGGCTGGTCGCGGGCGCTCTGCTCTTCGCTACGGCAACGGTGGCCGATTTGACGTGGGGAGCGGCCGCGGCGGTGCTGGCCATGGCCGTCCTTTCGACAGGGGTTCACGAACGCCGGGTCAAGGTCCGAGGGAACAGCGTCACGGGCCGCCTGCTGACCGGTCTGATGAGCGGCGCGATGACAGCGACGCTCGCCATGCCCGGTCCTCCCGTTGCCGCCTGGGCATCGGCCACCGGACTGAAGAAGGCACGAACGCGCGCCACCCTGCTCATCGTCGCCCTCGTCTGCTATCCGGCGGCCCTGGTCCTGCAGAGCCTCGTCGACGGAATCTCGGACAGGGTCGTGGACGAATGCCTGTGGCTGGCGCCGCCCGTTGTCGCCGGGACGTTCCTGGGTCAAGCGATTGCGGGACGCGTGCCGGAACGACTCTTCCGAAGGCTCGTCACGGTGCTGCTCGTCCTCGTCGCCCTCGCCCTGGTGATTCGCTGACGGCAACGGATGAGGACGTGGCGCAACCCGAATGATTGGAACCTCTACCCTCCTGATCCGCAGTCGGACACCGGAACACGGACGAACGTTGGCAACCCCTGGCCCGAACTGCGACCATGCACCAGTGGCACGACGGTCAACGAAGGCCAGTGATGGCCGGGTACACCTTGCAACCAGAGGCAGTCACTGGCAGTTCACACATCCCGCGAAGCCGGGACGGGTGACCGTTCCCCACCCGAACAGGGACATCCCGCGTGGAACGGTGGCATCGATCTACCGGTAGGCGGGCTGGACTACGCAAGGGGAAGAATCGATGAGGTACGTATCTTTCATCCACCAGGACGAAGCCGGTTACGGTATCAGCTTCCCCGATTTTCCGGGCTGCGTGTCCGTCGGCGACTCGGTCGACGCCGCCGTCCGCCTTGGCTGCGAAGCACTTGCGTTCCACGTGGAGGGACTTCGCAACGACGGCGAGCGGATTCCACCTCCGCGCTCCATCGATGCCGTCAAGGCCGATCCTGAACTCGCCGACTGGCGCGAAGGAGCTGACCTGGTGCTGATCCCGCTCCTCCTGGATCGCGGTTCATCGCGACGGGTCAATATCTCCCTCGACCGCGGACTGCTTGAAGCCATCGACGATGAAGCCTGGCAACGCCGCATGACCCGTTCGGCCTTCCTTGCAACGGCAGCCCGGCGCGAGATCGAGGGTACGTGACCAGTATGTTTCTGGACCGGCAGGTGACACGTGCCGGAGGAAATGACGACCGTGAGGAAGCCCGCACTGAGAAGTAGAACGGGATGCCAGGCTTCTGCAAACCGTTGATAGACTGGCGCACCCCGGAGGACTCGAACCCCCAACCTCCTGATCCGTAGTCAGGTGCTCTATCCAGTTGAGCTAGGGGTGCGCTGGCTCACGTGCCTAGGTAGCCGACGATATCACCGGGTGCAAGTCCCCATGAGAGGGTTGGTGTCCGGTGGATTGGGAGCGTCAAGGGGAGAGGTGACGGCCCATCTTCATGAACTTGTCTCGGCGCCCGGCAACGAGGGCATCGCCATCGAGAGGATCGAGCTCCTCCAACGCGGCGGAAATGGCCTCGGCGGTCGTGCGTATGGCGGCGTCGGGGTCGCGGTGGGCGCCGCCCAGCGGTTCCTTCACCACCTGGTCGATGATCTTCAGTCCCTCCAGGTCGGTGGCGGTCAGTTTCAGCGCATTGGCAGCCGTTTCGGCCTCGTCGCTGCTGCGCCACAGGATGGAGGCGCATCCCTCCGGAGAGATGACGGAATAGATGGCGTGTTCGAGCATCAGCACGCGATCCGCCACGGCAATGGCGATGGCGCCCCCTGAGCCGCCCTCGCCGATCACCACGGACACCAACGGCACCTGGATGGTCAGGCAGGTCTCGATGCAACGGGCGATCGCCTCCGCCTGCCCCCTCTCTTCGGCGCCGATTCCCGGATAGGCGCCGGCCGTGTCGACAAAGGTGATCACGGGAAGGCCAAAGCGGTCCGCCAGGCGCATCAGCCGAGCGGCCTTGCGATAGCCCTCGGGCCGCGCCATGCCGAAGTTGTGCCGGACCCTGCTGTCGGTGTCATTGCCTTTCTCGTGGCCCATGACCACCACCCGACGCCCGTTGAAGGTGCCGAGCCCCGCCAGCATGGCGGGATCCTCGCCGTAGAGACGGTCTCCGGCGAACGGCACGAAATCCTCGATCAGGGACGAGATGAAGACCGACGTGTGGGGGCGCGCCGGGTGCCTGGCGACCTGGGTCTTCTGCCACGGGCTGAGCTTGCCGTAGGTCTGGACGAGGAGACGGTCGAGCTTCGTCTCCAGACGATTGACCTCATCGACAATGTTGACGCCGTCATCGACCGACAACCGGCGAAGTTCCTCGATCTTGCGCTCGAGTTCGACGATCGGCCGCTCGAATTCCAGTGCCAGGCGCATGATGGTGGAATTGCTGTCCCTATCCGGCAGAACTGATCTGTTCGGCCTTGCGCACCATGACCTCGGCCTGCTTTATCGACGCGATGTCGATCAGCTTGCCGTCCAGGGAGACGGCTCCCTGGCCTTCCTTTTGCGCCTTCGCCATGGCCTCGAGAATGCGCCGCGCCTGGGTGATTTCCTTTTCGGAGGGGCTGTTCACCTCGTTGGCGAGGGGAATCTGCCCCGGATGAATGGCCCACTTGCCCTCGCATCCCAGGGCGGCGGCCCGGTTGGCCTGGGCGCGATAGCCGTCGGCATCCCGGAAATCGCCGAAGGGTCCGTCGATGGGTCTCAAGCCCCGTGCCCGGGCCGCCACCACCATGCGGGAAATGGCGAAGTGCCACATGTCTCCCCAATGATAGTCCCGCGGAGCGTCGCCCTCGGCGTCGGTCAGCACACCGTAGAGGGGATTGGGGCCGCCGATGGTGGTCATGCGAGCACGCGTCGAGGCGGCATAGTCGGCCACGCCGAAATGCAGGCTCTCGTTGCGCCCGCTGGCGCCGGCGATCGCCTCGACGTTGGACATGCCGAGCGCCGTCTCGATGATGAGTTCGAAACCGATCCGCTTCGAGCGCGCCATCGCGTCCTCGACCTGGGTGACGAGCATGTCGACGGCATAGACATCGGCCGGCGTTCCGACCTTGGGGATCATGATGAGATCCAGCCGGCCATTCGTCTGCTCGATCACGTCGACGACGTCACGGTACATGTAGTGCGTGTCGAGTCCGTTGATACGCACGGAAAGAGTCTTGGAGCCCCAGTCGAGGTCGTTGACGGCCTCGATCACGTTCTTCCTGGCCTGCGGCTTGTCGTCCGGTGCAACCGCATCCTCGAGATCGAGAAAGACGACGTCGGCATCGCCGGCCGCCGCCTTGGCGAAAAGTTCCGTGCGGCTTCCTGGGACCGCAAGTTCGCTGCGGTTGAGCCGCGCCGGAGCGGCATCGATGATGGTGAAACTCATGATCCGGTTCTCCCCCCGGGGTGAATGAGTGGCACGAGTCCATGCCTTGCGCCAGCGGTGACTGTCAAGCGAGAGGGTGGTGCCTGGTCAGGGCAGACTTGAGGCGCTCCTCGAGCACGTGGGTGTAGATCTGCGTGGTGGAAATGTCGGCATGGCCCAGCATGGTCTGGACGGAACGCAGGTCCGCTCCATTGTCGAGCAGATGGCTGGCGAAGGCATGGCGCAGCACGTGGGGAGAGACCGCCTCCGGCTCAAGGCACGAGTCCAGGGCCAGTTTTTTCAGGATCCTGCCCGCGGACTGGCGCGTCAGGTGACCGGATGCGCCGCGGGACGGAAACAGCCATGGTGACGGACGCTGACGGACACCGAGCCAGGCCCTGACCGTTCGAAGTGCCCTCTCGCCAATGGGCACGAGGCGCTCACGCCCGCCCTTGCCGCGCACGATGATGAAGGGTGCGTCGCGCTCGATCGCACTGGCGGGCAGGGACACGAGCTCGGAGACACGCAGACCGGTCGCATAGAGCAGTTCCACCAGCGCCGCCCGGCGCAGGTCTTCGGGACGCTCGCCGCTGTGAGCGGTCTCCAGCAAACGGCTGACCTGGTCCTGGGACAGCACCTTCGGCAGGGCCTGTCCGGACCGGGGTGATTCCAGCTTTGCCGACGGATCATCGCCGCGCAGTTTCTCGCTCGCGAGGAAGCGGTAGAACTGGCGGGCGGCCGACATGCGCCGCGCCGCGGTCCCGGCGCTGGCGCCCCGGCGACGCAGTGCGCCGAGCCAGCGGCGGATGTCTTCGGATGACGCTTCCTGAAGGGAAACGGGCGCCACAAATCCTGCGAGATCCGCGAGGTCCCGGCGATAGGCCTCGACCGTATTGCCGGATGCTCCACGCTCGACCACCATCATCTCAAGAAAGAGGCCGACGGCGTCCGCCGCCGCCTGGCTCGCCTTCGTCACCTTCGCACCGTGCGGGCCATGAATGCGGAGATTCCCTTTCCGGCCCATCAGACCGCGTTCGCGAAAGCGACCTCGAGAGCAAGGAGCCTCGCCTCGCGTTCCAGGCCGAGAGATTTCAGGGCGCTGATCACGGCAGCGGCACTCCGGATGTCGACACGGGAAGGATCCTGCGATGCCAGGAGGATGGTGGAGAGCAGCAGCGCCTCGCCGAGACGACCATCCCTGGATGCGGCGGAAAGCGCCACGACAAGTCCGGCATCGCCGGTGTTCTCACGTGGCACAAGTTGTCTGTCACCGAACGTGGCGACAAGAATATCGTGCATGATCGGCTCGCCAATCCGGTCGCCCAGGGCCGCCAGCAGAACAAGGTAGAGTTCTCCAAGTCGACGGGCGCGTTCGGGTGCGACCCCGACGACCGTCCGCCACCAGGCGTGCATCGCGGTGCCGTCATCGACGAGGTCATCGCCCATCCACAACCGGAGCAGCGGCCAGAAGACGGCTGCTTCCGCCGCCGACGCGTGGTCGAGGAGCGCACGCTGTTCAATGAGGGGCCACCATCTGGCGGCGTCCTCTGCCGCTCCCGCCGCCAGCAGCGTGAGGACCGCCTGGGTGGAGAACCAGCCGAGCTCGTGGCCCGGAGTCAGGGTCGCAACCTCGGTGGCCGCCGCCATGGCCACGGCCCGGAACACCCATGGTTCCGGAGCCCTCGCGCCGTGCTGGACGAATGTGGTGATGAGCCTCGCCTTGTCTTCCGCCAGTACCGCGCTCTCGAGATCCTGAAACATCTGTGCCCGGGAGAGGGGATCGGCGTGCGTGTCATCGGACGGACCGGCAGCCAGGTAGAGGGCAGCCAGGTCGGCTGGCTCCATGAAGCCACGGGCCGTTGCCCGCTCCGCGGCAGCCAGCCGCAGGGCGACGGGAAGTCCGGCCCGATCGGCGATCGCCCGCAGGACCGGCAACGATGCGTGTTCCAGGAAGTCGATGGAGACCTCCGCGGCTCCGGCAAGGACCATGGCAAACATGAGAGGCGTGACGTTGCCGAGCGCGACGAGATCCGCCGGTACGGACGTCGCAAGCGCCCTGTCCAGCACCAGGAAGCGGGGATCGATGTCAACGCCGGCATCCCGGAGCACGGTCAGACTCAGTTCCGCGGCGGCGTGGGCGCCCTCGAGGCGCTGACAGAACACCAGAACGGTGGCCAGATAGGGGTCATCGTCCTCGACAAGCTGCGCGCGGACCTCCCGGCACGCTTCCCCGCCGTCGCCGGCGAGAAGGAGGACGTCGATCTTTCCCTTGCTGCCGGATCCCTGCAGGGCACGGCGCCCGGCACGCTGCATGAGATCAGCGGCATCGTCGGTGAGGCCCAGGGCGATCAAGGTCTCGATCCTCAGCCCCAGCCAGTCGTCCACGGCATCGGCCGGGGGATCGGCCGTGGTCAGCAGCAGACGCCGCGTCAGATCCGACACTCTCTGCGTTCCGGATCCGAGCATGCCCATGAGGGAGACGATGAAGACGCCATCGCTGTCCCGCCAAAGGTTCCGGGAGAATCCGCCTGTCGTCTCGCCGATCGTCCCGACACGACCGGTATCGAGGGCCGGAAGGGTATCCACCTCGAGACCGTCCGCCGCCAGCTCTTCGAGCTGCTGTAAGGTCACCGGCGGCGGCTCGACGGTGTCCTCGACCGCTTCGACCGTCCCTGAATCGATGATGTCGGATTCGACAGGCTCGAGGGGAATGATGTCGAATTCGATGGGCTCGAGGGGAATGATGTCAAGGGGCTCGGCGTCCTGACCGCTTGCACCGGCCGTGGCCAGAAAGGTGGCTACAACAAGGCCGGCGCCGAGAAGACGCCTAGTCGTCGAACCTGTCATCGGGAACATCCTCGACAATCGTGCGCATCGGGGACTGGATGTCCCAGACGGCCAGGTAGCCGGCTCCGGCCGCGACGGCGAGGAGGACCACCAGGATAAGGAAGCGCTTGATCAATCGCATGGCTGAGCGCAGTCGTGGAACGTTGAACACATTGGTCAGTACAATCTATACGTCTATGGCAGGGGTGCGGCAATTGTTGCCGCCGGAGATGGCATCGTGAAGGCAGACCGGCCGATCGTCCTTGTCGGGATGATGGGCGCAGGAAAGACGAGCGTTGGCAGGCGCCTGGCAGAAAGGCTCGGTCTGCCCTTCAGGGATTCGGACGAGGAGATCGAAAAGGCGGCGGGAACCTCGGTGGCAGACATCTTCGAGCGGTTCGGCGAGGAAGAGTTCCGCTGCGCCGAGCACCGCGTCATCAGGCGCCTGCTGCAATCCGGTCCGACAGTCATCGCCACCGGTGGCGGCGCTCTCTTGAACGAGGCGACGCGTAGCCAGATCCTGGAGGAAGCCGACACGGTGTGGCTGCGTGCCGGCCTCGACATCCTCCTGAGGCGTGTCGGCGCCGGCCACACGCGCCCCCTGCTCTCCCGGGGCGATCCCCTGGCCATCCTCAGGAAGCTGATTGAAGAACGATCTCCGGTCTATGCTCAGGCGGCGATGGTCGTCGACAGCGGGATCGATGACGAGGATGTGGTGGCCGGAAACATCATCCAGGCCCTGAAGAGGCACCAGGCACGATGACAGACCCTGCAGTGATTCGCGTTCCGCTCGGCGAGCGTGCCTATGACATCGTCGTCGGCCATGGCCTGCTCGAGGTCGCCGGACAGCGCATCGCCGCCGCCTGTGGTCCGGGCAGCGTTGCGGTGGTCACCGACGAGACCGTCGCTGGTCTCCATCTCGAAACTCTCGATGAGTCCCTCGGGCGGGCCGGGATACGCTGCCACACGGTGATCGTGCCGCCGGGGGAGAAGACGAAGTCGTTCCGTCACCTCGAGGACCTGCTTGACGATCTCCTCGACGCGGGGATCGAGCGGGGCGACGGCGTGGTGGCGCTTGGCGGCGGGGTCATCGGCGATCTGGCCGGGCTGTCGGCAAGCCTGCTTCGCCGCGGCGTCGCTCTCGTCCAGATCCCCACCACCCTGCTCGCCCAGGTGGACAGCTCCGTTGGCGGGAAGACCGGAATCGACACGCGTCACGGCAAGAACCTCGTCGGCACGTTCCACCAGCCCCGCCTGGTTCTCGCCGACACGTCAGTGCTGGCGACGCTGCCGCCACGCGAACGACGCGCCGGCTATGCCGAGGTGGTGAAGTACGGCCTTCTCGGCAACCGTTCCTTCTTTGAATGGCTGGAGGATCACGGCGAGTCAGTGCTGTCCGGCAGCGCGTTCCACCTGCAGCATGCCGTCGAGAAAAGCTGTGCGGCCAAGGCGGCGATCGTCGCCCAGGACGAAAGGGAGGGCTCGGAGAGAGCGCTTCTCAATCTTGGTCACACATTTGGCCATGCCCTGGAAACGGCCTGCGGCTACGACGGCCGCCTGCTCCACGGCGAGGCGGTTGCCATCGGCATGACCATGGCTTTCGATCTTTCCGCCAGCCTCGGACTGTGCCCGGCCGGCGACGCCGCCCGCGTACGCCGTCACCTTGCCCGCACCGGACTGCCCGTTCACCCCGCCGACCTCGGGATCGGAACACTCGATGCCGGGGAGCTGGTTCACCACATGGCTCAGGACAAGAAGGTGGTCGGGGGAAGGGTCGCGTTCGTCCTCGTGCACGGCATCGGCGAGGCCTTCCTGACCCGCGATGTCGCCCTCGACACAGTCGCGGAATTCCTGACGTCGACGCTGGCCCGGACACCATGATCGTGCCCGACCTGGCGCCCCGTGGCGCCGTTCACTCAGGCAAGGATATCCGGCACCCAGATGTAGCCGTCGGGGTCCAGGATGAAGGCTTCGCGCGTGCCGTGGGGCTTGGTGGTCGCCGGTTCCAGGATGGTGACGCCAAGTTCGCCGGCAGCCTGACAGGCCGCGTCCGGGTCGCGGCCGTGGAGACGCAGCTCGGCGCCTATTCCCCGCCGGTGACCGGCGCCAAGGCTGGCGTGGAGCGCGTGACCGTCATAGGTGTGGTCGGCATGCACCATCCACGTGGCCTCGCCAAAGGCAAAGGACGCGAAGTCTACACAGACATATTCCGCCGTCGCTCCCAGCACACGGGTGTGGAACGGCACGACGCCCTCGACATCACGCGAAAGAAGATTGACGGTCAGGCCGCTGAGCCGCCTGGCATAGTCGGCGGGGGACATCCACCAGTCTTCGGGGTTGCTGAGAACGGACAAGACGATGTTCCCTTCCATTGGTGACGATCCATCGTTGCCGGTCACCGACCGGTGGGCAACCCGCCGTCTTGCGGTTGAGGTACACCGCAGGACGGAAGCGGACACACTCAAGGCGCATCTTGCGGATGGCATAAGATGACTAATCTCCTGGAAGTCTACTTCGTCCTGATCGTGGTTCTTCTCGTCTTTTCGGCCGTTTTCTCGGGTTCCGAAACGGCGCTGACCGCAGCCAACCGATCCAGAATTCATGGCCTCAGGCTTGCCGGAAATCGAAGGGCGGCGCAGGCGACCGATCTGATGGAGGATCGCGAACACCTGATCAGCGCCATTCTGATCGGAAACAATCTCTTCAACATCGCCGTGGCCTCGATGGCCACCTACGTTTTCACGGAACTGGTGGGCGAGGCCGGCGTCGCCTATGCCATCGCCGCCATGACCATCGTGGTGGTGATCTTCGCCGAGATCATGCCCAAGACCTACGCCATCAGGAATGCCGAGTTCGTCGCCCTCACCGTCGCCCCCTTCATGAGGGGCGTCGTGTGGCTGGCCCAGCCGCTCACCTGGGTCCTCCAGGGAGTGGTCCAGATCATGTTCCGCCTCGCCGGAGCCCGGGATTCCCGTGACGAGACGATTCCCTCAGACGAGGAGCTGCGGAGCATCCTCGACCTCTACCGGCACGAAGGCGGGCTGGTGAAGGACCAGCATGCCATGCTCGACGGTGTCCTCGATCTCTCGGATGTCGTCATCGGGGAAGTCATGACCCACCGGCGCTCCATGGAGACCATCAACGCCGACGAGCCCCTTGAGAACATCATCGAAGCGGCACTGGCGAGTTCCCATACACGCATCCCCCTGTGGCGCGACGATCCCGACAACATCGTTGGCATCCTGCACGCCAAGAATCTCGCGCGGGCGCTCTACCGCCACCGCGACAGGGGCGTCTTCGATATCACGGAGGTCGCCACCGAACCGTGGTTCGCGCCGGACACCACGTCGCTGAGCGAGCAACTGGCGGTGTTCCGCGAGCGTCATCTCCACTTCGCTGTCGTTGTTGACCAGTACGGCGGCATCATGGGGGTCGTGACGCTCGAGGACATCCTCGAGGAGATCGTCGGCGACATCGAGGATGAGCACGATGTCCGGGAGGTCGATGCAAAGATCGGCGAGGACGGAACCCTGATGCTGAACGGCGCCGCCACCATCCGCGACCTCAACCGGGAGTTCGACTGGAATCTCCCGGAGGATGGCGCCGTCACCATTGCCGGCCTGGTCATTCAGGAGGCCCAGCAGATTCCCGAAGCCGGACAGGTCTTCGAGTTCCACAACTTTCGCTTCGAGGTGCTTGAGCGCCAACGCAACCAGATCGTCCAACTGCGCGTGACACCCCCCTCCGGCGACACCGGCGACGACTGAACGGAGCGGATTCTTGGCTCTTGTCAATGCGCTGGTACCGGTCCTCGTTCCGGTCCTGGCGACGATCCTTGTCGGCGTCGCCTGGGCTCGCTGGGGAAAACCCGTCGACCCCGAGCGGTTGACGCCGCTGATCCTCAATGTCGGCACGCCGTGCCTCGTGTTCTCGACGCTCTCGACACTCGTGGTGCCTGCCCTGGAACTCGGGATCATGGTTCTCGCGACCCTGCTCATGATCGGCGCATTCCTGGTATCCGGCCGCCTGCTGATCAGGCTCACGGCCCTGCCTGCGGGTGTCTTCCTGCCACCGGTGGTGTTCGGCAATCTCGGCAATCTCGGCCTGCCGCTCAATCTCTTTGCCTTCGGCGATGCCGGTCTCGAACTCGGCCTCATCATGTTTGCCACGCAATCGGTGCTCTTCTTCACCGTCCACTTCTGGCTGATGTCCGGCCGTGCCTCGCCCGCCATGTTCGCGAAGACGCCCCATGTCTATGCCATCGCCGTGGCGCTGGCCTTCACCCTTTCCGGAACCACACCGCCAACCTGGCTCACCAACACCACCGACCTCATCGGCGGACTGACCATTCCGATGTTGCTGATCATGCTCGGCACGTCGCTTGCCCGGTTCAGGGTGTACACAGTCGTCCGGCCCCTGGTGCTGGCGCTCCTGCGCGTCGTCACGGGGCTGGGCGTGGCGTGGGCTCTCATCGCCGTCCTCGGCCTTGAAGGAACGGCACGCGGCGTGATGGTGATCTGCTGCGTGATGCCCGGAGCCGTCTTCAACTACCTTGCGGCGATGCGCTACAACCGTTCGCCGGACGAGGTGGCAAGCTATGTCGTCGTGTCGACGCTCGCGGTGCTCTGCCTGTTGCCGGTCATCATTCCGCTGGCCTGGTGGATGGCAGGAGCGGTCCCCTGAGACCCTTGCAATACGTGTCGGTCGCCGTCAGTGTTGCAACGCACAATGGATGGTGACCGAGGCATGCCAGCACCGGAACCTGATACCCGGAAGCTCATTCACAGACGCCAGATTTTCTGTGAAGCCTACGAACGCGACGACGGGTTGTGGGACCTCGAAGCCAGCCTGAGCGATACCAAGACCTACCCGATACCCAACAGGGACCGCGGCACGATCGAGGCCGGCGACCCGATCCACGGCATGTGGCTGTGCCTCACCGTGGATGCCGCGTTCGAGATCCGGGATGTGGCCGTCAGGATGGAGAAGACTCCCTTCGCCATCTGCCCTGCCGTCGAGCCCGACTACGGCAGGCTCGTGGGCGTCAAGATCGGACCGGGCTGGAATCGCCGGATTCGCGAACTGTTCGGCGGCACCCGGGGCTGCACACACATCGCCGAAATGCTGGGCCGGCTGGGAACCGTCGCCATGCAGGCGATACATGGCCGCCGCCGGTCCGGAAAACCAGTCGACAACACGAAGAAGCCCTGGGTGATCGACGGCTGTCACGCCTGGGCCGCCGATGGACCGGTGGTGAGGAGGGAGTTTCCCGACTGGTACACGGGCAAGGGTTCATGACAGCCTGCGATTCGCGCGGCCTGGCGCGCATCGGCGTCATCACGCCCTATTCCAACACCAATCTCGAGGCAGACCTCGCTCTGCTGCGCCCGCCCGGTGTCTCCTTCCACGTGGCGCGTGCCGGAGGCTACGGCCTCGACCGCATTCCCGATTCCGACGAAATGCGCCGCTTCGCCCGCGCCGGGCTGAGTGACGTGCTCGACCTCATCATGGCCGCCCGCCCCGATATCCTTCTTTATGGCTGCACCTCGGCCACACTTTCCTCCGGGCCTGCCAAGGATCGCGACTTCCGTCTCGCCATCGAGGCCGAGGCCGGAGTTCCCGCCGTGACGGCCGCCGGCGCGCTTGTCAGCGCCCTCGAGGAACTCGAAGCCCGGCGCATCGCCTTTGCCTCCCCGTACACGAGGACGCTCAATCTCGAAGGTGCGGCATTCCTCAGTGATGCCGGCTTCGAGGTGATCAGCACTGCCGATATCGGCCGGGACCTCGGAAGCTACGGTCAGAGCGACCTCTCACCGGCGGAGGTTCTCGAACTGGGCCTCAAGGCCAGCCACGCCGATGCCGATGCCATCGTCCTTTCCTGCACCGACTTGCGCGCCGTCGAGATCATCGACGAACTCGAACGCCGCACCGGCCGGGCGGTCGTGACGAGCAATCAGGCCATGGTGCACACAGCGCTCGTTCGCCTGGGGCTTCCTTCACACGTGCCGGGCTGCCTGGCTCAACGGGTCTCGCCGGGAGCGCGCGCGTCGATTGCCAGCGCGTGAATGTCGCTCGCCATGTCCTCGGCGAGCGCGCGGTAGACCAGCCGCTGTCGGGCGACACGGCCAAGACCGGCAAAGGCCGGCGAGACGATGGTCACCCGGAAATGGCTTTCGCCCTCCTCGCGGGCGCCGGCATGGCCGGCATGGAGGTGCGATTCGTCGATGACCTCGAGTTCGTCCGGCTCGAGCGCTCGCGTCAACTTGTCAACGATGGTCGCGCGAACCCGCATGACGTCATCTCTCCCTGTTCTCCGGGACACTTGACCATCCGCAAAGCCAACGTAACGTCCATGACCCGTCATTCATCAACAGCAAACAGAGTACTCCGGCTCAGCCGCTCACCGCTATTGGTGACAGCACACCACATTCAACTCGACTCCGGAAGTCCTGAAGCAGCAACCTCGGTTTCCGCGCATGGGGAACAAAATCACCGTGAACTATGACAGGAGTCGATCCCTGGAGCTCCTCAGGAGCGGAACCTACGACCAGAACTCGGTGTTTCGTGAGGGGCAGGAGGAAGCCATTCGTCACATAGTCGAGGGCCGCAGTCGAATACTCGTTGTTCAGAAAACCGGATGGGGCAAGAGCTTCGTATACTTCATTGCCACAATGCTGCTTCGCGAAGCCGGCTCAGGGCCTGCACTGCTCGTGTCCCCCCTACTTTCACTCATGCGAAACCAGATCTTGGCTGCAGAGAGGATGGGCGTACGCGCCCTGCAGATAACTTCTGCGAACGAAGACGAATGGCCGGAGGTAGAAGGCCGTCTCAAGGAGGACGAAGCAGATATTCTGCTGATCGCTCCCGAGCGTCTCCACAACGAGCATTTTCGCGCCGAAGTGCTTGCCGAGATTGCTGACCGCATCTCTCTTCTGGTGATCGACGAAGCCCACTGTATCTCGGACTGGGGACACGACTTCCGACCACACTATCGGCTGATTGAAAGAATTATCCGCAACTTGCCTCCAAACCTTCGACTCCTTGCGACGACGGCGACTGCGAATGATCGAGTATTGGAAGATCTGCGCGTCGTTCTGGGCCCTGATCTGGAGGTGTTTCGCGGAGATCTCAATCGCCCTTCGCTCAAGCTTCAAACGATACACCTAGCCCAACAATCGGAACGCCTCGCGTGGCTCGCGGAACAGATTCCTCTCCTCCCTGGCAGCGGGATTATCTACACGCTGACAGTGCGTGACGCGAACCAAGTGGCGGAGTGGCTCCAATCGCAGAACATCAGGGTGGAAGCCTATACAGGAAAAACAGGCGATCGCCGGGAAGAGCTGGAACAGGCATTGCTCAACAACGAAGTAAAGGCTCTAGTCGCCACCGTCGCTCTCGGAATGGGCTTTGACAAGCCGGATCTCGCCTTTGTGGTTCACTATCAGAGCCCTGCCTCGGTCATAGCTTACTATCAGCAGGTAGGTCGCGCTGGCCGTGCGATCGATACCGCCTACGGGGTCTTGCTAAGCGGTGAAGAGGAAGCAGAAATCGCCGAGTACTTCATCGACAGCGCGTTTCCCACCCTTGACGAGGTGAATCAGGTGTTGTCGGCACTCGAGGCGACACCCGATGGTCTCTCCGTTCCAAGCTTGCTTGCAGAGGTCAACGTCAGCAAAGGACGAATCGACAAGACGATTGCGCTGCTCTCGCTCGAGGCACCGGCACCCATAGCGAAGGTCGGTACGAAGTGGCAGTTGACTGCGGCAGTCCTAAGCGACGAGTTTTGGGCTCGAGCCGAACGCCTGACGCAGCTTCGCCGTGAAGAGCAGAGCCAGATGCGGGAGTACGTGATGCTCGAGGACGGACACATGGAGTATCTGATCTCGGCGCTCGACGGAGAACTAGGCGCAATTCAATCCCCTGCACTGCCAGACCTTTCGGTCAACACCACACCAGAACTCGTGCAGCAGGCGATACAGTTTCTTAGGCGTATCAGCGTACCCATAGAGCCTCGCAAGCAATGGCCCACTGGTGGATTGCCTCTCTATGACCTTCAAGGAATAATCCCCTCTGGTCTTCGCGCGGAGTCTGGCAAGGCTCTCTGCATCTGGCGTGATGCGGGCTGGGGTGTTGTCGTTCAAAGAGGCAAGTACAAGTATGGGAGATTCGCGGACGAACTTGTCCACGCCTGTGCCCAAATGCTCGCCGAATGGTCGCCGCAGCCACCGCCTCAGTGGGTAACCTGCATTCCGTCACGACGACACCCCGATCTCGTCCCCGAGTTTGCATCGCGCTTAGCGAACCTGCTTCAACTGCCGTTTCATCAAGTGTTGGAGAAGAGCGAGGATCGTGCCGAACAGAAACTCATGGCCAATAGCTCCCAGCAGGCCCGAAACGTGGACGGCTCGCTTTCGCTTTGTGAAGGACTTATCTTCGAGAGTCCGGTCCTCTTGGTAGATGACATGGTCGATTCACGCTGGACGTTGACGGTCGCCGCTTGGCTATTGCGGTCGAATGGTAGCGGAGAGGTTTGGCCGCTCGCCCTTGCGCTTGCGGGCGGTAGATCATGAACGACCGTCTGTCTCCCAACGCTCAGGTGATTCTGCTTCTGACCGCTCCGCTGATCATTGGCCAGAGCCGAGCACCCACCAAGCCGCTCACCACAAGCGAGTACCATGCTCTCGCTTGTCGTCTGAGGGAATTGAAGCGCCAACCTGCAGATCTGCTAGAGCCCGGTTCAAGGAAGGAGATACTTGAATGGGGATTCGAATTGGAAACCCACCGCCTCCAACTACTGCTCGATCGAGGCTTTCTCCTTGCTCAGGCGATCGAGCGCTGGCGGACCCGGGCGATATGGGTATTGAGCCGAGCAGACCCTAGTTACCCAACCTGTTTGAAGAAGCGACTCAGGGAGTACACACCTCCAATTCTGTATGGTTGCGGCGACGCATCCATACTGAATACGGGAGGCCTTGCGGTCGTGGGCTCCCGAAAATTGCATGACACGCTTGTCGAATACTCTGAATCGATAGGGCGACTCACTGCAAGCGCGGAGCGTACCCTCGTTTCCGGTGGGGCCAGGGGCGCAGATCAGGCAGCGATGCGTGGAGCGCTGACAGCTGGAGGGCGCTCAGTGGGAGTATTGGCAGACAACTTAGAGAAAGCCGTGATGTGGAGGGAGAATCGCGACGCACTGATGGATGGCCGTCTAACCCTGATTTGCCCTTATGATCCCGCTGCGCGTTTCCAGGTCGGTCACGCCATGCAGCGCAACAAACTAATTTACGCACTAGCGGATGCAGCATTAGTCATCAATTCAGATTACCGGCAAGGCGGCACCTGGACCGGAGCGGTGGAACAACTTGAGAAGTTCCGATTTGTCCCGGTCTACATTCGCTCTCACGGCGAGTGCGGCAGGGGGCTCCATGGCCTTCGCGAACGGGGAGCAATCCCGTGGCCGGATCCGAAAACGCCCGATTCGTTAGAGATGTGCCTTACTGCACATCGCACCCCTGAATGTCGGACACCGGAGGACGGTGCGGTCTCATCATCTGTGCGCGATGAGCCGCCAACACAGACGGACGAACCGCAGGACGCGATTTTGCCAAACGCCTCCTCCTTAGACGCGAATACCTCGCTTCTCACGCCAGCCGGGCAACTGTTCTCCACGGTTACAACGTTGCTAGATGCCATTGATGGTCCAAGAACCGTAACGCGTGTTGCCGAGTATCTGAACGTTTCAAAGTCTCAAGCTGGCGACTGGCTGAAGAGATTTCAGGAGGCCAAGCTCAGGGAAATGTTCGAGCGAACAGATGAACCCAAAACAGAAGCCCAGCTTGCCGAAATGCTTCAAATCTCCGGACCTCAGATCCGTACTTCCCTCAAGCGCATGCTTAAGGATGGCACAATTGAGAAAGTCTCTCACCCGAGACCTACTCGATATCGACGGACGGGAGCCATCCGTACCCTATTTGATGGGCACGATTGATTCTTTCCTCTGCTTCAGGCCAGCCCGGATCGTCCCAGTACCTCATTGTCTACCTCCGATTGGAAGTCTGTTAGTCCCTTACCTCTTCATTCTTGCGCAAGATGGCGAAGACTTCATGCGCCCAC
>JAPPGE010000009.1 GCA_028821455.1 bacterium | reverse complement strand
TTCCCATAAACATGACAGGTTGAGAGCGCGGTCCTCAGCCCAACAATGGCGTCAAGTCATAACCTTGGGAGGCACTTGGCCACTTCAAACCCGATGAAGTTCCGACTAGTCGTAGCCCCGAACACTGAGTCTGGTGTGCTGGGGCTGACGCCGTGGAAGATCTCGGGGAGACTCTCGTCATCGCTTACGGGCAGGCGTTGAGGCGATCGTCACAACGGAAGGCCTCGCCCTGAAGGTTCTCCACTACTGCCGCCATGGCATTGACGCCGCCGGGTGTGAGAAATCCGGTAAAGAAACAGACCCCATCCCGCCAGCGCTATCAGGCCGCGGCTTCGATGACGCTGTTGCCGTCTTCCGCAAGTGGGTGGCGCTGAAGATCGACGATGGCGCCGATGGCATCTGCGGACATTAAGCATCCCTGAACTGCTTTGCCACAGACCACCGACACGGTTGCCCGGGGTCATGAATCCAGCGCGTACTCCTGAATCATGCGGTAGTGGGAGCCGTCGCTGCGCCGATGGCTCTCGTGAAGGCCGAAGGAGCGGATTTCGAATGGCGGCGACTCGATGAGGCTGTTGGCGGCCATGAAGTCACCGATGCGCTGCGGCGAGGCATTCTTGAGTCGGGCAAGGGTGATGTGCGGGTGGTACTTGCGTTCCCGCGGCGGGAGACGCATTTGCAGCAGCAGACCTTCCACCTTGTGGTGCAGTATCACCAGGTCGTCGTGCGGACTGACTCCGGCATAGAGAAGGCGGGGGTCGCGCCTCTTGCCGAAGAAGCCGACTCCCGACACCTTCAGCGTGAACGGCGCATGACTGACAGCGGCGAGGGCCTCGCAGATCTCGTCGGCCAGCATGGTGTCGATCTCGCCCAGGTAGCGCAGCGTGATGTGCATGTTTTCCGCCGGCACCTGGCGACCGCCGGGGATGCCGCCACCCAGCGTCGCCAGCCTTCCGGCTATGGTGCACGGCACGGTGACGGCAATGAAGAGAGGCGGCGTCATGGCCCGGAGGTTGCGCGTTCGAGAAGCCGGAGTACATATGGCACCATTCTCTCGACAATCACCTCCACGCCCCGGGCGTTGGGGTGGATGCCGTCATCCTGGTTGAGTGACGGAACCATCGCCACACCATCGAGGAAGAACGGGTAGAGAATGGCTCCATGCTGATCGGCGAGTTCAGGGTAGATGGCATCGAAGGCCGCGACGTAGTCGGTGCCGAGGTTGCGCGGCGCGGCCATGCCGGCCAGCAGCACCGGTATGTTCCGTTGTCCGAGAACCGAGAGGATCCGGTCGAGATTGGCCCGGCTGACGCTCGGATCGATACCCCTCAGGGCATCGTTGGAGCCAAGGGCGACGATCGCCGCATCGACGCCGCCGGCAAGAGCCCATTCGAGGCGTGCCAGCCCGCCGGTCGTGGTGTCACCGGAAACACCGGCATCGATGACCTTGACGTCGTGTTCCGCGAGGTCCAGGGCGGCGCCAAGACGGGCGACGAAGCTGTCGGCGGCGGCAAGGCCGTAGCCGGCCGTGAGACTGTCACCGAGCGCCAGGATGCGGATTTCGGCGCTTGCCGCGGCGCCACTCGCCAGGAGTCCCGCGACCAGAACCGCCATGCGGCCAACCTCTTTCATCCGCGATGCCCGATCCCGTTGTCCGTCTGAGCAGCCTGCATCTGAGGCTCACCGGCGCCGCAGGCGCGGTCAACATCCTGAGGGATGTCTCCCTTGTCGTCGAGGAGGGTTGCCATCTGGCCGTCATCGGTCCGTCGGGTTCCGGCAAGTCCTCCCTCCTGGCTCTGACTGCAGGACTGGAACGGCCGACATCCGGGACAGTCGAGATCGCCGGCCAAAGTCTTGCCGCGTTCGACGAGGATGAACTGGCGAAGTTCCGCGGACGGACGATCGGCATCGTCTTCCAGTCCTTCCACCTGATCGCAACGATGACGGCACTCGAGAATGTCGCCCTTCCCCTCGAGCTGGCCGGCGATGCCGATGCCATCCCGAAGGCGCGGCGCGTGCTTGCGGAAACCGGGCTGGAGATGAGATCGGGGCACCTGCCGGTGGAACTTTCAGGCGGCGAACAGCAACGCGTGGCCCTTGCCCGAGCCCTCGTCAACCGACCGCCGCTGCTTCTGGCTGACGAACCCACAGGCAATCTCGACACCGAGACCGGTTCGGCGGTCACGGACCTGATGTTCGAGGTTGTCGCGCAAGCCGGGGCCACGTTGATGCTGGTCACCCATAACCACGACTTGGCGCGGCGCTGCCAGCGTACCGTCGCCATCGAGAACGGCACCTGCCGGGAGCTGACGTGATCCCGCTGGCCTGGACCATCGCCCGGCGAAATCTCAAAGGCGGCAGGAAGAGGTTCCTTCTGGCCGTCTTCGCCCTTGCACTCGGGGTCATGACCATAGCGGGTGTCGGCAGTTTCGGTGCCGGTCTCGTGGAGAGCCTGCGCGAGAACGGACGTGTCATTCTGGGTGGCGACATTGCACTGCGCACGACCTTCACACCGCCAGACGACGTGCAGATCCGGTGGCTGGAAGCGCGCGGTGCGTTGTCGCGGTCGGCCGATCTCTTCGCCATGGCGCGGCCACCGGAAGGCGAACCGCTGCTGGTGAACCTGCGGGCCGTCGATGACAGCTGGCCACTCTACGGCGAAGCGCTCATCGATCCTGCGATCCCGCTCGACAGCGCCCTTGCAGGGGGCGCTGTCGTCGACAGGGACTTCCTTGAGTCCACCGGTCTTGCGGTCGGCTCGTCGTTTTCCCTGGGAGAGGCCGCCGTTCCCATCGTGGCAGCTCTTGTCGTTGAACCTGATCGAGCCAGTGCTCCCTTCCGCCTCGGTCCGCGGGTCATCGTGTCGCTGGACATGCTGGATTCTGCGGGTATCGCCGGAACGGGCAGTCTCGTGCGTCACCACGTGCGCGTCAGGCTCGATGAGTCCAGCGATGTGACCGGGGTCATCGCCGACCTGCGTCAGACGTTTCCGCAAGCCACCTGGCGCGTCAGGAGCGCCGATGACGCCAATCCGTCGCTGCGCCGGTTTCTCGAGCGCCTTTCCCTCTTCATCACCCTGGTCGGCCTGACGGCCCTCCTGATTGGAGGGATCGGCATGTCGAGTGCTGTCACCACCTATCTCGCGCGCCAGGTGCCGACCATTGCCACGCTGAAATCGCTGGGTGCCTCACAGCGGCTGGTTCTCATCAGCTATCTCTTCGAGATTACCCTCATGGCCGGATTCGGCATTGCCGCCGGGCTGATCGCAGGGGCACTTCTTCCGGTTCTGGCAGCCGGACTCGCGGGCGAGGCGCTGCCCGTCACGGTCAGTCCGGACCTTCATCCAGGACCGCTTCTTGTTGCCGCGGCCTGCGGCATCCTCATCACACTGGTCTTTGCGCTGCCACCGCTCTTTCGCACGAGGGAGATCTCTCCGGCGAGTCTGTTCCGTGTCTCCGGGCTTCCCGGCACGGCGATGCGACTGCGCGACAGGCTGACAGTCGTTCTTCTGGCTTCCGGCGTGGTGACGATTGCCATCGCCGCCGGCAACGAACCTCTCTTTGCGGCCATCTATTGCGGCGTCATCCTTGCCGTTCTTGTGCTGTTCCGGGTGGTCGGCCAGGGAGTATCCCGCCTGGCGCGATCCGCCGGCAGACCGCGTCATGCGGCCTTGCGTCTGGCGCTGGCCAATCTCCATCGTCCGGGGGCGGGGACGGTTCCGGTATCCGTTGCGCTCGGAACCGGGCTCGCCGTTCTCGCGGTCATCGCCGGTGTCGAGGCGAATCTTGCGAGAGAACTCGACGTCGCCTCCTCCCGCAAGGTTCCGGCCTTCTTCGTGATCGACATCCAGTCCGATCAGATCGATCCGTTCATCGACACGGTGACCGCCCGTCACGATGTCACGGCGTTCGACTCCTCCCCTGCCATGCGCGGTCGGGTGATCGCCATCAACGGCGTGCCGGTGGCCGAAGCCACGATTGAGGACGATGCCATGTGGTCCGTCAACTCGGATGTCGGTGTCACCTACAGAGGATCGTCCGAGAACGCCGACGTCGTCGCCGGCCAGTGGTGGGAGGAGGACTACAAGGGACCACCGCTCCTGTCCTTCGATGCCGAGCTCGCCGACGGTTACCACGTCGGCATCGGGGATACGCTGACCGTCAACGTGCTTGGCAGGGAGATCACGGCGGAGATCGCCAACCTGCGGCACATCGACTGGACGTCCGCCGGCCTCAACTTTGTCCTCGTGTTCTCGCCCGGCCTTCTCGAGGCAGCCCCGCACACCCACATCGCAACGCTCTATGCCGATGTCGACGCCGAGAATCCGCTGCGCCGGGAACTTGCCCGGCTGTTTCCCAACATCTCCATCATCAGTGTGCGTCATGTCATCGAGGACATCCGCGACATGCTGGAAAGCGTTGATTCTGTCGTTCGCGGCATCGCCTTCATCGCCCTTGCCAGTGGGTTGATCGTCATCGCCGAAACGGTCGTGGCAGCACAGCGGCGGCGCCTTGGGGAGGCGGTCATTCTCAAGGTTCTGGGCGCTACAAGGTCGTTGGTGCTGGCCGTGTTCACTCTCGAACACGCGATTCTCGGAATGGCGGTCGCCCTTCCGGCACTTGTGGTGGGGACGGCGGCATCTTGGGCGATCGTGACCTTTGCCCTTGATCTTGCCTGGATCATGCCGTGGTCAGCGACTCTCTTCCTCTTCATGCTCGCCCTCGGCGTGTCGCTGATCGCCGGCGTCGTGTCGGGATGGTCCCTGCTTTCGGCTCCGGCGGCCCCGGTCCTGCGCAACGCCTGAATGGGGGCGCTGCAAACGGCCTTGACGGTCCGGTACCGGATCACACATATAGTGAAGAGGGGATCCGGGCATGATGTCCGGCAAACCGCTGAACGACACAACCTGAGGATTAAGAACATGGCTTTCGGCAACGCAGGACCCCGCGCTGCTGCGTTCACCCGGACAACGGCCGTCTATGATGAGGGCCTGCGGAGCTACATGCTGCGCGTCTACAACTACATGGGTGTGGCGCTTGCCATCACGGGCATCATCGCCTTCGGCACGGCGCAACTGTCGGTTGTCACCAACGCACAGGGAGACATCGTCGGGTTCACCCAACTCGGAGTCCTTCTGTTCGGTTCGCCTCTCCAGTGGGTGGTCATGCTGGCGCCCCTTGGCCTCGTCTTCCTGTTCTCCTTCCGCCTCCACAGGATGTCTCCATCCTCTGCGCAGGCCGTATTCTGGGTCTTCGCGGCCCTGATGGGACTCTCGCTGGCAACGATCTTCATCGCCTTCACGCAGGAGAGCATCGCCCGAGTCTTCTTCATCACCGCGGTGACCTTCGGTGCCATGAGCCTCTATGGCTACACCACCAAGCGGTCTCTTGCCGCATGGGGTTCTTTCCTCTTCATGGGACTGATCGGTGTCATCATCGCCATGGTGGTGAACATCTTCCTGCAGAGTTCCGCGCTCCAGTTCGCGATCTCGGCGATCGGCGTCATCGTGTTTGTCGGCCTGACGGCCTACGACACGCAGCGCATCAAGGAGAGCTATGACGTCCACATGAGCGGCGCGATGATGACGAAGTCGGCCATTCACGGGGCCCTGAGGCTCTACCTCGACTTCATCAACCTCTTCATCATGCTCATCCAGCTGCTCGGAGTTGCCCGCAGCGAGTGAGGCGCGCCAGCCAGGGTGCACTTCCAAACGGCCCGGCTCTCGCCGGGCCGTTCTCGTTGGTGTTGACCACTGCCGGTGATTGGGGGCACCGTTCGTCTCCGCACATGCCGCGGCAGATGGCAGGAGGGTGCCCATGCTGACGCCCGATGAGGTACGGTTCTATCACCGTGAAGGCTATCTGCTTGTCGAGGACGTCTTCGACGAGACTGAAATCGCCGAGCTCAACCGTGTGACGGACAGCTACATCGAACGCTCGCGAAAGATTGCTGCAAGCGACTCCCTCTTCGACGTGGCGCCGCATCACACGGCGGAACGCCCGGTGGTGCGGCGCATCAAGAATCCGGTTGCGGTCGATGAAGTCTATGCCCGCGCCGCCCGCAAGCAGCGACTACTCGACATCGTCGAATGCCTCGTCGGTCCGGGCGTGCGCTTCGATCACTCCAAGATGAACATCAAGACCATGGGCGGCCAGGCAGCGATCGACTGGCACCAGGACTGGGCCTTCTATCCCCATACGAACGATGACCTGCTTGCCGTCGGTCTCTATCTCGGCGACTGCACCCTGGAGAACGGACCGCTGATGGTGATCCCGGGGAGCCACAAGGGGTCGGTGTTCGATCACCACCACGAGGGTCTCTTCGTGGGGAGCTGCCGTGCCGGCGAACTCGGCGCGCTTGCCGATGACGCGGTGCCTCTCCCCGGAAAGGCCGGTTCGATCACCATTCACCACGTGCGCACCCTGCACGGATCGCTGGAAAACCGGTTGCGCCGGGACCGCCGCCTGCTCCTCATGTGTTACATGGCGATCGATACCTGGCCACTGGCCAGCGAGGGATCGTTCGATCTCGCCGAGTTCAACAGCCGCATCCTCAGGGGCGAACCGACCCTGCAGCCTCGCCAGGAGGCCCTTCCCGTGCGGTCGCCAGATCCCAGAATTCCCGACTCCGGTTCGATTTTCGAGGATCAGGAGATGGTTGCCGGCCGGTCGTTCGCGACGTGACCCGCCGGGCAGGATCGCCCGGCACCCGTTCACCAAGCGTCGCCGGGCCCGTCGGTCACGGTTCCTGAAATCATATCGACGAGTGGATCCCGCAGCATGGTCATCCAGCGGGCGTCGAAGTGCGCGAGACCTCGATGGCAGGCGGTGACGTCAGGGTCTGGAAGATGACGCAGTAGCGCTCGGTCAGCTTCATCAGACGATCGAGGGTGTCGTCATCGGCATCCGTATCGAGGGTGAAGCCAAGGCGAATGGACCTGAATCCGACAGGCGTGTCACGGTCGATCCCGAGTGTGCCACGGAAATCGAGATCGCCTTCGGCGGTGATAGCGCCATCCTTGAGGACGATACCCAGTGCGCTCGCCACGGCATTCAGCGTGACGCCGGCACAGGCCACCAGGGCCTCGAGGAGCATGTCACCGGAGCACGCGGCAAGGCCGTCTCCTCCCGTCGCGGGATGCAGACCGGCCCTGATCATGGCCTTCGAGGTCTCCACACTGCATGTGACATCGTCGAGCCCGATACTGCCCGTGGCCCGAAGGGTGACAACCGCGGCATCAGGTTGGTCGCGGTAGCGGTCCTTGAGAGGCGCCTGCATGGCGCGCAGGGTGTCACCGTCGATCATCGCTTTCCTCCGCGGATGCCGTCCGGCCTGCTCATCCCGCAAGAGAGGTCCGTCTGCGGGGCCGGGTGTTGATGCTCTCGCAGCTCGTTGCCGTGGTGAGGCTCATGTCCTTGACGCTGAAGCCACCCGGGCTGCTTGCCTACAGTAGGGAATTTTGAGGCTCGAGACCATGCCGGACGTGAAGGACGTGTGGTTGTGGCCGATGAATGGCGGATCCTCAAGAGGCCGACGGGACCCGGATCTTGCCAAAGTCGTCGGTCCTGCGAATCCTCGGCAGGACGACATGACGCTGACCGGTTGGTCATGGTCTCTCCACCCTGGAATCAGCATCTCTGCCGGAGATGAGCGCCCAGTGCCAGCGTCAACGGATTCGACGCTGGACAATAACCGTTGGACTGCATCACATTGGAACGATGTCTGCCAACGATTGAGAGGAAGTGAGACATGTCCAGTGATCGGTTGAAACTGTCCCGTCGCCGTTTCATGGAAACAACGGCCGCGGGCGTGGCCGGAGGGACACTGGCGATGACCAGTGCATCCGTAGAGGCCCAGGAAGCAGGCGATGCCCTGAGGGTGAGGAACTACTCGGACATCCAGGTTCTCGACCCCGGCTATATCCTGTCTGCTCCGGAATCCGACGTGAACGCCTGCCTGCTCCACGGCCTCGTAACGGTGACCCCGGGCGACCAGTGGGGCTGGGAAAACGAGGCTGCGGCCGAGATCGACCAGGTGGACGACACCCATATCAACTTTGCCCTGCGCGACGACATCGGCTGGACCAACGGCTTTGGCGCGATGACGGCCGAAGACGTCAAGTACTCGTACGAGAGGATCGCGGATCCCGAGATGGCGTCGCCTTATGCCGAGGACTGGAGCGCCCTTGATCGAGTCGATGTCCACGATGAGCGCAGCGGGACGATCGTGCTCAAGGAGCCCTATGCACCCTTGTGGACGACGACGATGCCCGCAGGGCGCGGCATGATTGTCTGCAAGGCCGCTGTCGAGGCGCTTGACGGCAAGCGCTACGAAGCAGAACCGCCAGCGGTGTCAGGCGCCTACGAGATCACGGACTGGCAACCGTCCCAGAAGCTCACCCTGTCTGCACGGCAGGGTTACTCAGGGCCCTATGCCAATCCGGACTTCACCACCATCGAGGTCTATCCGATCGTCGACGAGCAGGCCGCTGAAGTCGGCTTCCTTGCCGGCGACCTCGACGTCACCCGCGTTCCGATTACCTCGGTGCAAACCCTCATGGAGAGCCTGCCTGAGGATGCCACGCTGGTTCAGCATCCCTCGCTGAAGTACGTCTGGATGGGGATCAACCGCGACAACGAGGCGATGGGCGACATCCGGGTGCGGCGCGCCATCCAGAACGCGGTGAATGTGAACCAGATCCTGGAAGCGGCCTACTTCGGACTGGCGGCGCCCGCAACGGGCATCATTCCGCCGGGCCTCGTCGGGCACCGTCCCGAACCGCTCGTTCCCTATGAGGGCAATCCGGAGTATGCCCGCCAGCAGCTCGAGGAAGCCGGCCTTGGGTCCGGGTTCTCGTGCCGGATCGACACCCTCAACAAGGCGGCCTACACGGCGGCCTGTCAGGTGATCCAGGCCAACCTTGCCGACATCGGTATTGACGCCGAGATCAACGTGCATGACCCCGGTGTCTGGTGGACCATGGGAGACGAGAGTTCCGGAGAGGACTGGAAGTCACTCCAGATCCTCTATTCGCGCTTTTCCTCCCAGCCCGATCCGGGGTGGTACACCATGTGGTTCACGCCTCAACAGGTCGGCGTGTGGAACTGGGAGCGGTTCAACAATCCGGATTTCGGCGCCCTCCATGCCGAGGCGCTCGTCACCATGGATCCTGCCACGCGCGACGGCATGTACCGGACCATGCAGGACATGATGGAAGAGTCGGGCTGCTACCGGTTCATTACCCATGAGTTCGAGCCGACCATCTACCGCAACACCATCGTTCCGTCGCTCACGCCCGACGGGCGCATGCTCTGGAAGCGTTTCACGAAGGCCTGACGGCTTCGCTCCGCCTGCCTTTCCGGCCAGGAAGGGCAGGCGGGGCTTTCGCCGGTCTGATCCGGCAGGGCCTGCTGCCGGGGGACGAAGCATGACGCGTTCGTTCAGCGTGCGTCTTGATGTGCCCGCATGCCGGCGAACACGCACCCTGGCCGGGTTTTGCGTCCGCTTCCCTCAATGAGGAAAACGAGTTCGGGAGGTCCGGGTATCAGGCCTCCGGGGGTCATGCGGAACATTCGCGTGGATGGGTTCCGCCAGCGCAACGCGAACGGCCTTGTCAGGGAACGGTGTTCTGCTGCACGGGAGAGCCGGCGCCGGTCTATGGTGGACGAGACGCACTATCAGTCGGAACGATCGTCCTGCCCCTCCGCAACCGCATCGGTGGTCGCCTGGTCTGTGTGGTTCGTCTCCGATTGGCCGAGCCACGCGTCGAAACGCGCAACGATCCTGTCGTGAAGGCTGGCGTACCATTCTGTGTCCTTGAGGATTGCGGTCCTGAAGTTTGCGGAACTGGTCGGGAGATGGGGCCGCATGTCCACGCCGATTTCGGCATGCGTCGACACGAGCCTCGTTGAAGAATGCCTGGTCGGTCCGTAGGAGATGTACCCGGCCTGATCCGCCAGGGGACCTGTGCCGGTGGCAAAGCGGATGAACTCCAGCGCCTCCTTGCGGCGTGGTGAGCCCCTTGTGACGCCCCACGTCCCGAACTCGTAGAGTTGCGCATCCCAGATGATTTCGATGGGGTGGCCGTGAACCACCGCCGCATCGAACAGGCGTCCGTTGAACTGAGAGGCAATCGCGACCTTGCCCGACACGAGCAAGTCCACCGGCTCGTCGATGGATGTCCACCAGATCACGTGATCGCGAATGCGGTCGAGTTTCCTGAAGGCGAGACGAAGACCTCGCTCCGTACTCAGCAATTCGTAGAGATCCTCGCGCGGGACTCCGTATGACACGAGCGCCCATTCGAGGTTCGCCGCGGGGGCCTTCTGGAGAGCCCTCTTTCCGGGGAACCGCTTCACATCGAAGATGTCCTCGATCCGGGCAGGCCGCTCTCCGGGAAAGGCGTCTCGATTGAACGCCGTTACCATGGCATAGACGATCTGCGAGACCCCGCACTCGGTCAGCGCTCCATCGAGAAAATCCTCGTCGGCCGGAACCCCGTCGGTCCCGGGGAGCAGAATTGCATGATCGATGGGTTCCAGAAGCCCCTGTCGGCAGGCGGCGCGGTTGTCGGCCATGGTCATGTCCACGACATCCCACGTGATTTCTCCCGTGCCCAACTGTTGACGCAGTTCGGAGAGCCCGCCCTCGTACCGCACGGTGCGCACTCGAATGTCCGTCGCCTTCGTGAACGGCTCGAAGTAGGCCTTGACCTGGCTGCGCTCGTAGGGCCCACCCCAGGTGGCCACCGTGATGGTGCGGCCTTGTTCATCTGACGCATCACCGGCCGCCGGTCCGGCCAGCCCGCAGAGCGCGATGCAGAGCCCGACGCAACGGATGGACGACCGCACGTTCAGGATGCCGCTCCAGATGTTCGTGGCCTCATGGGAACCTCTATCCTCCCGCATTCTCCTCTTTCCGAATTCGGTTCGTTGTATCGAGGTAGGCCTTGACGACGGTTGCCTCGAACACGACGCCCAACAGGCGACCGTCACCGCCAGCCTCAAGCACCGGAATGCTCTCGCCAACGAAGTCGCCCATTTGTTCCATCGCGTGCCAAACCGTCGTCTTTGCCGTGAGAATCAAGGGTTCGGGTCTTGCAAGTTGTCCGACTGTCACTTTCGGTCCGCGAGCATCGCCGGCCGGACTCAGCTCAAGCTCGGCAAGCGTGACAGTACCGAGATAGATGCCGTTCGCGTCGACCACGTAGCCTTCGTGCCTGTCCGCCTCGAGAAGGCGCGACTTCGCTTCGTCGAGCGGCGCGTCCGGCGACAGCGCGGTGTAATCCAGGCTCACATAGTCTTCGACAAGGCGTTGGTCGAGAATCGCCTTGTGTCGTCCGTCGGCGAGGTCAAAACCCCGCATGCGGAGCTGTACGTCGAACAGGGAACGGCCGAAGATTCGATATGAGACCAGGTTCGAGAAGACAACGCTGACCATTGCCGCCGTCGCCAGATCGTAGTTTCGAGTCAACTCGAAGACGATCAGGATCGTTGTCAGCGGCGCCCCGATGACCGCGCTTGTCACCGCGACCATGCCGCAGATCGCATAGACCGCAATCTCCGAATGCAGTTCGCCGAGAATGACCTCCGCCCCGTTTCCCGCCAGCGCACCGAACAGGACACCGATGAGCAGGGCGGGACTGAACACGCCTCCCGCGAACCCGAAGCCAAGGCACATCGCGGTGGCCAGAATCTTCGCGACGACCAGCACAAGAAGTTCTCCGGCGCCGAACGCCTGATCGATGACCGCGAACCTCAGCGTTTCCTTGCCGAGACCGAGAACATCGGGGATCCACAGGGCGGCCAGTCCCAATGCAGCGCCGGCAAGCATGGGTTTGAGGAAGTCCGGTACGGGCACCTTTCGGGCAAGTCGGGCCGAACACAGGATCGCCCGCATGTACACAACGGCAACGAGGGCGCCACAAACCCCGATGGCAACGAAGCCGACGAACTCCGGGGCGGAACTCGCGTCGACGGTTTCCAGCCGAAACAGGGGTGGACGCTCGAACACCATGTTGGCGAGCACGTAGCCCACCGTCGCGGCCACAGTGATCGGCGCGAATGCCCGAAGGGAGTAGTGACGCAGAATCACTTCGTGCGCGAAGACAATTCCTGCGATCGGGGCATTGAACGCGGTCGAGATGGCGGCAGCGACACCGCAGCCCACGCCGACCGTCACCATCCAGCGGGTGTTTCGGGCACAACCGGCGACAAGGGAACCCAGGGTCGCGCCGAGGTGCGTCAACGGGCCGTATTGCCCGACTGAGGCTCCGGCGCCAAGGGATACCATGCTCGCCATTGCGGAAAGGAATCCGGAGCGCAGCGGTATTCGAGGCTCCAGACCCTGAACAGCCTGGATGATGTCAGGAGGACCGTGGGAACGCCGGTCCGGATTGTACCGGTGAATGATGCCGACGATCAGTCCTCCTGCAGCCGGCACGCCAACGGTCGCGACAACCAGCCACCGCGCATTGTCCACCATGAAGCGGCTGCGGGGCGAGATGAAGAGCCAGTCGTTCAGAGCGGCGATCAGTTCGACAAAGCCAATGGCCGCCAGGGACGCCAGGGCACCCGTCACCGCTCCGAGAAGGGCAATCGATACGATCCGCGATAGCGTGTCGCTCAATGTGTCCATCAGACATTCGCGTCGGGCGGCGGTGACGGAACTCCCCGGGCCGCAACACCCGGTGCGAATGCCTCAGTCATGTGCAGGAAGCGGCGGCGGCACCGTCGGGTACGCACGTTGGTTCATCTGCAGATGATACCACAATGGCGGCAGAAGTCGGTCCTGGCCGTGGGGGCGCTCGGGACCGGAGAGGCGCGCCGGACAGCACGCGAACAGGCGACGACGAGATGCTTGTTCCGGCATACGCCAGGTCGGCGTGCGATGCGGTGCAAACCTCATTCAGATCGCATCCGCGACGTTGATCCACGGAGGCCAGGCAGCGCTCGTGAGGAGGCCGCCGGCGGGTTCCCTCGTGACGGCCGAGACGCGGGCGAATGCATTGAGTCCGGGCATGTCGCGCTGCAGGCGGACGTCGTGTCCCATGACCGCGAGCTCTTCGACGATCGCGTCAGGAAAGCGCTCGTCGACGAATGTTTCGCGGCTCTGGCAATGGATGCGGGGCGCCTCAATGGCCCGCCTGAGGTCCATGGCGTGAACGGCCCAGTTGACGAAGGTGTGCATGACGCCGGTGAGGATCCGGTAGCCGCCGGAACCGGCCGCGGCGAAAACGGGCTCGCCGTGGCGTGTGGCCACGAGAACCGGGGCAGCGAAAATCGGCATCTTGCCGGGCTTGATGGAATTCGGCCGTCCTGGCCGGGGATCGAAGTTCTGCATGCCGTTGTTGAGGACCACACCGGTGCCGGGACAGTAGACGAGGGAGCCATGGGCATCCGAAAGGCTGATACAGACCGCCGCCATGTTCCCCTCTCCGTCGGTGACTGCGACCTGTGTTGTTCCTCCAAGTTTCGGTGCCCACGGGGTCGTTTCGAGGGCCTGCGGCAGCGATTCACCACTCGAGACCCTCAGCTCGTCGGCCGATGCCGGTTGCGGCGGCCGCGGCATGGCCCTTGTCGGATCGATCGCCCTGGCGCGCAGCCGGGCGAACTCGGCCGACGAGAGCGCGGCGACGGGAGCATCCTCGAAGTCCGGGTCACCGTACCAGTGGATGGTGTCGGTGAAGGCGGTGAGCATGCACTCGGCCATCAGATGGTGCGATGCGGCACCGGTGGCCGAATTGAGGTCGAACGTCCCCAGGAGATTCAGGAACTCGGCGGAGGTCGGGCAAAAGCAGGTGATGCAATCCAGCCCGTGGAAGTCCAACGGAGTTTCCTCAAGCACCTTCGGCCGATAGGACGCAAGGTCCTCGGCGGTCAGGATGCCGCCGCCTTCCCTGATTTCCTGCTCGATGAGTTCGGCAACCCGGCCCTCGTAGAATCCGGACGGTCCTTCATCGGCGATGAGTCGCAGCGTGTGCGCGAGTTCGGAGAGGTCGAGGACCGTGGCGCCGCCGAACTGGCCGCCGATCCGGGGAAGCTCGCCCCCGGGGCAGAAGTGGCGATGCATCGGCGGATAGCGGCGCATGAGCCGGTGGACCTCGCAGACGTGGAGCAGCTGGTTCCAGGTCACGGTGAGGCCGCGTGCGGCCAGGCGGATCGAGGGCTCCAGAACACGGGCCCAGTCGAGGCGCCCCCGGCGCTGGTGGACTTCCCACAGGGCGGCAACGGCGCCCGGAACGCCCGCCGCGAGATGCCCTTTCTCGCCCTTCAGGTCCTTGGTCCATGGCGTTTCGTAGTATTTCAGCCCCCGCGTATCGTCGATCTCGAACATGTCCTCGCGGGCGGCGGCGGGCGCCCGCAGGTAGCCGTCGACCGAGACCAGGCGGCGCGCACGGGCATCGAAACCGGCAAGGCGCGCATAGCCGCCCAGACCGCACTGGGCCGGTTCGACGACAAAACTCGCAAAGGCCGCTCCGACAATGGCGTCGAAGGCATTGCCCCCGGTCTCCAGGAGTGTCAGTGCGGCTCCGACCGCATCGGGGTGACCGGCAGAGACCGCGCCCTCCCTTCCACGCGCTTCGCTGCGTCTGACATGCATGCTTCCTTCGATCATGACGACACCCTTCGGGATCCCTGTTCCCGATGCTGGTGGTCATGACAACCGGAAGTCAACCTGTTGGTCTTTTCCCCTCTTGAGTCCAGAATCCCGAAGGAATTCGAGGGAGTCGCTTATGTCGATGATGGTTCTGCTGGCGATCGTGACGCTGGCCTATGTGGGCTACAACCTGCTCATCAAGGTTTCGGGAGACCACGTGCCTGACGAAGCCACCACCACCGTGCTCGCCGCCGTCTGCCTGCAGACCGGCGCATTGCTCACTTCGATGGCCTTCCTCACGGTTCTCGGCATCCAGGGCGGACACACCTTCCGCCTCTCCCTGCCAAGCTATCTCTGGGCCCTTGGCGCCGGAGTTTGCATCGGCATCGCCGAGATTTGCTACCTCACCATCTTCAGTGCCTCGAATCCCCTGCCGGCGAGCGTGGTGATCCCGACCGTGGTGACCGGGACGGTCGTCATCACGCTCATCGTGTCGGTGCTCGTTTTCCAGGAACGGCTCGGAATCCTGCAGGTTGCCGGAGCCGGCTTGGTCGTCGCCGGGATCGTCTGCATGTTCGCCGGGCGCATCGATCAGGCATGAGCGCCCTTCCGATACCGTGAACCGGGCGCGCTTCTGTGCTTGAATGGCGAGGCACGGTCACAAGTCCGTGCCTTGCACCGCCTTTCGAAAGGAATGCACGATGACACAGTCAAGTCTGGTGGCCCAGAGTGGTCCGTTCAAGGGACTGCACTCGGGTATGGGTATCGCAGCGAAGGTGATGGTGGTCGTCTTCGTTGTCTTCACGGCCATCAATGTCGACTTCGCCAACGGCGTCTACCAGGCGGTGCGTGGCTGGATCGAGTACGCGCTCAACTGGTACTACATCATGGCGCTGGTGGTCATGCTCTTCGTCTGTTTCTACCTGATGTTCAGCCGTTTCGGCGCCATCCGGCTCGGTGATGACGACTCCCGGCCGGAGTTCTCCAACTTCTCGTGGCTGGCCATGCTGTTCTCGGCAGGTGTCGGCATCGGACTGCTGTTCTTCGGCATTGCCGAGCCGATGTTCTATTTCGACAACACCGAGCCGTGGGGCTATCCCAACAACCCCTTTGCCGAGCAGGCGGGGCTGGCTGCCATGAATGAACAGCGAGCCGCCGCCGCCATGCGGGTCACCTATTTCCACTGGGGCTTTCATGGCTGGGCAGGGTACGTGATCGTCGGTTTGTGCCTTGCCTACTTCGGCTTTCGCAAGAAACTGCCCCTGACGCTGCGCTCGGCGCTCTATCCGGTGATCGGCGACCGCATCTATGGCCCCATCGGACATGCTGTCGATCTGCTGGCGGTGTTCGGCACCGTCTTCGGCGTTGCCACGTCACTGGGCCTTGGCGTCAGCCAGATGGCGGCCGGTCTCAACCACCTGTTCGGGGTCGATCCGGGAATCGTCACGCAGATCATTCTCATCGTTGTCATCTCGATCGTCGCCACGCTCTCGGCGGTCTCCGGGGTCGGCAAGGGCATCCGCATCAT
>JAPPGE010000075.1 GCA_028821455.1 bacterium | reverse complement strand
AACGAAAGTGACGGACTGCCCGTCACGGGCTTGTACCACCGGACCCTACCGCTGGTGCGCCACCCCCTGACTCTACTGCCCCATGGGCTTGTCGGTCTTGTCGTCGAACCAGCCTTCCTCGAGGCCAAGCGTGATCTCGAATGCGCGCAGCAGCATCCGGGCAAGACCGAGGACCGATTCGTAGTAGGCATAGACCGCGGTCTGGAAGCCAGGCAGATTGTCGGGCCAGACATTGGGGCCAAGCATGATGTTGCCGGCAAGGTAGTCCGGGTCGTCGCTGGGCAGTTCCAGGGAGACCTCGTAGCCTTCCTGGACGTCTGGTTGGGCATTGACGTCGGCATAGAGAGCGCCCTGGGGCACATAGCCGCGATGGCGCTGAACGTGATCGATGTCGAGTCTCAGCTTTTCTTCAAGGGGCTGATGGAAAAAACGCAAGGTCTGGTGGATCAGCGAGTCGATCCCGGTCTCCGGAATGCCGTGATTGATGATGTAGAAGAAGCCTGTGTGGCGGCAGGCGTCACCGATCGCCTGTGCCACCTGCCGCTGCGCTTCGCCCGACCCGTTCCTGAAGGGCGCGAAGTCAATGACCGGGATGGTGCTGATGTCGAGCGTCCTGGCATCGATCGTTTCAGTCCTGTCCAGAGCCGTGCCCGTCGTCATGGTTCCCCTTCCGGATAGCGCGTCGTCCCGTGGTGACGGGAAGTGTGGCGCAAGGGTCGCGCAGGGACAAGTTCTTGCCCGTCGTCGCTTCCTTGAGCGAAAGTGACCCGCTCCGAAGCGGAGGAAACCGGACGTGCGGCGCATAGGGATCGATGTCGGGGGTACCAACACCGACGCCGTGCTGGTCGATGGCACAAGGGTGGTGGCGAGTGTCAAGGCCGCGACCACGACCGATACCATGACCGGCATCTCCCGAGCCCTTGCCGGGGTGACCGGGGAGCCGAAGGCGTCCGGTCCGGTCGAGGCGGTCATGGTGGGAACAACCCGCTTCACCAATGCCATTGTCGAGGGTCGCAACCTGGAGTCTGTCGCCTGTCTGCGCATCGGTCTTCCCGCCAGCCGCACCCTCACGCCACTTGTCGACTGGCCATCCCGTCTCGCGAAACCGGTTGGCGGTCCAGTCTGCAGTGTCGAGGGTGGGCACGAGGTCGACGGCAGGCCACTTGTCGCTCTCGACGAGGAGGCGGTTGCCGCCTTTGCCGAGAGGGTTGCCGACAGTGCGTGCCGCAACGTGGCGATTGCCTCGATTTTCTCGCCTCTCAACAGGTCCTGCGAGGAACGCGCCCGGGACGTCATTCTGGGGCGCTGCCCCGACTGCCGCATCACACTCTCGGCCGATATCGGAAGGATCGGTCTCCTGGCGCGCGAAAATGCCGCCATCCTCAATGCCAGCCTGCGTCCCCTTGCGGAGCGATTCACCAGGGCCATGGAAGACGCCCTGGAAGACGCAGGTCTCGCCTCCCGTCTCTACCTTACCCGGAACGACGGCACGGTCCTGCTTGCCGAGGAAGCCGAGCGGTTTCCTGTTTTCAGTCTGGCCTGCGGACCGACCAATTCGATGCGGGGTGCCGCCCTTCTGAGCGGGCTTGATCACGGCATCGTCATCGATGTCGGCGGAACGACCAGCGATGTCGGCATGCTGGAGGCAGGATTCCCGCGTGAAGCGAACAATGTTGTCACCCTGTCTGGTATCAGGACCCTCTTTCGCATGCCCGATCTGATTTCGATCGGTCTTGGCGGGGGATCACTGGTCGACGAGAAGGCAGGTACCATCGGACCTGCCAGCACGGGCCACGAGATTGATCCGCGGGCCCGCGTCTTTGGCGGCGATGAACTGACGGCAAGCGATCTCGGCGTGGCGGCGAATCGGCTTGATCTTGGCGACAGGGGCCGTCTGGCGGACCTCGATCCGGCAACGGTCGAATCCCTTCTCGACGTCGCCTCGTCCATGCTTGCCGACGCCATCGATCGCATCAAGGTCCGTGCCGGCGATGAACCGGTCATCGCCGTGGGAGGAGGGGCCTTTCTCGTGGCGGACGACATCAGGGGCGCCAGTGAGGTGATCCGCGTCGAACACGGCGCCGTCGCCAACGCGGTGGGTGCGGCTATGGCTCAGGTTTCGGGGGAATGTGACCGGGTGTTCACGGGCCTGGCGCGGGACGAGGCACTCCGCCGCGCCCGTATCATGGCCGAGGAGAGCGCCGTCGCCGGCGGCGCCGAGGCGCGGACGCTGCAGACCGTCGACATGGAGGATCTGCCCCTTGCCTACCTTCCGGGCAATGCGTTGCGCGCCAGGGTGCGCGTCGTTGGCGACATCGCCACGCCGGCTCAGCCGTCGGCCGTGACGCCTGACTGAGTGAACCGGGTGATGTCGCTGTCGCTGTAGCCGAGTTCCGCGAGAATCTCCCTGGTGTACTGGCCGTAGACCGTGGCCGGCCGTGCCGGACCGCCGGGGGTCGCCGAGAACTTTACGGGCAGGCCAAGGGTCTGCACCTTTCCGGCGACCGGATGGTCCTGCGTCACCACCATCTTGCGATGCAGCGCCTGGGGATCCCGGTGCATGCCTGGAATGGTGTTGATGGGTCCGCTGGGCATGCCGGCCGCCTCGAGTTCCGCGACCCACTCGTCTGTCGTCTTCACCGACATGCGCTCGTCAAGCACTCTTGAGAGTTCGGCGACATTGTCCATGCGCTTGGCATTGGTGTCGAAGCGGGGGTCCTTTTCGAGGGCGGGGTCCACCAGTTCGCAGAGTTTCGGCCACATCCAGCCGCCGGCGCTGACCGTGATGTGGCCGTCCTTTGTGCGAATGGCCTGGTAAGGAGCAACAAGGGGGTGTCCGGATCCCAGGGGTTGAGGAGCCTCGCCGGTGGCAAAGGCGATGGCCGAATGCCAGTAGGTCTGGACGATACCGGCCTCGAAGAGGGAGGTGTCGACCATCTGCCCCTCGCCCGTCGCGTCACGGTGATGGAGGGCGGCGCACAGGCCCATGGCGAGCAGGATGCCGGCGGTGATGTCGGTCATTGGCACGCCGGGCTTGACGGGAGGGCGCCCCGGCGCCTCTCCGGTCACACTCATGATGCCGGACATGGCCTGGGCCATGAGATCGTAGCCCGGACGCTGGCCATAGGGCCCGGTCCTGCCGAAACCGCTCACCGCGCCGTAGATGATGGCGGGATTGACCGCACGGGCATCCTCGTAACCGAGACCGAGGCGGTCGAGCACGCCGGGGCGGAAGTTCTCGACGATGATGTCCGCAGACGCGATGAGGCGCCTTGCGATGTCGACAGCCTCGTTGCGCTTGAGGTCGAGGGGAAGGCCCCGCTTGTTGCGGTTGACGATCATGTAGGATGCCGACACGCCGTTGATCCAGTAGGGATCGTCGGCGTTGTGGGACGGATCTTCTTCGAAGGGGACGCGTTCGATCTTGATGACGTCGGCCCCCATGTCGGCCAGCATCAGCGTGCAGGTCGGACCGGCCATGACATGGGTGAAGTCGATGACGCGTATGCCGCTGAGGGGCCCGTAGCCGCTTTCCATGGTCATCGTCCCCTGAATTGTGGCGTCGTGCGCGCGGCAAACGCGGCCCGGCCGATGTCGTAGTCCTCGGTGGCGAAGCAGGCCATGGGTTCCTTTCGTTCCTCGTCGGTCAGGGGTGCCGGATCGAGCAGACGGCGGGCGAACTTCTTGTGCCAGCGTGCCGAGAGCGGCGCGTTTGCTGCGATGCGTTCGGCGCAGGCATAGGTTTCCTTCTCCACCTCGTCGTCGGCGACGACGCGGCTGACGAGACCGATGTCGAGCGCGCGCTTTGCCGAGAATTGCGAGGCTTCGAGAAGGATTTCAAGGGCATGGGCGTGACTGATCAGGCGCTTGAGCCTGTCGATGTCATCGTGCCCGTAGGTGATGCCGAGCCGTCCGGCGGGAATGGCGAAACGGGCGCTCTCGCCGGCGATGCGCAGATCCGTGTCGGGAAGGAGACCGAGACTGCCGCCGATGCAGTAGCCCTTGATCATGGCAATGACGGGATGCCGGCAATTCGCCAGCCCCTGGCCCCAGGCCTCCTCGTACTCGAACGCCTGTTCGGGATTGTCGCGCCGTTCGGAGAACTCGCTGATGTCAGCGCCCACGCCGAAGGCGCGTTCGCCGGCGCCGCGCAGCACCACGACGCGCACGCTGTCGTCCGCCGACAGCATGTCGAAGGCATCCGAGAGCCCACGGGCTGTCACCGTGTCGATGGCATTGAGCTTTTCGGGACGATTGATGGTGATGGTGGCGACGAACCCCTGCCGCTCCACCAGAACACTCCCGGGAAGGTTGCCGTACATGTCGCCTCATCTCGAAGAGCACTGATCGTAGCGCAATCGGCCCCTCCAGGTCAGGTCTTCCGGTTCCCGCCGTCACAAACCGGCAGGCTCGCCTCTTTGCGGGCGATCAAGGTCGCCGGCCCGGTCGGCCCTATCCGATCATGGGTGTATCAACTCCATCGTTCCGCGCCGCGGTGATCAGGGCCCGGTCCAGTGTGGCAAGCGGCAAACGCATGCGCAGCGAGAGTTCCAGACAGGTCGCGTCGTACACTGAGGTTGTGCTGGTCGGCGAGTGCGACCACCTTTCCCCAAACGCGGGACGTGGACACCGGTTCAACCTCGATGGGCAGGGCTTCCAGGCTGGAGCAGATATGCGACCACTCGTCCGCCCTGATGCGTCTGCGGCGAGTTGCGACAAGCAACACACTCCCGACTTCAACCGGCCAGAGGGATGGAACGAATGCCTGATCATCGATGAGAGAATCACGCAACCGCTCGGTTGCTTCGGATGCCTCGTCAGGAAACACCCATGTCATGGCAACCGAGCAATCGAGGACAAACGGCATCAGTACTTGCGCGCCTCCTCGATGATCTGCCGCACCGAAAGCCCGCCGAGAGAATGGGTCTTCTGGAAGTGTTTCAAGGCATCGATCGCGGCCTGCACCTTGTCGGAATCGCGTGCGCGGAATGGAATGGGACGCTTACATCGAGAAGTTGACAGCGTCATGCCGCCATCCTCCGATCGATTTCGCGGTTCGCGGGCCCGGCAATCCGGCAACCTCCCCGCGCAGATGCCCCAGTCCCCAAGGCCAGGATGTTCGCCGCTGCATTGAGGTCAGAGGCTTTCCTGTGGCCGTACCGCCTGAAATCCGCTACCACGTGACCAGTTTCCTGACCATGCGAGGTTGCCGTGATGACGGTCAATCTGGCTCAGGCGAAAGCGCGTCTCAGCGAACTTCTGGACAAGGTGGAAGCCGGCCAGGAGGTGGTCATCACACGGCGCGGCAAGGCCGTCGCGCATCTCTCGGCCGCCGTCCACCCCAAGAAGCCATTGCCGCTGCGTGAACTGGCCGGGTTTCGGGCGGCCATGCCTCGGTTGCGACGCCCCGCTGCCGAGTTGCTGCGCGAGGCCCGGGAAGAGCGGTTGCAAGATCGCCGGTCGGCTCGAGTACCCTGTTTCGACACCAGTTTCCTCGTCCCGCTCATCCTCCCGGAGGCTGCCAGCGAACCGGTTGCCACTATTCTGGAAGATGTGCCTGCGGAGGATCTGACAGCTGGCCATTGGACCCGGGTTGAGTTCGCATCGCTGCTTGCTCGCGAAGTTCGCATGGGCAATCCGGACGTCACGGCGGCGCGCAAGGCGGGGGCGAGGATTGAAACGATGGTCGAGGAGTCATGTGTCGCATTGTTGGCGAACCGCGACGAATCTGATCGAGCCACACAATGGCTTGGCTGTTTCGAGACCGGTCTGAGGTGAGGGCCGGAGACGAATTGCATCTCGCCATTGCGGGCAACCGGCAGGCGGAAGCGGTCTACAGCCTGGACAATGCGATGATTGCGGCGGGAAAGACGCTGGGTGTGTCGACAAGCCCGGGAATTCTCCTACCGGGTTTCGACAGTTGAAGACATTCTCGCCCTGTTGGAACCGATGCGGCTCCGTGCCAGATCCTGCAGTTGCATCGTGGATCGCCCAGCATCCAGCCTGCTCGCAAACGCCGTTTCCGGGGGCGAGGCGCACTGCCGTCCGACTGCGCCGTCGCGTGTTCCGTTTGCAGGACCGCACACGGGGTACGGCGCGACACCGGACAACCAATCTCTCAAGGGTCGGTTGTCGTTTTGCTGTCGACCCGGCAGTCGATCGAGGCCAATTCGATTGGAGCGTGAAGACGACGGAAAGCCGCAGCTTCCTTGGTCATGACGCCGGCATGAAGATCAAGGGCCGCAATCGCCATTTGGCGGTGGACACCGAGGTATCACCGGTGGTCCTTCAGGTCCTCCGGGCCGACACCCAGGACCGTGATTGCTCAGGCCCTCGAATCCTTCGAGAACGGCGCTCTACACGGCGAAATGACCGGATGGTGGCAATTCCCGACGCCTGAATCCTGTATGACCTGCCGACACTGGTGCCGTACTCCTGGGCTTCGGATCGTCGCTCGTGGAACGCATGTCCGACAGGCCCGGTGCTGTCGCGGCGATCAGGCGGCCTCGCCCAGGGCCTCGATGGCGATCCTTGCGCAGGCTTCGGCGTCGGAAAGCGCGTCGTGGTGGTTGAGCGGGATGCCAAGATGGCGGCAGACGGCCGGAAGGCTTGCCGATGGCAGGTTCCACGTTCTGCGGGCCATCTGCACGGTGCAGTGAAACGCCAGTTCCGGCGGTGCGACGTCGGCCGCGGCGCAGCATGCCTCCAGGACGCTCCTGTCGAAACCGGCGTTGTGGGCGACGAGGAACCCGGCGTCATCCACGAACTTCCGGAGGTCAGGCCACATGTCGCCGAAGGCCGGGCTGTCGCGGACATCGGCCCAGGTCAGGCCGTGAACGTACGTGAACTCGAAGCTGCGGCGCGGCGGCCGGATCAGCTGCTGATATCTGTCGGCGATGCGGCCTTGTCTCACGAGGACGGCACCGACCGCGCAGGCACTGTCGCGCCCCGGGTCGGCTGTCTCGAAGGCGATGGCGCAAATGGGGGAAATGCCCCGGGGTATCTCCGCGGGGCCGGCCGGCGCCACGCGGGCGGGGCGGTGACGGCCTCGACGGCGACGCCGTAGGGACGCCCTGCGGTCTCGAGCCAGGTCCAGAGGTAGTCAGCCTGGCTGCGCTCGACATGGATGTCGAAGAGAGGGGCCCCGTCGACCTGGTGAAGGATGATGGGGGAGCGGCCCAGCGTGCTCTGGGCGCACCGGCCGGGCCCGAAGGCTCGAGGGTGGAGATCAAGGGGGCATCCCATGGCAAGGATGTCGAGGACCATCGGCCCTCGAGTGCGAATGGTCGTACGGCCTTCCGTGACGTCGACGACGGCGGTGCCGGGAAGAGCCTTCGCGAGCTGGCCCGTCATGGCCCTTTCGGCATCCGGCGGGCCGACGATCAGCCATTCATCCGGCCCGAGCCACAACGCGGAAAGGTTGTTGCCGGTCATCACCGTGTTGGGTTCGCCGGGAAGGGAAACGCCAAGTGCAGTCCTCACGGATTCACCCGGGATCCGGCCGCGCAGGGTCACCTTGGCCAGGAACCTCAGCTCGGCCATCACGAGACTGGCCGCCGATGTCTCGTTCTTGTCGTGGGCGGAGAGGCCGAGGTGGGTGAGCGGACTCTGCCGTTGCCAGTGTTCAGCCACGCAGTCTGGCTCCTTCCTCGTCGAAGAAGACGGGCTTCACGATACGTGCCCTGACGATCCCGTTCTCGAGGGGGATCGCGACCTCCTCGCCGATCCGGTCATGTCCCCGCCTGACGAGTGCCAGGGCGATCGAACGGCCGCAGTTGGGACTCATGTAGCTTGACGAGACCCACCCCTCCATGGGCACCGGAGGCCGGGCGGCGGGCTGCGGCGACACGTGGGCGCCTTCCGGGATGACCACTGCGGAATCGTCGGCAAGGAGTCCGACCAGCTGCTTGCGGTCCTCGCGCAAGGTGTCGGGCCTCGAGAGCCCGCGCATTCCGAGGAAGTCCTTCTTCTTCTTCGAAACGATCCAGCTCATGCCGAGATCATGGGGCGTGGTCGTGCCGTCCGTATCCTGACCCGCGATGATGAATCCCTTCTCCGCACGCAGCACATGCATGGCCTCCGTGCCGTATGCAGTGATGCCGTACTTCTCCCCGGCGGTCATCAGGTTCCGCCAGAGCGCCAGTCCGTAGCTTGCGGGAACATGGAGTTCGAAGCCGGTTTCACCGGAGAAGCTGATCCGGAAAATGCGGCCGGCGATGCCGGCGATATCGGCATCGCGCCACGCCATGAACGGAAAGGCCTCGGCGGAAAGGTCGGCCCGCGTGAGTTCCGAGACCAGCGCCCGGCTCTTCGGACCGGCAACGGCGATCGCCGCCCAGTGCGTGGTGACCGACGTGCAGTAGACCTCGAGATCCGTCCACTCGGTCTGAAGCCATTCCTCGAGCCAGTTGAGAACCGTGGAGGCGCCGCCCGTCGTCGTGCTCATCAGGAACCTGTTCTCGGCAATCCGTGCGGTCACGCCGTCGTCGAACACCATGCCGTCGTCCCGGCACATCAGGCCGTACCGGCACCGGCCCACCTTCAGGGTCGAGAACATGTTGGTGTAGATGCGGTCGAGGAATTCCGCCGCGTCGGCTCCCTGGATGTCGATCTTGCCCAGCGTCGAGGCGTCGAGAATGCCAATCGACGTGCGCGCCGCGAGAGTTTCGCGCTGTACCGCCTCGTCGACGGTTTCGCCGGCTCTCGGGTAGCAGTAGGGGCGCTTCCACTGGCCGACATCCTCGAAGTGCGCGCCGTTCTTCTCGTGCCAGGTGTGCATGGGCGTCTTGCGAACGGGGTCGTAGAGATCGCCGTTCGTTTCGATTCCCGCCAGGGCGCCGATGGTGACCGGGGTGTAGAACGGCCGGTATGTGGTGTGACCGACCGCAGGTATGGCCTCGCCCCTGAGCGATGCGAGGATGGCAAGGCCGTTGACACCGGACGTCTTGCCCTGGTCGGTCCCCATGCCGGTCGTCGTGTAGCGCTTGAAGTGCTCCACCGAGACGTAGTTCTCCCGGGTGGCGAGCGCCACGTCGGCGGTGGTGACGTCGTTCTGCAAATCGTGAAAGGCCTTGCCGTCCCGTGGCGACGCCGGACGGTGCCAGAACGCTTCAAGATCGAGCGCACCGTCTCCGGTGTCGCCTTCGACTTCCGGTACGGCCGGCGCTTCGCCGTCGAATCCGGTCCGGGCTGCCGCCTCGGTCCCGGCGAGTGCTCCGGATCTCAGGCACTCGACGAGCCCGAACGTCCCGGCTGCCGCACCGGCACTCGTCTGGTGTGTCGCGGCATCGCCGGGAACGAAGGTCGCCAGGGACTCGTCCCAGGCAAGGCGTGTTCCCGATTGGGAGGCAAGGTGAACGGTCGGGTTCCAGCCTCCCGACATCATGACGAGATCGCATTCCTTGCGCAGGGCTGCAGGCGCACTCTCGTCCAGGGAGGAAATGGCGACACCGCGGACCCGTTTCCTTCCCTCGACCCCGGCAATGGCGCTGCCGGCCATCATGTCGATGCCTCGCGAGTGTGCCTCCTCGACGAGACGTCCCCGGGGTGCGGCCCTGCAGTCGACGATGGTGGTCACGTGAATGCCGCAGTCGGCGGCATCGATGGCCGACCGATAGGCACTGTCGTTGTTGGTAAAGACGACGGCCCTCGCACCACAGCGTACCCCCCAGCGGTTCGCGAAGGCGCGCACCGCACTGGCGAGCATGACGCCGGGCAGGTCGTTCCCCGGAAACACCAGGGGCCGTTCAATGGCTCCGGTGGCGAGAACGACATGGCGGGCCCGGATCTTCCACAGACGCTGGCGGGGCAGGGCGCTCTCACCGGCCGGAAGATGGTCCGTGACCCTTTCGACAGCGACAAGAAAGTTGTGGTTGTAGTAGCCCACCACGGTGGTCCGGGTGAGCAAGGTGACGTCGCTCATGCTCTCGAGCTCTGCGCGAACCGAGTCGGGCCACTCCTGGCCTGCCACACCGTCAAGGGTGACATGTTCACCCAGCAACGATCCGCCGGGAACGGCCTGTTCGTCGGCAACGATCACGCGGGCGCCCGAGCGTGCGGCGGCCCGCGCCGCCTGGAGACCGGCCGGGCCGGCGCCGACGACGAGGACGTCACAGTGGGCATAACGCTTCTCATAGACATCCGGATCAGGTTCTTCAGGCGCCTGGCCAAGACCGGCGGCACGCCGGATGAATCGCTCATAGAACGTCCACGCCTTCGCAGGCCACATGAACGTCTTGTAGTAGAATCCTGCCGGTATGAGTCCGGATGCGACGCTGTTGAGCGCGCCCACATCGAAGGCGAGGCTCGGCCAGCGGTTCTGGCTGGACGCCACAAGACCATCGAAGAGTTCCGTGGTCGTGGCTCTCGCGTTGGGTTCAACGGAACCGCCCTTGCCGAGTCTGACGAGGGCATTGGGTTCTTCCACACCGGAACCCACGATCCCGCGCGGGCGGTGATACTTGAAGCTGCGGCCGACGAGATGGATGCCATTGGCGAGAAGGGCCGACGCGAGCGTGTCGCCTGGATGGCCGGAGAGGCGCTTGCCGTCAAAGGTGAAGGACAGATGGCGGCTTCGATCGATGATCCCCCCGGTGCTGTTTCGCCAGGATTGCATCAGCCGGCTGCCTCCGGCGCGCTATCGGTAATGGCGTAGACCGCCAGGATGCGGTGGTTCACCGTGTCACGTGTGATGTGGAACCAGCGGCGGCAGCCGTGGGCATGGAACCATCGCTCGTGATGAACACCCTTGGGATTCTTCCGCATGAAGAGGTAGTCGGCCCACTCGGCATCGCTGGCCGTGGCCGGGTCGGGACGAACGATGTGAGCCTCGCCACCGCACGTGAACTCGGCATCGAGTCTGTCGCCACACCAGGGGCAGGGGATCAGCATCATCGTTCTGCTCCGGCCTAGTGAGCCACCGCCGCCGCGCCGTGCTCGTCAATGAGCAGACCGCTCTCGAAACGACCGAGACTGAAGGCCTCGTTGAGTCTGTGGGGCCGGTCCTGGGCGATGGTGTGGGCAAACACCCAGCCGGAACCGGGTGTTGCCTTGAATCCGCCGGTCCCCCAGCCACAGTTGATGTAGAAGCCTTCGACCGGTGTCTTGGAGATGATCGGACTGGCATCGGGCGCGATGTCGACAATGCCGCCCCACGCCCGCATGATCTTCAGGCGGGAGACGATGGGGTAGAGTTCACACAGTCCCTCGAGCTGATGCTCGATGACGTTGATGCCGCCCTTCTGGCTGTAGCTGTTGTAGCCGTCGATGCCGGCCCCGAGCACCAGTTCCCCCTTGTCGGACTGGCTGATGTAGACATGCACGGTGTTCGACATGATGACGGTGTCGATCACCGGCTTGACCGGCTCCGTCACCATGGCCTGGAGGGTATGGCTTTCCACCGGCAGCCTCAGGCCGGCCATCGAGGCGACGACGGACGCATGGCCTGCCGGAACTGCGCCGATGCGGTTGGCCCTGATCGCTCCCCTGGTCGTCTGCACGCCTGTCACCCGGCCGTCCCGGACATCGATGCCCGTCACTTCGCAGTTCTGGATGATGTCGACACCGAACTCGTCGGCGCGTCTGGCAAGGCCCCAGGCCACGGCGTCGTGGCGCGCATTCCCGGCGCGGCGCTGCATGGCGCCGCCGAGAACCGGATACCGGATGGACCTGGAGATGTTGATGATCGGCGCGATCTCCTTGATTTCCCGGGGGGTCACCATCTCGTAGTCGATGCCGTTGAGCCGGCAGGCGTGACCGCGCCGTCGCAGTTCCTTCAGGTCGTGTTCGTTGTGCGCCAGGTTGATGACGCCGCGGGGAGAGAACATGACGTTGAAATTGAGATCCTGTGACAGGGTCTCGAAGAGCCTGAGGGAGTGCTCGTAGAGGTGCGCGCTCTCGTCCCACAGGTAGTTGGAGCGCACGATGGTCGTGTTCCGCCCGGTGTTGCCGCCGCCAAGCCAGCCCTTCTCGAGCACCGCGGTCCGGGTGATGCCGTGCTCCTTTGCCAGATAGTAGGCGGTCGCCAGGCCATGGCCTCCGGCGCCGATGATGATGACGTCGTAGGACTCCTTCGGCTCAGGATTGCGCCAGGCCTGCGGCCAGTCCCGATGACCTCGGGGCGCCTGGCGCAGGAGGTTCCAAAGGGAGTACTTCATGCTCTCGGCCTGACCTCAGGACACGCCACATCCATACGGCAATTCGAAGGATCCGGAAAGTGACTGCGTTGCCCGGAATGGCGCAGGCATCGTCACAACCATCCCATGGCGGCGTTCAGTCCGCACTTTCCCTGGTGTTGAAGATCGGTTCCACCGCGGAAAGTTCGTGGAGGGGGATGTGGCACTTGATGGTGTGGCCGTCTCCGGCATCCTGGTCCGGCGGAACCTCGTCGTTGCAGATCTTCCCAAGGTACCGTGGACAGCGGGACGCGAAGCGGCAGCCCCCCGGGGGGTCGAGAGCGGACGGCATTTCGCCTTCCAGCCGGATACGCTTCTGGATGATGTCGGGGTCGGGGATCGGCACGGCCGACAACAGGGCCTCGGTGTAGGGATGATAGGGCGGCATGAAGATGCGCTCCGAGGAACCGGCCTCCATGATCTCGCCGAGGTACATGACGACAATCTCGTCGGAGAGGAACCGGACCACCGAAAGATCGTGGCTGATGAAGAGCAGGGTGGTGTTGTAGCGCTTCTGCACGTCGTTGAGGAGATTGATGACGGCCGCCTGCACGGAGACATCGAGTGCCGAGACCGGTTCATCGGCGATGACCATGGACGGATTGCCGGCAAAGGCGCGGGCCACGGCGATGCGCTGCTTCTGACCGCCGGAAAGCTGGCGCGGCTTGCGCGTCGAGAAGGCCTTGGGCAGGCGGACGACATCAAGCATCTCGCCTACCTGTTCCCGGATTCCCTCGCTGTCGGTGCGGATGCCGAACTTCTTGATGACCCGGCCGATGCAGTGACCGACGGAATGACTCGGGTTGAGCGTGCCGTCTGGGTTCTGGAACACCATCTGCATGGCGCGGATGAGATCCTGATCCCGCTTGTGCACCGGAATGACGGCGATGTTGCGGCCCTCGAACATGATCTCGCCCTCGGTGGCGGTCTCGAGTCCGGTGAGCACCTTGGCGAAGGTCGACTTGCCGCATCCCGATTCGCCGACGATGGCGACGGTGCGGCCGCGCTGTGCGCAAAAGCTGATTTTCTCGTTGGCCTTGACGTAGTGACGGCTCTGGCCCTTGATCAGCGACGCGAGAGAAACATCGTTGATCTCGTAGAACTTGCTCATGTTGACGACATCGAGCACGGGATCGCCTTCCCCGCCCACGACATCGCTCTGGGCGGCCGAGGGAACGTGGCTGATCTCGTCGATGCGCAGGCAGCGCACGTGGTGGCCGTCCGCCACCGTCTCGAGGGGGGTCTCGCCGAGATCGCAGACCCCTTGCTGGAAGTAGTTGCAGCGCGGCCCGAAGGAGCAGCCTGGCGGCCTTTCATGGGGAAGCGACACCTGGCCCGGAATGGGCTGCAAGGTCCGGGAGTGCTTGTCTGCACCGAGAGTTGGAATGCAGTCGAAGAGGCCGAACGTGTAGGGGTGGCGGGTTTCCTTGAAGACCTGGCGGATGGTGCCTTCCTCGACCATGGAGCCTGAGTACATGACACCGACGCGGTCGCAGACCTTCACGATGAGGCCAAGATTGTGGCTGATGTAGAGCAGGGTGGTGTTGAACTTCTCGCGCAATTTCACGACGAGGTCGATCACCGTCGCCTCGACCGTCACGTCGAGTGCTGTCGTCGGCTCATCGAGCAGCAGGAGCGCCGGGTTGGACAGCATGGCCATGGCAATGACGACACGCTGCTGCTGGCCTCCCGAAATCTGGTGCGGATAGCGCGTCATCACCCGTTCGGGGTCCGGCATGTTGACGTCGCGCAGCATCTCGATGGAGCGCTCGGCGGCCTCCGCGTCGGAGACGCCCTCGTGGACGACCAGAACCTCCTTGATCTGGGAACCGATGGTAAGCGACGGATTGAGGGCGCTCATCGGCTCCTGGTAGACCATGGAGATTCGAGACCCGCGGACGGCACGCAGTTCTTCATCGGACATGGTCGCCATGTCGCGCCCCTCGAACTTGATTCGTCCCTTGACGATGCCGCCATTGAGGCCGAGGTAGTTCATGATGGCCATGGCCACCGTGGTCTTGCCGCATCCCGATTCGCCGACAAGACCGTAGCTTTCGCCCCGCTTCAGCTTGAGCGAGAAATCCGGGACCGCCGGGATCTCTCCAAGGCGCGTGAAGTAGGAGATTCCGACATTCTCGATCTCGAGGACATAGTCGTCGCTGGAGTCAGGCGCCATGGATTCAGTCCCTCGTCGAGATTTCCCGCAGGCCGTCGGCCAGAAGGTTGAAGCCGATCACCAGGCTCGAGACCGCAATGGACGGGATGATCGGCATGTAGGCCATGCCCGGAACCGTCGCCATGGTCCGCGATTCGGACACCATGCCACCCCAGTCGGGATCCGGAGGTGGCAGGCCAAGGCCGAGAAAGCCGAGAATTCCAATGGTGATGACGGTGTAGCCCATCCGCAGACAGGCATCGACGATGAGTGGTCCCCGGGCATTGGGGAGGAGCTCCACCGCCATGATGTAGAGGCTCCGCTCGCCCCGGATCTGGGCTGCTGATACGTATTCGAGATTGCGCAGATCGAGGGTGAGTCCGCGCACGATGCGGCCGATTCCAGGCGATGACGCCAGGGTGACGGCAACGATGATGTTGAGCGCGGAGGCACCGAAGACGGTGATGATGATGATGAAGAGAATGATCAGCGGAAAGGACAGGATGATGTCGCTGATGCGGCTGATCAGGATGCTGTCGATCCAGCCTCCGTAGTACCCGGCCAGCATCCCCATGGTAATGCCGACGAAATAGCACACCAGGATGGCCGCCGGCGCCACGGTCAGCGTCGCCCGCGCTCCGTAGGCGAGGCGCGACCAGATGTCGCGGCCGGAAATGTCGGTTCCAAGCCAGTGGCCATCCACGGTCAAAGGCGGCACGGATATGGCCGAATAGTCGTACTCGTTGGGGCCCCAGACCGTGATCACGTCGGCAAAGATGGCGACGAAGACCCACAGCATGACCAGCGACAGGCCGAGCATCGCGGCAGGCGATTCGCGCAGGAGACCGATCGAATAGAAGAAGCGTGCCCAACCCGTCCGGTCCGGCTGTTCGGCGCTTGCAGGGTTCGCCCGGGCGCTGTCAGTGGTCGTGTCGGTCATGGAGGAATCGTCATATGAAGCGGATGCGTGGGTTGATGTACATGTAGCCGACATCCCCGACGAGCTGTGTCGACACGGCAATGAAGACGGCGATGATCGTGGCGGCCTCGATCAGCGCCGTGTCGCCGAAGAGTGCCGCCTCGAGGAGCATCTTGCCGAATCCCGGGTAGCTGAACACGGTTTCGGTGACGACGACGCCCGTGATGAGGAAGGGGATCTGCAGCAGGATGACCGTGAACGGAGCGATCAGCGCATTGCGCAGGGCGTGCTTGAGAATGACCTGGCGGTAGGGCAGTCCCTTCAGGATCGCCGTGCGGATGTAGGGCCGGGTCATGACCTCGACCATGGAGCCCCGCACCATGCGGGCGACGTAGCCGAAGTCGTAGAGCACAAGCACAAGGACAGGCAGCACCATCTGCGAGGCCCACGACCAGGGTTCGAAGCTCTGCATGTTCGAGGTGCCCGGCAACCATCCGAGCATGAGGACAAAGATGACGAGCAGGAAGGTGGCCGATGCGAACTCCGGAATGGAGGTCAGCGTGATGCCCGTGTAGGAGAGCGACCTGTCGAGCACGCTTCCCTCCCGCATGCCCGACAGCACGCCGAAGACGAGGGAAAGGGGCACAATGACGGCGAAGGCAATGCCAGCGAGGATCATGGTGTTGCCCAGGCGGCGCCACATGATGTCGTTCACGGGCAGCCGGTACTTGAGCGACCAGCCGAAGTTGCCGAAGTACTGATCGCCCCTGGAGTCCTTGTAGCCCAGTTTGAGGTCGGGATCGTAGACCGGATCCTTGATGATGCCGGAGAGGACCGAGATCCAGCGCACGTAGCGCACGATCAGGGGATCATCGAGATTGAGCTTGTTGTAGAGGATCTCCTTTTGCGCCTGTGTCGCGTAGGGGCCGAGTGTCTTGCTGGCGACATTGCCGGGTGTGAATTCGAGGAGCGAGAAGACAAGCACGGATGTCACGAACATGGTGACGAGCATCATCAGCAAGCGTTTGCCTATGAACAGGGCCATTCCCGCGCCTTCTCCACGCCAGTTGTCTCCTCGGCAATTCACACTGTGACACAATCACCCGGCTGTCCAGTTTCGAGAATCCGGCAGAGTCCCGTTCCCCGGATGACCCGGACCCTCGATGTCCGGATGGATTGCGAGGGTCTCCCGGCGCCGCGTCATTCCTGCCCCTCACGCAGGGGAATCGCTTTTGAAGAGTTGGTGACGTTTTGGTTTTGAGGATTCAGA
>JAPPGE010000046.1 GCA_028821455.1 bacterium | reverse complement strand
GTTCGTCAGCATGGCCGCAGCCGCAAACGGAACACATCGCTCGCCCCTCCCTTCAATCATCCACCGTTGAGGAAGCTGTCATGGAGAACCGCAACCTATCGACACTCGGCCAACCTCGCGGACCACGAGGTGCAGACCGAACTTCTGATAGCAATTCCCGACATCAACAGGACATCCGCCACATTCATCATCATCGAATACGCCCAGAGCGCCGCGCGCACCAGGAACTGCCAAGTCCGATAATACCACAATGCCCCGGCATTGCGACAGGGACGCTGCGAGGCGGTAGTGTCCCGCCTTGACACATCAAGTCATGGGGCAGTGGGGAAGGAGTGAGAATCCCTACCGACACTCCTGTCGGCGCTGGAGTGATCGCCGAGGGAGACACTCGACCATAGTGGTTCCATCGGATCAGAACAACCGACAGCCAAGCTCGGCCAGAAGCATGGCCGGGCAAGGCCGCACGATCCGCAAGTAGCGGCGTGCGCTCCTCGGTGGCGAGAACGCACGAGATCGCCAAAGTTCTCGACTTCGGGTCAGGAAGGGGGTAAGGGGGTGACTGTCGTCATGGCGCTTGTTGGACCTCCTTGCCGAGGTGGACTCAGCACCCGAGACACAGCCCATGACGACATTTTCATACACGTTTCCGCCAAGTGATCCTGTATCAGGGAGCCTGAGGGTCCGCCGGCAGCATGGGACGGAATCCCGGCTGGTGAGGCGAACCCGAAAGGGCGAATTGCGTGTTTTGGGGACTTGCAGAGCACACGTTGAGGCAAGGCACCTTCTGAACCCTGTTTGTCCTGCGTCCGCTCAACGAGTCAGAAACAACACCGACGTCTTCATCATCTGCACCAACACGTCGTCGATTCCCATCACGCGCCTTGCGGCGGCCACCGACCGGCCGGAGAAGTTCATGGGCATGCACTTCATGAACCCGGTGCTGATGATGAACCTGGTGGAACTGATCCGCGGACTGGCCACCGACGGCGAAACCTTCGATACCGGCCGCGGCTTCTACGACTATTCAGGCGAAGTCCCGGTCCCGACGCGCTGATTGCTCTAAGTCTTGGCCAGTTGTCGGAATTGCGCCCGAACCGCTGAGGGAGTGCGTCATGTTGCAGATGTCGAATCAGCTGTCGTCCGCCGCGGCGGGCGGGGTTGCGGGAACGGCTCCCGAGGCGCCGCCGCGCTGCGGTTCCGGCATGCCCGGCCGGCCGCTACAAACTCATCCGTCGCTGGATCCAGCCCCTCCGTTGAGGCTCGTTTCTCGTTGGAAATTGGACAAGGCGTTTTCGTGCAGTGTCCCGAGCGCTTCAATTCGTCGATGCGGCGCCCGTGGCATCTTCGATGGTGGCGGTCTTGTCGCCCGTGAAAATCCAGGTTCCTATCGATACTCCCCTCCAGCCGTCCGTGCAGTGCCGCGAGGCCAACGGGGCACATACAACCCACTGCTCCAGCTTTCTCATCCGGATCGAGAAGGTCTCGTCCCCTTCCTCCACGTCGTCGCTGAATGTCTCCACCGAAATCGTCAACGGATCGCCAATCTCGCCCGTCACATGATCTCTCCACGAATGGGCCGTCTCATAGTCCTCGCCTTCCGTGGCCGTGCCGCCGTCCGTGTCGTACCACAGGCGGATTTTCTTCGCTGATACCCCTTCGACATATTGGGGATGGGTCACGACGATGGAGAAGTCCACCGTGCCGCCTTCCTGAACAGTCAGGCTCTCGGCGTGAGCGGTCCCGGCAACGAGGGCCAAGGCCGCGACCTTGAGCATCTTCATGGGCTTATTCCTCTTCATACCTAAGCGACCCGGATGAACCCGCCGGCCAGATTTTACACCAAAGCCGGAAGGATAGGAAGAATAAGGCGTCGATGAGACTCCTGCGTTCTTGATCGCCGTTGCAGGTTAAGCGTTTGCGCGGGTAGCCTCGGATCGGTTTATGAGCCCCTTGCGTTGTAACGATTCTGGCGGATTGAGCATCCTGCAACGGGGCGGCTGCCACCGCCCGGCGGTGGTCTGACGGCCGCTATGGCGCCGGCGAGGGCATAAATCGGTCGCTGGGTGGTGCTGTCGCAACCGGATTCCGGCAGCGGGGCGAGCGTCGCCGGGCGGGGTCCATCCCGGCCGGTGCCGTTGGCGGGGCCAGGGCTACCTGGTGTCGGCAAACGGTTGGACCAGCGAGCACATCTGCCGGGGCTGGCCGGCCCGGACATGGCCGAGCGCGGGGCCATCATGACGGCAATGCTGAGCCCGACGCGCGTCTGCATGCGGGCTTGGCCGCGCACGAAGTGCCGCTCGAAGCCGAAGTCGTGGTCGATCCGGCGGTAGATCCTCTCGAGGGCGGCGCGGAGGCGGTACCCCGGCGCCAGGACGGGCTGCGGTGCGGGGTCGGCGTGAAGATCCACCGGTCGTGGTGCGCCAGCGGGATGCGCACGATCCGCCCGTACGGGCCGGCCGTACAGCCGGCGCGGCGGTAGCAGCGCGCGCGGCCGGCGCAGACCTCGCCCCACGCCGCCGCCGGGCAGCGGAACTTGAGCGTCGCACGGTCCGCCTCGAGATCCTGGAAGGTCATGCGCCGCCGGGTCCCGGTCTTGGGGCAGAGCAGCGCACCTCGCCCTGCTCCGTGTACACGATGCAGTCCGCCCGCCCGGGATCAAGGGCGCGCGGGGTTCTCCACCGCCGCCGCGCCGGACCGCTCGGCCGCGTCCGTGCGCTCCTCGCGCCACAGCCGCCGGGCCGGGATCAGCGGGCGGATCCGCCACGCGTCCCACAGCTGCGCCTTGAGCGGCCCGCTGTCGAGCCCCCGGTCGGCGCTGAAGTCCCGGCGCCGCACCACCAGCTCCGGTTCCTCCCGGAACAGCGCCGGCAGCATCCCTTCCAGGCCCTTAGAGTTTGAATCATAAGTCAGTGATAGTGTTATGTTGTGTGCATCATGCATTTGGTTCTCGTGCGACCCGGCGCATCAGGAACCGGCATGCGGCCAATCTCGCCCATGCCAGGGAGCTTGTCTCGGTGCGCTCGAAGTCCTTGGCCAGGCGTCGGCACCGTCCCATCCAGGCAAAGGTCCGCTCCACCACCCAGCGACGGGGAAGAACGGAGAACTCCCTGACACCCTTCGGTTTTTCGACGATCTCGATCACCTCCGGCAAGCCCCTCCGGGCCAAGGCCTCACGCAGCCTGGGTCCTCCATAGCCGCCGTCGGCAAACACCTTCGAGACCTCCGGCGCCTTGCGCAGGAGATCCATGATCACGTCCGCCGCCGCCTCCCGGTCCTGAATGTCCGCCGTGTGCACGGTGAGGACAATCGGCGAACCCTCGGTGTCCACCGTCAGGTGACGCTTGCGTCCTTTGATCTTCTTACCCGCGTCATAGCCCGCAGGGCCGCCGCTTTCCGTGGTCTTCACTGACTGGCTGTCGATGACCGCGGCCGTGGGCTCATCCGAGCGCCCCGACAAGCGCCGTGCAGCGTCGCGCAACACATCAAGCATGCGTTCCAGCACGCCGCTGCCGGACCATGCATAGAAGTAGTTCTGCACCGTGCTAAACGGCGGATAACACGACGGGATCAGACGCCACTGGCATCCCGACGACAGCATGTACTGGATCGCATCGAAAACACGGCGGGGATCCGTCGAGCGGGGCCTGCCCATCCGCCCCTGCGCCGGGATCAGCGGCGCAACAAGGCGCCACTCCTCGTCAGTCAGATCATTTTGCCGGAAGTCGTCGCTCCGCCTATACTTCTCTTGGGTGGCCTCACTCCAAGGCATGGTACCCTCCATATCGGTCTCAACACCCGATGGGATAACATGCCTTGAGGCCACCTCACGACTTTCGGAACAAGCTCTTATGGTGCTCTCGGGCGCTTCATCGCGCCAGCCTTGACCCCGACGCCCATCGCATGATGTGGGTCTGAAGGAACGTTCAGTATTGTCACGAATGAGTGTGACGGCTCGGCTGAACCATTGGGACTCCGCTTGACAGAATTGACGCCCGGCGAGGGGCAGGACTTTGGGACGTCGGATCTGGTTTGCAATAGTGTATCGCTTGCTGAGCGGCCAGCGGAAGGCAGCATCCGATTGCGCCAATCCCGCATTTGCCGATGCCACCGGACTTCGGGTAGTGTCTCAGTTTGAAATCTTGCGGTAGGTCGCAGGCCGATCAGGCTTCGGCGCCCGTGCGTCGATCAGACCGACGATCCATTCCATGTCGTGAAGGGTGCGGGTGACGCCAGCCGCCATGGCCGGAGTCATGCGGAGGCTCTTGTGAACCCGCACGAAGTTGTAGTGCACGAAGTAGAGCGACAGCATGTGCAGATGGTTCGTCATCTTCTTGGAGAACGCGTTGGTGAGCCGGGTGAAGCGGCGCATTCCCATCCGCATGCTGAGGTTCTGACGCTCCACGCAAGACGTGCTGATGTGATCCGGGTCGGGCCGTCCTTCGACGCGGCGCTTGCGGATGCCAGTGCACTCGGCAGGGCTGTAGCGTTGCTCGGATGACTTGCGGTCGCCCGCCTCGCCATACAGCTTCACCAGTTGCGCGTAGTCCACGGCTTCCAGATAAGCCTTGAGGCCGTCCGTGGTGAGCTGGACGCGGTTCGCCAGGCGCTTGCGCAGATCATCCATGAACTCGATGGCTGTTGCTCCGGAGCGATCCCCGATCTCGTAGGCGAGGATCATCTTGCTATCGCCATCAATCGCCGTCCACGTCCACACGTCACCGGCACCATGGGGAGCGGCCTTGGCACGGGCAACGTTCTTCTCCTTGGCGTAGCAGAAGGACCAGATTTCGTCGCACTGGACCTTGCGGCACTCAACGTCCCGGACCGCCTCGTCATGGTAGGCGGCGCAAGCCTCGCCCGCGTCCACCAGCAGCTTGGTGACAGTGTTGATCGAGACACCGGCCACGCGGCTGATTGACCGCATGGACATGCCCTCGACCAGCATGTCGAGGATCTGGACTCGTGTGGATGTCGGAAGCCTGTTCATGCCCCTGATGATAGAGGCATGAACAGGTTATGTCAAGCATTTATGTCAGTCTGATTTCCAGCCTAACTGGTCTTCGGCAGCTTGATTGCCTGCATCCACAAACCGCTTGTGAAGGTCTGAAACCTTGTTGTCCAAGTTGGTGAGACGGGTTTCCATAGCATCAAGTCGTTGGTTTGTTCCCGCAGAAGCTTCGGCGAATACGTCCCCAAGAGCTTCTGCAAGCCTCTTGATGCTCCCGTTCAGTTTCGCTTTGTCAGCCATGTTCATCTCCCCATCTTGAGGATGAAGCAGCAAGTGCGATCTCGCCGCGCCGTTCAGACGACAGCGATGCAGCTCGTGCACGACCACCGGCACGGCCAGCCTTGGCCCTTCCCGGTGCTTTGTAGGTTGTTTCCTCGATCTCGCCAGTGGCAATTTTGGCGACATGGACGGCGGTGCCTACCACGTCGGCTGGGCGCTTCTGACCCTGCGGCCCTTTAGGCACGCTCAGAGCGCCTCCCTGTTGCAGTCGGTCATGTCTGGTCTCCCTTCACTAGAGTAGATGCACAAGATACCTGGGACACATCGCACTAATGCGGCCAGCAATCAACATGATGTTTACACCGCCTGGACAGTATGGAAGCCTTGCGAAGCTACGTCAAACAGCGATAGCGGGCGGGTGACGGATGGCAAAGGTGTGGATGATACGTGGGGCCGATGGCGGCAGCCCTATCTACGAGAAGAGTGTGCCGGTTGAGTGTTTTTCCGACGAAGAGATGATCGTGCTTCTCCAGCGCCTCGACTCGCGTCACCTGGAGCCGGATGAAGTGGTTGCGTCATCGCTCCCGAAAGGACGGAAGGGTCGTATGACCCATCTTGATATCCCACCTACCGGACCCAACAACCGCGCTCACTATACAACCGGCAGTCCGTACTATGTGGCGACCGTCGAGGAAGCAGACGAGTGAGGCGGCAGAAGCTCGCGGTGTTGATCGCACTTGCCACCATGGCGCTGGCCATGGTCGCCGCGTCGGCGTTAGCCGAAGAACCGGGATTGGCCCCTTTGTTCGGGTCAACAGCGGATGATCGAGAGCGCGTTGCGCTTTGGAACGAATGCCGTCCCATGAGCTTCGTCGTCGATTACCACAACCATGAGTTGGACAACCGCACCGTTCCGACGTTGGAAGACATTGAAACAGCCGTGCGAAGAAGACTCGTGATAGCACGTCTCCATTCATCACGCATGATTGATGCCCTCGAAGGTGGGGCAGGACTTCAAGTGAGTGTGTCCGTGGGTGGCCCCCGCTATAGCGTGGACATCTACTACGTGAGAGAGGTATGGGAACCTGTGACTGAGGTGTGGACCTATGCCTCGACGTTCAACGTAGGGTCAATTGGGATCCACGTTGGGGCCGCGAACTCTATCGTGAGCAACGTGTCGGAGCAGACGGATCGCTTCATCGAAGAATACCTGCGGGTGAACGCCGACGCTTGTCGATAGCCGATAGGAGAGCATGAGATGGAGTTTCGCGTGAGATGTTACAAAGGCGCGAACTGCGCGCCAGGCGGTTTCCAGGCGGTCATGGCGGATAGTGCCAAGGAGGCAGCAGAGCAGGCCTGTGGTGAACGCTTGGCCGAGAGCGGCCAACCTGCGCGACTTCGGGCCGAGGTGCACACCATGCCTGCACGTGGGGAGGCGCAGTCATTCTATTCAACCGCCGAAGCCTGATCGTCCCGCGACCTATCGCAAGATTTCAAACTGAGACACCACCGGACTTCGTGCGACCTTGACCCCTTGGGTCTGGACGGATTATGGTCCGCGTCATCGATCAGCCTTCCGGTCCCGAAGTGGGAGAATGAACGTATGGAAACCGATGCTGCCGTTGCCGCGACAGGGAACATCGTTCCTCTCTTGGTTGCCGAGAGTATTCTTCTTCTGGTCGCTCTGGTTGCCCTTCCAGGATACGCCGTCTGGAAGGCGAAGATACGAGAGGATGTTCCCTTGAAGGGGCTCGCCCTGCCACAAGGCTCGGTCAGGTCCATGCTGGCGCTGACCGTGGTTGGCTCGTTCGTTGTGTTCCTGATCTTTGGCGGTGCGGCATTGCCGGAAAGTTCGCGCTTCGGAGAGGTCGTGACGGCCTTGACCGCGGTCGCCGGCGCCATCGTTGGGTTCTACTTCGGTAGTGGAGGATCCGGCAGGCCCAGCTGACGCGCGGGCGCGCCCCGCTCACGGGCGCGGACGGTCACGCCCCGCCTGCTACCGCCTCCGTGCAATCAACCAGGCCGTCGATCACATCATCCGCCCTTGCCGAACAGGTCAGTCGGGGTCGTCCGCAGTCCGGTCCGCCACCCCGGTCGACCATCGCGCATCGTGCGAGTCCCCGGAAGTGTGACCGCATCGCTCATCTGCGCCGAGGCGCCAGGACACCGAACCCGTCCCGTGCGTTGGGCTAAACGCATGGCCCATACGTCAGATTACGTGCCCAGCGCGGCGAGGGTCATCATTGGTCATTGGTGACGTTTCCGAACAGGGTGGCCACCGGCTGAAGGATCATCGCACCTGCCGACCAGGAAACTCGCTCAGCGCCATACCGGAGGGCACTTTCCAACATGTCCGCAGGTCCGCAGAAGACGTAGTCACCCCTCATGGTGATCAGTCACAGTTGTCTCGACCTGCGCTCCGGCGCCATGTCCGGATCCAGTCTCATTCACCCTCGGACAGGATGTGCTCAAGCTGACCGTCTTTCCGGCTGCGGGATCATGACGGTCGCTGCTTCAGAAGCGCGCATTCAACGTGAGGAAAAGAGTCCGGTCCCAGCCGGCTGCCGTGGGCCCGTCGACGCTGCTGGGATTGGCCGTGTCGACCGTCAGGCTGGCATTGGTGAGATTGAAGACACCGGCGGCAACCCGCGCGCCTTGCAGTCCCATGGGATCCTTCCAGTCGAGAACTGCGTCGTGCCCGGTCCAGGATCCGAACGTGCCTGTGCCCTGCTCGTTCTTGAAGGCGGCGCGGTAGTTGACTGTCCAGACACCGGTCAGGTTGCCGTGGCGCGCCATGAAACGGCCACGCGCCATGTTCCTAGAGATGGCGTACCGGTCCTTGTTGCCGGCGATGTAGCGTTCCGCGCTGATCACGTGCCGCCAGGCGCCACTCATGCCGATTTCGCCCCAGTCCATGGGAAATGCGGCGCCATAGCGGGTCTCGATTCCGGAAATCTCGGTCTCCTCGACATTCGCAAAGGCGTCGTAGATCGTGATGCCGCCGGTGCGGCTGATGCAGTGCGAGTTCTCGCCCTCCCCGCATTCCGGCAGGTTCTGCATGGCCCAGTCCGCGCTGTTCCGCGCCGTGAGATCCGAGCGCGACAGCCGGTACCACTCCACGCCGACAAAGTGCGGGTTCTTGCGAAGCTCGGCACCAGCGGAGAACCTCTCGGTGCCGTAGGGTTCAAGCTGCGGATTCCCCGTGGTGAACCGGGCTACCTGCCGGGGGTTGGGGCTCGTACAGGTGCGCGGCGGATCCCCACGTCCCGGGTCGCACGTGATGTAGGGATGATCCTGGTCCTCCGTGCTGTAGAGCTGGGACATCGAGGGAGCCCTTTGCCCCATGCGCAGGGAACTTCGCAGCGCCAGCACCTCGTGCGGCCGGTACTCGGCCGCAAGGTTCCAGGCACGCAATGTTCCGACATCGTCGTAGTCGGCGCCACGGCCGGCGACCCTGATATCCAGGGTCTCGGCAAGAGGCACCAGCACATCCGCGAACACTCCGACAGCCTTGCGCTCGCCGCCATAGCTCACCCCGCCAGAACCGAGAACATCGGTGACGGGATGGGTTTCACCATTGTCGTCCCGGAATCGCAGGACGGAGTGGCGTTTCGACCGGTTCGCCTCGACGCCCACTGTCCATGCCGTCCTGCGGTCGCCGGGGGCGAACGTGCGGCCTTCCAGCGCCAGCCGCGTGCCGAGGTAGGTCGAACCGAAATCGATCTCCTCTTCAAGGCTGCTGTTCGCGATGGCCTGCAGGTGCTCCGGCTCATTCGAGAACGGATCCACGAGGTCGTAGCGCCCTGCCTCGACTTCTTCCCTTAGCCTGTCGACATGAACGAAGGTGCTGCCGGACAGGGATCCATCGAGCCTGTAGGCAGCAAAGTGCGCATCGTAGCCGAGGTCTGTGGTGAACCGTCCTTCGATGCCCATGGAGACATCGTATTCATGCCAGTCGGTTCTCCAGTCGCGGTTTCCGTGTCCGACAAAGCGGTGCGCGACAACGACGATATCGTCATTGTCCACAATCGTCTCGCCTGCCTTGCTGTTGATCGCATCGATGATGCGCTGGTTCGGGCGAAAGGAGAAACCTCCGACCGATGGCGCAAAGCGATAGGTCCAGTCGCCCTGCCCAAGGTTTGCCGACAGGTGAAGCCTGTTCTCGTCGTCTATCGGATGTTCAAGGTCCACAATGGTCGTGTTCTGTGCAAACCGGGTCGTGTTCCACATGATGCCGCCGTATGCGAAACCACACCCCCGGTCGCCATCATGGGTGCTGCCCGGCGGGTTGGTGAGCGGACCGGTATAGCCGTCTGCAGGGTGGCAGTCGCCCAATGCACCCGTCCGCAGGCCCGTGATCTGCCCTTCGTCAACCTGGTAGACCCAGACGGTGTTGCCGCCGATACTGACGTTCCTGGCCTCGCTGAACGAACCTCTTGGCTGCCAGACAGATCGGCTGTGTTCTCGGCTTGATGCCGGGATTTCCTGGCGTCTGCTCGCATCCACGCCGACGGTGATACGTCCCTTGCCGAATGAGCCGCCCCAGAACGCGCTGCCTTGCCAGCCGTCGCCACCCTCCTGGCTCGGCATTCTTGTCAGCGAGCGCGTCGCGAAGCCGTCCAGGGAGTTGCGCAGGACGACATTGATGGCTCCGCGCACGGCCTCGTGCCCAGACCGTCACCGCTCAGAAGCTGCAGCCGCTCGATGGCCGAGATTGGCAGGGTATCGAGATCACTGGCGGTCGTGGCGCAGGGCCTGCCGTTGACGAGCACCAGCAGGGGCTCGCCGCCCGTGAAGAAGTAGCGAACGATGCCGGTGTCCAAGAGTTCCTCAAGGGTCTGGGCGCCTGATCGCTCCAGGAAATCCCGGTCACGCTCCGAGACGACGCGCACGGAAGGGGCAAGGGACCCGGCTTCGGCCAATGATGCCGCCAAGATGAGGATGACGGGAAACAGGCGAGACAGCACTCTCATTGCGTTCTCCGGCCAGGGTGACAGCAGTTGCGACGACTGAGCAATCCTAACCTGTGGCAACAGCGCGGCAATGGCAGGGGAGTTCACGCCAGGGAGTACATCGTGCTGGACCTCCTTGAGGACGAGCTCGGGAGGACGTACGGATGCTGCCATTCCTGGCGCGTTCCGGTGTTCTGAACGCGCTTCAACAGGAACGGGCCGCATTCAGGACGAGCGCTTTCAGAGATTTCAGCAAGGTGTCCAGATGGTCTCTGTCCCGTGCCTTGTGCCTGATGCCGTACCACGATCTCTGAGTGAGGTCGCAGAGCTGGCTTACGGTCATTCCGGCTGTCGACAGGTTCTCGGCGTAAGGGGCGAGCATCGTTTCCAGCATGGCTGCGTAACGGGAGTCGGCCAGAGCCACCTCCTGGCGGGCCACATCGCGGACGCCGGAAAGGATTTCGTCACCGTGCGGGGTCGCGTGGACCAGCACCCAGGGAACGACGACCAGGCGGTCGAAGACGACATCGAGCTTGTCGCCGAGGTCACAGAGTCCAGCACACCTGGCTTCGATGGCGGCAATGGAACGGTCGGCATGGAGCCGGATTGTGGCCCGCAGCAGTTCGTCCTTGTTGGCGAAGACGTTGTAGAGGGTCTGGCGCGTGACGCCGGCCTCTTCGGCGATGTCGTTCATCGTCGCGCGCTTCAGGCCATAGCGCGAAAACACCTGGAATGCTGCCTTGACGATTGCTTCTCTACGCTCCGACATGATCAGCGATAGTTGCCCGGATGTCCTGTTGACAATACGACAGATCCTGACTAAATGTCCAATTGCCGGTCTGCGCCTCTCTTGAGGCATCTGACCGGGCTGCCATTCGAATGATGAAGGAGTCGGACATGCGGACGACGTTGAAGGTCAACGGCCGGTCTGTTGATGTCGATGTGGCGGACGGCATGCCGCTTCTGTGGGTTCTGCGCGATGAACTCAAGCTGACCGGCACCAAGTACGGCTGCGGCGTTGCCTCTTGCGGGGCCTGTACGGTACACGTGGATGGCGTGCCTCTCCGGTCCTGCGTGACGTATCCCGAGGATATCGAGGGTGCCGAGGTGACGACCATCGAGGGTCTCGCCACACGGGAAGGGCGAGCCGTGCAACAGGCCTGGGCCGAGCTCGATGTCGTGCAGTGCGGTTACTGTCAGTCGGGACAGATCATGTCGGCTGCGGGCCTGCTTGCGGAGAACGGCCGTCCGGATCCGGACGAGATCGACGGGTACATGGAAGGAAACGTGTGCCGCTGCGCCACCTATCAGAGAGTTCGGGCAGCTGTGGCGCGTGCCGCCGAAATCCTGGAGGACGACAGCTGATGACCTTGACCCTTTCACGACGGACCTTTCTCGAAACAGCGTCCGCGGCAGCACTCGTTGTCGGATTCTCGTCGCGCGGTGCGCTGGCCACGACGTCGGGCGATGCCAGCCAATTCAATCCCTTCGTGAAGATCGATGCGGACGGTCGAGTGACGGCGATCGTCAAGCACTTCGAGATGGGCCAGGGCACGACCACAGGCCTTCCCACCCTCATAGCCGAGGAACTCGGTGTCGACCTCGACGAAGTGGCGGTGGAGTTCGCGCCGTCGGACGCCGGGCGCTACGCCAACCTCCTGTTTGGTGGCGCTCAGGGGACTGGCGGGTCGACCTCGATGGCGAACTCCTACATGCAGTACCGGCAGGCGGGTGCGGCGGCGCGGCAGATGCTGCTTGCCGCCGCCGCTGAAGAATGGGATGCCGATCCGTCAGCGCTCGACCTGTCGGGCGGCATGATCACGGGTGCTGGCCGCAGCGAGCCCATCGCCCGGTTTGTTGCCGCCGCCGCGGCCATGGATGTGCCGGGTGAGCCGACACTGAAGAACCCGCAAGCCTTCACGCTGATCGGCAACCCGCGGACCTCGCGGCGGGACACCGGACCCAAGATCGACGGATCGGCCCGGTTCGCGATGGACGTGCAGCTCGACGACCAGTTTGTCGCCGTCGTCAAGCGCAGCCCCCGTTTCGGTGGAACGGTGGTGTCCATGGATGCCTCGGCGGCCGGCGATGTCCCGGGTTTCGTCAATGCCGTGGTCCTGCCGACCAATGCGGGAGTCGTGGTGTACGCCCGTGACACCTGGGCGGCGTTCCAGGCGTGCGACGCCGTTGCGGTCGACTGGGACTTCTCGGCTGCGGAAAACAGAAGTTCCGAGGAGATCAGAGCGGAACTTCTGGATGCGGTGGCGGCGCCGCCCGAATTCGTCGCCAGAAAGGGCCCGGGAATGGATGGGGCCGGGGCGCTTCTCGACGGCGCCGCGCAGGTTGTCGAGGCCGACTTCTTCCTGCCATGGCTCTGCCATGCGCCCATGGAGCCCCTGACATGCACCATCGAGCCGACGGCGGATGGAGTCACGCTCCATGATGGATGCCAGTTCCAGACTGGCGCGCACCAGGCGGTCGCAGCCGTTCTCGGATTGCCGGCGGAGAGCATCAGCATCAACACCCTCTATGCCGGCGGATCGTTCGGGCGCCGCGCGACCATGACCGCCGACTACATCGTCGAGGCGGCACTCGCCTTCGCCATGACCGACCGAACGCGGCCGATCAAGCTGGTCTGGTCGCGCGAGGACGATCTCGCCGGTGGCGCCTACCGGCCCGCGTTTGCGCACAGGGTGCGCGTCGGTCTCGATGGGGACGGAACCATCGTCGCCTGGGACCACCGGATTGCCGGCAAGCCCGTGTTCAAGGGAACCCCGTTCGAGCAGTGGATTGTCAGGAACGGCGTCGATCACACGTCCGTCGAAGGCGCGGTGGACACCCTCTACGGCATACCGGGACAGTTTGTCGGTCTGACCGATCTGGCTTCGCCCATCACCGTCAACTGGTGGCGTTCGGTCGGTCACAGCCACACAGCCTTCGTCATGGAGTCCATGATGGACATGGCGGCCAGGGCCGCCGGCCGCGATCCGGTGTCCTGGCGGCTGGACCATCTCCAGGGCGATGCGGCGGACCAGCAGCGCCTCGCCGGCGTCCTGCGGCTGGTCGCGCAAGAGTCCGGCTGGGGCCAGCCTCCGGAGCCAGGCCGGGCACGCGGCGTCGCCGCTCACAAGTCCTTCGGCACCTATGTCGCCCAGGTGGTCGAGGTGTCGCGCGATGCCAAGGGAGCCACAAGGATCGAAAGGGTCACATGCGCCGTCGACTGTGGCGTGGCAGTCAACCCCGATGTCGTCAAGGCCCAGATGGAAGGCGGCATCGGATTCGGTATCGGCCACGTGATGCGCAACGAGATCACCTTCGATCAGGGCGAGGTCGTCGAGTGGAACTTCCCCGATTACGAACCCTTGCGGATATCGGACGTGGGCCGAATCGACGTGCATATCGTGCCGTCGTCGGAGCCGCCGAGTGGGGTTGGCGAACCGGGTGTACCGCCGGCCGGTCCTGCGCTTGCCAATGCCATCGCTGTCGATGGGCCACGGGTGACCATGCTGCCCATGACGCAGAACGGTGTCCGCTTCGCCTGAGACGCCCCGGTGCATACAGCCATGGGCATCGGTCCGGAGCTGACGTGTTGCGCTGTCCACTTGCTCGGACTGACAAGCACCTCGGCGACAACTTCCTCCAGAAACTTGCCCTTGACGTGTGCTGCATCGCCATCTTTCGTTCTGACTTCACTGAAGGCATCCTCAATGTACTCCTTCAGGATCGTTGCCCTATGGTGTGTGTCATCATTTCCCACCTGTGCGCCGGACAAGGGGTGAACAGATTGGCATCAGCAGCCGGACAGTGGCGACGATCCGATTCGTCGCGGTTCCGAACGAAGTTGATCCGCACGACCCCGTCGACCGTCAGGTAACGCTCCATCGGCTTCTTGCGGCAGAGCTTCGTGTTCCCGCATGCGTTGGAGTTGGCGATATGCGCCCAGGAAAATGAAGTCGCGTCCGCCGGTCTCTGCTGTTGGGCGAAGGGCACTGACGAGACCGCAAAGACGATAGGGATACGGTCTCTACGGGGCGCCGCGTCCTGCATGTTCCGGGCGAAGAAGCCCGCCGGCGTATCTCGTCCAAAGGCTGGTCATCGCGTGCCGGCGAGCGCCTGCCGATTGGGCTCGCCGTTGTCGAGACGCACGCAGTCGCTCGTCGCTGCGGATCCCCTTTCACTTATGGTCCGGCAGCGACCTGATTGACGTGGTCGGCGAGAAAATCCTTGATCCGGTCGAGCACGGCGTCGAGTTCCTTTCCCTTCCCGTACGTTCCATCCACTCCGTCCAGGGCCTTGACGGCCTCCTGTTCGGTCACATGCGGAAAGAACTCGGCAAACGCTTGCGGCCCAACCGCGATATGGAGCACGCCGCCGTCGTTGCCGGTGTCGGGCCTGGCGTACATCAGGAAGCGGGTGCGGTTGGCTTGCGGTGCGATTCTCACGGACGCCCGCTGGGCCTGCGTCGCCAGTCCGGCCTCACGCGAAACGGTCACGAAACGGTCGAACGGTTCGCCCATTCCCACATCTACGGCCCGGCGCCGGATCTCGTCGACACCGAGCCGCCGGTGAGGACGAGCTGGTTGATCGACCTGTTCGTCGAGCACCTCGCGTATCAGCAGTCGCGGGCCGTCCTCCATCTCGAAGACCTCGAAGCTGACGATGCCGATGGGAACGCCAAAGCCACCCAGAAACCCGTTCATGCGCTCCAGTCCGGCGTGAACACCGGCGCCGACGAGCAGCACGGCAATCACACGTCCCTCATCTTCGTTCTCAAGCTGGCGCTTCACTTGTGCTGACAGCTGTTCCGCGTTGCCCAATTCGCCGAAGCGGGGCTCGAGTTTCTCCAGGAGCTCGTCGGCGCCGAGGCGCGCGAGGGACGACGCATAGTAGAGCGCCTGGGTCAACGCAAAGCGGTCGAGCATGCCCGGCTTGATCTCGATCACCACCCAGCGGTCCTGTGTGTCGATGGCCAGCAAATCGAGCCGCCCGTCGTCGATTGCTATCTCGCAGCCGACCAGCGTCAACCCCTCCCCAATCAGCGCGACGTCGTTGGCAATCCAATTCTGAAGGTGTTTTTCCAGTCCGATGTGGGAGCGCCCGATCCTCTTCGGAACCGGCAAGGCCTCCTCCGAAGGCTGCCGGTCGATGCTCCAGGCTGCCAGTTTCATGATCGCCGTCTCCCATCGGTGTCACGTTCGTCGACTTCGATGGTCACTATGTGTCTCCGACCCCAGCATGGGAAGCGTCATGCCGGTTTCATTCGCCCGCTGGCACCCCATGGCTTCTACATCGCCGACTCTCGCACGGGCGCACCGAAATCGGCTGCCGCCGAAAGCAGGTCTCGGTCCGCGCAAGCGGGCGATCCTCTGCCAGTCGGCCTGATCCTGCCCGAAGCCTGGGCGATGGCGCTCAAGTGTTGCCAATTGGAACAATGCCGCCCGCCGGAAGACCGAGGACGGCGGGCGGCTCTGGTCCTGATCGAGGGCAGAGACCGGACCAGGTCCCCAGGAAGAGACGGGAAATCGTAGCATGACAGGACCTGACGTCGATAGGGGCGTCGGCGGCGGTCTCGAGCGCTTGGGCACTGCGATAGCTGGCATCTGCGAATCCGGTGGCCCCCGACAGGCACCGTCGTCAATCCGCCCGTTGCATCCTTGTTGAGGAATCTCCCGGCGATGCAACTACCTCCGCGATGCTCGGCCGGTCAACACCCCGAACCATGATTGCTGCTCACCCGCGGCAGCTGCATCGCGAGCGGAATGAGGAGTCGCGCTTCGATGACCGGCACCGCCTTGTTGCCGAAGACGTTCCCGCCAACCCACAAGGCGGATCGTGTGATGACGCCGGACGAGTTCATCGCCAAGTGGCGGTCGTCGAAGTTGAAGGAAAGCTCGGCATCGCAGGAGCACTTCATCGATCTGTGCCACCTAGTCGGCGAGCCGACGCCGGCGGAAGCCGACCCGGAAGACACATGGTACTGCTTCGAGCGCGGAGCGCGAAAGGACACCGGCGGCGACGGTTGGGCTGATGTCTGGAAACACCGTCACTTCGCGTGGGAGTACAAGGGCCGCCAGGCTGACCTCGACCTTGCGTTCGACCAGCTGCGGCGATACGCGCTCGCCCTGGAGAACCCGCTGCTGCTGATCGTCTCCGGCAGCGGGACCTGTTGGCGCGAAACCAGTCAGCGCCGTGAGTGCCGATTGACATTCCGACGAGGCTTGCTGGCGACGACCGTGAGCCGCGTGGGATCGTCGTCCGTCAACGCCGCGCGGTGATCCTTGTCGACGCGAGCCGCGGGGGCTGCGGGGGGGGCGACGGCTATTAATTTCACTAATTCTCCGCCCCCGTCCCACACGCCAACGGGCGGGGCGGCTTGGACCCAGCGCCCCGCCCGGCTCCATGATGCGGCGCTCGCCGCCGCCTCACCAGCGGACGGCGAACTCGACCCCGACGGCATGCTCGGGAGACCGCGTCTCGCTCTCGCGCCGCGTTGCCTTCACCCCGAAGGAGAGATCGGACGCGCTCGCGCCCTCCGGCGCCAATCGCCAGCCGAGGCTGTAGTCGCGCGCGGCCGTCGCCAGCCCGAAGCCCGCATGCGGGCTGCCGGTGAAG
>JAPPGE010000074.1 GCA_028821455.1 bacterium | reverse complement strand
GTCTGAATCCTCAAAACCAAAACGTCACCAACTCTTCAAAAGCGATTCCCCTGCATACACGCGGGGTTGCCGGATCAGACCCGATCAATCAAGCTATAATCGGAGACAAGTTTGTGATCGTTGGTTTGGTCGTATCACCAATAGGGAGGAGACAAGAACAATGAAGAACTCACGCAGTGTCACCTTGTTGGAGAAAGCGATTGAGGGTCGATTGAGTCGACGTGACACCCTCGCCGCCATGGCCGGCGCCGGCCTTGTCTTCGCCGCAAGTCCGGTCTACCGCGCAACGGCGGCGACAGGCGAAATCGATTACATCACTTGGGCCGGTTACGAAGAGCCTGTCTTCTGGCAGGATTTCATCGACAAGCACGGGGCAACGGTTAACTACACCTTTCAAGGCGACGAGGAGGAAGCGCTCACAAAGGTTCGTGCTGGCTTCGCCGCGGACCTCATGCACCCGTGCACCTTCATCAGCGGAAAGTACCGCGACGCCGGGATCATACGGCCGATCGATGTTTCCCGCCTCAGCCGCTGGAACGACGTGATCCCGGAACTGCGTACGACCGACGGGGTCGTGATCGATGGCGAAGTGGTCTTTCTTCCCTTCGACTGGCTGACATCATCGGTCATCTACCGTACCGATCTGGTCGATCCAGCCTACGGCGAAGAAGAGTCCTGGCAGCTTCTGTTTGACGAACGCTACAAGGGCAGGATTGCCATGTATGGCGGCGAGTCCGGTGTTGTTGTCGCGGCCATGACGTTGGGTATCGAGAACGTATGGTCGATGACCGACGACGAGCTGGCCCAATGCAAGGCGCTCCTTGAGAAACAGTCTGAACTGCTGCGCTTCTACTTCGTCGATCCATCGAACATGGAACAGGCAATCAGGTCCGGTGAGGTCGTCGCAGCCTATGGCTGGAACTTCAGCTATCTGTCGCTCAAGGCCGACGGTATTCCGGTGGGCTACATGCAGGCACCGAAGGAGGGTCCCATTGCGTGGATCTGTGGCATCGCCTGGACCACCGTTGGAGATGCCGACGAGGCGCTCGTCTACGACTTCCTGGACGCGATGCTCTCTCCGGAAGCAGGTCGATACCTGATTGATGAGTGGGGTGTTGGCCATTCAAACGCCGAATCCTTCGCCCTGGCGTCGGACGAGGCCATCGAGAACGCATTCGGTTCCGATCCCATGGATCTTCTGCGGCGAGCTTCCGTGGCGAGCCCCATGTCCGGCGAGCTTCATGAGAGATACGTCCGGCTGATCGAAGGTGTGAAACTCGAAGCCGGTCTCTGACCGGCGGGTACCGTAGCAGGCTGGTCCACGACGATGGAGCGCTTCTGGATCAACTCGAAGCGCCCCATCGTCGAACAATTCTCGAGTTGCAGCCCTTGGAGGGATTGCTGACATGCGGTTGGTCGATCTGACGGGATCATTCGAGGAAGGAATGTGGCGCTATGGGCCTGAGTTCCCGCCCTTCGAGATGCAGTCTGCGACAGACTTAGAGGAGGAAGGCTTCGCCGTTCAGAAGGTAACAATCAGCACACACATGGGGACCCATGTCGATGCACCGGGGCATCTCATTTCCGGAGGAGGACTCGCCGACACGATTCCGCTGGATCGCTTCATAGGTCCCGCAGCGCTTCTCCGGATTGGCGATGTCGGTCCTGCCGAGATGGTGACAAGGGAGCAACTGCAGGCAGCTGCAGATGCTCTGCGACCCGACGACATTGCCGTCGTGGAAACGGGTTGGAGCAAGCATTGGTACGACGTCAACTTTGTATCCGAGACCCCGCACCTGTCGCTGGAGGCTGCTCACTGGCTGATTGAACAGAGGATAAAGTGTTTCGTCTGGGACGCCCCCATGTTTGTCGACCCCACCATCGACGTCTCGGGTGGCGTTCCACCCGAGCAGATCCCGGACGGTGTCATGCTTCGCGCCGGCATCCCGATGATCGCACCGGTCCAGAACCTTTCGGCGATCATATCGGATCGTTTCTGGTTCATAGGGCTACCGATGAAGATCAAGAATGCCGATGGTTCGCCAGCACGCTGTGTCGCGGTCGAAGGATGGACCGTCGAGTAGGCACCAATGTCCGATCGTGACCTGGAGGCCTTTCTTGTCTGTGCGCGTGAGCAGGCCATGGCTATCGATGGCGACTCCGATGACGGTGCCCTCCCGTCCCTTGCTTCCGTTGTTGCCGGAGCACGCGTTGTGGGTATGGGAGAAAGCCAGCACTACGTGGGCGAATTCAATCGGTTTCGTTCGCGCCTGTTGCGGCATCTCGTCTGTCATCACGGCTTTACGGCATTTGTCTTCGAGTGCGGCGTCGTCGAGGCGAAGTGTACCCACGATTACGTGCTCGGATTGCACAATGATCGCGACCGCGCCCACCTGGGCATTGATTCGACGTTTGGCCTGTGGCGTGGCACCCAGTCTGCAGTTGACTGGATGCGCGCGCGCAACGAGCGCTCTGGCGGGCACGAGAAAGTGCGATTCTACGGCATGGACGGAAGCCAGGGTTGGAGTGGTGCAGAGACGTCCCTCGCCTATGCCTGTGAATTCCTCGAAGCAATCGATCCCGAGGCCGCGTCCACCTTCCGTGACGCACTTCTTCCCCTCGCCCGCTCGCTGATCCTCTCCAACGTGGACGAGGCGCCGCAGGACGACCTCCGCGAACTGGCGTGCGGGCTCGACCGACTGGAGACCCATTTCCGCGTCGAGGCGATGCACTACATCGAAAGAGCGGGTTTCGACGCATACGACTGGGCCCAGCGGTCAGCCATTGTCGCCCATCGCATCGGTGCGATGCTGGTAGCAGTGCGCGAATCACCCGAGCAGCGGTTCCGGACCTGGTGGAACATGCGCGATGCTTGCATGGCCGAGCAACTTCTCTGGATCCTGCGACGCGAAGGACCTGACGCCAGGCTGCTGGTTGCGGCCCACAACATCCACCTGCAGAAGGACTTTGCCCGCGAAACTGATATCCCCTTGACGACCATGGGCCAGCACCTCGCGGCTCGCCTGCCGGGCCACGACTATGTCGTCATTGCCGGAACCAGCGACGAGAGCCTGAAACCGGAGGATCCGGCAATGGACGGCAGCTTCCAGTCGGCTCTGGCCCGGTTGGGCCTGCAGTCCTTCTTGCTTGATTTGCGTGCCATCAATGAGCCGCAGGCACGGCTTTGGCTCGACAGGGAAAAACCCGACCGCTCTGCCGTTTCGTACCAACCGTTACGCACCGCTGCAGCGTGGGACGCCATCTTCTACGTACGCACGATTGCCCTCGATGATCTGCGCCTGCCGAAGTCACTGGCGCGCGCAGCGCGCGATCCGGACCCGGAAACCGTTGTCGGCATCGTAGGTACGTTCGAGTTCGATGGTGTGACCGACGATCCAGTCGAACTCACGATATGCGAGGAAGAGGGCGTGCTCGTGACCGATGGGTCCAATTCCGACGGTGAACTCTTTCCCATTCCCAGGTCGCGCCTGCACGCGATGTCCTCCGACGCCTTCTATTGGGACGGCTGGTCGATGGAACTGGTCTGCGAACGCGATGCGAATGAAGCCGTCACGACCGTCGGCATTCGCTATCCGGGCGAACCGGTCAAGTATTGGGGACGCAGGATGAAAGCCTTGCCCCGACGGACGCCGCATCGACAGCCGGAGTCTGTTGTCGACTGAGCCTGTCACCTCCCAGCGGTCCATCATCGATGTAAGGTGGCCTCGAAGTCCCGGGCGTGTCTCTCACCGAGCGACGGCGCAGTTGCGACGATCGCCAAGCAATGCTGGCTATACGACGCTGAAGACGGAACGGCCCTCGAGGGCTGCGGCCGCGCGCATTTCAAGAGTCCGCAGCGGGAGGCGCAAACCAACTCTCGTATGACCGGCCAGGGAAGGTGCCTGAGCCATTCAAACTGCGCAAGGCCCGCGAACCACCCGGACTGCGATCAACCCAGGCGACAAGCGCCGGGCAAGATCCACACCCATGGGATCCATGGGTCGTTTCGCCGCGCATGATCGATTCCGGACCCGCCCCCCGGGCCACAAGGGGAGCTTGCTCAAGGGCATCGGGCAGGCGAGACGCCGGGGCGTTCCGGATAATCGGACCGAAAGGTCGCAGAATGCGGGCTGGCCGAAATTGTTCAGCGTCGTGTCAGGACGGAATGAGATTCTTGCAATCTCCTTACGAATCTTTCATCCCGGCTCGCGCAACTCGTCATGATGACAGCCTGGGTACGCATCGTATCGCTTTCGAGGAGTACATCAATGCGGAGAAACATTCATTGACAGGATAACCTGCGGAAGCATACCCTAAAATTCCTCTTTGGTACAGAGCTTGATGTTGCTTAGCGGTCTCGTTGTTGAGCTTAGCTATGTTCAGTCAGTGTTCTACTCAGGGAGGTACGATCATGAATACTAATAAATCCGTGCCTGCGTCGACAATCACTGTCTACGACTCAGGCCTCATTCGCCTACGTCAGTATGGTCCGATGTCACGTCGATCGTTCGGATACGGTCTCGCCGGTGCGGGTGCTGCCGCCATGCTTGGTTTGCCCGGCGCAAGTGCTGTGGCTGACGCAAACGTGGCCTACATGGGTTGGCAGGACTACGACACCGGACTCAATGTTGATGATTGGCTCGAGACCAATGGAATAACACTCGAACCGACATACATTGGCACCAATGAGGAGATTATCGCAGCTGGCACCGCCGGCGGTGTCGGGACCTTGGATCTTTGTACGCCTGCAGTCATCTACCTCGACATCTATGAGCAGGCCGACATACTCGAGCCGCTCGATCTTGACCGAATTCCGAATTGGAATCTCTTGTTCCCGGAGCTGCGGGAACTCATCAAGGTTCGAAGTGACAACACGGTCCTTGCTTTGCCATTCCAGTGGGGCGACGTGCCTCTGATGTACAACGCGGAAGTGATTACCGAACCGCCAGCTTCGTGGAACGATCTTACGAAGCCGGAATATGTTGGTAAGACGGCGTTGGTCTACGATGTTATGGGCATCATGGTTCATACGCCGATGTTCGTAACGGGCACCAGGACACCTACGTTGTTATCGCATGACGAACTCGATGCCACCATCGACTGGCTGATCAAGTTCAAAAAGGAACATGCGCTGACCATTTGCAACACCTACGGTGATCTGGCTGCGCTCTTCGCATCCGGGGAAGTGCTCATAGCGCCGGCCTGGACGCCGACCGTCACCTGGGCCGGAGCGGATGCTCCCGACCTCAAGTGGGTGGCGCCTGAAGAAGGCATGCTCGTGTTCTCGGATGTCTTCTCGATGTTCAAGGATGCACCGAACAAGGATCTGAATTATGAGATCCTGAATCACTCGTTGTCACCGGAGGTGCAGGCTCATACCGCAAACCTCATCATGACGGCCGTTACGGTCGAGGACGCCGTGCCTCTGCTTGATGATCTGCCACGCAGTTTGTACAAATACGACAACATCGCTGAGTGGTTTGCGACGTCGGGTGGACCGTTTCCGGGATGGCCGCTGGATCCGCCGGAGGGCACAGCGAGTTTCGATGAAATTCTGGAAGGATGGGAACGGTTCGTAAGCGCCTAGCTGTTTCCCGAAGAACTTCGGGCGGACCGGTATCGCATCTGCTCGGGGCGTTCATGAAGCAGGTGCCATAGGGGCGGGGTTCCGTCGCAGGAACGGATCCCCGCGGGGGAGATTTCGAGGTTGGGTCACCCGCTAGTCCGCCTGGACGGAGTTTCCAAGGCATATGGAAAAATTGTTGCGGTTCATCCGCTCACTCTCGATATTTTTCGTGGCGACTTCGTTGCGGTTCTTGGACCGTCGGGGTGTGGCAAGACAACCCTGTTGAACATGCTGGCAGGCTTTGTCCTTCCCGACAGCGGTCGTATTGAAATCGATGGCAGGGACGTTTCCCACGTCGGCCCAGACCGGCGGCCCACGAATATGGTGTTTCAGGGTTACGCCCTCTTCCCGCATATGACGGTGCGCCAGAACATTGCCTATGGTCTCCGCATCAGGAATTACCCGAAGCAGGAAATTGATGAACGCGTCGGGGAAATGGTCGATCTGGTGCACCTTGGGGGGCTTGAACGGCGAGCCGTCACGGAGATCTCCGGAGGGCAACAGCAGCGCGTCGCACTGGCCAGAGCTCTCATCATGCGTCCGGATGTCCTGTTGTTGGACGAACCCCTCGCAGCGCTGGATCTGAAGCTTCGGAACTCCATGCAACAGGAGCTGCGCCGCATCCACCAGTCCATCGGCGGCACGTTCGTGTTCGTGACTCACGATCAGAACGAGGCAATGGGTCTGGCAAATCGCATTGCGGTCATGAGAGACGGCCTTTTGGTTCAGGAAGGAAGCCCCGAGGAGATCTATTCGACACCCAGAACACAATTTGTCTCGAATTTTATCGGTGAAGCGAATGTCTTGCCGGGGCGCCGGACGTCAGGAGTTGTCGTCCTGGACGCCGGAACCGCCTTCCCCTCCAAGGGATCCGACGGGACGGTCGCGACCGTCGTCCGTCCTGAGGCGATGTCGCTGACGAAGCTCGACGGCGCTCCGATCGAGGACGGCAAAGTCGTGATGCAAGGGACGGTCCGCGATGCGGTCTTTCTCGGCTCGAGGATGAAGTACGTCGTCGAAGTGCCTGGCAATGCCATCACGGTCTATACACCGCCGTCGGGCCGGAGCGATCGCTTCGCGATGGACAACAAGGTGGATGTGGTCTGGAACATGGTCGATCAGCGCGTGCTGGATACTGAATGACTCCGGCCATTCGATCTCGAGGGTGGTTGGCTCTGCCCTATCTGACAGTATATCTCTTGGTTTTCGTCGCGCCTCTGCTTTACTTCTTTGTGATCAGCTTCTGGCGTGTGCGTCTTTTCCGTCTTATGCCCGATGCATCCTTGGCCAACTACGCAAAGACGCTAGAGGCTCACTCAGTATCCCTCATCTTCACGTTCGAGATCGCGTTCACAATTGCGGTGATCGTCACAACTTTGGCATTCGTCTTTGCCTATGTCGTCCGTTTCAAGGCGGGAAGGTATGGGACACCGTTGCTTTTTGTCGTCCTGATTGCCCTGTTCGGAGGCTATCTCACCAAGATCTATGTCTGGAAGACAATCCTCGGACAAGCCGGCGTTATCAATTCGGCATTGGGGCTCCTCGGCATCGTCAATGAGCCGATTACGTTCTTGCTCTACAACCCGGTTGCCGTTGTCATCACCTTAAGCCACTACACCCTGCCCTTGGCGATACTTCCCATTTACGGAGCGCTTCGATCCATAGAGGATATGCCATTGCGAGCCGCTCGTGATCTGGGGGCGAGTCGATTTCGCGTGGTTTGGGATGTTGTGCTGCCGCAATGTCGAGTCGGCATTCTGATCGCCTTTTCTCTCTGTCTTATTTTCGCGGCTGGCGACTTCGTAACACCCCTGCTCATCGGCGGCCCCTACACATCCATGATCGGGAAACTGATTCAGCTACAGTTTGGATTCCATGGCGATGCTGCGATGGGATCGGCGATGGCATTCACCGTCATCGGAATTTGCCTGGTCGTGATCTTTATGGTCGGCACGTTGATTTTCACGGTGTTTCGTGTGCGATGAGCGATCTTCCCACAATACTCCTTCGACTGTTCGCCGTTGTGATCGTGGTGTTCATGCTCACTCCACTGCTGGTGCTTGTACTTTTCTGCTTCAGCGAGCGATCATTGGTGACCTTTCCCATCACCGGTTTCACTCTTGATTGGTTTGAAAAACTGTTTGAGAGACCCGCTTTCTGGGACGCGCTGCAAAACAGCCTGATCGTCACCGGTACGGTGGGAGTCGTTTCCACCCTGCTTGGCACCAGCGCAGCCATGGTATTGGCTCGAATCCGCTCCAGATACGTCGGACCAATCATGCTCCTCATCATGTTGCCGATCATGTTGCCACCGCTGGTCTTGGGCGTTGCTCTCCTGACCTATTTCAGCACCGTGGAAGTCAGGCTGGGACTGTTCACCGTAATCCTGGCCCATATCGTGTTTACACAGCCATTTGTGATTCTCATTGTTCAGGCTCGAATGATCGGATTTGACTACAGAATCGTGCACGGCGCCCGCGACCTCGGTGCGTCTCACCTTAAGGCCTTCGTGACGGTGACATTTCCAATCATTCGTCCAACCATCATCGGAGCGGCAATGGTCGCGATGGCTTTGTCGGTGGACGATTTCATTGTCACGTTCTTTACGATCGGCGGCGGCAATACCTTGCCGACGTTTCTGTGGGGAATGCTGAGGATGGACGTCAACCCGACGATCAACATTGTGGCCATGCTGATCATGCTCCTGACCGTCGTCGTAAGCTTGGTTGCACTTCGCGTCACGCGGTGGCGTGGCTAGGCTCGTTGATGGCTGGAATCGGTGCAGTCCGCAGGCTCGCGGAATGCTGTTGCGCGCACGCGATCTTCTGTGCGCCAGCGCACGCAGACGATCAACGCACCGCGCGCTCACCTGGCTGAGTTCGGCATCGTGGCGCCGCAGGGAGCGTTCCACGCCGCGCGGCTGGCTCGGGCCCTGGAGGATCCCGGGTTGCCGGATCGGGTTCACGCGTTGACCACGCCGCTGTTCGACCGGATCGTGGCCCTCGACGCCGAGACTTCCGGTCTGGCGAAGGAGTTTGGCGAGGCGGCTGATGACCTTCCCGGGGGCCGGGCCGGTCACGGCGATGGCGCTGCATGCCCTTGCACCGCCGCTCGAGAACGTCCGGCCACGTGCTGATTAGCGGGGAAGCGGGCCCGTGTTGTCGGAGCCGGGCCGGGCCCACTCCGACTCGAAGTCGTCGCTGGTGCCGTAGGTGCTCCAGGTCCTGAAGCCCATCAGGCCGCGCTCGTGCTCGGTAAGATCGGCAGCGACTTCCGGGCGCAGACCATAGGGGAAGTTGAGCAGCTGGCGCAGGAAGGGCGCCGACCAGTAGGTGGTGATGCCGATACGGGGGCCGGTTCCCGTGTTGAGGCTTGCGGCATGCCAGGTGCGGCCCTCCCAGACGACGAAACTTCCCGCCGGAACCTCGGCATGGATCGTGGGGTAGCGTCCTGCCGGGTCGGGGTGGCAGCCCGAGCGGTGGCTGCCGGGAACCAGGCGGGTGGCGCCGTTCGCCACGGTGAAGTCCGTGATGGCGAACATGACGTTGCAGACCACCGGCGGGTTGACGGGGCCTGTGGCCGGCACGGGATCGCCGCAGCGCTGGCGGCTTCGCGTGATGTCGGAGGGACGTGGATAGTCGGTGCCGGGCTCGACCGGGTGGGGCATGAACCACTGGTCGATGTGGAGCGGCATCTCCCGGTTGCCGGGCCACGTGATGTGGGCGGAAAACTCCGACAGAATGGCTTCCCTACCCAGAATGAAGCGGACGATGTCGAGGCACGGACGGTTGTTGATGAGGTGCCGGAAGACGGGTCCCTTGTTGGGCAGGAAGGCAACCCACTGGTTGACGCTGTCTTCGGGTTCAACGGCAGAGTTGGTGATGTGGAGGTTCACCTGCCGTTCGGCGGTCGCCTGCTCCAGGACACGCTCGCGGATGGCCGCCGCCGTCTCCTGATCGACGGCATCGAGATACATGCCGAACCCATGGCGTGTCACACTCTCTTTCAGTCCGGTGATGTCATGCTGGGGGACGGGTTCATCCTGTGTCATCTCCTGGCCTCCAGGCGCTGCTTGAGGGTTTGCTTGTCGATCTTCCCGATGGGCAGGCGCGGCAGTTCACGATCGATCTCGAATGTCTTGGGCACCTTGTAGTTGGCAAGGCGCTCGCGGCACCAGCGATCGAGGTCGCCGGTCCCGGGCTGAGCGCCGGGAAGGGGTTCGACAAAGGCGTGGCCGACCTCGCCGAACACCTCGTGGGGAACACCCATGACGGCCACCAGGCCGACGTCGGGATGCTCCTCGAGAGCCACCTCGATCTCCCGCGGATAGATGTTGAATCCGCCGGAGATATACATCTCCTTTGTTCGCCCGACGATCTCCAGGTTGCCGTCCTCGCGCACCCGCACGACATCGCCTGTGCGAAACCAGCCGTCAGCCGTATAGGCCTGACGCGTCGCCTCTTCGTCGCCCCAGTAACCGGCGAGAAGCCAGGGTCCCCTTGCCTGGATCTCTCCGCGGCCTCCCGGCGGCGTGATGTGTCCGTCGGCATCGGCGATGCGGATGTCGAAACCGGCGTGCGGCTTGCCGATGGTGCTGCTCAGGACCTCGAATTCGTCATCGGGTCTGGTGAAGGTGACGTAGAGCCCGAGTTCGGTCATGCCGAAACTGGTGCACAGGTGGCCTGGCAGCCCGTTCAGCCTCTCCACCAGGGAGGCCGCCATCGGCGCGCCACCCCACGTGATGAACTTCAGGCTTCCCAGGTCACGGCGCTCCATGTCCGCGTGATGAGCCATCATGTGAAACTGGACCGGAGACCCCAGGACGTGATCGATCCGTTCCTTCTCGATCAAACGCAAGAGATCGCCCGCCTCGAATCTGGACTGGAAGACGAGGGTTCCGCCCGTCCACAGGGCGAAAACGGCGGTCATGCCAATCCCGGCGATGTGGTTGACGGGCATCATGTGAAGAAGGCGGGGCCGCGTCATGGGCCAGTGCTCGTTCTGGACCGTGGCGCCGACAAGGAGCGCCCGGTGGCGGACCATGGCCGCCTTGGGCCGGCCCGTGGTGCCGGACGTGAAGATGAGAACCGCCGTGTCGTCGACCGTCACGGCATCCCGGTGGCTCTCGAGGTCGAGGTCGCTGATGCGGTCGCCCGCTTCAAGGAATGTCCCGGCCATGGTCGCATTGTCGAGCGGCTCGTCGATCATCACCATGTCGACGAGAGTCGGCGTCTCGGACCGCAGCGCGCGAAGCTCTGAGGCGTAGTCCCTGCCGTGGATGTGGCGAAAGGCGACGAGGACCTTCGGTCCGGCCAGCGCCGTGACATGACGGAATTCCGGCAGACGGTAGCGTGGATGGAACCCTGTCCAGATGGCTCCAATGTCGGTGACCGCGAGCATGACCGCCAGCCATTCCGTCGAGGCGGGCGCCAGCATGGCCACCCTGTCGCCGTGTCCCAGCCCGGCGGCGAGAAAGGCCTTCGCCCAGCGCCGCACCGACCAGTCGAGGTCCCGGTAGGTCATCCTGACCTCGCCGGCGACAGCCGCCTCGCGATCGCCCCCGTGGGCGGCATGGAAGGACACGCAGGCGCCGATGCGCCGAACGTCACGTGGCAGGGACGCCCCGGAGGAATCAGCCGGCGGCATCGGTCTCCCCGCGTCTGGCCTCTCCCAGGCCGCCGCCGCCCGGCAGCTCGAGTATGAGCCGTTCCCCTGAAGGCACGATCTGTTTCCCCTTGCCCTTGAGATCCACTCCGCTGGCAAGGCGGATCGCTCCGGGTGCACCGCTGCCGCCGCCGTCACGGCCGCGGGCGGGATGATCGATGCGGTCGAATAGCGCCAGGACTGCGAAGGGAGCGCCTTCGGCGTGCTCCACCTCGATGACCTGTCCATCTCCGCCGCGGTACCTACCCTCGCCACCGGAGCCCTCGAGCAGTTCCTTGCGGGTGAAGATCAAGGGAGCGATGGATTCTGTGATCTCGACCGGCGTGTTCCTCACGCCCGAAGGAAATGCCGTCGCCGCCAGGCCATCCTTACCGGGTCTGGCGCCAGTGCCGCCGGAATGGAAGACGGTGACGGAGAACGGCGTGGCGTCACCGTAGTCGTGACTTCCGGTGACCCCGTGACCGCCAATGAACGAGGGGTTCCACAGGCTCGAACTGCCCTCGGCCGGAACCCGACCGGGCAAGGCCTGGCCGAGACAGCCCAGAACCACATCGGGCAGCATCTGGCCGATGACATGGCGCACGGTGACGGCTGCGGGCCGCGGTGCATTGAGGATGGAGTGCTCCGGCGCCGTCACCCTGACCGTTTCCAGGGAGCCCGTGTTGTTGGGAACGTCGCGGCCGACGACGGACCGCACGCCAAAGGTGGCGTAGGCCTGGGTATAGGTGATCGGCACGTTGATGCCGTAGGGCGACATGGGTGACGTTCCGGCAAAGTCGATTTCGATGCCGTCCCGCGACACCGTCAGGGACGCCTTGAGGTCCACCGGGTCGTCGTAGCCGTCGACAGTCATTGCATGGGTCCAGGTTCCATGAGGGAGCGCGCCGATGATCTCCAGCATGGCGCTCCTCGACGTCGTGATGATGTGATCGGCAATCTCCTCGAGTCCGTTCATGGAGAACTCGTCCATCAGTTCCCTCAGGCGCCGGCAGCCGACGTCGTTGCTGGTGGCGAGAGAGTAGAGATCGCCGACGACCTGCACCGGTTCCCTCACATTGGCCCGAATGATCTCGAACACGCTCTCGTTGGCCTCGCCGCCATCGAAGAGACGCATGATCGGAATGCACAGACCCTCCTCGTACACCTGGCCCGAGTCGGGACCGAAACCGGGGCCCCCGATGTCGACGACATGCACCGTCGAGGCAAAGAGCCCCACCGCGGCCCCGTTGCGAAAACACGGGGTCACGACCGTGAAGTCGAAGAGATGCCCGGTGCCGTGCCAGGGATCATTGGTGACAAAGACGTCACCCTCCTTCATGGAGGAAACGGGATACTTTTCGAGGAAGAACCCGACTGCCGCCGGCATCGCGTTGACGTGCCCGGGCGTCCCGGTCACCGCCTGGGCTAGCATGCGGCCCCGGAGGTCGAAGATGCCTGCAGACAAATCGCCGGCTTCGCGCACGGTTGTGGAAAATGCCGTGCGGATGATCGCCTGCGCCTGCTCCTCGACGGCGGCAATGAGCCGGTCCCACAGCACCTGGTGCCGCAATCCCGCCACCAGGTGGGCGGTGACATCACCGCCATGCTGGAACACGAGATGTCCGTCTTCATCGAGGGAGCCCTGCCAGCCGGGCGACACGATGGTCGTGGTCTGGATCTCGACGATCGCCGCGGGACCGGTCACCATTTCTCCCGCTGTCAGCGCATGGCGCGGGAGAATGGCGGTCCTGCTCGCCTCTTCGCCGCCGGGAAAGACGATGCCGCGGAACGTCCTCGCACCGGCGTCGGCGGTCGCCGACAGCGCCATTCGGCCGGAGGGAGAACGGGCCGCACCTGCCACCGCGGTCAGCGACCAGGTCAGGACCTCGACCTCGAGACCGGGAACCGTCCTGCCGAATTGCTGTCGATAGGCGTCCTCGAAGGCATCGGCGATCCACGCTGCATCCTCGCTGGTGAGCATCCGGTCCGGAAGATCGATGCGGATTTCGTGGCCCTGTCCGATGTAGCGGGCGTAGGCGTGGCGATGCTGGCTTACCGCCTGCCCCGGCGCACCCTGGTCCACCACGTCGAGCGCCTCGGCGCTCATGGCGGCGAAGAGGGTGTTGAGAGTGGAGGCATCGAAGCGGGAAAGGCGCTGGTAGTGGCTGCGCACCACCTCGTAGGCGACCGGCGCAAGCAGCAGGCCGACAGCCGAACCCACGCCGGCATTGACCGGAACGACAACCTTGCGGATGCCCAGCTTCTCGGCGACGCGCAGGGCATGCACGGGCGCTGCGCCGCCGAAGGCGATCATGGTCCGGTCCTCGATCTCCTTGCCGCGTTCGATCGCATGCACGCGGGCCGCCGCAGCCATGTTCTCATCGACAATCTCGACGATGCCCAGCGCCGCCTCGATGGCATTCTGCGACAGCGGCTTGCCAACGCCATCCAGGATCGCTTCCGCCGCGGCCTGCGGATCGAGGTCGAAAGCGCCTCCGGCGAAGTCCGCCGCGTCGAGGCGGCCCAGGGTCAGGTTGGCGTCCGTGACCGCAGGATCGACGCCGCCCCTGCCGTAGCATGCGGGCCCGGGTTCGGCGCCGGCGCTCTGCGGGCCCACCTGGATCCTGCCAAGCTGGTCTACCGAGGCGATGGAACCACCCCCGGCTCCGATCTCGACCATCTCCACGACAGGAATCTTGAGCGGAATGCCGCTTCCCTTCATGAAACGATGGGCCCGGTCGACCTCGAAATGGCGGCCCAGCAGCGGCTCACCGTGATCAAGAAGGCAGATCTTGGCCGTGGTGCCCCCCATGTCGAAGCTGACGACCTGGTCATCGCCCATGGCCCGCGCGATGTGACCGGCCAGAATTGCCCCTCCAGCAGGGCCCGACTCGATCAGCCGTACCGGGTACGCCCGTGCCGTCGGGATGGTGACGAGGCTGCCGCCCGAGGTCATGAGGAGACACGGGCAGGTGAATCCCGCCTCTTTGAGGGCATGCTCCACATCGGCGAGGTAGGCGGCCATGACCGGCTTGATGTAGGCATTCGCCACGGTAGTCGTCTGGCGTTCATACTCCCTGATTTCCGGACAAACGTCGCTGGAGACGGAGACGGCCACATGGGGCAACCGTTCGGCGATCATGGCGGCAATGCGCCGTTCGTGCTGCGGATTGGCGTATGCGTGAAGCAGGCCGACGGCGACGCTCTCGACGCCGAGGTCACCAAGGCGATTGATCCAGGTCGCGACGGCCTCTTCATCGAGCGGCACCAGCACCTCGCCCCTGGCGTTGATCCGTTCGGGCACCGGGAGTCTCAGGCGTCGCGGCACCAGCGGACGGGAGCGATCGGCCAGGATGTCGTACTGATCGAAACGGTTCTCGTAGGCGATCTCCAAGGAATCCCGGTGACCTTCGGTGACGAAGAGTGCCGTCACGGCCCCCTTGCGCTCGATGAGCGCGTTGGTCGCCAGAGTCGTGCCGTGAAGGACGAGACCGACGTCACCGGCAACGTTTCCGGAAGCATCCATCACCTCCCGGAGACCGGCCATGAATCCTTCGGCGGGCGCTGCCGTCGTCAGGATCTTGGCAGCATGGCGGACACCTTCGCGTTCCAGCACCACGTCCGTGAATGTACCGCCGATGTCGATGCCGATGCGTATACCGCCTGCCGGTCCCTCCGGCCGGTGTTTCGTCATACCGGTGCCCACACGTGATTGTTCATGAAGGCATGGCCAGTCCGGGCCATGCCGATTCCGGTTCAAGCGTACTACCGGCACATCAAGGCGTCGATGCTGACTCGCCGCAGATTGACAATGATCGCGTCCGCCCATTCGCATGCGAGGGCGGGATCAAGGTGTGACCTCCATCGCCTAGTCGGCAGGACACTCCCGGAGAAGCGTACCCGGCGAAACGCCAGTCATGGTCGGAGCAACGCAACTTGCGGATCGACCGGATTGAGCCTGAGCATCTGTTGTGGATGTCTGACATCGAGGTCGATGCGCTCCCAACCAGGCCGAACTCCATGGCGTCGCCGAGGGATTGATCCGGCAGACAGCCAAACTATGCTTGCCGTACCGGCCTGCATGGTGATCGGAGTTCTCCTCCCCTGAACTTCTGCCCCGGTCTGGCCGGCGAGGTCAATCCAATGGACGAGTTCATCCAGGGACTGAACCTGCCTGGGCTTTGGGTGAGTCTCGAAGTCTGGGTCGATACCCATGTGCTGGCGGCCGACAATGCGGTGCAGGCCGGGTTGATCTTGTTCGCGCTGCTGGCGGGTCGCATTCTGGGGCCGCGTCTGCGCCGCGCCATTCTCTCCGCCACGCAGCCGCGGGACTGGCGCATCGGGATCCAGGGCTTCCTCGAGCGCCTCGCTGCGCTCTCGACACCGATTGTTGTCCTGATTGTGCTGTGGCTCTCAGTCGAGACAGCGTCGCAGACAGACTTCGTCGGACACCGCCTGACGCAGATCGCGGCGAGCCTCACCGGTGCGTGGGTGCTGATCCGTCTGCTCTCCGGATTCGTCGGGAACGCGCTCCTTGCCCAGTTGATCGCCTGGGCCGCCTGGATTGTGGCCGCGCTGGTCGCCACCGGCCTGTTCGATGCCGCTGTCGCCCTCCTCGACAGCGTCGGCATGACGTTCGGGGAAGCACGGATTTCGCTGCTCACCCTGGCGAAGGGCGTCGTGGCGTTCGGTGTTCTTCTGTGGATCGTGCTGGCGCTCGCCAATGTGCTGGAGCGGAGCATCAAGGGATCCGACAGCCTGACGCCATCGGTCCAGGTGCTGATCGCCAAGATTGCCAGGATTGCGCTCGTGACCTTTGCCGTCCTGGTCGCCATTGGCAGTCTCGGGATCGATTTCACGGCGCTCACCGTGTTCGGCGGGGCGCTCGGCATCGGCGTCGGGATCGGCCTGCAGAAGGTGGTGTCCAACCTGGTGAGCGGCCTCCTGCTGCTGATGGACAAGTCGATCAAGCCGAACGACGTCATCGCGGTCGGCGGCACCTACGGCTGGGTCTCCTCGCTCGGGGCACGATATACGGCGATCCGGACCCGGGATGGCGTCGAATACCTGATCCCGAACGAGGAGCTGATCACGCAGCGGGTGGAAAACTGGTCGCACAGCGACAGCGTGCTGCGCCTCCACATCCCGGTCGGCATTTCCTACAAGTCCGATGTTCGCCTCGCGATGGACCTGTGCCGCAGGGCGCCTGTCGGCATCCCCCGGGTCCTGGAGGAGCCGGAGCCACAGTGCCTGCTCACGTCATTCGGCGAGAGCTCGGTGGATCTCGAAATCCGGATCTGGATCAACGACCCTTCAGAAGGCCGGTCAAACGTCATCAGCGAAGTCCTGCTCACTGTGTGGGATCTGTTCCATGAGCACGGAATCCAGATCCCCTACCCGCAGCGCGACCTGCACCTGAAGTCAACCGAGGTTCCCCTGCCGACAAGGTACCCCGGTCAGGCCGAGTGAAGGTTCTCCGGGAACCGGAATGCGGAACGGGTCAGATCTTCTCCTGTGCACGGTGCCGACCCGGGGCGCACCGGATGCATGCCATGGCCGTCGCATGAGACGGCCATGGTGGCGTCGCACTCCGCGCATGAAGGGATCAGCGGCATTCGCGCGGCACCGCGACCGCGCCCACCCGGGAACGTCACCGGCCTGGCACGGCTGGCGTTCGCACAAGCCGGTTGCCTTCGATGAGCCACCCTGTCCGCATTGAAGTTACTGATTGACGAATGCCTGAGCCCAGCTTGGCAATCACCGCGGCAAATCAAGGCCTGACCATAAGGCTCACCTGAAGGCACATGGCTTCTTCCGCCGCGAAGCTGAACATTGATGTTTTGAGATGTGATTTGTTGCAGGGTTCAAAACCATGCATATTCTCCTATCGTGAAATTGAGCCTTGCAGGAATTTTGACTATGACGTATTAAGATGGTTATGAACCATCAAAGAACATCTCGCCTAAAACCTCTCCTGGACGCTGTTCCTCCCGGATTCATGGTGGATACGCCATGGCTGAGGGCTCGGGGGATCGATTCCAAGTCCATCCACGACTATGTCGCCCGCGGATGGCTCGAACGCGTCGTCCGCGGCGTGTACCGCCGTCCACTACCCGAAGGCGCGCACGGCGGCCACGAAGAATCCTGGGCAATTCCGCTGCTCTCCCTGCAATGGCTCATGAAGTACGCAGTGCATCTCGGCGGAGAGAGTGCCCTCGACTTTGCCGGCTACGCCCACGACTTGAAACTCGGAGGAAGATCGCACGTTCACTTCTATGGCGAGGTGCCGTCCTGGCTGAAGCGGCTGCCCATGCAGACC